>JAKFUX010000035.1:0-28077 GCA_021732465.1 Sphingomonas sp.
ACTCACCCCTCCCCTAAAGGGGAGGGGTGAGTTGGTTTGATCGCAAGCAGCTATAAAGCCGCGCCCGCCCCCGCCAATTGCGCAAACGAGCGGTTAGCCTTCATCCCCCATGCGCAGCGCGGCGATGAACGCTTCTTGCGGGATGCTGACAGAGCCATATTCGCGCATCCGCTTTTTGCCCTCTTTCTGCTTGTCGAGCAGCTTGCGTTTGCGGCTGGCGTCGCCGCCATAGCATTTGGCGGTCACGTCCTTGCGCAGCGCGGCAATCGTCTCGCGCGCGATCACCTTGCCGCCAATCGCCGCCTGAATGGGGATTTTGAACAAGTGGCGCGGGATCAGGTCCTTCAGCCGCTCGCACATGCCCCTGCCCCGGCTTTCGGCGGTGCCACGGTGGACGATCATGCTCAACGCATCGACGGCTTCGGAATTGACCATGATGCTCATCTTCACGAGGTCGCCCTCGCGGTAGCCGATCTGGTGATAATCGAAGCTCGCATAGCCGCGCGAAATGCTCTTCAGCCGATCATAGAAATCGAACACGACTTCGTTGAGCGGCAGTTCATACGTTACCTGCGCACGGCCACCGACATAGGTGAGGTTCTTCTGGATGCCGCGCCGGTCTTGGCAGAGCTTCAGGATGCTGCCGAGATATTCGTCGGGGCAATAGATCACCGCCTCGATCCACGGCTCGGAAATGCTCTCGATCTTGGTCGGATCAGGCATGTCCGCGGGGTTGTGGAGTTCGATCTCGCCGCCGCCATAGGTCAGGGTGATCTTGTAGATCACCGATGGCGCGGTGGTGATCAGGTCGAGATCATATTCGCGCGTCAGCCGCTCCTGGATGATCTCCAAATGCAGCAGCCCGAGGAACCCGCAACGGAAGCCGAAGCCGAGCGCGGCGCTCGATTCCATCTCGAAGCTGAAGCTCGCGTCGTTCAGGCGCAGCTTGGAAATGCTCTCGCGCAATTTGTCGAAGTCATTGGCGTCGACCGGGAACAGGCCGCAGAACACGACCGGCTGGACGAGTTTGAAGCCCGGCAGCGCCTCAAGCGCAGGGCGCTTCACATCGGTGATTGTATCGCCGACGGCGGTTTGCGCGACTTCCTTGATCTGGGCAGTGATGAAGCCGATTTCGCCGACGCCAAGCTCGGTCAGTTGCTCGATCTTGGGCCGGAAACAGCCGACCCGGTCGATCAGATGCTGCGTGCCCGTCGCCATGAACTTGACGAGCTGACCCTTTTTCAGCGTGCCCGCCATCACGCGGACGAGAATGACGACGCCGAGATAGGGGTCATACCAGCTGTCGATCAGCATTGCCTTGAGCGGCGCATCGGCATCGCCCTTGGGCGGCGGAATGCGGGTAACGATCGCTTCCAGCACATCAGCAATGCCAATGCCGGACTTGGCGCTGGTGAGCACCGCGTTCGACGCGTCGAGGCCGATCACTTCCTCGATTTCCGCGCGCACCTTTTCGGGCTCGGCGGCGGGCAGATCGATCTTGTTGATCACCGGCACAATCTCATGATCATGCTCGATCGACTGGTACACATTGGCGAGCGTCTGCGCTTCCACGCCCTGCGCCGCATCCACCACCAGCAGCGCGCCCTCGCACGCGGCCAGGCTGCGACTAACCTCATAGGCGAAATCGACGTGGCCGGGCGTGTCCATCAGGTTGAGCACATATTCCAGCCCGTCCTTGGCGACATATTGCAGCCGAACGGTTTGCGCCTTGATGGTGATGCCGCGTTCTTTTTCGATGTCCATATTGTCGAGCACCTGCTCAGACATTTCCCGCGCGGTCAGCCCGCCGGTCTGCTGGATCAACCGGTCAGCAAGTGTGGACTTGCCATGGTCGATATGCGCGATGATGGAGAAATTGCGGATGCGGTCGAGCGGAGTTGCCATGATGTCTGCGCCCTAGCAGCGCTGGGCGCAAAGGGCAAAGCCAAGCGGATACGGGCTTTGGGGGGCAGCTAAGTCAGCCGCTTGTCCAGCCAATCGCCCAGGATGGCGTTGACCTTTTCCGGCGCTTCCTGCTGCACCCAGTGCGACACGCCGGGCAACCGCTCCAGCCGGAAGTCGCTGACATAATCCTCTGTTCCCTCCACGCAGCCGATTGTCAGTGCGGTATCTTCTTCGCCCCAGATCATCAGCGTGGGTACATCAACCTTGCCCGTCCCGGCAGTCATCGCGCCGGTGGATCGGAAGGCCGCGCGATAATAGTTGATCATCGCGGTCAGCGCGCCCGGTCGGCTAGCGGCGGCGGCATAAGTGTCCGTCACCTGCTTGGGGAACCGGGATTTGTCCACGGCCATGCCGACGAACGCCTGCCTGATCATCCGCGCACGATGACGCCCGAACGCCCATTCAGGCAGCCGGGGCAGTTGGAAAAAAAATACATACCAGCTCGCCCGCAATTGCGCCCATTTGCGCAGCTCACGCTTGAACGGCATCGGGTGCGGCACGTTCATGATGACCAGCCCGACCAGTGGACGCACCCGCCGGATCGCAAATTGCCACGCGATAATCGCGCCCCAATCATGCGCCATCAACAACACTTCACGCGCACCGCTGGCATCGATCAGCGCGGCAACATCCTCCAGCAGCCGATCGATGTGATAGGCATCCACGCCCTCTGGCCGATCCGTGCCGCCATAGCCCCGCAAATTGGGCGCCCACACCCGCCATCCGCGTTCGACCAGCAAGGGGATCTGAAACCGCCAGCTATAATGCAGCTCAGGAAAGCCGTGCAGGCACAAGGCGAGCCTGTCCCCCGTCCCCGCTTCCGCCAGTTCGAACGACATCCCGCCAGCCTGTTGCCAGCGGATCACAACCCCGCTGTCCTCCGGCGGCGTCCAGGAAGCGGTGGGTGCAGGCTGGGGCATGGATTTTGGCTCTGCTGTGGTTGCGGATGGCGATCAGCATAACCCCCGCGGGCGGGGCGACAAGCAGGGGGTGACGATTTCCCCCCAACCGCTGGTTACTGACAGCCCCGCCAGCGACGCACGCCACCGACTGGCGGGGTTATTTATCCGCCTTTTTCACCAAGCCATTCACTTCGCCGCCGTTAAAAGCATCGGTGTGAATGTTCAAAATCACCGTTCCCTTTTCCAGCGCAGCAACAAAGGCATCAAAGCTGATGCTATGCGGCAGCGGCGCGACTGCCCCGGCATAATCGCGCGATCCTGTGCGGACACGAAAACCATTGGGTGTTGGTGAATAGCTTAGCCCAAAGGGCAGCGGAAAGGCCAGTTCAGAGCTATTTGCATCGGCCAGGTCGCCATTGGCATATTGGTGCAGATGGATTGGCCCGATCGGCGCCTTGACCAGATTATCCCATAGCGCGTCCATTGACAGGCCAACGACATCCAGGTCCACCGCCACCGTTTTGCGGGTGGTATCAACGCTGATCATCGCATTGGCGCGGGCGGGCGAACCCGTGCTGATCGTTCCCGATTGGCCGTTCAATTCGGCCCGATATTCAACGATTTTCGCGCTGGCAGGTGCAGCGCTTAACAGGGCGGCAAGCGCGAACGCAGGGGCGGTGAAGCGCAGCATGATCAATCTCCTGTCGGGTCGAAAATCAGCTTCAGACTATGGGCCGCACCCGCCAAAGGTCAACACCGTCACCATCGCCGCCCGAACCCTTGCGTGCGAATGGGCTTTTGGCAATGTACGCCGCGCATCCAAAAAGCTATGCCACCCGTACTTCTGACGACTCTTGGGGGAAGATAATGACCGTGAAAAAATTGATGACGACGGCGGCGCTGGTTTTGGTGGCAACTGCCCCGCTCCAGGCACAGCGTCCCCCACAGCAAGCCAAAGCATCCAAGGGCCAGCAACTGCAACAGGCCGCGATGAACGACGTGCCACGCTGTGCGACCAAACATGGCACTGTTTCGATCGTTGACGGCCAGGATTCGTCGGGCTGGACGCAGAACAGCCTGGCCCCGCCTGCCCGGCTGCTGCGCGTGCTCGTCCAGCGTTCGGGCTGCTTCAACATTGTTGATCGCGGGGCGGGCCTTGATGCCGCCGCACAGGAACGCGCGATTGGCGGCGGGCTTGGGCTGCAGCGCGGATCGAATGTCGGCCAGGGCCAGATCAAGGCCGCTGATTATGTGCTGGTCGCCGAAATTCAGGGCGCAAACACCAATGTCAGCGGCAATGCGGCGGGCGCGGTTGCCGGCGCGATTATCGGCGGGCCATTCGGCGGCCTGTTGGGCGGTATAAAGTCGCGCAAGTCGGAAGCGAACACATTGCTGACGCTCACCAATGTCCGCACCACTGAAACGCTCGCTGTGACTGATGGCTATGCCGCAAAGCGCGACACGAGCTTTGCAGTCGGCGGTGTGTTTGGCGTGGGCGGCTTTGGCGCTGGCGGTGTCGGCGGCGGTTACGAAAACACCGATATTGGCCGCATCGTCACGCTGGCGTTCATCCAGGCCTATGCCAAAATGGTCGACGAACTCGGCTATTCCCGCCCCGGCGATGCGGGGACTGCCCAGGCCGCACCGAAGAAAACCTTCACGGCCCAGGGCCCGGTCGCCATGCGCGTTAGCCCGGTTGCCACCGCAAAGGCGATTCGCACGCTGCCGCCCGGTTCAATCCTGTATCCAACCGGCAACCAGAACGGCCTGTGGTGGGAAGTGGCGGACGAAAACGACAATGTTGGCTGGGTGCTGAACACCAAACTTGCACCGTCGCAGTAATAACCGTCGCAGTAACAATCGCGGCATGCCACCCGGCTGATCAGGCCGGGTGGCAACCGCTCAGGCTGGCCAGCGCGGGCAGCAATTCATCATAATGGTCAATCACAGCATCGGCCCCCAATTCCTCGACGGGTCCGTGCAGGAAGCCGAAGCTGACGGCGATGCTGGGAATACCCGCATTCTTTGCCGCCATGATGTCGTAAATCGAATCGCCCAGAAACACGGCTTTGCCGCCGCCGCACCGATCAATCATCTCCAGTATCGGCGCGGCTGATGGTTTGGCATTGCCCTTTCCTAATGTGTCGCCGCCGATCACGGTGACGAAACGATCCAGCAGCCCCAATTCGCCCAGCAGTTTTACCGCCAGCGATTCAAACTTGTTGGTGACGATCGCGGTTTTCACGCCCGCCGCGTCAAGCGCATCCAGCGCCGCCAATGCGCCGTCAAACGGGCGCGTGCCCGCCGAAACATTGGCTTCATAATGGCGCAGCATTGCCTTGTAATGGGTGCGGAATTCGACCGCATCAATGCCGCCGCTCGCTTCAAAACCCAGCTGCAGCATATGCTTGGCCCCGCCGCCGATCATCGTCTTGATCTCATCAGCACGCAGCAGCGGCCTGCCCGCCTGCCCCAGCACCGCGTTCACCGCCGCCAGCAGATCGGGGCTGGTATCCAGCAACGTGCCATCCAGATCGAACCCGACAATATCAAACGGGCGGGCAATGGCAGATTTCGCGTTCGTCGCAGATTTCTCGTTCGTCATGACCGCTGCCTGCCAGCATCGCTATGGAATTGGCAACATAATCATGCCATCGCTGCGCCCGAGGGAGCACGATGACCAAGCGACCAATTGCCGCCATCATCCTTGCCGCTGGCAAGGGCACGCGCATGAAATCTGATCTTCACAAGGTGCTGCATCCGATTGCGGGGCAGCCCATGCTGCTGCGCCTGATCGATAGTTTTGGTGCAGCAGGCACATCGCGCAGCGTCGTGGTGGCAGGCGTTGGCCGCGAACAGCTTGCAACCGCCGTGGCCGCACGGGACGTAACAATCGCCGTACAGGCCGAACAGCTCGGCACGGCCCATGCAGCACTACAGGCGCGCGAGGCGCTGGCGGATTTCGACGGTATTGTCATCGTCTGTTTCGGTGACACGCCCTTTCTGGCGGCGGCAACGATCACCCGGCTGGTCGAACGATTGGAAGCCAAAGATGCCCCCCGCGTGGTCGTGCTGGGTTTCCGGCCCGACGATCCAAAAGCCTATGGCCGCATCATCGCAGGCACCGACGGTAGCATCGCCAAAATGGTGGAGTATAAGGACGCAAGCGACGCCGAACGCGCGGTGAACCTGTGCAATTCCGGGGTTACGGCAGTGCGCGCCGCTGATCTTTGGCCGCTGCTTGCACGCGTGGGCAATGATAACGCGGCAGGCGAATATTATCTGCCGGATATCGTCATGATCGCCCTGGCCGATGGCGACAGGGCTATCGTGGTGGAAACCGACCCGGATGAAGTCATCGGCATCAACAGCCGCAGCGAACTGGCCTATGCTGAGGATCGCTGGCAGGCCCAACGGCGCGCACAGGCCATGGCCGACGGCGCAACGCTGATCGCGCCTGATACGGTGTGGTTCGCGCACGATACCGTGGTTGGCCGCGACGTCGTCATCGAACCCAATGTCTTTTTTGGCCCCGGCGTGACAATGGCGGACGGCGCGGTGATCCACGCATTTTGCCACATTGAGGGGGCCACCATCGGCCCAGGGGCTGAAGTGGGGCCCTTTGCGCGGCTTCGCCCCGGCGCGGTCATGGGCGAAAAGTCAAAAGTCGGCAATTTCGTCGAAATGAAGAAAACCGTGCTCGGTGCAGGCGCAAAGGCCAGCCACCTCACCTATCTGGGCGATACAGAGGTGGGCGCAGGCGCGAACATCGGCGCGGGCACGATTACCTGTAATTATGACGGCTTTTTCAAATATAAAACGGTGATCGGCGCAGGCGCGTTCATCGGATCGAACAGCGCGTTGGTGGCCCCTGTCACCATCGGCACCGGGGCGATTGTGGCAGCGGGCAGCGTGGTGACGCGCGATGTTGAGGCAGACGCGCTGGCCGTCGCGCGCGGCCAGCAAACCGCCCGCCCCGGCTGGGCAAAACGTTTTCGTGACGCGATGACGGCAAAGAAGAACAAGCAATAGCCCCAGGGGCGGAGACACAGACAATATGTGCGGCATCGTTGGAATTTTGGGCCAGGGCCCCGTGGCGGACCGGTTGCTCGATGGGTTGAAGCGACTTGAATATCGCGGCTATGATTCAGCCGGGATTTGCACGGTGCGTGACGGCATATTCGATCGCCGCCGCGCCAAAGGCAAGCTAATCAATCTGGCGACGCGGCTCGCAGAAGAGCCGTTGCCCGGCAACAGCGGCATCGCACACACGCGCTGGGCCACCCATGGCGCACCGACCGAGGATAACGCGCACCCGCACATCGTTGACGATGTCGTGCTGGTTCACAACGGCATTATCGAGAATTTCAAGCCACTGCGCGAAGAGCTGATCGCCGATGGCCGCCAGTTCCTCAGCCAGACCGATACAGAAGTCGTCGCCCACCTGATCGCGCGCGAGATTGAACGCGGCGCTTCACCGCGCGATGCCGTTGCCAATGTGCTGCCCAGGCTGCACGGCGCGTTTGCGCTGGGGGTGATGTTCAAATCCGAACCTGATCTGTTGATCGGTGCCCGGCTCGGCGCGCCGCTGACGGTTGGTTATGGCCCTACCGAGGGTGGCGGCGAGAATTATCTGGGGTCAGATGCCCTCGCGCTCGCCCCGCTGACGCAGCGAATCGCCTATCTGGAGGAGGGCGACTGGGTCGTTATCAAACGGGCCAGCGTTGAAATTTTCGATCGCGAAAACCAGCCCGTCACCCGTCCCATCGTCAATTCCGGTGCTTCCGGCCAGTTGATCGACAAGGGCAATTACCGGCATTTCATGCTGAAAGAGATTTACGAACAACCCCTGGTCGTCGCCCAAACGCTGCGCAGCTATCTGCGCCCGGTCGAGGAGCAGGTCGCGCTGCCCGATATGGAGTTTGATCTGGCCAAGATTGACCGGGTCGCCATCGTCGCCTGCGGCACCGCCAGCTATGTGGGCATGATCGGCAAATACTGGATCGAACAATTCGCCCGCGTGCCGGTGGAGGCAGATGTCGCCAGCGAATTTCGGTACCGTGATCCGGTACTGACGCCGAACATGCTGGGCATCGTCATCTCGCAATCGGGCGAGACGGCGGATACGCTGGCGGCACTGCGCCACATGAAATCGGCGGGGCTGACGACGGCGGGGATCATCAACGTGCCGACCAGTTCGATGGCGCGTGAGGTGGACCTGTTGCTGCCCACCCATGCCGGGCCGGAAATCGGCGTCGCGTCGACCAAGGCGTTCACCTGCCAGCTCGCGGTGATGGCGGCGCTGGCGATTAATCTGGCGCGCGCCAAGGGGCTGCTGACGCTGGATGTGGAGCGTGAAATCGTCCGCCATCTGCGCGAAGTGCCCGAGGCGATGAACCATGCGCTTGGCCATGACGATGAAATCGCCGCGATGGCCCCCAAGATCGCGGCGGCGCGCGACGTGCTGTATCTGGGCCGCGGCCCGGAATATCCGATGGCATTGGAGGGCGCGCTGAAGCTGAAGGAAATCAGCTATATCCATGCCGAAGGCTATGCGAGCGGCGAAATGAAGCACGGCCCCATCGCGCTGATCGACGATAATGTGCCGCTGATCGTGCTCGCCCCATCAGGCCCGTTATTCGACAAGACGGTCAGCAACATGCAGGAGGCGCAGGCACGCGGTGCGCAGGTCGTGCTCATCTCCGACGCCGCCGGCATTGCGCAGGCAGGCGAAAACACGATCGCCACGATCGAGATGCCGCACGTGCACCCCTTGATTGCGCCGTTGGTCTATGCGGTGCCCATTCAGTTGCTCGCCTATCACGTCGCGGTGTTCAAAGGCACCGACGTCGATCAGCCCCGCAATTTGGCGAAGTCCGTGACGGTGGAGTAACCCAAATTTAACCACAAGCCGCGCATGGTTGGGGCAACCAGAAACGGGAGTGCCCGGTGCGCATATTGATCGTAGACGACGAACCGGCGATGCATGAATCCTATCGCCAAAGCTTTGCGCCCAAAAGGAACGGCGACACTGCGGCCTTGTCCGCCATGGCCGCCGATCTGTTCGGTGATGATGATGCCCCCGCCCCCACAGCAGACGCTGAAGCCATGGCGTTTGAGCTGACCCATGCGATGCAGGGGCTGGACGGGGTTGCCGCGCTGGAAAAATCACTCGCGGATGGCGATCCGTTCTCGGTCGCGTTCATCGACGTGCGCATGCCCCCCGGCATTGATGGCAAGGAAACCGCCACGCGCATCCGCAAGCTTGATCCCAACATCAACATCGTCATCGTCACGGGATTTTCGGATTTCTCCCCCATCGAGATTTCGAAATCCGCTGGCCCTGCGGACAAAATTTTCTACATCGCCAAGCCATTCGAAGTTGCCGAAGTGGTGCAGACCGCGACCGCGCTGTCTGGCCGCTGGAAACTGGATATCGAACTGGCAGAGGCGCGCCGCATGCTCGCCAACCAGGTCGTGATGCTGGAAGAAAAAGGCGCAGAACTCGCCGCGAATGAAAGCCATGCGGTCCACATCGCCAATCATGATTCACTCACCGAAGCACCCAATCGGCTCGCCTTCCTGCGCGCGCTGACGGAGCGGTCGCGCGGCAAGGAACGCTTTGCCACCGCGATGCTCGATCTTGATCGGTTCAAGCTGGTGAATGACACGCTGGGCCATCTGGCGGGTGATGAGATGATCCGTTCGGTCTATCAGTTGCTGGCAGGGTCGGTGCCCCCCGGCGGCATCGTTGCCCGGCTGGGCGGCGACGAATTCGGCGTGCTGTTCGATACACCAGGCGAAGAAGCCGCCGTCATGGCGTGCGAGCTGATGCTGCGCGCCTGTTCGGTGACGCTG
The DNA here is from genome assembly GCA_021732465.1 of Sphingomonas sp. GTDB lineage: Bacteria > Pseudomonadota > Alphaproteobacteria > Sphingomonadales > Sphingomonadaceae > Sphingomonas. Next base: position 9,726 of record JAKFUX010000035.1, read on the forward strand.
AAGGTGTTTGGCCATTCGATTCAGGCCAGCGCATCGATGGGCGTTGTCGTTACAGAAGCAGAGCCAGTCCGCGATCCGGTGGACGTAATGCGGCGCGCCGATCTGGCGCTGAACGAGGCGAAGCGCGCTGGTCGCGGCGTGGTGCGCCCGTTTGATGAGAGCATGGACGAAAGCATCCGCTTCCGCCGCCAGATTGAAAGCGGGCTGAGCAAGGCAATTGCCGCTGGCGAATTGAAGCTGGTCTATCAACCGATCCTGGCCCGCGAAGAGCTGGAGATTGTCGGCTTCGAAGCATTGCTGCGCTGGAACAGCCCGGAATTCGGGCCGATTTCACCGGGCCTGTTCATCCCGATTGCCGAAGAGAGCAACCTGATCCACGAACTGGGTGATTGGGTGCTCGATCAGTCGCTTGAAGAGGTGAAGAACTGGCCCGATCAATATGTATCGGTCAATTTCTCGCCGCGGCAGTTCCGCCGTCAGAATTTTGTCGGTCGGGTGATGGAACGCGTGCAACAGGCAGGCGTCAGCCCCGCGCGGGTGCAGATCGAAATTACCGAAACCGCGATCTTCGACGATGCGGACCGTGCTGCCGATACGCTGTACAAGCTGCGGCAAATGGGGTTCCGCATCGCGCTGGACGATTTCGGCACGGGCTATTCCAGCCTCTACAACATCCGCAAATTCGCGCTTGATTGCCTGAAAATCGATCGCAGCTTTATCGATGGCATGGGCCGTGAGCGCGAAAGTGCTGCCATCGTCCATTCGATCATCCACCTTGGCCGCGCGCTGGGGCTGGGCGTGATTGCAGAGGGCGTGGAAACCGACGCACAGGTACAGGCATTGCGCCTGGCTGGGGCATCGCACCTTCAAGGCTATTTCTTCTCGCGTCCCATTGATGCGGTCGACGCCCGCAAAATGGCCGATGCCCGCTTTGTGGTGGGCAAAGACGATCCAGGCGATGGCCCTGCCCTTTACGAATCCGGGCCACAAGCGGGTAACGGGACCCACGGCTGATGACGGTTGCAGGATCGGGGCGGACGATGTTCGGGGGCAAACTCCGCGCACCGGGATCGCTTGGCGCCAAATTGCTGCTGATTTTGACGGCGGTCGGCTTGCTCGGCTCGCTGGCCATCACCTTGCTGCTCGCCAGCGTCATCACCCCCAGCTTCAACCAGCTTGAAGCGGCATCGGTGGGCGCGCATGTGGAGCGCACCCGTGCGGCGCTGGCCGAATATATCTCAAAAGTGGAAACCGCTGTTCGCGATTATGGCGACTGGAATTCCAGCTATGATTATATGGGCGCGCCGTCTGCAAAGTTCGAACAGGAATCCTTCTCCACGCTCGCCATGTCCAACCTGGACGTCAACGGCATGGCCTATATCGGTAATGACGGCCATATCGTCATCGCGCGCTGGCTGGATCTTGCCCGCGAGACTGATCAGCCCGCCATGCGCCGAAAGCTGATCGAACAGATCGGCAAAATCAATTTCCGTCGTGCCCTGAACGGGCGAAGCTCGACCGCCTTCTACACCCGGCTCGGGCCGATTGTCGCCGCGATGGGCGTGGCGCAGGTTCGCCGCAGCGATGGCTCAGGCGCGCCGCGCGGCTATGTGATGATGGTGCGCCAGCTCACCTCCACCCAATTATCCACGCTGCTGCAGCTAAAGGCGCGGCTCGATCTGGCCAATATGGCAACCCGCGAGACGATTACGCCGGGCCAAACCAACATGACCATCGCCGTGCCGATCACCGGATCTGATCGTCACACCGTTGCCAATGTCAGCTTCAACGTGCCACGTGATGTCTCCATCCTGGGCCAGCGCATGCTGGTGCTGGCCATTGCCGGGTCGACCGTGTTGTTGGGCGTGCTGCTGATGGTGTTGCGGCGGATGATCGCCCGGCTGGTGCTGCGCCCGCTCCACCGCGTGGAACGGCACATGCAGGTCGTCACCGCCTCCGGCGCGCTGGGCCTACTGGATGAGGAAGATCGCCGCGACGAGATTGGCTCGCTGGGCCGCAGCTTCAATTCGATGCTGCGCCAGCTGAAGGATTTGCGCGAGCAGCTGGAAGTACAAAGCTTTGCGCTGGGCCGCAGCGAAAGTGCGGTCGCGGTGATGCACAATGTGCGCAACGCGCTGAACCCGATCAGCACCATCCTGTCGCGCGGCATCGCCGATGATGGCGTAACCGACCGTGCGATTGTCGACCGCGCCGTGGGCGAACTCGCGCGGGAGGATATTCCGGCGGCGCGTCGCCAAAAACTTGCGGCATTTGTCGCAGCAGCCGTGGAGGCAGAGGCCAGCGACCGCGCCGAACGCCGCCGCCAGCTGGAGGCCGGGCGCGAAGCCATGCAGCATGTGCTGGAAATCATCGGCACGCAGCAGGCACAGGCGCATGAACGCCCCCCGCTCGACCAGTGCGACATCACCGAAATCGTAGCGCAAAACGCCAACATCGCGCGCTATTCAAGCGACCTGTCGATTGCCTTCAGCTTTCCAGAGCAGCCCTGGCCCATCATGGCCAACCGCGTGATCCTGAGCCAGGTAATCGGCAATTTGTTCGGCAACGCGGCAGAAGCCATCGCCGCCCGCGGGACCGGCATCGGCAGCATCCGCGTGGCGGTGGCGCAGCTGGGTGACAAGGTTCGCGTGGAAATCCATGACGACGGCGAAGGCTTCTCCCCCGAAGTGGGCGCAACATTGTTCCAACGCGGCTATTCGACCCGCGCCCACAAATCGGGCGGGCTGGGGCTGCACTGGTGCGCCAATTCAATGAACGCGATGGAAGGCGGGCTGGCGCTGGAGAGCCAGGGCAAGGGCCTGGGCGCCGTCGCAATCCTGACGCTGAAAGCCGCGCCGGCCGAACCCGCCGCAAAGGCGATTGCTGCTTAGGGTTGAGCGGGATGACTTTAGGTTGACTGACCACCCAAATCGTTCGTGTCGCGCCTTTCGCCTGGCTGGCAAGCCAGCCGCTCAGGACTGGGTTGTCAACCCGTAAACGACGGCTTTTGGCACGTGGGTTAGACCACCGAAACTGGGGGGATTGCTGACAGGCGGCTATCCGATCAAACTTGTCGAAAGCGGACATTCCGGACTTGCTCGGCAGCTGCTTCGACTCAAAAAGGTAGACGGCCTTCATCATGTTATTGCTGGACGGTACGAGCTGGTTCTGTGCAGTTTGAGAGATCTCGCGCCGTCATTGTGGCCGCAAACGTTAGCCGATGACTGTCCTGTGGAACACCGGATGCAGATTCCCGACTACATCTAGGCCTACGCCCGTAGCGCCAGTTCCGAGTCGACAGGGCATCGATCGCACGAGGCATAATCACACAGACGACAAACGCGCAGTGCGTGATCGTCGTCGATAAGCAACGCTTTCAACATACGCTCCGACAAATGCTCAAGTTGCTTCATTTCATCAGCAGTAAGCGGCGATATCGCCTTTGCAACCACCACGCGGCGCGCCTTCAGAATTGACTCGCAAGCGTTTTCGCCAGACGCTGTAAGGTGAAGTGATCGCACGCGCCCATCGGTCGGGTCAGGGCGTCTGTCGATCATGCCATCGGCGACAAGTCGATCCACCAGCCTGACCGCACCAGGATGCGTGAGGCCGACGCCAACGGCGAGGTCTGCGATCGACAGCCCCGGCTCGTGCCCCAACAAAACGATTGCCGCAGCCGCTGGCCCTACCTCCGGTGCCACCGCGCTGGATGCGCGAACGACGTCGTCGGAAAGCGCGAGTGCAAGCGCACCAAAGATATTTTCGGTTCGAAGCTTGGTCATGAAAAATATATATGCGTCGCGCATTGACATTGCAATCTCTATATGTATGATCCACGCATATATATGAGGAGAAAGACTATGTTTCGGACCTGTCAAAACATCACAGTTGCTGTCGCATCGACGCTAATCCCGCTTGCCGTACCGGCGCATGCGGAGCGGCCAAACAGCGGCTACTACACCGCCGTCGAGGCAAGTCCCCAAGGTCGCGACTCCGCGATCATCGGCGATACGATCTGGCACCGCACGGCAAACGGCCTTCGTGGGCCTCGCGTCGGCTCGCGTCCCGAGATCGTTTGCGCGCAGGTCGCCCGCAAGTTCGGCGAGCTTCGATCGTTTGCCGCCGACGGCGTGGCCTTCGACGCCGAGCAAATGGCCCGCTGCAATCGGCGCGCTCGGTAAACCGAACTTCAACCGCATCGATTTGGATAGGACATACCATGTTGAACTTCACACGTTATGAGGCCACGCTGCTCAAGGCCGGTCAGTTCATCCTCCGCTACAGTCTCGTGTTCTTCTTCGTGGCGCTTGGCCTATACAAGTTCACGCCCGAGGAGGCGGAGGCGATCAAGCCGTTGATGGAGCACAGCTTGCTCCTTTTTTGGCTCAATCCACTTTTGGGCGATCAGGGCGCTTCGGCGCTGATCGGGGTTTTCGAGATCGCATTCGGATCGATGATCGCGTCACGGCGTTTCGCGCCGCGCATCTCCGCATTGGGGAGCTTGGGGGCGGCGTTTGCGCTGGTAAATACTCTCAGCTTTCTGTTCACCACGCCGGGTCTCGATCCCGCTTCGGCCGATGCGGGCTTCTTGTTGAAGGACCTGACGCTGCTCGGCGCGGCCTTATGGACCGCTGGCGAGGCGCTGTCCGCCATTAAGAGCGCCGCAGTCACACCTCGCGATCTGGCAGCCGGTCATGACTGAACTTACGGACCCCAGGCCAATCGGGTCGCTTGGGCACCGTCTTGAGACCGCAACCGGAGCCGATCGTGCGGATATTCTGCGACTGGCACGCCTGTTCCACGCAGAAGACGGTCATCCGCTCAATGCGCGCGGCGAGGCTGCGATCGAGCATCTGCTGCTCGATCGCATTTTTGGCACGATCCTGAAGCTGGTGATCGACGGCACTATCGTCGGCTACACGGTCGTTTCATTCGGCTATTCGATTGAATGGGGCGGGCGCGACGCCTTTATCGATGACCTTTACATCGCGGAAAATCAGCGGGGCGCTGGGCTCGGCCGCCTGGTCATCGAGAACGTCGTCGACTGGTTGCGATCGATGGCTATCGGCGCGCTGCACCTTGAAGTGATGGCCGGGAACCCTGCAGAGAAACTGTATCGGCGGATGGGGTTCTCGGATCGCGACAGCGTCTTCATGAGCATGCGGCTGATTTGACGTTTGTTCGTTCTCGGGTGTTTGGGCAAATGTGGCTTTGCGTCCACGGCGGAGGACGGCTCTTGGAAAGCGGTCGAGCCAGCGCCAACGACCGAAATGTCGTCGGTAGCCGACAGACCCTTTTTATGAGTCTACGGCCCAGCTTCGGCCTTAGGGCCGAAGTCGCGAAACATGCCACGCGCGCTGCGCGGGGTTTCTCGACTTCGCTCGGCACGACTCGGAACGAACGGATTACCGTAAAGTCATCAGACGCTATGATTTGGCCGCATAGGCTGGCCGGGCGGCAATCGCGCGCTCGATCCACAGGCGGGTATCGGGGATCGCTGCCTCCACCTGCTGCAAATCATTCACGCACAGAAATTTTATCTCCGGCCGCAGCGCCGTTTTCAGATAGCGGCGCACATCGGCAAGCGGCAGATCGAGCACGGCGCCGCTGCGCAGATGCAGATGATCAGCCACTGTCTGCAAAACGCAGTCATTTGCGGCAATACAGGCGTGATTGTGCAAGGTTTGCGGTAAAAACTGGCCAATATCGCGAAATTTGTGACCAATATTGGCCAAAAACGCGCCATTATAGCGCTGAAACAGCGTCGCCAGGACAGATCGGCGCATCGGATGCACCACATGCGCGCCGGCAAATAACCGCGTCGCATCATAGCCCAATAATGCCGCCGCGTTGATCTGGGCAAAGCCGTTCAGCGCTACAGGATCATGCCGCCGGGCCGGATCACGCAGCAACCCGCTTAGATCAACCCACTTGCCGCGAAGCACCGGTGCCATGCCCGCAAACACATCCGATGGCGCAATTGGCCCGGCCAGAAAAACATCGTCATTGAAGTAGATAAAGCGCTCGGAAAGCCCGGGAATCCGCCAGATCATGCTCTCAATCGTCATCGAATTGAACGTGGGCAGTGCCGCTTCATGCCCGGCAAACAGCACCGCATGGTCGATGATCTCGATGCGACCGCTGATGCTATCCGGCACCCCGCTCAAATCAGGGCATTGCGAATCGGTGACGATCAGGATGCGGCCAATCCATGGCGCATGATTGGCAATCGAGCTGAGGCAGTACAAAAGTTCATTGCTGCACGCCCAGCGGTGCGGATTAGTACCGTTCTCATTCGCCGGCTTTTTGATCATATGGGCGGAACGGCGCGCGGCATGGGCCGGGTCAGCGCCGTCAACCCAGGTAATAACCGCGTCAATCCGGTCAACCGCCGGAACAGAATTGTGCAACATGCAGGGGGATAGGGCTTTGCAAATGGCCAGCTCGCCGGTGCGAACGGGTTGGGGGGAACAGGATCGGCAAGGATGTGCCGAAAATGACAAGGAAAAATGCGCCTAGGCTCGAATTCACAAATGTCCACTGCAAACTGTCAACCAGGGTTGGTGATGACGGCAGGGCCAAACAATAATCGCGTAGCGATCAGTGCTCCATCGTGGCGATAAACCGCCAGAAGCCCGATCCCCAATACGACCCTAATACGTCATTGCGGACATAGGCCCGTTGCCATACCAACCCGGTCGCGCGCGATCTCAACGCGCCAGGGTTTATGCAAAGCGGGTAAGGTTACGGTTATGGAACGCAAAAGCGCCATTGTTATCGGCTCAGGCATTGGCGGCATCGCTTGCGCCATGCGGTTGCAAAGCCTTGGTTTTTCCACGCGCATTGTTGAAGCTTTGGATGCGCCGGGTGGCCGCGCCTATGTGCGCAAGGCGGACGGCTTTACGTTTGATATGGGGCCGACGGTGCTTACCGTGCCACATTTTATCGAAGAACTATTCTCGCTTGAAGTCGACCAGGCCAATCTGGGTCAACCTGATTTTCCCGCCGAAATTCTTGATGAAAATCGTCGTATCCTGTCCGGCAACAGCGGTGGCCCCAACACCAGCCGCTATGTCGATATTGTACCAATCCTGCCATTTTACCGCATCTATTTCGATGACGGCACCTATTTCGATTATGATGCTGATCCGGTGCGGATGCGCGAACAGATTGCCCGGTTGGCCCCCGAAGACCTGGAGGGGTATGAGAAGTTTCATGAAGCTGCCCGCGCCATCTTCAAACGCGGGTTCCTTGAACTGGGGTACACCTATTTCGGCAGCTTGGGCTCGATGCTCAGCGTGGTGCCCGATCTGTTGAAATTGGGGGCGGTTCGCCCGCTCTTTTCGTTCACTCGGAAATATTTCAAGAGTGACAAGATGCGCCAGGTGTTCAGTTTTGAACCCCTGCTTGTTGGTGGCAACCCGCTAAAAGTACCTGCAATTTATGCAATGATCCATTTCGTCGAAAAGACCTGGGGCATTCATTTCGCAATGGGCGGCACGGGTGCTTTGGTCAACGCGCTGATCCGCAAGTTTGAAGATATGGGCGGATCGATCCGCTTCAATGCAGGCGTTGCGTCGATTGATGTCGTCAAGCAGGGCGGCAAGCGCGTCGCGACCGGCGTTACCTTGCAATCGGGGGAAAAGCTGGCGGCTGATCTGGTCGTGTCAAACGCCGATTATGCAACCACCTATTTGAAGCTGGTCGATAAGGCCCACCGCAAGATCAACCGCGATGCGCTGGTCAAGTTTCGCAAGCAATCAATGTCCGTGCTGGTGATTTACTTCGGATATAAAAAACAGGCGGGTGACCCTGATCTTCAGCATCACAACATCATCCTGGGGCCACGGTATGAGGAGCTGCTGACGGACATTTTTGACCGCAAAATCCTAAGCCCGGATTTCTCGCAATACCTCCATATCCCGACAATTACCGACCCCAGCCTGGCACCAGAAGGCCATCACGCCGCCTATACGCTGGTGCCTGTGCCCAACAACCAAAGCGATATTGATTGGGAAAAGACCGGGCCGGTTTTTGTCGACAAGGTGCTGCGTTTCATTGATGAGCGCGGCTATATTCCGGGCCTGAAAGAGCGCCTTGTCCACCAAAGCTTTGTCACGCCTGATTATTTTGAACAGGTTCTGGCGTCGCACGCTGGCAACGGCTTCGGCGTTGAGCCCGTGTTGACGCAGACGGCCTTCATGCGCCCGCACAATCGCAGCGAGGATGTGTCAAACCTGTATCTGGTCGGCCAGGGCACGCAACCCGGCGGTGGCACGCCCTCTGTCATGATGTCGGCCAAAATGACCGCACGGGAGATTGCCAAGGATTTCGCGATCAACGCAGCGATCACCGAAGGGCTGCCGACCAAGATTGCAACGGCGGCATAGCGCCGGTTTTACCCGGACGGAACGGGCCTCCCGCTGCCCTGCCGATCAACGCTATCCCGCGCCCAGCCTTACCTCAGGTGGCGGCTGGTCGGTTGCAACCTCATCGCGCCGCCGCAAATAGGGCGCGACCAGATTGCGTGCGCGAAACCACTCCTGCCGTTCAGGGGTCAGCGTTTCAAAATTGCCGATCACGCGGCGGCAATCGTCGCTGCGGCATTGGCAGATCATGTGCCAGTTGCTCTCGGCCAGCGTGGTTGAATAATCCCAGCTGATTTCATCCCCCGGCGCAATCGGGCGGATCGCGACCAGCACGACCCCTTCTTCTGTAAAACGCAGGCCCGCATTGGGGGAGCAGCTATGGTTGATCAGGTCGTCGATGCGGCCCGATGGCCCCATATAATGATCGGGCGTCACCTGCACGAACCGGTCGCCCCCGCCGCGCATCACGCTGGGCACCTGATCAGCGCGGAACCGGCGCCCGGTGAATTTGACGATCCGGTCGCCCTCGGCAAAATCAATCGCGGCAAACACCGCCTTGCCCAGATGATTCTCGCCCACCGAAAACAGGTTCGATGCTGGGCGATATTTGTCGAGCACATAGAAATTGCCGTTGCGGAAACCCAGCGAACGGATGGGGTTGATGGTGGCAAGGCCAATCATGAACCACACGCTGGCATGGCACAGCAGCTCCACCAGGATATAGGCATAGCTGCCAATTTCCACATCGCCGGTGCGCGTGGCGACGATCAGCGTGGCGAGATCACCGACCGTCCACAGCCCCCATGCGGGTGATCGCTCGCGGGCGCGGTCTTGCTGCACGCTTTCCCATGTCGGCCAAAAACTGATCGGCACGGCTGCCACCACCAGCATATGCGCCCAAAACGCAGAGCTGAACATCGCCCACAGCATCAGCGACCCCAGGCAGGCCGCCATACAGATCGTTTCACTGCGGGTGGGCGGGCTCCAGGCAGATCGTTGCCAGATGGCAATCGTCACAATGATGCAGGCAGCAGCGGAAATCAGAAACACCACGCTTTGCGCGGCGCCGGGGTTTACAGCGGCATAGGTGCTGGCTTCCACCAGCACTGCCGCGCTCCAGATCAGCCATGATGCCCGGTTCGGCTGGACAAGCTCCCGCTTGAGCCCCGTCAGGTAGACGGCATACCCTGCGAAATTGGCCAGGATGGCAAGCAGGAACCAGGGCGCGATCGTCATATCCGTTACCGTTATGGTTAACGCAACTGTATCGAATCCGACGACTCGCGTCTATAAAAACCTAGGAGTCAGCACGAGTCGCACCGAATCCACCGGGTTTGGTGGTGGCGCGCCGGGCGGCCTACCGCATGTTGCGATGGGTGGTTGGCGCTGGGGAACGTGGATCGGTGCATGGACCTGGCGATTGGCCCAAGTTGATTAAACAGTCTGCCGGATCATTTTCGTTTGGGAAATGGTGGAGCCGCGGGGGAAACACCCCACCTTGATGTCATCCTTATTTTTCAGTCGTTTAAGCTACATTTATAAATGTATTTCGGACCAATTTTGCATCCCGCTTTGCGAGACCAAAGGCAGTCTGAGATGACTCGGCGCTCTCCCCTCGGGAACGTCCAGCGATGGCAGGAAGCATCCAACTGAGATGGGCTGCTCGTGCAGAACCCGTGCAACGTCACATGAGGCGCGGAGCGTTACTGCCGACCCCCTTAATTCGGAAAATAAGCGCGTGAATTCATGTCGCCAACCAAGCCTGAACCATTGAAGCGGGACGGTGAATCGCGCGAACAATTAGTATGGTTTACAGGTCGTAACCGTCATCCTCCAGCAGATTACGTCGCGCACAGATTGCATGGCAACCGGCTGGGCAATCTTGACGCGGGCGTTGCCCATCGCCGAGCGGTATCTCGATCAGGTGCGATGGGTCGCCACAGATCGGGATCAGCAGCATGGTTGCGGGGTCGGCGGCAGTGGGGATTGCCGCCATTGTCAGCCCGAAACAGGCAATGCCGGCAAGCCAGCCGCCAGGATGGCGCTCAAACCTGATCATCATCATCGATCAGGATGCGCAATGCGGCACCATCCAGATCCTCGAACTGGCCCGATCGTGCCGCCCAAAAAAATGCCGCCAGCCCGGCCAGCCCCAGCCCAAGCGCGACGGGCACCAGAATCGCCAGTCCCGTCATTTCGCCGCTCCACGCAACCGCAACGCGTTCGCCACCACCACCAGCGATGATCCCGACATGGCGAGTGCGGCAATCAGCGGGGTCACCTGCCCCATGATCGCCAGCGGCACCGCAAGCACGTTATACCCGATGGCGAGCGCAAAATTCTGGCGCACCACCGCCATCGTCCGGCGCGCCGCGACAATCGCCACGGGCACCGCGCGCAATTTTTCACCAAAGAAAACCAGGTCTGCGGCCAACTGCCCCACATCGCTTGCGGTGGCGGGTGCCATCGCGACATGCGCGCGCTTCAATGCCGGGCCATCATTCAGCCCATCGCCCACCATCAGCACGCGCTTTCCCTGTGCGCCCAGCCGATCAATGAAGGCGAACTTGTCGGCGGGGGACAGGCTGGGGACGCCCATGATACCCAGCTTGCGCGCCAGCGCCGTAACGGGCGCGGGGCGATCGCCGGACAGCATCACCGGCGCAAACCCCAACGCCTTTAACTGCGCGATGGCCTGGGGCGCATCGTCGCGCAGATGATCGGCGAAGGTGATCACATGCGCGGCCGCGTCGCCCAGACGAAATGCCGTGACGATCGCCGTATCCGGCGCGTCGATGCCCAGCCAGTCTGGCCGACCCAATCGCGCCTCGACGCCGCTAATCTGCGCTGAAACCCCCGTGCCGGGATGTTCGGCCAGATCGGTGACCCCCGGCGCCGTCGCATCCCCCAATGCCCCGGCAATGGCCTGTGCCAGCGGATGGCGGCTTGCGCGCGCCAGCGCCAGCAGCGCGCCTCGCTCCGCCAGATCATCAGGCAGGCCCGAAACGGGCGTCAGCTTGGCCAGGGTGATAGTGCCCGTTTTGTCGAGCAGCACCGAATCCGCCTCCGCCAGCCGCTCCAGTGCCGATCCGTCCTTGATCAAAATGCCAGCACGCATCAATGCGCCTGCAGCCACAACCTGGGCAATCGGCACCGCCAGCCCCAGCGCACAGGGGCAGGTGATGATCAGCACGGCAACCGCAATCATCACCGATTGGTGCAGCCCGGCCCCCGCAATCATCCAGCCGATGAAGCTGAGCGCGGCAAGGCTGTGGACGGCGGGCGCATACAGCCGCGATGCGCGGTCCGCGATACGCACATAGCGCGATTTGCCCTGCCCCGCGCTTTCCATCAACCGGGCGATATCGGCAATGGCGGTGTTCATCCCCGTTGCGGTGACGCGGATGGTGAGCGGCGAATCAAGGTTGATCGTGCCCGCCAATACTGATCCGCCGGGGACGACGCGTTCCGGGGCAGCTTCGCCCGTCACCAGCGCGCGGTCGATATTTGCCGTGCCCGCCTGAACAATGCCGTCGACGCCAATCCGCTCGCCCGCGGCCACGATAACGCGCATGCCGGGCGCAACCTCTGCCGCCAGCCGCCGTTCGGTGCGGCCATCGGGCATCAGCACATCCACGTCGGCCGGCACCCGGCGCAACAGCGCGCCGACGCTGTCTTCTGCCCGTGCCCGCATGGCGCTGTCGAGGAAACGGCCCGCCAGCAGGAAGAACAACAGCATGATCGCGCCGTCGAAATAGGCGTGCGCGCCACCGGTTGCGGTTTCATAAACGCTCATCGCCGTCGTCAGCAGCACGCCGATCGAGATGGGCACGTCCATATTGGTGTGCCCGCGCCGCAGCACCCGCGCGGCGCTGACGAAGAACGGGCGACCGGCATAGGCGATGGCGGGAATCGCGACCAATGCCGACAGCCAGTGAAACATATCCCGCGTCGGCCCTTCGGCGCCTGACCAGATGGAAACCGACAACAGCATGACGTTCATGGCGGCAAAGCCCGCAACCGCCAGCGCCTTCATCAGCGCGCGGCTTTCGTCATGGCTGGTCGTCGCTTGCACGTCGCTTGCAATATGGGTGGGAAAGCCAAGTGCCTCGACGGTATTGATAATGGCATCGTCCAGCAGCGCCGGCGTGTGGCGGACGAACACCAAATGCGCGCCAAAATTGACGCGCGCGGTCGCCACCCCCTCCAGCTTGCCGAGGGCGTTTTCAATGCGGGCGATGCAGGCCGCGCAGTGCATGCCTTCCACAGATAATCGCGTATCGACAAGACGCGCGTCGGGGGTGATCGCGGTGAGCGCGTTCATGACCGCACCTCGTCTTCGAAATGCGCGGTGCGGCCGGCCGCCGTGGCGTCGATCCGCAGCAGCCAGCGCCCGCTGGGCAGCGGCTGTTCCGCGACATAGCCCGTGGCATCGCGGTGCAGCGTCAGCACCCGGTCTGGCAGCCCGCCAAGCGGGTGACGGGCGGTAACGGCCACGCGCCCAACGACACGCGTCTGCTGCGCGTCGACGAGCAGCAGATGGAGCCGCCCGCGGCCATCAACACTAGGTGTCGCGCGCCAGCCCACGGCCTGCTGCGCCCGCGCGGCGGCCAGCCAGCCATTGAAACGCTGGCTGGCGACATAGCTGTTGTCGACCACGGTTCCGCCAAAAGTGGCAATGGCTTCGCGCGCCATCAGCACGTTGACGGCGATTACCAGCCCGAAAAACGCAATCATCAATGCCAGCATGTGCCAGCCAGTGAAGGGGCGGGTCATTCGTCATGCTCCTCGGTATCGGGGCGGTCGAAGCGCGTTGTTTGATGCGCGGTGCCGCCCTCTGCATCGGTGGCGCGGACGGTGAAGGCGATGTCCTGATGCTCAGGCCCCACGCCGGGTGCGGCCAGGAACAGCTGGACGGCCTGAACCTGATCGGCATCCACGTGCAGCGCCACCTTTTGGGCGGCACTACGGCGATCGCCATGTTCATCCCACAAGGCCGCGCCCGCGAGCCCGGCCACGGAAATCTCCATATTGCGCGGGCGACCCTCCATATTGCGGACCTTGATCGTATAGGTGTTGCGGATCTGGCCGTCCGCCAACCGCACCCATTGCGGATTGCGCGTCTGCGCAACCGACAGATCAATCCGCGCGCGATTACCAAGCGCGAACACCATCCCCAGCCCGATTCCGGCCCACACCATGAAATACAGCAACGTGCGCGCGCGCAACAATCGGCTGAGCGGCGGCTTGGGTGTGCCGCCTGCCTGCGCAATTTTTTCATCGGCTTCGCTGGTATAGCCAATCAAGCGAGCCGGGCGCCCGACCTTGGCCATGATGTCATCACAAGCATCGATGCACAGCCCGCAGGTGATGCAGCCAATCTGTGATCCCTCGCGGATGTCGATGCCGGTCGGACAGGCGGCGACACAGGCGTTGCAATCAATGCAATCGCCCATGCGTGCGGCTGGATCATTGGCAAGCTCGGCCAGATCATGCGTGCGCTTTACCCCGCGCCCACGTGGTTCTCCGCGCCATGCCTTATAGGTTACCGCGAGCGATTGTTCGTCCATCATCGCCGCCTGAATGCGCGGCCACGGGCACATATAGATGCACACCTGCTCGCGCATCAGCCCGCCCAGCGTATAGGTGGTGAAGGTGAGCACGCCGACGGTGGCATAGGCGATGAATGGCGCCGTACCGGTGATAAAGGCATAAGCGAGCGTGGGCGCATCGGCGAAGTAGAAAATCCACGCCCCGCCGGTCGCCGCCGCAATCACCAGCCAGATCGCGTGCTTCGTCACGCGCCGAACGATTTTGGCGGGGGTCCAGGGCGCTGCTGACAGGCGGAATTGCGCGTTGCGATCCCCGTCGATCATCCGTTCGACATGAACGAACAAATCGGTCCACACCGTTTGCGGACAGGCATAGCCGCACCATGCCCGCCCCACTGCAGAGGTGATCAGGAACAGCCCGATCCCCGCCATGATCAGCAGGCCTGCGACATAATAGAATTCATGCGGCCAGATTTCGATGGAGAATAGGTAGAAACGCCGATGGGCAATATCGACCAGCGCGGCCTGATGCGGCGCATATGGCCCCCGGTTCCAGCGCAGCCACGGCGTGATGTAATACACCGCCAGCGTCGCCACCATGATCGCCCATTTCAGCTGGCGGAATGATCCGTGCACCGCCTTGGGAAAAACCTCACGCCGCGCCTCGAAAAACGGCTCTTGTTCGATCAGGTCAATTGGGTGGGACATTGGCCGCCTGCTGCACGGGCGCGGGCGGTGCTTCGCCGCCGCCCAGCGAATGGACATAGGTTGCGAGCATCTTGATCGTCACCGGATCAAGCCGCGTGTTCCACGCGGGCATCATCCCATAGCGTGCATTGGTGATCGTCTGGGTCAACTTGTCGCGACTGCCGCCATATAGCCAGATGGCATCTGTCAGATTGGGGGCGCCAACGCTGCGCCCGCCCGCTGCATTGTCGCCGTGGCAGACGGCGCAGTTGGTGGCGAACAACGCCTGGCCGCGACGGCCACTCGCCGTCATCGGCTCTTGATGCGACACGACACGGACATAGGAAGTGACGTCGGCAATCTCCACCGGCGTCAAAATGCCGTCACGCCCGAAGGCGGGCATCTGCGACATCCGGGTTGCTGTATCGTCGGGCTGGCGGATGCCGTGCGCCAGGGTTTGCTGGATCGCGGCGGGGTCACCACCCCAGATCCAGTCATCATCGTTCAGATTTGGATAGCCATTGCCACCCGCCGCCCCGGCACCGTGGCATTGAACGCAATTGACCTTGAATGCGGATCGCCCGCCCTCCTCTGCCGCGCGCAGCAATTGCGGGTTGCTGGCGATCAGCTCAATGGGGGTGCGCGCAATCGCGGCCAGCATGGGGCCTTTGCGCTTCTGCTCGGCGGCAAGATCGCCTGCCAGCTCGCCATGCGTTGACCAGCCCAGCAGCCCTGGTGTGCCGCCCGATGGCGTGGGGATGGCAGGGTAAAGCACGACATAAATGATCGCGAAAACGATGGTGGCATATAGAATATACAACCACCAGCGCGGCATTGGCGTGTCGAGTTCTTGAATCCCATCCCATTCATGCCCGACAAAATGTGTGCCTGTCGGGGCATCGACCGCGGGCTTGCCGGCATGGGCGGGAGGAATGCGGGGTGCTTCAGCCATCAGACCGCTCCTCATCTTCAAGGATCATCGTGGCAGCGCGGGCATGCGCGACGCGAGCGCTGGGCAGGAAGGTCCAGCCGACGAAGCTGAGGAACATCGCCGTCATCATCACCAGACCCCAGCTGTCGGCAAAATGGCGCATCGCATCATAGCTCATTTTGCCTGCTCCTGAGGGGCCGCCGCCTTGAAATCGACCTGGGTGCCAAGGCCCTGAAGATAGGTGATCAGCGCATCCATTTCGGTGACGCGTTTGGGATCGCCATCATGGTCACGCGCCTGCGCCTTGGGGTATCGTTTTTGCAGGCCGGCCACGTCACCCTCGCCGGTTGCCTGCGTCTCGACATCGGCTGCCGCCTGTTTAATTGCCTCGTCGCTATACGGGACGCCAACCCGGCGCAGCGCGACCAGATGGGCGGCCATTGATTTGCCGTCGAGTTCGCGATCCGCAAGGAAAGCATAGGGCGGCATGATCGATTCCGGCACTACTGCTTGCGGATTGGTGAGATGCTGGACATGCCATTCATCCGAATAACGGCCACCGACGCGCGCCAGATCGGGGCCGGTTCGCTCCGATCCCCATTGGAACGGATGATCATACATGCTCTCGGCTGCCAGGCTGTAATGGCCGTAACGCTCCACTTCGTCGCGGAACGGGCGGATCATCTGGCTGTGGCAGCCATAACAGCCTTCGCGGATATAAATGTCGCGCCCGGCCAGCTCTAGCGGGGTATAGGGCCGCACGCCCTCTACCCTGGTGACCGTCGACTGGATCCAGAACAGCGGGGCAATTTCAACAATGCCGCCAATCGCGACCGTGATCAGCGCCAGCACGGCAAGCAGCGTCACGTTGCGCTCAATCACTTTGTGGCGGTGCAGGAGGTTGGTAGCCATTGGTTATCCCTCCTTATGCTGTGGGTTGCGCGATGATCGGGCGATCACGCTGCGCATCGAACGGGGTTTCGGTGAGGGGCGCTTCACGGCGCAGTTTGCCCGCAATCGTCATCCAGATATTGACGACCATGATCACCGCGCCCGCCAGATACATCACCCCGCCCAGCGCGCGGATGAGGTAGAGCGGATGCATCGCGGCGACGACTTCAGCGAAGGAATAGACGAGATAGCCGTCGGCCCCATATTCGCGCCACATCAGCCCTTGCGTGATCCCCGCCACCCACATCGACGATGCGTAAAGCACGATCCCCAGGGTGGCGCACCAGAAGTGCCAGTTGACCATGCGCAGCGAATAAAGCCGTTCGCGCCCCCACAGCCGGGGCGTCATGAAATACAGTGCGGCAAAGGTGATCATGCCGTTCCAGCCGAGCGCACCCGAATGGACATGGCCGATCGTCCAGTTGCTGTAATGTGACAGCGAATTCACCGTCTTCAGCGACATCATCGGCCCTTCAAAGGTCGACATGCCGTAAAAGGCGAGGCTGGCGACCATCATCCGGATGATCGGATCGGTCCTCACCTTGTCCCACGCGCCGTTCAGCGTCATCAGCCCGTTGATCATGCCGCCCCAGCTGGGCATCCATAGCATGATCGAAAACACCATCCCCAGCGTCTGCGCCCAATCGGGCAGCGCGGTGTAATGAAGGTGGTGGGGCCCGGCCCAGATATACAGGAAGATCAGCGACCAGAAATGCACGATCGACAGCCGGTAGCTATAGATGGGGCGCTCTGCTTGTTTGGGCACGAAATAATACATCATGCCCAAAAAGCCCGCCGTCAGGAAAAATCCGACCGCGTTATGGCCGTACCACCACTGGGTCAGCGCATCCTGCACACCCGAAAACGCCGAATATGATTTGGAACCCAGGAACGACACCGGCATGCTGAGGTTGTTGACCAGATGGAGCATCGCGACCGTGATGATGAACGCCAGGAAGAACCAGTTGGCGACATAGATATGCGGTTCGCTGCGCTTCAGGATCGTGCCGACGAACACCGCCAGATAGCTGACCCAGACGATCGTCAACCAGATATCGACATACCATTCGGGCTCGGCATATTCGCGGCCCTCGGTGACGCCCATCAGATAGCCGGTCGCGGCCAGCACGATGAACAGCTGGTATCCCCAGAAAACAAAGCGGGCCAGCGCGGGCATGAACAATCGCGCACGGCAGGTGCGCTGCACGATGTAAAAACTCGACGCGAGCAGCGCATTGCCGCCAAACGCGAAGATCACCGCTGACGTGTGCAGGGGCCGCAACCGGCCGAAAGTGGTGAATTCGTTGGAGAAATTGAGCACTGGAAATGTAAGCTGCAGCGCGATGAACAGGCCGGCGGAAAAACCCACCACGCCCCAGAACACCGTTGCGATGACGCCCCAACGGATGACATCGTCATAATAGCGGCTGGTGTCATGAACGCGCGCACCGCCGTAATCAGCCTGCCGCATCGTCGCGATGGCGGCGATAAAGCCCGCCAGCGCAAAGATCGTCATGTGAACGGCAAATCCCGGATCAGCCGCACTTATCGCGCACCCGACGGCGACGAACGCCAGTGCGAGCCACACCCCCGAGCGCGCTACTGTTGATCCCATCATTTACCCCCTGGTTCGCACACGCCCAAGTTGGCGCATTGCGGCATCACTGCTCTTGATCTGAGTCAAACCAGTTCAACTAGTGTTGGTTCCCCGCGGATCGGGCACATTCGTTGCCGATTTCATCAACCGGTTGATCTGCCCCGCGTTTTCAGGCCGATGACAACGTAGCATCGGCGCTTGCGTGACCGAGTATTGTTCGATTTCGCAAACAACAGCAGATTACGCGGGTGCGACGTTGTTCAGT
>JAKFUX010000054.1:0-27151 GCA_021732465.1 Sphingomonas sp.
GGGCAGGGTGGCGGTCGCCTGCAATTTGCGCTTTATGATACCATTCATTTCACCAACCAGGTGCAGATCGGTGCCGCGGGCCCCATGCTCGATTTGCTGAACGGCGATACGATCGGCAATGGCGGTGGCCAGCCGCGGCACGAGCTGGAGGCGCAGGCGGGCTATAACAATAACGGCATCGGCCTGCGTTTTTCGGCCAATTATCGCACCGCAACCACCGTGGTGGGTGGCACCCCGGCCACCCCTGACACGCTCAATTTCTCCTCATTGGCGACCGTCAATTTCCGGCTGTTCGCCGATCTGGGGCAGCGGCTTGATCTGGTGAAGAAAAACCCCTGGGCACGCGGCGTGCGCATTGTGGTTTCGGTCGATAATCTGTTCAATGAACGCCAGCGCGTTACCGACGCAACCGGCGTGACGCCAATCAGTTATCAACCGGCCTATCTTGATCCGCTGGGGCGTTCCGTGCGGCTGACGTTGCGTAAACTATTGTTCTGAATATCCTGATCGCGGTTGGGTTACGGACAAGGTGGTGCGCTGTCTGGTAATCCGGCGTGGTTGCGCTAGAGGGCGTCGTCTGGCTGGTGGGCTGTCTGGTTGGCGGCTCGATAATCGGGATGGTTTTGGGTTATGCGGATTACGATGATCGGCTCGGGCTATGTTGGTCTGGTTTCGGGGGCGTGTTTTTCAGATTTTGGTCATGATGTGGTGTGCGTTGACAAGGACGCGGGCAAGATTGATGCGCTGAAGGCCGGGCGGATGCCGATTTTTGAGCCCGGGCTTGACACGCTGGTGGCGGCCAATGTGAATGCCGGTCGGCTGACCTTTACGACCGATCTGAAATCGGCGGTGGCCGGTGCCGATGCGATTTTCATTGCGGTTGGCACGCCGTCGCGGCGCGGGGATGGCCATGCCGATCTGACCTATGTGTTTGACGCGACGCGCGAGATTGCGGCCGCGCTGACCGGGCCCACCGTCATCGTTACCAAATCGACCGTGCCGGTGGGCACGGGCGACAAGGTGGAGGCGATTCTGCGCGAAATGGTGCCGACAGTTGACGTGGCGGTGGTCTCCAACCCTGAATTCCTGCGCGAAGGGGCAGCGATTGGCGATTTCAAGCGCCCCGACCGGATCGTGATCGGCACAGAGGATGCGCGCGCGATGCAGGTGATGCGCGATATTTATCGCCCGCTATATCTGAACGAAAGCCCGATCCTGTTCACCGCGCGGCGCACCGCTGAACTGATCAAATATGCCGCCAACGCGTTTTTGGCGACCAAGATCACCTTCATCAACGAAATCGCCGATCTGTGCGAGGCGGTGGGCGCCAATGTGCAGGATGTGTCGCGCGGGATTGGGCTTGATAACCGGATTGGCTCCAAATTTCTGCATGCCGGGCCCGGCTATGGCGGGTCGTGCTTTCCCAAGGATACGCTGGCGCTGTTGAAGACGGCGGAGGATTATGGCGCGCCGGTGCGGATCGTGGAAGCGGTGGTGCAGGTGAATGACAGCCGCAAGCGCGCGATGGGGCGCAAGGTGATATCGGCGCTGGGCGGCGATGCGCGCGGCAAATCGGTGGCGATATTGGGGCTTACCTTCAAACCCAACACCGATGACATGCGCGACGCGCCCAGCCTGGCGATCATCCAGAGTCTGATCGATGCCGGCGCGCACATCCGCGCCTATGATCCCGAAGGGATGGAAGCAGCGCAGGCGATGATGCCGCAGGTCACCTATTGCCGCGACGCATATGAGGCAGCGGCGGGCGCCGATGCAATCGCCATCGTCACCGAATGGGATATCTTCCGCGCGCTCGACCTGAAACGCCTCGCCGCCGCCATGGCCGCACCGGTCATGGTCGATCTGCGCAACATCTATCCACTCGAAGAAGCCGCACGCGCAGGCTTTGTCTATAGCTCTGTCGGGCGGTGACGGTTTCGGGTTAGATCGTCCGGCGATCAAAGGGCAGGCCGGACAGCCCGGCCTGGCGCTTTTGCGCAAGCGTTTGAAAATCGCACAATACGCCGCGGTAAAACCCAGTGCACGACAGCGCGAAATACAGCAGCCACAGCCTTGTGCGGGTCAACCCCGCCTCGGCAATTGCCGCTTCACGGTTGGCGTACAGGTTTTCGCTCCACGCCTTTAGCGACAGATAATAATGCTCGCGCATGCTTTCCACATCCCGCACTTCGAACCCGTGGCGTTCAAGGTCGGTGGTGGTCATGCCGATATAGTCCAGCTCGCCGCCGGGGAAGATATACCGGTTGATCACCTTCATATAGGCCGTGCGCTTGCGAAACTGGGTGATGTCCAGCGTCGCGCGACGCGTGGTCGCCTGGTGGAAATACAGGCCGTGCGGCACCAGCAGCCGGTGCATTTGCCGGTAATGCGTGTCGTAATTGTCGATGCCAACATGCTCAAACATGCCGACCTGCGCGATTTTGGTATAGGCGCCGGGTGTTTCGATTGTGCGGTAATCGCGCAGTTCGATTGTCACCCGGTCGCTCAGCCCGCGTTCGGCGGCGCGCGCAACGGCGCGTTCGCGCTGCGCCTCTGACAGGGTAACGCCGTGGACGCGCGCGCCAAAATGT
Organism: Sphingomonas sp.; assembly: GCA_021732465.1. Lineage (GTDB taxonomy): Bacteria > Pseudomonadota > Alphaproteobacteria > Sphingomonadales > Sphingomonadaceae > Sphingomonas. The sequence continues at coordinate 2,592 of JAKFUX010000054.1, forward strand.
TCGGCGGCGTGACAGGCCAGGCCACCCCAGCCGCACCCCAGATCGAGCATATGGTCGCCGTCGTTCAGCATCAGCTTGCGGCAGATCAGGTCCATCTTGGCGATCTGCGCATCGGCCAGACTGGTTTCAGGCGAGGCGAAAACCGCGCTTGAATATTGCATCGCGGGATCAAGGAACAGCGCATAGAACGCGTTTGACACGTCATAATGAAACTGGATCATCGCCGTATCGTCGCGCCCGCGCCCGAACAGCGCGCCAACCCGCTGGCCAAAGCTCAGCGTGTCGTCAGTCCCCTCAAACGCGAACAGAAATGGCCAGCCGGCTTTCAGGATCAGCGCGCGATCAACCGATTTGGCCAGTCGCACCGCACGCAGATGATCCCAGCGCTGCAGCGCCTCAAGCGGGCTGCCCCCGCTAATGTCGATGCCGCCCGCGATATAGATTTCCACCAATGTCATCAGTTTTGGGCTGCGGATCAGCGTGCCGATCACGCCGGGGGACGCGATAACGATGCGGATGTCATCACGGGCATCTGGCCCGAGTGGCAGCACCTCGCCATTCCACAGCTGGATGCTGGCATCGGCCTGAAGCCGTTCTGCAATATGCGCGATGATGGTCCGCGCGCCTTCCAGCAAGCTGCTCATTATCTTTCCCGTCGTCCGGCCTGGCGATGATTGCCCGGGCTTACCCCAATCCCTTGGTCCATAATCAAAAACGGTGGGTTTAACAGCCGTGCGTTTTGCCGGTTGCGGGGTTGTTTCGTGGGCTGAAAACACGCGCCATTGCCATTTGCCTGTGCAGACACGATCGGGCTAGATGGTGCGCATGATCCGCTCCCTGTCGACCTATGTCATGGGCGCAAGTTCGGGATTGGCGATGGCGCACACGGCAGCTTATGCGGCGCCACCGCCAAAAATGCCGTTTCCGCAACATGTGGTCTATGCCGCGGGCACGATTAAGCCCGATAATTTTCGCCAGCCGATCATGGACGGCGATGTCCGGCGATTTTATGCCTGGTGGAAAGACCATTATCTGATCGATGCCGGCCGACGCGCCGGGCGGCGCATGTACCGGATTGGCCTGGGCAAACGAAAATCGGGCGCCACCGTTTCCGAAGGGCAGGGATATGGGATGATCATCGTCGCGCTGATGGCGGGCCATGATCCACACGCGAAGCGGATTTTCGATGGGCTGCTGGCGTACACGCTCGCCCACCCAAGCGAGATCAGCCCGGCACTGATGGCCTGGAAAAGCCCGTCGCGCAAAGGCGATGGTGACAGCGCTTTTGATGGTGATGCCGATATCGCCTATGCGCTGATGCTTGCCGATGCCCAGTGGGGCAGCAACGGTCGTATCAATTATCGCCGCCACGCCAAGCGGCGGCTGACGGCGCTCAAAAAATCGTCAATGGGGCACCAGCTGGGCCTGCCGCTGCTGGGGGATTGGGTGCGGTCAAACGACAATGATATCGATGAGACGATGGCGCGCACATCAGATTTCATGCCCGCGCATTTTGCCAGTTTTGCGCGCTTTACCAGCAGCAAAAGCTGGCGGGTGGCAACCCAACGAACGCGCGCCACCATGTCTGCCATGCAGGCCGCATTGACCCCGCGAACCGGGCTGGTGCCCGATTTCGTGACGCATCTTGATCAGTTGCCAAAGGCTGCGTCGGCCCATTTTCTCGAGACGATCAACGATGGCGATTATTATATGAATGCCGCCCGGGTGCCGTGGCGGATCGGCACCGATGCGCTGATCAACGGCAGCCGCGCATCGATTGCGCAGGTCAGCAGGATATCGGCCTGGATTGAGCGCAACACCGGGGGCGATCCCCGCGCCATTCGCGCAGGGTATAGCTTGAATGGCACGCCCTTGCCGAACACCGATTATTTCAGCGCGCTGTTTGCCGCGCCCTTTGGCGTGGCTGCCATGGCCAATCCCGCCCAGCAAGGCTGGCTAAACGCCGTCTATGCCGCCGTGCGCCAGCATCATGAGGGCTATTATGAGGATTCGGTCACGCTGCTGTCGTTGCTGGTGATGACGGGAAACTACTGGGATCCTACCCGCGTGCGAAAAGCTGGAACCAGCGGCGGCGCGGTTTGCCAAGCTGGCCGCTCCGTTTCGGCCTGCCCCACCGGACCGAGGGGCCGCGTAACGCGGTAATTACCGCGCGGATCACCACCCAATACATCAGCTGGCGATAGATAAACCGTTGCGCGATCAGCAGCAGGAACGGAAAGCGCATCCGGCGCGGCTCCATCTTATAGGCAGCATAGCCGCACAGCGCGTCGACGGTGGTGAACCCAAACCAGAAGACCAACATCGTCAGCCCCTCACCGTGGATTTCGCCCGCACCGTGCTGCCAGCCATTGGCGAGCGCCAACGCGATGTTCAGCACCAGCAACAGATCAATCACCGGGGCAATCAACGAAAAAACGATCTGGAACAGCAGCGATTGCGGAATGCCGATATAGGCGAGCCCCCACGGCCGGCCCGTCCACAGGATGGACCGGTGCTTCCACAGGCATTGCAGCGTGCCGAATGCCCAACGGAAGCGCTGCCGCACGAGCAGCAAAAACGTCTCCGGTGCTTCGGTCCACGCCAACGCGGCTGGATCATAAATCACCCGCCATCCATCGCGCTGAATCTGAATCGTCAGATCCTGGTCTTCCGCCAGCGTCTCTTCCGGGTAGCCGCCGCTTTGCGCCAATGCCGCGCGCCGAAACGCGCCAACCGCGCCGGGCACGACCATGACAGCATTCAGCGCCGCCAATGCGCGCCGCTCCAGATTTTGCGATGTGATATATTCAATCGATTGCCAGCGGGTGACCAGATTGATCCGGTTGCCAACCTGCACATTGCCAGCGACGGCACCAATGCGGGGATCGGCAAACCAGCGTTGCAGCCGGGCAATGGTATCAAGCCCGAACATCGTATCGGCGTCGAGCGCGATCAGCACCTCTCCGCTCGCCAGTTCGACCGCGAGGTTCAGTGCCTTTGCCTTGCCGCCATTGGGCACGGTGACCAATCGCACCGCCGGATGATCGCCAAAAGCTGCTGTCACCACCGCCGCTGTCGCATCGCGTGATCCATCGTCGATCACGATAATCTCAATCTGCGCGTTTCGGCTGGCCAGCACTTGCCGGATGGTGGATTCGATCACCCGTTCCTCATTATGGGCGGGGATCAGCACGGAAACCAGCAAATCGGGATTGATGGCAGGCTTTACACGGCGGCCATTCATGGCGTTAGCAAACAGGGCAATCCCCGTCATCAGCACCGCGCGGATCAGCCCGGCCAGGATCGCTGCATAGAACAGCATTTTCAGAACCTGCCCGGCGGCGTCCAGCAACAAAAACAACCCCAGATCGGCCCCGGTGGCGAACAATTCGGTGCCAGCGACGATCGGCATCGTCACTGCGCGGTTCAGGCCGGTCAGCGCGGAAATGCTGGTGAGCTGATAGCCACGGGCGCGCAGTTCATCGATGATCAGGGGCAGGGCGGCGACGGTTTGGCTTCGGTTTCCGCCGCCGTCGTGCAGCAAAACGATCTGCCGGGTTTCGTCGCTGCTCTCGCCTTCCACCTGTGCCAGCACCGATTGCGCGATCGCGGGCGCATCTTTGCCGTCCCAGTCTTGCGGATCGACGTGAAGGCCAACATTGATATAGCCATTTTCCTGCGCGATCAGCGCTGCGCGAAGCTCATCGGCTGTGCTTGCTTCGGCATCGGCGAAATAGGGCGCGCGAAACAACCGCATCGACCGTCCGGTATATGCCTGGACAAGGCGTTGGCTGGCATTGAGTTCAAGCATCGCCTGCTGATCGGGGACAATCGCCAGATTGGGGTGGGTGAAGGTGTGATTGCCCAGTTCATGGCCCTGATCGATGATCTGGTTCAGCAGTGATCGATTGGCAATCGCATTCTTGCCAATGATGAAAAAGGTCGCGGGCACGCGCTTCTGGCGCAAAATCGCCAGGATCTGCGGGGTCCAGTTGGGGTCGGGGCCATCATCAAAGGTCAGCGCGACGGTTTTTGGGCGATATCCGGTTCGGCTGACGACAAAGGGTGTTGGCAAAGTGATGAATTCTTCGCCGGTGATCATGCCCTGATCGTCGGTCGCGATCCTGCGCCGGCCATCGGTTGGCACCGCAGAAATCCGCAGAATTTCGCCGCTGCCCTCCACATCGACGTTCGAATTTGATTGCAGCAGGGCAATATTGGGCGGCGTTGCGCTTTCGACGCCCTTCAGCGCAGCCCATAAGCTGCTGTCTTCGGTGCCCAGCCGCCAGATCGCCAGGCCTGCCGCGCCGGAAGCATAGGCGATGCGCAACTGGTTCCACCCCGTTGCCGCGTCGAGCAGCCATACCTTGTGCGCCTCGGTACCCTCTTCATAGTCGAAGGTGGGATTGCCGCTGGCTTGGTCAAAGCGGATGGGCGCGCCGCTTTCGCGCGCGGTCAGCCAGGCTTCTTCCACCGATATTTGCTGCGCCTCGCGATTGGCGGGCCAATCATAGGCAAAGTTGCCAATGGCGACGATCAGCTTTTCACTGCCCATGACCGCCGTTACACGCGCCAGCCGGTCTGCAAACCAGCGCTGGCCTGCAATGGGGCCAGCCCCTCCCTCAGCCCCGTACTCAACTCCGCCCTCAGGCCCGTGTTCGCCGAACGCCTTGAAAACAACCTTGTCCGCTGCGGCGGCAAAGGCGGCAATCTGCCAGTCGGAACTGTCAGCGGGCAGGGTGACGATCACCTGCCAGCGCCGCGCCGCAAATCGCGCATGCGCTTCGCTGATCAGGCGCAGATAGTTCACCCGGGCGGACGCTGGTAAATCTTCAAAATCAAATGCCATGCCCGGCGCGGCACGCATCGCCACAATGCGTTCGATCTGGTCCAGCAGCACAGTGCGCGCCGCTGGATCGGCCAGCAATTTGGCGGCACCCTCACCGTCCCAATCTTCCTCGATGCCATTTTGGATCATCGGGAACACGGCAATTGGCGCTTTGGCTTGGGCGAGCGCTGCATCCAGCCGCTCATCCGGCGTCACCTGCACCGCATGATCCGGCCCGGAAACTGACACCATACTGGCAATCAGCCAATCGAGCTGGCCGATATGCTTGCGCAGTGAAGCAGGGCTATTGTCATCCCAGGGCGCGTAAAAGCCGACCGTGATGGGCCGGATTGTTCGGGTCGCATTGCCCGCGATCATTGGCGACGGAACGGAAAAAGGCGCGCTACCGGCAAACGGCGCGCGAATGCCAGCCAATGGCTTTTGCGGCGCGCGCAATCGGGTTTTATCGGTCCAGAATTTCACCGGATCAGGCCGGGGCAGATAATAAATCGTCGCTGCAAACACACAGCCCATGACAAACAGGATCAGATACCCCAGCCCGAACACCCGAGTCGTCCACCGGGTTCGCGCGCCGCTCGCGTCAAAAAAGACCTGCCTCCCAATCACATCATAACGCTCAAGCTGAATTTCCGTGATGATCGGGGCCGGAGTAGGCGGAGTGCCGTCTTTAAGCTGTTTTTACCCTAGCCGGAACCGGCGGCACTGCCCGGTGCAATTTCATCCCGGATTGGGCCGGATTGGGAAAGCCGCCGCATTGGCTCACCCGCGGCGTTTATTCACGGCATAAAATCGCACCGGCGTCGGGCTTATTCCGGCCGCCAGCCCCGCAAGAACGTATCAATCGCCGCATCGATATCGCGGCGGACATCGTCGGGATTGATCGGCCCGGCCAAGCCGAACACGCTATCCTGGAACACGCCTGATTGGCACAGCCCGGCAAATTGCCGTGCGGCGATCATCGGGTCGCCGCGCCGGATATGGCCATGCGCCATCGCCGCTTCCAGAAACCGGGCGAGCCGTTCCTTGCCGCGCTTTGGCCCGCGTTCATGAAACAGGGCCCCCAGTTCGGGAAAGCGCGCGGCTTCACCGGTGACGACGCGGTGCAGGGCGACAATCGGGGCTGACAGGATCGTGCCCATCAGCGCTTCTGCAAAGCGCCGCAGGGCTGGCTCCAGTGGCTCGCCGGGCTCCAGCGGCATCGTCAGCGCCTGGCCGTACCGCCCGACCAGATCATCGATCACCGCGACAAATAAATCCTGCTTTGACGGAAAATGGCTCCACAACGTCGTTTTGGAACCGCCAACCTGCGCCGCAATCGCCGACATGGCCGTGCCGGCATAGCCATGCGTGAAGAATGCGTCGCGCGCGGTGGCGATGATCAGATCACGCCGCGCGTCACGGGCTGAAGAATTTGTACCATCTGGTATCGTTTCGATTGACAACTGAAACGACTTTCGCGAAAGGGTCATGATACCACATAGTACGGTTGCCATCATGAATCGTCAATTCGTCCTCCTTGCCTTGTTGGCCACCACGGCGTGCGCGCCCATGCCACGGCTGGGGGAGGTTGCACCGCCGCGTGATGTGGCGTCGCTGGCAGCGCAGCAATCGTTGGCGGCGCCGGTTGCGGCCTGGCCAAGCGATGATTGGTGGAAAGGGCTGGGCGACCCGGCACTTGATGCGCTGATTACCGAAGGATTGAACGGATCGCCCGATGTGGTGGCAGCAGCGGCGCGGGTGCGCGCGGCAGAAGCTTTGTCGCAACAGGCGCGCGCAGCGATTGGGCCGAGCCTTGCCGTTGATGGATCGGTTGGCGGGACGCAGCAAAGCCAGAATCTGGGGCCACCCCCGCAATTTGTGCCCGATGGCGTGCTCGATACTGGCCGGTTGACCGCTGTGCTGTCGTTCAACCCCGATCTATGGGGCAAAAACCGCGCCGCCCTGCGCGCGGCGCGCGGCGAAGCAGCGGCCGCGCTGGTTGATGCGGCGCAAGCACGGCTGTTGCTGACCACCAGCATCGCGGCGGCCTATGCCGATCTGGCGCTATATTACATCCAGCGTGACGTGGCGCTGGATGCGGTGAAAGTGCGCGAACAGATCGCCAAGCTGACGGCGGACCGGGTTTCGGTGGGCCTCGATAATCGCGGCAGCATGGCCCAGGCCGATACGCGATTGCCGCAAGCGCGCGCCGATGTGCTGGCGATTGACGAGGCGATGGTGCTGACCCGCAACCGGATTGCAGCACTGCTGGGGGCCGGGCCTGATCGCGGCCTGAGCATCGCGCGCCCGGCGTTGAAACCAGTGCCCCTGGGCATCCCCAGTGATGCATCGATTGAGCTGGTTGGGCGTCGGCCTGATATTGTCGCGGCCAAATTGCGTGCGGAAGCGGCGTCGGCGCGGGTAAAGGTTGCCCGCGCTGATTTTTATCCCAACGTCAACCTGTCGGTACTCGCCGGTGTCCAGTCGCTGGGCGTCGGGCGATTGCTGACGAGCAATTCTGGATACGGCAATGGCGGGCTCGCGGTAAGCCTGCCGGTGTTTGATGCTGGCCGGGTTCAAGGGCGGTATCGCGGCGCGCGCGCTGATTATGACGCGGCTGTCGCCCGCTATGACAGCACATTGGTGGCCGCGCTGCGCGATGTGGCGGATGCGCTGGCAACCCGCAACGCCGCTGATATCCGGCTGGCCCAGCTCAACGCAGCGCTGGTTTCTGCCGAAGAGGGCAGTCGTATCGCCCTGCTCCGCTATCGCGGCGGGCTTTCCAATCAATTGTCGGTGCTGGCGACGGCAGATGGTTTGCTGGCGGTGCGCCGTGCTGCGGCTGATCTGGATGCACGCCGGACAGCGCTTGATATCATCCTGATCCGCGCGCTTGGCGGCGGCTATCGTTCCACCCCTATTGATGCAGGAGCCAAGTAATGGCCGACGCTTCCCCGCAAGACATGCCTGTTGACGCCCCCGCCGCCGTGGTCAGCAATGGCAAACGCGCGCGATTGCTGCGGATTTTGGGTGTGTCGGTGCTGGCTGCCGCTGCGATCTTTGCGCTGTGGTATTATCTGACCCAGGCCGGGCGGGTGCAAACCGACAACGCCTATGTCGGTGCCGATACCGCGCAGGTGACGGCGTTGGTCTCGGGCGCTGTTCAAGAAGTCCGCGTTGGCGGCACACAATCGGTAAAGCGCGGCGATATCCTCGTCATTCTTGATCCCGCCGATGCGCAGGTTGATGTGGCGACCGCCGAAGCGGCGTTGTTCCAGGCGCAGCAGCGTTTCGGGCAGGCGAGCGCGCAGGCCGGGTCTGCCCGCGCCAAACTGGTCTCGCGGGAAGCCGACATCGCCCAGGCCCGCGCGCGCGTGGCAGAGGCGGATGCGATGCTCACCCGTGCGCGGCTCGATCTGGCCCGGCGCAAGGAACTTGCGGCATCGGGTGCTGTTTCGGGCGAGGAACTGTCGACCGCCGAAGCCGCTTTTGCCAGCGCCACCGCCGCCCGCCAATTGGCCAGCGCCGGGCTGGATGCGGCACAGGCAACCAGCAGCGCGGCAACCAGCGACCTTGCGGCCAGCGAAGCCGTGGTGCGCGGCACCACCATCTATTCCGCGCCTGATGTGGCAGCGGCGCGCGCCCGGCTGGCGGCGGCAAAGCTGGGCCTTGCCCGCACCGTCATCCGCGCGCCGGTCGATGGCATTGTCACGAACCGGCAAGTGCAGATCGGCCAGCGCATTCAGGCCGGCACCCCGATCATGACATTGGTGCCGATTGCCACCGCCTATGTCGACGCCAATTTCAAGGAAAGCCAGTTGCGCGGTGTGCGCATTGGCATGCCAGTGGAATTAACGTCTGACTTTTATGGCAGCGGGGTGGTTTACCACGGCAAGGTCGTTGGTTTTGCCGGGGGCACCGGCGCTGCGTTTTCGTTGATCCCGGCCCAGAATGCGACCGGCAACTGGGTGAAGGTGGTGCAGCGGCTGCCCGTGCGCATCGCGCTGGACCCAGCCGAAGTGCGGGCGCACCCGTTGCGGGTTGGCCTGTCGATGGACGCCATTATCGACACGCGCGGCCAGTAACCGTGGCGAGCGCAGCCGCCCCGGCCACAGCATCCGCAGCGCCGCACCGCGCTGAACCGGCGCCGCTGACCGGCGGCAAGCTGGTGCTCGCCGGGTTTGTGTTGGCGCTCGCCAATTTTGTCGTGGTGCTGGATACCACCATTGCCAATGTGTCGGTGCCGCATATCGCGGGCGGGCTGGCGATATCCCCGTCGCAGGGCACCTGGGCGATCACGTCCTACGCCGTTGCCGATGCGATCAGCGTGCCGCTATCCGGCTGGCTGGCCGCGCGGTTCGGCACGGTGCGCTGGTTCTTATACTCGCTGGTTGGCTTTGCGGTTTTTTCGTTCCTGTGCGGCGTCTCTGGCAGTTTGGAGGCGCTGGTCGTTTTCCGGATCTTTCAGGGCCTGTCGGGCGGGCCGCTGATGCCGCTGTCGCAGGCGCTGCTGATGCGCGTCTTTCCCCCGCACCTGCGCGGCGCGGCGCTGGGGCTATGGGCGATGACCACGGTGTGCGCGCCGATCGCCGGGCCAATTCTGGGGGGCTATATCAGCGATAACTGGACCTGGCCGTGGATTTTCTTCATCAACCTGCCGATCGTCCTGATCTGCATCTTTGCTGTCGGGCGGCTGGTAACCCCGTTTGAAACGCCGGTCGCCAAGGCACCGATCGATGTTGTTGGCCTGATCCTGTTGGTCGTGTGGGTCGGCGCGTTTCAGCTGATGCTGGATACCGGGCGGGAAAATGACTGGTTCGCATCCCCATTTGTAACCGCCATGGCGGTGATTGCGGCGGTTGGCCTGCCCGCATTCATTATCTGGGAATTGGGGGAGGAAAACCCGATCGTCGATATCCGCATCTTCCGGTATCGCGGGTTTACCGCGGGCACGATTGCGGTGGCGCTGGGCTTTGGGGCGTTTTTCGCATCGGTCGTGCTGACGCCGCTGTGGCTGCAACAGGTGGTTGGCTACACCGCGACCCAGGCGGGCTATGCGACGGCGTTTGTCGGGGTGTTCGCCGTGCTGATGTCGCCCGTCGCCGCCCAGATGCTGAGCAAGGTTGATGCACGGATTACCGTGTTTGGCGGCATCGTGTGGCTGGGCGTGATGTCGCTGCTGCGCGCAAACTGGAGCACCGAATCCGATTTCTGGCAGCTGGCCATGCCGCAATTGCTGCAGGGATTTGGCATGCCGTTTTTCTTCATCGGGCTGACTGCGATTGCGCTGGCATCGGTCAAGCCCAGCGAGACGACATCGGCGGCAGGCATTATGAGCTTTGTGCGCACGCTGTGCGGTGCAATCGGCACGGCAATGGCCACCACCGCGTGGGAGGGCACCTCGCGCGTCAGCCGGTCGGATATGGTGCCCAGCCTGAACGGGGTTCAACCGACCATCGACGCGCTGGAAGCACGCGGCTTCACCCCGCTCCAGTCACAAGGGGTGATTGATCGGCTGGTCGATGCCCAGTCCGCCACAGTCGGCGCGACGCATGTGTTTATCTATGCCTTTATCGTCTTCATGATTGCCGCTGCATTTGTATGGCTTGCCCCCCGACCGAACCGCGCGGTGGACATGGCCGAAGCGCACTAGGTCGTGAACCGATAAACGACGGCTATTGGCATGAGGGCTGGACGACAGAAACTGGGTGCAAGGCGGACGTCAGTCGCCACCATTGCAGTAGGCAGTATCGGCTTCGGTAGAGCCTGCCTCCAGTGTGGCACTTACCGCCGCACAGCCCCCGTCTGCGATCCACGGTAGATCGTCGAGCGTAGATACCCAGCGCCTCTTGCCAGGGTCCAGCCCGCGATGGGGACCGATCACAAATAGTCCGACCACGGCTCCGGTAGGTGCGCGAGTGTAGAAGCGCGCGTATCGAGCAATCGGTGCCGATCCGGCGGGCATCACAACAGTACGCTCGATAAGGTCCATGGAGGCAGCTTGCTCGGCACCTTGGTTCGAGGACGATGTCGCAAGTAATGCAAGCCCGGTGACCAGCAACCATCTCATTTCGGTGCGAGTAACACGGAAACCTGCATCTCTCCAATTGGGGCGGGCGCCGACAGGCCGCTTTTGATGAGGCCACAGCCTAACTCGCGCTGACCGGATGAATCGCCATTGCCGGGCATCGGGGCGCTGACAGACGCGCACGGCTATGCCAAAGGGCTTGGTAAAATCCCCAGGAGAGCTGCAATGCGCATCATCGATCATCACATCGCCGGGCCTGCCGGTGTGGCCGCCACCCGCTTTGGCGATGTGTTCGACCCCAATTCGGGGGAGGTGCAGGCGCGGGTGCCGCTGGGCACACAGGCCGATCTCGACCGGGCAATTGCGGCGGCGCAGGCGGTGCAGCCGGGCTGGGCGGCCACCAACCCGCAGCGCCGGGCGCGGGTGATGTTTGAATTCAAGCGGCTAGTGGAAGCCAATATCGATGAACTCGCCCGGCTGCTTTCCGCCGAACATGGCAAGGTGGTGGCGGATGCGCGCGGCGATGTGCAGCGCGGGCTGGACGTGATCGAATTCGCCTGCGGCGTGCCGCATCTGCTGAAGGGCGAATATACCCAAGGGGCGGGTCCGGGCATTGATGTCTATTCGATGCGGCTGCCGCTGGGGATTGGCGCGGGGATTACCCCGTTTAATTTCCCCGCGATGATCCCGATGTGGATGTTCGGCGTCGCAATTGCGTGCGGTAATGCGTTTATTCTGAAACCGTCGGAGCGCGACCCCAGCGTCCCCGTGCGGCTTGCCGAGTTGATGGAGGAGGCAGGGGCCCCGGCGGGCATTTTGCAGGTGGTGAACGGCGACAAGGAAATGGTCGACGCCATCCTTGATCATCCCGCGATCAGCGCGGTCAGCTTTGTCGGATCGTCGGATATTGCGCATTATGTCTATCGCCAGGGCGTGGCGGCGGGCAAGCGCGTGCAGGCGATGGGCGGGGCCAAAAACCACGGCATCGTCATGCCCGATGCCGATCTGGATCAGGTGGTGGCTGAACTGTCCGGCGCGGCATTTGGTTCAGCGGGGGAACGCTGCATGGCGCTGCCCGTGGTGGTGCCGGTGGGCGACAAGACCGCCATTGCCCTGCGCGAAAAGCTGTTGCCCGCCATCGCCAAGCTGCGGATCGGCGTGTCGAGCGATAAGGATGCGGATTACGGACCCGTCGTGAACGCCGCCCACCGTAGCCGCGTGGAAAACTGGATTCAGACGGGCGTGGATGAAGGCGCAGAACTCGTCGTCGACGGGCGCGGCTTTGTGTTGCAGGGCCATGAAAAGGGCTTTTTCATAGGGCCGTCGCTGTTCGATCACGTCAAGCCGACGATGGAAAGCTATAAGGAAGAAATCTTCGGCCCCGTGCTGCAAATTGTGCGCGCGGCGGATTTTGAGGAAGCCGTTTCGCTCCCCAGCCAGCACCAGTACGGCAACGGCGTCGCGATCTTCACCCGCAACGGCCACGCCGCCCGGGAATTCGCCGCCCGCGTCAATGTCGGCATGGTCGGCATCAACGTGCCGATTCCGGTGCCGGTCGCCTACCACACGTTCGGCGGCTGGAAACGCAGCGCGTTCGGCGACACCAACCAGCACGGCCCCGAAGGCATCAAATTCTGGACCAAGATCAAAACGATCACCCAGCGCTGGCCTGATGGATCGCCCGACGGCGGCAATGCGTTCGTCATCCCGACGATGGGGTAATTTGCGGTCCGTCCGCCCCCCCTTGTGCATCGCAATAAAGCGTTGCAGCATGGCAGCCGCAATGTTGCCGGGGGTTGGCCGATTTAATGGCGTTGAAACGCGCGTTTGACGAGATTTGGGGGGATGGCGCGGCGCAGGTTGCCCGGCCGGAACTCGCCGCGCTTGGCAGTTGGCTGGGGGAAACAACGACGCAGGATTTGCGCCGTCGCCAGCACGCCGCCGAAACCACGTTTCGCCAGCTCGGCATCACTTTTGCGGTGTACGGCGACAGTGACGCTGGGGAGCGGATTATTCCGTTTGATATCGTCCCGCGCGTTTTCCTGGCCGATGAATGGGCGCGGCTGTCCGCGGGGCTGGTTCAGCGGGTGGAGGCGATCAACGCGTTTCTGAACGATATTTACGGGGAGCAGCGCATTCTGGCCGAGGGGGTTATCCCGCCCGACCTGATTTATGGCAACGCGCAATTCCGCCCCGAAATTGCCGGCATCAAGCCGCCGCACGGGGTGTGGGCGCATATCTGCGGCATTGATCTGGTCCGCACCGGGCCGAATGATTTTTATGTGCTGGAGGATAATGCCCGCACCCCCTCCGGCGTGTCGTACATGCTCGAAAATCGCGAGGCGATGTTGCGGCTGTGCCCGGAATTATTCCGGTCGCTGCGCGTCGCGGCGGTGGACAGCTATCCCGATAAATTGCTGGAAACGATGCGATCGGTGACGCCGCTGGGGGCGGGCAACAACCCGGTCTGCGTCGTGCTGACGCCCGGGCATTTCAACTCGGCCTATTACGAACACAGCTTCCTGGCGGACAGCATGGGCGTGGAACTGGTGGAGGCCGCCGATCTGGTGGTCGACAATGATGTCGTGTGGATGCGGACGATAGCCGGTCGCGTGCGCGTCGATGTGATTTATCGGCGGATCGATGATGATTATCTTGATCCTTTGGTATTCCGCGCTGATTCGATGCTGGGTGTGCCGGGGCTGATCGCGGCCTATGCGGCGGGCAATGTCGCCATCATCAACGCGCCGGGCAATGGCATTGCCGATGACAAGGCGATCTACAGCTATATGCCGGAAATCGTCCGCTTTTATTCGGGCGGTGAGGCAAAGCTGCCCAATGTCGAAACCTATCGCTGCCGCGAACCGCAGGCGCTGAAATATGTGCTCGATAATCTGGCTGATCTGGTCGTGAAGCTGGTGGACGGGTCTGGCGGCTACGGGATGCTCGTCGGCCCCACCGCGACCAAGGCGGAGATTGAGGCGTTTCGCGCCGCGCTGATTGCAGAGCCGCAGCGGTATATCGCACAGCCCACGCTGGCGCTGTCGACCGTGCCGACGCTGGCCGATGATGGCCTGTCGCCGCGCCATGTCGATTTCCGCCCGTTCGTGCTGACAGGATCAAAGGGGGTGCAGGTGGTGCCCGGCGGGCTGACGCGCGTGGCGCTGAAGGCGGGTTCGCTGGTGGTGAATTCCAGTCAGGGCGGCGGCACGAAGGACAGTTTTGTGCTGCTCGACAACGGCGACGCTGGGCCGCCCGCAAGCGCCACCGCCGCGCAGCAGCAACAGCAACAACAGGCGCAGAACTGATGCTGTCGCGCACTGCCGCATCGCTTTACTGGTTGGGCCGCTATGTCGAGCGGGCTGATTTCGTCGCGCGGCTGGTGGAGGCGACGGTGCGGCTGGACGCGCTGTCGGCGCGCCCGGCGGGGGAGGCCGCCTGGGCCAGCGCGCTGGCGGTTTCCGAAACGGACGAGGCTTTTGCGCAAACGGGCCAGACGATCACCCAGTCGCATGTCGCGCGGTTTCTGACGCTGGACACCAGCCATCCCGGATCGATCATGCGCTGTCTGGAAATGGCGCGGATGAACGCCAAGGCGGTCCGCACCGCGCTGACCCGTGATGCCTGGACGTCGATCAACCGGGCCTGGATGATCTTTGGTAATCGCTCCAGCCCCGGCGGCGCCATGGCCACGCTCAATCTGGTCGAGGCGGTCAAAGTGGAGACATTGGGGTTTGAGGGCGCGGTCCACCGGATGCTGCGCAACCAGGCCAACGCCTTTATCCGGCTGGGCCAGTTGATCGAGCGGGCGGATAACACCGCGCGGTTGCTCGACGTGAAATATCACCTGTTGCTGCCCGAGGGTGAGTCGGTCGGCGGGCTGGTCGACCGCGATCAATGGACGACGATCTTGCAAACGGTGTCGGCGGTAACCGCCTATCGCTGGCTGTATAATGATGGGCTGACGCCCGCCAATGTCATTGATCTGTTGCTCAGCCGGCAGGAAATGCCCCGGTCGCTGGCAGGCGCGGTGGAGGAAACGGTGGAGATCCTCAACCTGCTGGCAAAGCGCACCGGGTTGCAGGGCGAGGCTGACCGGATGGCGCGCCTGCGCTATTCCCGAATGCAGAAAACCACGTCGAAGGAAGTGATTGCGGGCGGGCTGCACCAGTATCTGAAGGACTTCAACGCCGAAAACGCGGTACTCAGCGGCGCGATTGCGCGGCAATTCCGGTTTGTTGGATGAGCCATCGATCATGAGGCTGTCGATCGATCATCGAACCGTCTACCGTTTTTCCAATCCGCAAACCCGGCTGGTGCAGATGCTGCGGATGACGCCCAGCGACACCAATGATCAGACGATCACGGCCTGGCGGATTGATATTGATTGCGATGCCCGGCTGAAGCTGAGCCGCGATGGTTTCGGCAACAAGGTGACGATGCTCTATGCCGAAGGGCCGATCAGTGCGATTGAAATTTGCGTCGCCGGCGAAGTGCTCAGGGCGCCGCATGCCGGGATCATCGACGGGTCGATTGAGCGATTTGCGCCGGGTTTATATCTGCGATCAACACCGCTGACGCAGGCTGACCCGGCAATGGCGGGCTTCGCGCAGGCGAGGACGGGTGGCAATCAGACGGTTGATCACCTGCAGGCGCTTTGCCGCGCGGTGTGTGATCGGTTCGCGCAGTCGGCGCATCGCCAGGTGGCGGGGCGTAGCGCCATTCAGGCCTTTGCGCAGGATCAGGCGTCGGCGTGCGACATAGCGGATATCTTTATCGCCTGTGCGCGGTCGCAGGCGGTGCCTGCGCGGCATGTGTCGGGCTATCGCCTGCAGGTTATTGACGGGCAGCGCCGCACCAGCCCGCACCACTGGGCGGAGGCCTATGTCGACGGGGTCGGCTGGGTAGCGTTCGATCCCTGCACGGGCCAGCGCGGATCGCATGATTATGTTCGCGTCGCCATCGGCCTTGATTCCGCCGGCGCGGCCCCGGTTGCGGGATCACGCCTGGGCGAAGGCAGTGCAGCGACGGACGGGGATATCGGCAGCTAGGTGGCTGACCGCTTTTGAATTGACCGGGGTTTAATGCAAAAAGATCAGGCGCGTTCATCCGCCAGTGCGGCCAGACGCCCGGTATCCACGTCTTCACTGGCCATCACGCGCCAGCCCGATGGGCCAAGCACTTCGATGGGGCGATAGCGTGTTTTGTATGACATCCGCTCTGATCCCTTCACCCAATAGCCCAGATAGACATAGGGCAGCCCAATCGCGCGGGCGCGCAGGATGTGATCGAGGATAATCAGGTTGCCCAGGCCGGGCCGGGTTTCATCAGCCGAATCGAAAAAGCTGTAGATCATCGACAGCCCGTCAGCCTGTTGATCGGTAAGGCATGCGCCAATCAGGCGTCCCCGCCGCCCGTTTACGGCTGGCTCACGATATTCAACCACAAAGCTGTTGACCGGGCTTTGTTCGACCATGTCGGCATAATCGCCATCATCCATGCCGGCCATGCCGCCGCCGGGATGGCGATTGGCCAGGTAACGGCGAAGCAGATCGAATTGCTCATCAGTGGCCCAGGGCTTGCACGCGCTGACGTCCAGGTCGGCATGGCGGCGGATCAGCTTGCGCTGGGTGGCGTTGGGCTTGAATTCATTGGCGACCACGCGCACCGAAACGCAGGCGGTGCAGCCCGCGCAGCTGGGGCGATAGGCAACCGATTGGCTGCGGCGAAACCCGATGCGACCCAGCGCATCGTTCAGTTCAGCCGCATGCGGGCCGTTCAGCTCGGTGAATACCTTGCGTTCAAGCCGGTCAGGCAGATACGGGCACGGCGCCGGGCTGGTGACAAAGAATCGCGGAAAGCGAAAAGGCGCTGACACTGCCGCTGATCCTCCCAATATTGCCGCCAACCGGCACCCCGAATGCGCCCCTTATGAATAACCGCCATCGTGATGAAAAGCGGCTTTACCATGATTGAAGGTTAACGGGGGGAAAGCACGATTGAATTGGACGCGCCGGGGCTTGGTAGCGGCATCCTACTGGAATGCAGCGCGGGCGAAAGGGTGCCGCGACTCGGATCGTCGCACGCCTGATTCGTTTCGTCAGGTCGCTCTCATCAGGCGAGTTCGACCAGGCTAGCTTCATACCCCGCCAGCCGGATCGCCGCGATCAGGCGGTCCAGGTGCGCGCGGTCGCGCGTTTCGCATTCGATATCGGTAATCAGCCCCTTGGCGGGCAAGGTGGTGAAAACGCGCTGGTGATAGACTTCGATAATGTTCACCCGTTCGGCATCAAACACGCGGACCAGGTTGAACAGCGCGCCGGGCTGATCCTGCAACCGCACGCGCAACCGCGCCAGCCGCCCCGATCGCGCCAGATCACGCAGCAGTACATTGGCGAGCAGCCGGGTATCGATGTTGCCGCCGCACAGCGTGATGCCCACGGTCTTGCCCGCGAATCGTTCCGGATGCTGGAGAAGGGCGGCAAGCCCCGCCGCGCCCGCGCCCTCTACCACCGTCTTTTCAATCTGCAGCAGCAGGCTGACGGCCTTTTCCAGATTGCGCTCGCTCACCAGCAAAATGTCATCGACCAGCGCCTCCACCATCGTCGCGGTGATTGCGCCGGGTTCCTTCACGGCAATGCCTTCGGCCAGCGTGTCGCCTGCACAGGGCATGTCGGTGCCGTTGATGCGGTTGTACATTGATGGGAATAGCTCTGCCTCAACGCCGATCACCTCGATGTCGCGGCCGCTGGCGCGCGCCACGGTCGCCATGCCCGAAATCAGCCCGCCGCCGCCAATCGGCGTCAAAATCGTGTCGATGGCCGGCACATCCTCCAGCATCTCAATCGCGACGGTGCCTTGTCCGGCAATGATGCGTGGATCATCGAACGGGTGAACAAAGGTAAGCCCGCGTTCGGCCTCCAGTTGGCGAGCATGGGCATAGGCGGCATCAAAAGTTTCGCCGAACAGGATCACATTCGCCCCGTGCCCTTCGGTCTGCGTTACTTTTACCGTGGGCGTGGTGGTGGGCATCACGATCGTCACCGGAATGCCCAGCCGGTTCGCGTGATAGGCCAGCCCCTGGGCGTGATTGCCTGCCGACGCTGCAATCACGCCCAGCACCTGGGGGTTTAGCTGCATCAGCGTATTCAGCGCACCGCGTTCTTTATAGGCCGCAGTAAACTGCAGATTTTCAAACTTCAGATACACCGTCGCGCCGGTCAAATCCGACAGCGTTTTGCTGATCAGCGTGGGCGTGCGCACAATCGACGGGGCGATGCGCGCATGCGCGGCGCGGATATCATCGATGGAAACGGGCAATGCTGCCGTGGATGCGGGGGCGGTATCGGAAGCCATAGCCTTGGCCCCTAGACCATCTGGCGCAGCGACGGAACACGCCTTATGCGGCTAGGCCATGGCAGACATCGCATTCATCGGCACCGGCATCATGGGTGGCCCCATGGCCCGGCATTTGGCAGCAGCGGGGCACCAGCTGACCGTCTATAATCGCACCCGTGCCAAGGCAGAGGCCTGGGTGGCAGCGCACGGCGGCGCGGTGGCTGAATCCCCGGCAGCGGCGGCGGCGGGCAAGGACGCGGTTATCGCGTGCGTCGGCAATGATGATGATCTGGCACACGTGACATTGGGCAGCGACGGCGCGTTTGCCGCAATGCGCGATGATGCGGTGTTTATCGATCACACCACGGTTTCCGCTGATATTGCGCGGCGGCTGGCCGCGGCGCGCGCGCTGGTGGTGGATGCGCCGGTATCGGGGGGGCAGGCGGGCGCGGAAAATGGCAAGCTTTCGATCATGTGTGGCGGCTCTGCGGCAGCGATGGCGGCGGCGGAACCGCTGATGCAGGCCTATGCGCTGCGCATCGTGCATGTCGGCGGGCCGGGTGCAGGCCAGCAGACCAAGATGGTCAACCAGATTGCGATTGCGGGCGTGCTGCAGGGCTTAAGCGAGGCGTTGCGCTTTGCGCAGGCCAGCGATCTTGATCTGGCGCGCGTGTTCGAAGCGATTTCGGGCGGCGCGGCGCAAAGCTGGCAAATGGTCAATCGCTGGCAGACGATGGCCGACGACCAGTTCGATTTCGGCTTCGCGGTTGATTGGATGCGCAAGGATCTGGGCCTGGCGATCGACGAAGCACGCAAAAATGGCGCGAGCCTGCCCGTGGCGGCGATGGTCGATCAATTCTACGCCGATGTGCAGAAGATGGGCGGCGCGCGGCAGGATACGAGTTCGCTGGTGCGGAGAATGCCGAGGTAGGCGGATGGGGTTGGTTTGGTTGGCGTTGGGTGGGGGAGGCGAATTGTTCGTTATCGGCCCATCTTTTTGCCGATCCTGTCCTCCCTCTCCCATCGGGAGTTCGGGGTCGGCCATGCCCCCGGCATGGCCTGATCAGCACGGGGTGCTGATCACCCCGAACTGGTTGCGCAGACTTGGGTCGCGCTCCTTCAGCGCGGCCTTAGTCGGAGCTGGGTGAGGGGATCGCCCCCACGATGGCGCGGAAACCCTCATCCAACCTGCGCTAGCCAGCAAGCTGGCAAGCTGCGGTATCCTTCTCCCTTTAGGGAGAAGGTTGAACGGGAGATCACCACCAAACTCACACGTTCCCGAAAGCGATAGAAATACGGCCTCCCATTACCACCCCCATCAACGCCCCAACGAAAACCCAGCGCGATACCCCGGCTTCACCGCCGCGATCACTGCCGGTGTTACCGGCAGCGTGATCTCATACGGCCCTTCGGCATAGCTTCTGGCGACATATTGATCGGCGATCAGGCCGATGTGGTTGGCTTGTTTGGGGTTGGGTTGAGGGAGGCAATTGGTCGAGCATCGCCCCATCCGGTGCCGTCGCTTCTCTCCCTCTCCCGTCGGGAGAGGGTTGCGCAGACTTGGGTCGCGCTCCTTCAGCGCGGCCCTAGTCGGAGCTGGGTGAGGGGATCGCCCTCACGATGGCGCGGAAACCCTCATCCAACCTGCGTTAGCCAGCAAGCTGGCAAGCTGCGGTATCCTTCTCCCGATGGGAGAAGGGCAGCTTGGCGCCCACAGCAGCGATTGATCGGCACATCATCTCTTCTCTCTCGCAAAATCCGCTGCGGGATCATATCACCACGTTATGACGAGACCCAGCATGTTCGCCCGCCTGATCCTTGCCGCCTGCTTGAGCGCGGCAACCCCCGCTTATGCCGATTCGCTGATCGACAATGTCGACGGCATCACGCTTGATGCAGACGGCACCGTCATCCGCTTTACCGGCGTGTTGGTGACGCCCGACGGCCATGTCGCCCGGCTGCTGAAACAGGGGGAGAAGCGCCCCGACAAGCTTGATTGGCGCGCGGACATGAAGGGCCAGGTGCTGATGCCCGGCTTTGTCGACGCGCACGGCCATGTGGTGGAACTCGGCTTTCGCGCGCTGGAGCTTGACCTGTCGGACACGCGCTCGCTTGATGAGGCAAAGGGGAAGATCGCGGCCTATGTCGCGGCGAACCCTGAAAAGAAATGGATCCTGGGCGGCGGCTGGAATCAGGAAAAATGGGGGCTGGGCCGCTTCCCCACCGCTGCTGATCTGGACTTGGTGGTGGGCGATCGTCCCGTCTGGCTGTCGCGCGCCGATGGGCATGCCAGCTGGGCCAACACCGCGGCGATGAAGGCAGCGGGCATCACCGCCAAAAGCATATCCCCCACCGGTGGGCGCATCGAAAAAACGGGCACCGAGCCAAATGGCGTGTTTGTCGATGCAGCGCAGGAATTGGTGCTGAAGGCCGTGCCAAAGCCGCTGCCCAAGGAACGCGGCACCGCGGTGCTAAAGGCGCAGGCAATGCTGCTCAGCTATGGCATTACCGCCACGGCGGATATGGGCACCTCGCTCGATGACTGGATGGCCTATCGTCGGCTCGGCGATGCCGGGTCGCTCCGCGTGCGGATCATCGGCTATGGCGCGGGGGTGGAGGATACCATCCGCATCGGTGGCATTGGGCCAACGCCGTGGCTCTACAATGGTCGGCTGAAGCTGGCCGGGGTGAAGCTCTATTCCGATGGCGCACTGGGATCGCGCGGGGCGTGGCTGAAGGCGCCCTATGCTGATGCGCCGGGACAGTCGGGCGCGGGCTTTCTGGCCGATGATGTGCTGCGCAACCTGATGAGCCGGGCGGCGATGGATGGGTATCAGGTCGCCGTCCATGCGATTGGCGACAAGGCGAACGCGCAAGTGGTGGATGCCATTGCTGACCTGTCCGAAACCTATAAGGGCGATCGGCGCTGGCGGGTGGAGCACGCCCAGGTGGTTGATCCCGCCGACCTTATCAAATTCGGCAAGCACGGCATTATCGCATCGATGCAACCCGTCCACGAAACCAGCGACCGCACCATGGCAGAGGCGCGGCTGGGGCCAAACCGGCTGGCGGGGGCCTATGCCTGGGCGACGATGATCCGCGACGGCGCGGTGCTGGCATTTGGCACCGATTATCCGGTTGAAAGCCCTGATCCGTTCGCGGGCTGGGCGACGGGGTTCACCCGTTCAGACGCTGATGGCCAGCCCTTTGGCGGGTGGCAACCGCAGGAACGCGTCAGCCGCGAACAGGCG
The DNA here is from genome assembly GCA_021732465.1 of Sphingomonas sp. Taxonomy (GTDB): domain Bacteria; phylum Pseudomonadota; class Alphaproteobacteria; order Sphingomonadales; family Sphingomonadaceae; genus Sphingomonas. Next base: position 24,037 of record JAKFUX010000054.1, read on the forward strand.
TGGCGCGCCTATACGATGGATGCCGCCTATGCTGGTTTTGCCGAAAAGGATTTCGGTCGGCTGGGCGCGGGCCAATGGGCCGATTTCATCATCGTCGACCGTGATCCCCTGCTCGCCAGCCCCAGCGACCTGCGCGCGACGAAGGTGGCAGAGACATGGATTGGCGGGCAAAAAGTGTGGAGCAGCGCGGGGGCCAAATAGGGGCGGGCAATTGCTGCCATTTTTGGTGATTTTCCCGACCATATCCTGCAAAAACGGCGAAAATGCTGGCTATTTCTACCCAAGAACTGCCCAAAGCGTCGTTTTCGCGACCTGAAATCGGCGTTTTGCGGCTATGATCGGCCAGCTACGAACGATCGATTGGCGCGCTTGTCCATGCCCCGAATCCCTGTAACCCGATCGATCAGTATCGACAGCGATGAGCTGGAGGAAAGCTTTTCGCGGTCCTCGGGGCCGGGCGGGCAATCGGTAAACACGACCGATTCGGCCGTCATGCTGCGGTTCGACGTGGCAAATTCCCCCAGCCTGCCGCAAGCCGTGAAAGCGCGGTTGACGGCGCTGGGCGGCAGTCGGATGACGCGCGAGGGCGTGTTGGTGCTGCGTAGCGAAGGCGCGCGATCTCAATTACTTAACCGGCAGGAAGTGCGCGAACGGCTGATCGCGATGATCGGCGAAGCGACGATTGTGCCCAAAAAGCGCCGCCTGACCAAACCATCAAAAGCCGCCAAGGCAAAGCGCGTCGAGGGCAAGGTGAAACGTGGCGCGATAAAGTCGCTGCGCGGCCGCATAACTGATTAACCTGCGGCGATATTTTCGGGATCGGTATCGGTATCTGGGTCGATCTCCGCTCCAAAACCCGCCGCCACAAACCGCACCGGCAAGGGCGCTTCGGCGATCACATCGGGCTTGCCCTCTCGCGGCACAACCAGCGCTGCGGCGTGGAGCAGCATGCCATGCGGCCCCTTCTCGCCATATACGGGGTCGCCCGCTACAGGCGCGCCCAGCCCCTCGGCGGCATGGACGCGGATTTGGTGCGTGCGCCCGGTTTCGGGACGAAACTCGACAAGCGATTGCGTGCCCACCACGCGCACCAGCCGCCAATGGGTGCGCGATGGCTTGCCCTTCGGGCTGCTTATCATGCGCCAGCCCGCCTCTTCGCTGCTGATCTTGTCGAGCGCGATGTCGATCATGCCGCTGTCGCCCTGGGGAATGCCGTCGAGCACGGCGAGGTAATGTTTGGTCACCAACCCCGCCTCAAACACGCGCTGGAACCGCTTATGCGCCTTGGGATTGCGCGACAGTAGCAGGCAGCCGCTGGTGTCCCGGTCGAGCCGGTGCACCGCCTGTGGCCAGCGCTGAAACCCGAAGGTCAGGCTTTGCAGATGGTTTTCCAGGCTGAGCGCGCCGTCGCGCGGCGGATCGACTGGCAGGCCGGTGGGCTTGTCAATCACGATCGCTTCGCCGTCGATAAAAAGAACATGGTCTGTAATCATCAACTGCCCTTGCCACTCGCCGCGCCCGCGTGCCAGAAAAAGCGCAACACCCTCCCCCGGAGAGACAATGAAATACGCCGCCGCCATCACCTTGATGACGATCGTGCTGACGCCTGCCCTTGCGCAGGCGGCAGTCGATGAACTGTGCATTGGGCAACGCGTTGCCGCCGGCCCCGACGGGCGGATGCTGGGGCACCTGCCGTACGGCCAGGCCAATCCGGCTGAACTGGTGCCTATGCCGGGCCGGTTTGCGTTGGGCGCGCCTTGCCTGCTGCGCCCGGCCGCGGCGGCTGATTTGTCGCGTATGCTGACGGCCGCAAGCGCGTCAGGCCTGAATGGCCAGATCAGGGCGGTATCCTGTTATCGCACCGTCAACCGCCAGCGCAGTGTGTTTTGCAGCCAGATCGGGCCGAGAAAACGCTGCAAGGATGCAGCGGAACGTGCGCGCTTTGTCGGCCCGCCGGGCTATAGTGAGCACGCCACGGGCTATGCGATTGATTTCGGCACCCGCCCTTCGCTGCGATGCGGCGATGTCGATGCCTGTTTTGCGGGCACCCCGGCGGGACGCTGGTTGCTTGCCAATGCAAGCGACTACGGGTTTGAACTGTCCTTCCCCGCAGGCAATGCGCAGGGCGTAACGTGGGAGCCGTGGCATTGGCGGTGGGTGGGCACGGCGGTCTCCGCGCCCGGTGCCGGGCCTGCGCGCGCGATTTTTGCCCGTGCGCGCACCGCCTATCCGGCCCGCCCGATGCAGGTGGATGCAGTTGCTATCGTTCCGCGACCAGCGGCGCCCCCATCGGGAACGCCGCTGCAGGAGTAGGTAGACGACCTCGCTCGACGCGTGCGATTTGCGTTAGGGATGACCGCGAAGGGCAGTTCCGCTCGCTGAGAATTACGCCGCCAATTTGCCCGCCACTTCGGCGATTCGGCGGCCCTGATAGCGGGCCCCGTCCAGTTCCGCCGCGCTTGGCTGGCGGCTGCCATCGCCATCGGCGATCGTCGTCGCACCGTAAGGCGATCCACCCTTCACCTCATCAACGCCCATCTGTGCCTGAAAGCCGTAATCAAGCCCAACAATCGTCATGCCGAAATGCATCAGGTTGGTGATGATCGAAAACAGCGTCACTTCCTGGCCACCATGCTGGGTTGCACTGGAGGTAAAGGCGCCGCCGACCTTGCCGTTCAGCGCGCCGCGAAACCACAGCCCGCCTGCTTGATCAAGAAATGCGGCCATCTGCCCCGGCATCCGGCCAAAGCGGGTTGGTGCGCCGATGATGATGGCATCATAGGCGGCGAGTTCTTCAACCGACCCGATCACCGGGTGGGCACTCTCCGTTTTGAAATGCGCCGCCTGTGCCACAGCTTGCGGCACGGTTTCGGGCACGCGGCGAATATCAACGCTGGCGCCGGCAGAACGCGCGCCATCTGCGGCTGCATCCGCCATTTGTTCGATATGGCCGTAGGACGAATAATACAGGACCAGAACTTTCGACATAACGTGTCTCCTTGGGGAAATGGCGTTCGGGGCGGGCACCGCACGGGGGGTTGGGGGGCGATGCCCGCCCCTTTTCCGCACCCTTAAAAAGGGGCGCGGAAACGGTATGCGCGGGGTTGGGTGTGGC
>JAKFUX010000016.1:0-26471 GCA_021732465.1 Sphingomonas sp.
ACGATGACCTGAACATGCTCGCGCATTTCGGCGATGGCGCAACGGGCCACTAGGCACCTCGCGGATCAATCACCCCCAATGTCGTTGACCGGGGTGCGCATTTGCCATCATGCTCGCCATGGATAGCGTTACGCTATCGGTACAGCGTTTGGGGAATGGCAGTCATGAAGCATTGGGTGATTGCAGCGCACGCTGCAGTGGCGATAGGCGTTGGGCTGGCCGCGGCTTCGGCAGGCGCGCAGGAGACTGCGTCGGTCGGGCCTCCGGCGGTTTCGGCACCCGGCCAGGTGTTTCGCGATTGCGCGGCGATTTGCCCTGAAATGGTGGTGGTGCCCGCAGGCGATTTCATGATGGGCAGTACGCTATCGAGCGACAGCGTCCCGGTACACCGCGTCACCCTGGCCAAAGCTTTTGCGGTCGGCCGATTTGAGGTGACCTTTGCGGAATGGGACGCGTGCGTGGCCGATGCCGGCTGCATCGCCGCCACCGATCCCGATGCACCTGCCCCCAAAAAGGCCGCGCCGTTGCCCAAGCGGGACCGATACCCCGTTGACAACATTTCATGGAATGATGCGCAGCAATATCTCGCCTGGCTGTCCGCCAAAGCCGGCGCGCCATATCGCCTGCTGAGTGAGGCGGAGTGGGAATATGCAGCGCGGGCAGGCACAACAACGCCGTTTAATACCGGCGATGTCATTGCATTGGATGACGCAAATTTCTCGCGCGCGCCCAATTTCAAAACCGGCGCGCCTGCGCTGATCAGGGACCAGCGCAAAGTTCCGGCCCTGCCGCTCGGCAGCTTTCCGGTCGGGTCGTTCGCGCCCAACGGCTTTGGGTTGTACGATATGCACGGCAATGTCGCGGAATGGGTGCAGGATTGCGCCAACCGCAACTACAAGGGAGCGCCCACCAATGGTGCTGCCTGGACTACTGGCGAATGCAAACGACGGCAGCAGCGCGGTGGTTTCTTTGATAGCCTGCCCAACGCCATCAGGTCTGATCACCGGGCAAATGGCAATGTCGATTATTATAATTCCCGCCACGGTTTCCGCGTCGCGCGTGACCTGTGAGGCGTAAAGGCGACGTTTTGGCCTTGTCTGTTGTCAGTCAAGGCGAGTATATTTCATGAATTGACCCAGATAACACCCAGATCGTGGGGTATATCGGTGACATTATTTCGCATAATGGCACCGATTGTGGAGCATTTTATGCGCTTTTTGCCAGTTTCTGCCCTGATTGTCATGATGATGGCGCCGTTTTCCGCTTTTGGTGCAGAATTGGTACCGGTTTCGCTGGCCAAGGCAGGAAATTGGGAGTTGAAATCCGATGTGGATTCGTGTCGTCTGGTAGCAACATTCGGCACGGGTGACGGTGAGATAACGATTAAGATGACCCGTGTGGCGCCGTCGGATAGCTTTGACCTGACACTCTACGGAAAACCGCTGGCAACCTATGTTCTGCTGCGTGACGTTGAGATCGCATTTGGCGGGCAACAAGGCTTTATCAAGCGGTCCGCGCTGTCAGGGAGTGTCCAGATTCCGCGCAAAGTACCGTTATTGATGATTTCAAATTTGCGGGTAGATGGCAAAGACTATCAGGAGAGGGATAAGCCTACCGATTTAAGAGTGACGCCTGAACAAGAAGCTGCGACCCAATCAATCACCCTTAAACTCTCATCCAGGCGGCAATATCGGTTGGAAACGGGCCCTTTGGGGGAGGTTTTTAAGGAGATGCGGCAATGCACGACCAATTTGGTAAAATCGTGGGGCTATGATCCTGATGTTCAGGCCAACCTAACCAAATTCGCAGAGCCAACGGGCACGCCGGAACGATGGTTCACGTCAGATGATTATCCTTCTTCGGCGATTCAGAATGGGCAAAGTGGTAAATTGACCTTCCGCCTTGATGTGAACGAGACGGGCAAGATTGATGGCTGCCGCGTGCTTTTCCGCACTAACCCCGATGAATTCGCCACTCTAACCTGTAAGCTGTTGCTGAAAAGGGCAACCATGTCTCCAGCGCTCGACGCGCAGGGTCGGCCGGTCCGATCATTTTACCTTCGCAGCGTCCTCTGGACTATCGTCTCCTGACGCATCGGTAGCGCCTTGGGCGGCATCAGCCTTTTAGGCCGCCCATCGCCATCACGACCGCCCATTCATCGGCACGCACGGGACATACCGATAACCGCGATTGGCGGAGCAGCTCCATCGCAGCGAGCGCTGGTTCGGCCTTGATCGCCGCCAAGGTGACGGGGCGGGGCAGGGCGCGGAGGGGTTCAACCTGTACCGATGCCCATTTCCCGTCGTCACCGTCCGGCTGCCAGCTGCGCGCGACGCGGGCGATGCCAACCACCGCCTTGTCGCTGACGCTGTGATAGAAAAACGCCTCGTCCCCCACCGCCATCGCGCGCAGGTTGATTGCGGCGCTGTGGTTGCGCACCCCGGTCCATTCGGTGTGGCCATCGGCCACCAACTGCGCCCAGCCATAGCTTTCGGGTTCGGATTTGATCAGCCAATATGCCATCGCTATACTCTCCCCGCTGGGCGTTGCCCGTCGCATCATGGTTAAACGTGGCATGAACGCCGCGTTCGGAAACAGTTCAGCGCGACTCGCCTACCCAATGCAACAGGCTCTTCCTGTGGTGCTGTCAAATCGGGGGCATATCGGGGCTCGGGCTGGTTGAGATGAGGAGATCGGACATGAAGTCGATGTTGAAAAAAGCCGGCCTTGGGTTCGCCCTCGCCGCCACTGTCCTGAGCGTTGCGGCCCCTGCCGAAGCGCAGCGTTATTATGGTCGTGATCGCCGCGGTAATGGCGGCGGCGCGGTGATCGCCGGGATTGCGGGCCTTGCCATTGGCGCGGCGATCGCGTCGAACAATAATGACCGTTTTCGCGACCGTTTTTACGATGATCGCGGTTTTGACCGGCGCTATGACTTTAATTATTATAACAATCACGGTTATTACCCGGACGATGGCTATTACGCCTATAATTATCGCCCCCGGTTCAATCGTTGCCGCGTTGTGCGGCAGTGGGACCCCTATTGGCAGCAGCCTGTGCGCGTTCGCATCTGCCGCTAAGGCCTGATTGAGCGGCGTTGAAGGGGTGGTGCGAATTGATCGCGCCGCCCCTTTTCGTATGGAGGCTCTTGGCAGTGGTTTTTTAGGGGCGGCGGGCTGGCAATTTGCGCGCCGTTGCGCCAGATGCGGGCCATGAGTGATACACCCCCCGATCGACTATCGTCGAACCCGCGCAGCCCATTTTTTGATCAACCTTTGCTGGAACGCGGCATTGGCATTCGCTTCAAGGGGCTTCAGCGCCATGATGTGGAGGAATATTGCATCTCCGAAGGCTGGATCCGCGTTGCGCTGGGCAAGAAAGTTGATCGCCACGGCAACCCGCTGACGCTGAAACTGTCGGGTGAGCTTGAGGCGTGGTTTGAACGCCCGGCTGAGGGCGCGGATGCCGACACGGGCGGAGCGGCGGCGGGCTGAAGCCTATTATTCCAAAGGACTTGTCATTGCGGGCGCAGCGGAGCAATTCAGCGCGCAGCACGCGAACAGGCTGGATTGCTTCGCTACGCTCGCAATGACGATCCATCCTTCAACTACGATGCCCTAATTCTGGATGAGCCGCAGCAACGTCCCGTCCAGATCGATCAGCGCGGCGATCCTTCCACCCCAATCCTCGATCACCGGCGGGTGGAGCCGCGGTTGGCCGCAGGTGGTTTCGGGCAGGCCTGCCGCCAGGCACGCGGCATAAAGGCTATCGAGGTCATCGACCCGCAGGCAGCAGCTGAATGAACTCGTCCAAGGATTGAGATCGGGATGGGGAAAGAATTCGAGCGTCAGATCGCCCCGGCTCAGGATCATCCAGCCATCGTCGCGCCACCCCTCCTCAAAACCCAGTTTCGCGTAGAACAGCGCCGTCGCTTCGAAATCGCGCGCGGGCAGGTTCGGGGTGGCGTGATCGGTCATCTCCCGCGCCTTAGTGAACGAAGCGCGCCACGACATCACGGTAGCTGCGGCTCACCTTCACTTGCGCGCCTGAGCCGAGCACCAGGAAGCATTCGCCATTGGTGTGCGGCTTCACTTCTTTCACCAGATCGAGGTTGACGATCGTCGAGCGGTGCACGCGCTGAAAACGCCGGGGATCGAGCCGTTTTTCCAAATCCTTCATCGTCTCGCGCAGGATCAGCGTGTTGTCGCTGGTCTTGATGCACATATAATCGCCCGCCGCTTCGACGCTTTCGATCGTGTCGACATCGACCCGGAAAATCTGGCCGCGATCCTTGATGTTGATCAGTTTTTCAAACCGATTGGCGGAAAGCTGGTCGTTGCTATCCTGCAGATCAGCGGCTGTATCGGGTGCTATTTCTGCGAGCACTTCCTTCAGGCGATCAACTTCTTCGACGCCACGTTTTTCGGCAAGCCGCTGGCGAACGCGGTCGAGCGTATCGGCCAGACGCCCTTCCTCCACGGGCTTCATCAGATAATCCATTGCCTGCGCTTCAAACGCACGGATGGCGTGATCGGAATAGGCGGTGACGAACACGAACAGGGGCGGCTCCACCTCCATCAGCCCCTGCACGACCGAAAAGCCGTCAAAACCGGGCATCTGAATATCAAGAAACACCAGATCGGGCTTATGCGTCTTGATGCTGCGGATCGCCTCTCGGCCATTGACGCAGGTATCGATAATTTCCACATCAGCATGCGGTTCAAGCCGTAATTGCATGCCCTGAATGGCGAGCGGTTCATCATCGACCAGGATCGTTCGAATTTTCATGCGGCCTCTTTCGTCGGTTCCTCGAGCTGGAACGGAATATCGATCTCCACCCCAAAGCCGCCCCCCGGGTTTGATCGCGTCTCGAATCGGTGGTCGGGCCCAAAAGCCTGCGCCAGCCTGTCCCTGATATTGGCAAGCCCGACCCCAGTTGAAAGGCTTGACCGGGATTTCGTTTCAATCAAGCCCGGGCCACTGTCCGATACGGTGATCTGCACCCGCTCACCGTTCAACCGAGCGACGACGTTGATCTCCGCGCCATTTTCCTGCGGCGTGACGGCATATTTGATGGCATTTTCCACCAGCGGCTGAAGCAGCAGCGAGGGCAGCCGCGCCTTTGCCACGCGCGGATCGATTGAGAAGCTGGGGCGCAACCGATCCTCAAACCGCATCTTCTCAATCTCCAGATAGAGTTTCAGCGTCTCCACTTCCTGGGCGATCGTCACGTTCGCGGTGGGCTCATTGGCCAGCGTATAGCGCAGGAAAGAGGACAAGCGGCTGAGCATCGCATTGGCCCGATCCGTCTGTTTCAGCAGCACGAGCGTGGAGATGGAGTTGAGCGTGTTGAACAGAAAATGCGGATTGAGCTGATAGCGCAGCATCGCCAGTTGCGCCGTCGATGCCTGATTGCCCAGTTTTTCGAGCTGATCGATCTGTTCTTCGACGATCAGGTAGAAATTGATGCCGAAATACAGCGCTGACCAGCCGGCGAGCACGGTGAAGTTGAGGAACAACGTCGCCAACACCAGCGACAGGTTGATCCCGGGCTTGTCGAGCTTGATGAACGAGAAACTGAACGCATCGAGCACCGCATAGAGCAGGGTCGCGATCGCCAGCGTAAACAGGGTGAGCAAGACCAGACTGATCCGTGGCAGCCGTCGATAATAACCATAAAGCGTTGAGAGCAGCAGTGTGATGCAATAGCCGATGATCGATTCGATCACGACGGCGACCAGCACCGTAAACGACAGGCCGTTGGAAATGCTCGAAACACTGCGCAGCACCAGGTAACCGCTCCACCCGGCGGCCTGCAGCATCCAGAAGGCGCGGTTCTTTTCCTCAAAGAACGGGCGCGAAAAAATGCCGGGTTTCGGCGTTGCGGCTACCCCCTCGCGCTGCGCCGCCTGGGACTCAAGCTGGGAAAGCTCGTTCATCGGCGCAAAGGGAGGAGCAATGGCAGGATCATCGCTTCCTTATAGCTGCTGACAAACCGCCGGGAAGGGGGCTATGTTGTCTGCTAGGACAGGAGACAGATAATGGCCGACGGCAACGATAACCCCGGCAGCGACCGGGCGCGCTTTACCGCAATGACGCAAGGGACGCAGGAAGACTGGCTGACGATCGCCACGCACTTCCGCGAATTTTCGCACGGCCTGCCGGCGCGGGTGCTGACTCACCTGAAGCTGCTGGAGGGCGATTATGGCGGCTTTCCGGTCGACCGGCTGGAACATTCGCTGCAAACCGCCACGCGCGCGCACCGCGACGGGCGAGATGAGGCTTATGTGGTCACCGCGCTGCTCCACGACATTGGCGATACGCTGGGCAGCTTTAATCACCCGGAAATTGCAGCGGCGATGCTGCGGCCATTCGTTTCCGAGGAATTGCACTGGATCGCCAACAATCACGGCGTGTTCCAGGGCTATTATTATTTTCACTATCTCGGCATGGACCGCGACCTGCGCGAAAATTATCGCGGTCATCCGCATTTTGAGGCGTGCGCCGAGTTTTGCGAGAAATATGATCAATCCGCTTTCGACCCCAATTACGAGAGTGCACCGTTGAGCTTTTTCGAACCAATGGTCGCCCGCGTGATGGCCCGGCCCATCAACAGCATCTACGCAAAGGTCGCCGAACCGGCCTGAGCCTGGGCCGCAGACGGATAGGAAAAAGGCCCCGCCGATCGGATCGGCGGGGCCTTTTTTAGTATCGGCGTCCGGATCAGCCCCGCACCCCCAAAAACAAACCGCCGCCCCCTTTCGGGGACGGCGGCGTGTTTGAAGCTAGGAGCGCTATTACAGGGTAAAGCGCGCACCAACACGGATGAAGTAGGTCGACGCGTTGAAGTTTGGCGCCAGGTTCGTGTCCGGACCACGGAACGAGGAGTAGCGATACTGAGCGCAAGCTTGTGACGACGTCGTGTTCACAACACCGGCACCAGGCGTGGCACCGGTTGCAACAGGTGCGCTCAAACACTGAACGGTAACCACGGCTGCCGAACCGATTTCACGTAACCCACCCCATTTGCTGTTGAGCAAGTTTGGCAGGTTATTGATGTCGGCAAACAAAGCCACCCGTGATCTTCCGACGAACAGTGGAAGTTCCTGCTCAAGGTGAAGATCGATACGTGTGACAGCCCGGTTGCGTGCGATATTCTTTGCCGCGATTTGACCGCGGAAATTGCGCAGCCGGGTGCCGTTAATCAGCGAGTCGAGTGCATTTTGGGTGTTCACATTATCATAGCTGACGAGCGCATCGGTTGGGCTTGTTGGCACATAGAGCAGCAGCGAAGGGGCATTGCCGTTAAGTACCGTACCGAAAACGGGCGAACGGGTATTTGTATTGTCAATAAACAGGAAGCTGTACGGATCGCCCGCACGGACTTCGCCAAACAGCGAGATCACGGTGCGATAGTCTTTGTAGAATGAATGATCGTAAGTTGCGCCGAACTTGACCTGCCAGCTGGTCTGGTTGTCGGATGTGCCAAGCACTGGGCGGTTCGGATCGGCAAATGTCTGGAAGCGATAGTTGGAATTCGGCGTGGATGCCGGGGCGCTGCCAATATCGCGAACATCCTGGGCGATATAGGCACCATTGAGCGTGAGCCCGAAGTCAAACCGTTTTTCAAAGCGCACAACGCCGATGTGGCTGCGGCCACCCTGAGTGTTGAATGTGATGACGTCCCAGTTGTTATCGGTAAATGCCGTGCGACCCGTGTAACGAGGCCGACCGTCGGGCAGAAGGCCAATCTGAACCGAACGCCCGTCGGTAAACGAAATGTCGTTACGCGTTTTCGAGAACAGATAGTCTGCCCCGAAATTGATGCCGAAGAAATTCCACTCTGCCGACAGCGTCGCCTTGAGCGATGACGGCAGCGTAAAATCGGGTGCCAGTGCTGCCGAGTTGGTGAGCGCTGAAGACGACCCGCTCGTTGCGAACTGCGTGAGGAGCGGATTGACGTTGGCACCGATATTGTTGAGCGCTGCGGCACAAACTGCTGCGGTCAGGCCGGTCGGGCCACTGCATCCCAGAGGACCAGCGGCGCGCGTGATCGTGAGCGCGTTGGTCGCAACGGTGTTTGAGAAGCTGTTGGACAGATAAATGTCGGGGTTGCCGCCCGCCAGAATGCCAGCGCCGCCATGCAGGGTGAGATTAGGCGTAACCTTCCATTCCGCACTCACACGTGGTTCGAACGTCTCGAGCCCTTTGTAGGTGTTGGTGTTCGCAAAACCATTGCGATCAGTGAACGCCTGATTGAACACAGGCATTTGATCTGATGCAAAGATGTTCCAGCGAAAGCCATAGGCGATGGTCACGCCGGGTGCCGGGCGCCAATCATCCTGGATACCGAAGGCGATCTGGTCGTTGGCAAACCGGGCTGCGGCACCATTAACCCCAGGGGCAACCACGGCCGCAAACTGGATCTGGTTGGCGTTGCCCGCCTGGAAATCGGCGATCGAGTCGAAGTAATAGCTTCCCAGGCTGTTCGGCACGAAATTGTTAAAGGTCTGGTTGCGGGTTACTTCTACCAGCAGCTTCACATCGTGGTTGTTCAGGTTCAAGCGCCCGAGGAACGAACCGCCATAAGTTTCGGTGCTGAGAACGTTGGTCTGGCGGAAATTGTCCGGGCCGAAGAAAATGCGTGGGGTCCCGGTCGAGCAAGCCGTTGCCGATGCAGTGTTATTCACCGGATCAGTACAAACTTGGAACTGGGAGTTAAGGCGGCCAGCAAGTGGTTCCTGACCACGGCCGGCGTTGCGGTAGTTAAAACGTACTTCAGTCGACAGCGTGCTCGACCATGTTGAGTTGAACTGGACAATGCCAGCGCGGAGGATTTCACTCAAAACATAAGCATTCGAACTCAGGCCGTAAGCCGGAACGGTGCTCGACGTCGATGTGTTGTTGGGGCTGATCTGCGCGTTGTAAGCATTGACATAGGAGACCGACAGCCGCTGGCCATCGGCGACGTTAAAGTCGACCCGGGTCGAAAACTTCTCGTCAAGGCGCGTATTGATCCGCAGCACGTCGCCATAGCGATCGCCCGTGATGCCATAGCGCGCGGATCCTGCTGCTGCGCCCACGTCGGCTATCCGTGCCGTGGTCAAGCCCGGAATGGATTCCGGCTGGGTGCCAAACGCGCGCGGATCATTGTTCTTCTCATACGAAAACATCAAGAACAGCCGGTCCTTGATGATCGGCCCGGCGATTGTCGCGCCATAGGTTTCTGACTTGAAGTTCGGCAAATCGACCCGCGTCGAGCCAATCCGATTACCCGAAAGTTTATCCGTGTTCTGCGAATAGAAACCGGTTAAAAACAGGTCGTTGGTGCCCGACCGGAGGACAGCGTCGATCACGCCGCCTTGATAGTTGGTCTGGCGGATGTCGAAGTTAGCCGCCGAGGTCGAGACCTGGCCGAGCGCGTCGAACGGAACGGGGCCGCGGATGGTTGGGCTGGCATCCTGATTGAGGCCGAACGTGTCGCCGACCGAAACGCCGTTAATCGTAAAACGGTTGAAGCGTGGGTTGACGCCAGCAAAACGGATGGCACCACCACGATCGGTCGAGTTGCCGAGATCAAACGTCGCAAAAGGGTCGCGCCGTTGGATGTCGCGGATATCGCGGTTGACCGAAGCAACCCGGCTGATGTCCACCGAATCCAGCGTTGTCTGGACGCCCCGTGAGACATTGCCCGCGCCGCGAATTGATGAAGCCGTAACAACAATGTCAGCGCTGGCATCTTTGACTAGCTCGATTGGGAGCTCGAAGGTCTGCTGAACGACCGTGAACAAATCGCTAACCGACGTCGAACCTTGATCGCTCTGCACGTCAACAGTGTAGGGACCACCAGGGCGAAGACCGACTAGGGTAAAACCGCCATCTCCGTTCGTCGTTGTTTGCACGCGGGTGCCCGATGAAACGTCGGTTGCAACGACGCTCGCGCCAGCAACGGGGGCGCCATTGTTTGTTACGGTGCCGCGAATGACCGAAGTGGTTTCCTGCGCGCTGGCAGCAGCGGGCATGATCAGCGCGACGGCTGCCGCACCAAGAAATAATTGGTAACGCATGGTTTTCCCCTTGAGGCGTTTTGGAACGTTGCTGAGTCGTTATTGATGGTGTCTTCACCACTCCAAACGGCCCATGCATGGGAATTATTTCTGTTGCGTGACAACGACGGTGGGCCCGGCCAGACTCCTGTGAACGGGCATATTTCATTTATGGTGCGTTGCAAAAAGGCACCACCTATTTGGGGTCGGCAATGGCCCGCCACGCAGCCTCGTCAATTACCGCGATTCCCAGTTCTGCGGCCTTTTTCAGCTTTGATCCCGCACCGGGTCCGGCGACGACCAGATCGGTCTTGCTCGACACAGAACCGGAAACGCGCGCGCCCAGTGCCTCGGCCTGGGCCTTGGCTTCATCGCGGCTGATTGTTTCCAGATTGCCGGTGAACACGATTGTCTTGCCGCTGACCGGCGAATCGCGGGTGATGAGCACCACATCGGCGGGGGTCACTTGCGCGAGCAGATCGTCGATCACCTGCACGTTATGTGGTTCGGCAAAAAAGTCAGTCAGCGCCAGCGTGACCTCAGGGCCGACCTGGGGCGTTTCGGCAATGGCGGCGAGCTCCTTGCCGACGCGGGCGAGGAACTTGTCATTGCTCTCCGCCAATGCCGGGGTCAGCGTGGCGCGGTGTGTGGCCATCCGGCCAACCATGTCGGCAAAGCCCGCCCAGCTCGTCCAGCGCCGGGCCAGGTCGCGTGCAGTGATCGCGCCGACATGGCGGATACCCAGCGCGAACAAAAACCGGTCAAGCGGCGGCGCGCGGCGGTCATCAATCGCGGCGATCAGCTTGGCGGCCCACACGCGCCCGTCCTTTTTGCGATCCAGCAACTGCGCCTGGGTAAGGCGAAAGATATCAGCCGGGGCATGGACGAGGCCGTCGCGAAAGAAATCCTCAATCTGGGTGGTGCCCAGCCCGTCAATATCCAGCGCGACCCGGCTGGCGAAGTGGCGCAACCGCTCAACGCGCTGGGCGGGGCAGATCAGCCCGCCGGTGCAGCGGATATCAACCTCTCCCTCCTCACGCACGGCGATGGAGCCGCACTCGGCGCAATGATCGGGGAAGGGCCAGCTCCCCCGCGCATCGTCTCGCGACAAATTGTCCACGATCTGCGGGATAACGTCGCCTGCGCGCTGGATGATGATGCGATCACCCGGCCATATGTTCAGCCGCGCAATCTCATCGGCATTGTGCAGCGTGGCATTGGTGACGACGACGCCGCCCACCGTCACCGGTTCCAGCCGCGCAACGGGGGTAAGCTTGCCGGTGCGGCCAACCTGAATGTCGATGGCGCGCAACACCGTTTGCGCGCGTTCGGCGGGGAATTTATGCGCGATCGCCCAGCGCGGCGCGCGCGATACCGCGCCCAATCGCTCCTGCCAGTCGAGCCGATCAACCTTGTATACCACGCCGTCGATATCGAACGGCAAGTCCGCGCGCGCGCCCTCAATCATCCGGTAATGCGCCAGCGCGGATGCCACCTGGTCGACACAGACCAGCATGTCGCTGACCGGAAGGCCCCACGCTGCGATGGCCTGCATGACGCCCAACTGCGTTTCGGCGGGCAGGGCGCTTGCCTCGCCCCAGCCATGCGCCAGGAACCGCAGGGGGCGGGTGGCGGTGACGGCTGCGTCCTTCTGGCGCAGCGACCCCGCGGCTGCATTGCGGGGGTTGGCGAATTGCCGGGCCTTTTCGGGATCGTCAGCTTCCGCCAGCAGCCGCGCGTTGAGCGCGGCGAAATCGGCCTTGGCCATGTACACCTCGCCGCGAATCTCGAAGATATCAGGTGCGGTGCCGGACAGCGTATCGGGAATATCGGCGATGGTGCGCACATTGGCGGTCACATCCTCGCCAATCGCGCCGTCCCCCCGGGTCAGCGCCTGCACCAGCCGCCCCTGTTCATAGCGCAGCGAACAAGACAGGCCGTCAATCTTGGGCTCTGCCGTCAGCGCGACGGTGGTGTCGGCACCAAGCGTCAGGAAGCGCCGGATGCGCGCATCGAAATCGGTGATGTCTTCATCCGAAAAGCCATTGTCCAGGCTCATCATCGCCTTGGCATGCGCCACTTTGGCGAGATGGGCTGCCGGGGCCGCCCCCACTTTAAGGCCGGGCGAATCGGCGCGGACAAGGTGCGGAAAGGCGGCCTCGATCGCAGTGTTGCGGCGGACGAGCGCGTCATAGGCGGCATCGCTAATCTCTGGCGCATCGTCGGTGTGATAGCGCGCATTGTGGTGCGCGATCTCGGCGGCGAGGCGTTCGAGTTCGGCGGCGGCTTCAAGGTCGTTGGTGGGGAGCGACATGGAAGCTGGCTACCGATGCTGCGGGCGTGGTTCAAGTGTCGGAGCGCGACGGTCTGGACTCACAGCGGCGGTCGCGCGCCGATCGATACCATGAAAATGTCGGTGACATCGGCGATCTTCTGCCGGAAATCTGCAATCGATGTCGCAGAAGACTTCACGCCGTTAACCGCCGACATGAGCAGTTCGGCAAAGTAAGGTGCCGATATCATAGGATTGCGCGAAGGCGCATCGGCACCACCGCTTGCCGAATCAATCGCTGCGGCCAAATGGGCGATCAGCCGATATCGACCGTCGATCATATCGCTAGCTGCCGCACCCTGGTTCAGGTCCAGAAACTCAGCGGCATGGGGTGATCCCGCGACGGGCTCGTAATAGATGCGTTCATAGGCCAGGATAGCGCGAGGAACCCGATCGGCCAACGGGGCTGGCTCGGTTAACACGCTAGCGGCTTCGGCAATCGCCTGATTCTGGCGGTGATTGGCCAGCTGGCGAAACAGCGCTGCCTTGTTTTCGAACCATTGATAAAGCGTCGGTCGCGAAATACCCGCCGTCGCCGCTATTGCCGACATAGAGGCGCGGCGAAACCCATATTGGCTGAACACCGTCGCTGCGGCTTCCAGCACGGCCTCGCGCTTTTCGTTCAAGTCCATCGTTCCACCTTTTTTACAACTTTACATAAACTGTAAGAAATGTAAAATTGTCGAGCGTTCGGCATCAAGCCAAACAGGGAGCTTCCATGACCAAGATTCTCGTGACCGGCGCAACCGGATTTGTCGCTTCGCACCTTATCCTCGCTCTGCTCGACAAGGGCTATGACGTGCGCGGCACCGCGCGCACGGCCGATCGGGCAGAGGCGCTCAACCGCACTTTGTCGGCCTTTGCTGGACGGCCGATTGCGGTCGAGATTGTGGCGGCGGACCTCAACAGCGATGCCGGTTGGGCGGAGGCGTGCGCCGGGGTTACCTATGTCCAGCATGTCGCTTCTCCATTTCCCCCCACCCAACCGGCGACAGCGGATGACCTAATCGGCCCGGCGCGCGACGGTACCTTGCGGGTGTTGCGCGCGGCGCGTGCCGCGGGCGCCAAGCGCGTTATCCTTACCTCGTCTGTGGCGGCGGTCGATACCGGTTGGGGTGCGGCTGCACCGGCGGCATACGATGAAAGCCACTGGACGCAAATCGAAAATCCTTCTTCTGTTTCCTTCTATGCCCAGTCAAAGACGCTCGCCGAAAGGGCCGCGTGGGATTATGTGCGGGGAGAGGGTGCGGGCTTGGAACTGACCGTGATTAATCCAGTCGCCGTGTTGGGCCCCGCGATGAGCAAGGATGTCTCAACCTCGCTCGGGATGGTGATCGCGCCGCTGCGGCGATCGATGCCCGCCTACCCCAAGCTTCATCAGGGCATTGTTGATGTGCGGGACGTCGCAAAGGCGCATGTCGTTGCGATGGAACGCCCAGAAGCGGCGGGGGAACGTTTCATCGTTTGCGCCGACACCCTGTGGTTTCGCGAAGTGGGCGCAATTTTGCGCGGGGCCTATCCCGACCGCAAGATACCCCGTTATGAGCTGCCGACGTGGATGGTGCGGATAATGGCACGGTCCAACCCCAATCTGGTGCCGGTGCTCCCGAATCTGAGCAGGCGTCGATGTTACAACAACCGCAAGGCGCGAGAGATGTTGGGCATCGACTTCATCCCCGCGCGAGAAGCGTTGCTTGCGAGCGCGGAGTCGGCGATCGGACTCGGGATGGTATGATTTCAGTCGATTCGGCCGCGACGTTAGTTTAGCCGCGTTTTACGCCGCCTCCAGCAGCCTAGCCGCCTGCGCGCGTGCCTCATCGGTTACCGTTGCGCCGCTGAGCATGCGGGCGATTTCTTCCCGGCGTTCGTCCTCGTCAAGGGCGCGCACGCCGGTGCGGGTGACGGTGCCGTCATGGCTTTTCGCGATCAGCAAGTGATGCCCCCCGCGCGCCGCGACTTGCGGGCTGTGGGTTACCACCAGCAATTGCGTCGATTCCGCCAGCCGGGCCAGCCGCTCGCCAATTGCGCTGGCGACGGCACCGCCCACGCCGCGATCAATCTCGTCAAAGATCATTGTCGCGGCGCTGCCTTGTTCGGCAAGGCTCACTTTCAGCGCGAGGATGAAGCGGGAAAGCTCGCCGCCCGACGCGATCTTGATCAGCGGGGCAAAGGGCGCGCCGGGGTTGGTGGAGATTTCAAACTCGACGCGGTCCTTGCCTGCCGCGCCCCAGCTATCCTCCCCCAGCGGCGCAACCACGGTGCGGAACCGCGCAGCATCCAGCTTCAACGGCGCCAGTTCGCGCTTGACGGCATCGTCCAGCCGCAGCGCGGCTTCGCTGCGGGCGGCGCTCAGCGCATCGGCGTGGCTATCATAAGCGCGGCGCGCGTCCGCCAGCGCGCGTTCGAGCGCGGCAACGCCAGCGCCGCCGCTGTCGATCCGTTCCAGCTTTTCGGTCAATTCCTGGGTCAACATGGCCAGATCATCGGGCTGCACGCGGTGCTTGCGGGCAATGGCGCGCAGTTCAAAGAGCCGCGTCTCGTCCGCTTCCAGCCGGGCGGGATCAAACGCCAGCGCAAACGCGGCGGCGTCGATTTTTTCCTGCGCGGTCGTGCCATCAGTGATGGCCTGGTCAAGCGCGGCCAGCGCCTCGCCCAGCGCTGCATGATCGCCTGCAATCCGGTCAAGCACCCGCGCGGCCTGGCGCAGTTTGGCAAGCCCACCTTCCGATCCGTCGAGCAGATCGGCCACCGCCTGCAAATCGCCTGCAATTTTTTCGCCGCGCTGCATCGCCTGGCGGCGCGTGGCGAGTTCTTCCTCCTCGCCCGGCTCGGCGGCAAGCGCGGTCAGTTCGCCCACCGCATGGTCCAGCCATTCGCGGTCGCGCGCCGCGGCATCCAGCTCGGCACGCGCGCTATCCAGCGCGGTTTGCGCAGTGTGCATTGCCCGGTGCGCCACGGCCACAGGCGCGGCATCGATTCGCCCGAATGCATCAAGCAATGCCCTGTGGCCGCGCGGGTTCAGCAGCCCGCGATCATCATGCTGGCCGTGAATTTCCACCAGATGCCCTGCCAGATCGCGCAGCAGCGCCGCCGATGCGGGCTGATCATTGATAAAGGCACGGCTGCCGCCATCGGCTTTGACGATACGGCGGATCATCAGCGGCTCGCTGGGATCAAAATCAAGCCCGTTCAGTTCCAGCAGCGCCGCCACCGGCGTACCGAGCACTGGCGGATCAAAGCTGGCGGTAACGACGGCCTGCGCTGTGCCCTGTCGCACCAGCCCGGTTTCGCCGCGCCCGCCAAGCGCGAGGCCCAGCGCATCAAGCAAAATCGATTTGCCCGCGCCGGTTTCCCCGGTCAGCACGCCCAGCCCATGCCCGAAATCAAGGTCAAGCGCTTCGATAAGCACGACATCGCGGATGGAAAGCGCGTTCAGCATGACACGGTCAGCAGGCGGTGCAGGCGGCAAACAGGGCAGCGGAGCGATTGCATGGGCGCGCCCTAATCAGGTTCCGGTCAGGCGCCGACCTTCATGGGCGATCGCGGTTTATATTCGCCCATCAGTTTATAGGCGCGCTGATACCAATCGGAGCCGGGATAATTGGCACCGAGCACAGCGGCTGTCTTTTTTGCTTCCTCCGGCACGCCCAGCGCCAGATAGGTTTCGGTCAGCCGCATCAGTGCTTCGGGCACGTGCGTTGTCGTCTGATAATCGTCGATCACATGGCGAAAGCGGATTGATGCCGCCAGCCAATCGCCGCGCCCTTCATAAAAACGCCCGACCTGCATTTCCTTGCCGGCCAGATGGTCGCGGACCAGATCGGTTTTCAGCCGCGCATCGGCGGCGTATTTTGTTTGCGGATAGCGGCGCTGCAATTCGCCCAGCGCATCAAGCGCCTGTTTGGTGATCCGCTGGTCGCGCGTGACATCCGAAATCTGTTCGTAATAGCCAAGCGCGATCAGATAATAGGCATAGGGCGCGTCGCGATTGCCAGGATGGACCGACAGGAAGCGCTGGGCTGACTCAATGGACTTTGGGAAATCGGCGTTCAGATAATAGGCGAATGCCCCCATCAGCTGCGCACGGCGCGCCCAGATGGAATAGGGGTGCTGGCGCTCAACCTCGTCAAACAAGGCGGCGGCTTCCTGATAACGGCTCTGGTCGAGCCGCGCCTTGGCCGCCGAATAGAGCGTGCCAACGTCACGCGCGACATAGGGCAGATCGCCCTTGCTCTTGTTGCCGGCACAGCCTGCAATGGTCAGTGAACCCACGGTGATGAGCGCGAGCGTGGCGAAGGGGGACAGGATTTTACGCATGAATATTGCCATAGCCGAGCAAGCTAGCCGCGAACAATGTTTTTCGTAGGGCAGGGTTTTTCGTAGGGCAGGGTTTGTCGTGGGGCAGGATCTTTTTGGGCCGGGTTTTGCGCGGCGCAGGGTTTTTCGTGCAGCGGCGTTAATGTCTGGCGGGGTTTTTGCATCATGGGCATCTGCCAGAAATTGGCGAAACGGCGGATCATGTGGCAGGGGCCGAGCGTTGTGTTGGCATCAGCCGCCGGAGTAACACCTAGCCATGACTGCCACTCTTCTCTCCACCAAGCGCGTCGAAAAGCCCTGGGGCCGCCACCAACTTTGGCCGGGTTTCGCCAATCCCGCGCCCGGCGATGATCCATTGGGCGAGATATGGTTCGAAGCGCCGGGCGATATATCCCCGGACCTGCTGATCAAATATCTGTTCACCAGCGAAAAACTGTCGGTTCAGGTCCACCCTGATGACGATGCGGCGCGCGCAGCGGGCTTTGCGCGCGGCAAGGATGAGGCTTGGGTTATCCTGGCGGCAGAGCCCGGCGCGACGATTGCGTTGGGCACACTGGCCCCGGTTGATCACGCCACGCTGAAAGCAGCGGCGCTGGATGGCTCCATTGTTGATCTGCTGGACTGGAAACCGGTGCAGGCAGGTGATTATTTTTATTCGCCTGCGGGCACGGTCCATGCCATCGGCGCTGGCGTGACGCTGGTTGAAGTACAGCCGAATGTCGACCTTACCTATCGCCTGTATGACTATGGCCGCCCGCGCGCCTTGCATTTGGAAGCTGGCATTGCGGTCTCAAACGCGGTGCCCTTTGTGGCACAGGCTGCGCCGGGAAAAGTAGCCGAGAACCGCATCATCCTGGCCGAGGGGCCAAAATTTGTGCTTGAGCGCTGGAGCGGCGGCGACCGGACGGTGACGCTGCCCCATGGCATGTCCGGGTGGCTGGTCCCGCTGGCAGGCCATGGCATGGCGGACGATATTGCCTGGCAGGCCGGGCAATGCGTGATGCTGGCGGGCGAGGTCGCGATAGCGGCGTCCCCCGGGAGCGACATCTTGTTTGCCTATCCCGGTGCTGACCGGATTTAGGGTTGGCCGTCCATTCCCAAATGAGAAGGGCCGGGCTTCGGCTTTACTAAGGTCGGGCCGGTCGGGGAATTGCCCCCATGTTAACCCCATCTTCCGCCCGCCTTGCTATACCGCCGCGTGATATGCTGCGCGTGCTGACCCTTTCGACGCTGTTTCCTGACGCGACGCGCCCCAATTTCGGGGTGTTTGTTGAACGGCAGACATTGGGGCTTGCCGCGCACCGGGATGTGTCGTTGCGGCTGGTCGCGCCGATTGGCGTGCCGCCCTGGCCGCTGTCGCGCCACCCGCGCTATCGGGCCTTTGAAACGGTGCCATTGGCGGCGGATTGGAAAGGGCTGGATACGCGCCGACCGCGTTTTGCAGCGGTGCCGGGGATTGGCGGGCGCTTGCATGTGGCGATGCTGGTGCGGGCGTTGCTGCCCGTGCTGACCGATATCCGCCGCGACTTTGCCTTCGATGTGATCGATGCCGAATTTTTCTTCCCCGATGGCCCTGCTGCAATTGCGCTGGGGCGGCATTTCGGGGTGCCGGTGTCAATCAAGGCGCGGGGCGCGGACATCCATCACTGGGGGCATGGGCCAACAGCGGCGCAGGTTGGCGCGGCGGGACATGCAGCAGATGGGCTGCTGGCGGTTTCAGCGGCGATGCGCGATGACATGGCCGCTATCGGCATCCCGCGCGAGCGCATCAGCGTGCACCGAACCGGCGTTGATCTGGACCGGTTTGCACCGGTTGACCGGAACGAGGCCAAGGCGGCGATCGGCATTGCCGGGCCGCTGATCGTTTCGGTGGGGGCGCTTATCGACCGCAAGGGCCATGCCACCGTCATCCGCGCGATGACCGACCTGCCGGGCGCGAGCCTGTTGATCGCAGGAGAGGGCCCGTCGCGGCCTGCGCTGGTGGCCGATATCGCCCGGCTGGGGCTGGGCGATCGGGTGCGGCTGTTGGGCAGCACGCCGCACGCCGAACTACCTGGTTTGCTGGCAGCAGCAGATGTGATGGCGCTGGCATCGTCATCCGAAGGGCTGGCCAATGCCTGGGTGGAGGCGCTGGCGTGCGGCACGCCCATCGTGATTACAGCAGCGGGCGGGGCAGCGGAGGTGGTTACAGAGCCACATTATGGCCGGATTGCCGCGCGCGAGCCCGCCGCCTTTGCCCAGGCGATCAGCGCCTTGCTCGCCAATCCGCCCCCGCCAGCCGATGTGCGACGCGGGGCGGAACGGTTCACCTGGGCCGCCAATACCGACGCACTATACGCGCATCTCGCCGGGTTGGTGGGTGGGGGCCAAGCCTAGTGTGGTGGAACTGAAATTCACCCATCTCTTATCCGTCATGCTGAACTTGTTTCAGCATCCACCTTGCCGCACTGGCGACTCGATTTGTGGCACGATGGACCCTGAAACAAGTTCAGGGTGACGGGCTTTAGGGTGAGAATTTCGATGCCACCATATCAGAATCGGCAACCACGGCGATCCAATAGGCCCGTTTACCCTTCGACAGGCTTAGCCCGAACGGATTGGGGGAGGTTGGGTAAAACCCAACGTCCCAAACCTCACCGCGCGCCGGGGCGTTTCAGCCAGGTCTTGGCCTGTGTCGCTGACAGCGTGACCAAATTGCCCATCACCACGGGCATGTCGATCAAGTGCAGGCCCCAATCGGCGAGTATTTGCCCGCCAACCGACACATCACCCACAATCGTGTCCGTTCGCGGATCGCCGGGCACCGCGTTTACCGTAATGGCGAGATAGCGGAACTTGCCATTTGCAACGCATTCGGCGGAAAGCAGCCCTGGCGCTTTGACGAAAGGTGTCGTGACGGCGGCGCCATCTGCCGTCCACGGGCCTTGCTTGGCGCTGGCAATCCCGGCACCGGTGGCCCCCAGATAATTGTCCGTAATCGCCTTGCCACCGGCAAGCATGGCCGGGTTGGTGCAGGCAGCAACCATGCCCGGCTGCGCGACCACGCCAAAACGGCTGTTGGCAGGCGGCGGGGCATCAGCGCGGAAGGTGACATAGCTGACGACGCAAGCCCATTGATCGGCGCGGCGGCACAACGGGATTGTTTTCAAGTCACCACCCACATCGCGCCCTTCCGGCACCGCGACGTTGGTGCCGATCAGCATTGCCGAAATCAATTGGCCTGCGACCGGGCGGCGATCAATTTCTTCCATCAGCAACTGCTTCAACACGCCAGCACCCTGGCTGTGCCCAATCAGCACCACACCGCGTCCGCCATTGTCGCGGCGCAGATAATCATACCAGGCAGCGCGCACATCGGCATAGGCAATGGCGCGGTCCGCTGGGACGGCCTGGCCGGCCATGATCGCCTGCAGCGCGGTAAGCGTGACCTGACGGTAGATGGGGGCAAATACCCGGCAATTTTTGGCAAAGCGTGCCGCCTGGAAAGCGGCAACCTGTTTTTCCTCTGGGCCGGCCTCAAGATCGCTGTTCGCCGTCTTGTCGAGCGAGACGGTGGGATAGACGTAGAAGCAATCGAATTTGGGCGCAGCGGCGGCAATAAAGGGTTCCGCCGTGCGCTTGCCGGTGGCGGCGATAACCGTGGCGCTTTGATCAGCAGCGCACGCATCAGCGCGGCCGGGGCGGCACAGCCAGTCGCCGTCCTGCGTGTAATCGGGCGCGCGCGATACGGCGGGGGGAGCAGCGGCGGGGTCAGTCTGCGCGGCGGCGGGAGCGACCCCGAACAGGATAGCGGCAATCACGGCGGACGCGGCGAACAGCTTCACAAATCTCTCCACATTATTGTTGTGACGAAATGGTATCGCGCGCGGCCCAGCGCGTCGAGCCGGAATCTGTGCGGGGTTTAGCCCCGGTAATCGAGCGGGTAGAGCGCGGCGCTGATCCAACGGCCTTCCTGGCGCAGCACGCTCCAAGCGCGGGCAGCGGCGCGACTGTCCATTATATCAATGCCGATGCCGTGTGTGTCCAACGCGTTCACCAGCGCGCGCGGCGGGTGGACCAGCCCTGCACCAGTGCCCAGGATGATGAATTCGGGGTGCGGATCGGGCGTGATCAGGCTTGCAATGTCATCCGGTGACAGCACGGTGATGGCGGGCGGTGCCCAGCCATGCGCGCTGGCCGGCGTCAGCAGCAACGCGGTGTAGACGTTATCGTCGATCCGAAAGCCGCCGCCCGAAAAGCCCTTGATCATCGGGCCGTCGGGGGCAGATTCATGTTCCAGCCGCATCAGACGGGGTCTTTGGGGCCCACGCGTTCGGCATTGGTGGCGATATTGGCCTTGGCCGGGCCCTTATCGAGATTGGGATCAGCGCGCAGGCCCAGCGTAATCAGCAGCGACGACGACACATAGATCGACGAATAGGTGCCGACGAAGATGCCAAGGATCATGGCGGCAGTGAAACCGCGCAGCACATGCCCGCCGAACAACAGCAATGCGCCGAGCGCGAGCAGGATCGTCAGCGATGTCATCACCGTGCGGGGCAGGGTTTCGTTGACCGACAGGTCGATAATCTCGCGCATATCCATCTTGCGATAGCGGCGCATATTTTCGCGAATACGGTCATCGATCACGATCTTGTCGTTAATCGAATAGCCGATGATCGTCAGCACAGCGGCCACGATGTTCAGGTCGAATTCGAACTGCGTCACTGCGAAAAAGCCCAGCGTCATCAACAGATCATGCACGATAGCGACGACGGTGGAGACGCCGAACTGCCATTCGAAACGGAAGATCGCGAACAGGCCGATGCCAAGCACCGCGAGCGCGACCGCCGCTGCACCCTTCCAAATCAGCTCGTTCGATACCTTGCCGGATACCGCATCCTGCTTTGAGAAGCGGGCGGTTGGGTAATCTTTATTGATGGCGGTCTGCACTTGCTTGACGATGGCATTGGTGGCGCCCTCATCCTGCGATTTCGGCGGTGGAAGGCGGATGGCGACCGTCGTCTTGTCATCATAAAGCTGCAGCCGCGCCTCGCCCAGCTCAAGCGCGTCGATCGAGGTGCGCAGCTTGTCGAGCGAGGGTTCGGCCTGGAATTTTTCCTCGATCATCAGCCCGCCGACAAAATCGACGCCCAGATTGAGTTTGAAGACGAACACCGTGGCCAGCGCGACAATCGACAGCAGCGCCGTCAGCCCGAACGCCCAGTAACGCAGGCGGACAAAGCCGATATTAGTGTTGTCTGGAACAAGTTTCAGCAGGCGCATGTCTTTATCCGCCGATCAAATGTTGATTTCGCTGGGGCGATTCTTGCGCACCCAGAGCACGACGAGCATGCGTGTGAACGTAACGGCGGTGAACACCGATGTGACGATGCCGATCAGCAGCACCACCGCAAAGCCCTTTACGGGCCCCGACCCCAACAGCAGCATGATGACGCCTGAAATACCGTGCGTCATGTTCGCTTCGAAAATCGTCCGGCTCGCTTCTTTATAGCCCAGCTCAACCGACTGGATCACGCTGCGCCCGCGCCGCCGCTCTTCGCGAATACGCTCGTTGATCAACACGTTGGCGTCGACCGCTGTACCAATTGTCAGCACGAAGCCGGCAATGCCCGGCAGGGTCAGCGTGCCATTCAACAGCGCCAGCACGCCAATGATGACGATGATGTTGATGACAACCGCGATGTTCGCATAGACGCCAAACCGGCCATAGGTGACGAGCATGAACGCGATCACCGCAAACGCCGCAATCACCGATGCAGTGATGCCATAGCGGATTGAATCGGCGCCCAGATCAGGCCCAACGGTGCGTTCCTCCACCACTTTCAGCGCAACGGGCAGTTTGCCGGAGCGCAGCGCGATGGCGAGCTGGTTGGCGGAAGCAACCGTAAAGCTGCCCGATATGGAGGCGGTGCCGCCCAGGATCGGTTCATTGATATTCGGGGCAGAGATCACCTTGTTATCAAGGATAATCGCAAATGGCTTGCCGACATTTTCCTGAGTAATGCGCGCAAACTTGCGACCGCCCTGGCTGTCAAACGTGATGACAACATCGGGTTCGTTGGTCTGCGAATTATTGCCCTGTACCGCGTTGATCAGCTGATCGCCGGAAATGATCACCGAACGCTTCACGGCAATCGAAGCGCCGCCCTCTGTATAGGGCAGCACCTGACTGCCGGGCGGGGCGATGCCCTTGGCCACTTCGGCAGGATCGGCGTTCAGGTCGACCAGCTTAAATTCCAGCTTGGCGGTTTTGCCCAGCAAATCCTTCAGCGCCTGCGGATCCTGCAGGCCGGGCACCTGAACGACGATGCGATTATTACCCTGGCGAATGATCGTCGGTTCGCGGGTGCCGAGTTCGTCGATACGGCGGCGAACGACCTCGGTCGCATCGGCCATCGCGGTATCAATTGCCTGGGTAAGCCCGGCATCGGTTTGGGTCAGCACGAAACGCTGGCCGTCGACCACCTCGATCGTCCAGTCGCGCTGGCCGGTCAGCCCTGCGCCGTTGGTGAGCGGCAGCAAGCGTTCGCGGGCTTCGTCAACCTGCGTCACATCGCGCAGCAAAAAGCTTAATTTGCCGCCGCGCGTGGAAATATCGCCAATGCTGATCTTGGGGCTGCCGCGCCGCATTTCGGTCGCCACGGTATCGCGCATCTGTTCAATCCGCGATGCGGCAACATCGGCAGTTTCCGCTTCAAGCAGCAAATAGCTGCCGCCCGCCAGATCGAGCCCGAAATTGATGCGCGGCAAACTGACGCCCAAATTCTTCGTCATGCTTTCGGGCACGAAACTGGGCACCGCCAGCAACATCAATGCGGCGAGCAGGCCAAGGATCGAGGCTATTTTCCAGCGCGGGAAATCGAGCATATCGGTGCTCAGTCGTTCGCAGGTTTGCCGGCACCGCTGGATGCGATGGCGGCCAGCGTTGCCTTGACGATTTTTACCTTAACGCCGGTGGCAATCTCCACTTCGACGATGCGGTCATCGACCTTCACAACCTTGCCAATGATGCCGCCGGCCGTCGTGACTTCATCGCCCTTTTTTACAGCGTTCACGGCATCCTGCAGCTTCTTCATCCGCTGTTGCTGCGGGCGGATCAGCAGGAAATAGGCGAGCGGCAACAGCAGCAGATACGGAATGATCAGCGCGATCGATCCACCACCATCTGCGGCGGCACCTGCGGTCTGGGCAAAAGCGGGAGGTACGATCATGAACGTCCTGAACTAACTGGGCCAAGATGGCGGGGCCAAAGTGGCTGGGATGGCACGGCGGATCACCGTCCTATAAGCGGCGCGCGCTATCACCATCGGGTGGTGGGTGCAACTAGCGCTGCACGATAGCGGCTCCGTTCAGCCGCGCATCAATCCGGTAAAGGCCGCTGCGATCCAGCGATGGGCAGCACGAATTGCGGGCAGGCGTCGCACATCGCGGTGCGTCAGCAGCCACACCGGGCGTGGTGGCAACTGAAACGCAATCGGCAAGCGGGTCAGCCCCGCGCGCTGCGCAAACAGCACGGGCAGCAGCGCGATGCCGCCGTCCGCTGCCGCCGCGTTTAGCAGCGCGCGCGTGCTGCCGGTGCGCAGTGCCACCGCGCCATCCAGCCCGGCCTTGGCGACCCAATCAAGCTCTGCGATACGGCCATAGCTGTCATCATAGACCAGCAACCGTTCCTGCCCCAGGCTGATCGCAGCGGGATCACGTCCGGCAAGATAGCCGGGGCTGGCGAAACAGCCGAGTTCAATTTCATAAATGCGTCGCGCGATCAGGCTGGCACCGTCGGGACGGGACATGCGCAGCGCGATATCGGCCTCGCGCGCGGCTAAGCTGATCACCTCACCCTGCGCGCGTAACGTCACCGATAGTCCCGGCGACTTTGCCCATAGCATGGGCAGCGCCGGCGCGAGCACGTCAGTGATGATCAGATCAATCGATGAGATGGTGACGTGCCCGGCAGCGCTGGCGGTGCCCAGCATGGCCGCTGCTCGCCCGATCCGCGCAGCCTGATCGACCAGCGGCGCGGCAAGCGCGGCGATGCGGCTCCCCTCGATTGTCAGCCGGACGCCGTTGGCGCGCCGATCAAGCAGGCGCAGCCCCAGCGTCGCCTCCAGCCCCTCCAGCCGTCGCGCGACGGTGGAAACGGCGAGGTCAAGCTGCTTTGCAACCGCGCTCATCGATCCGCGCTCGTCCAGCATCAACAGCAATTTCAGGTCTTCGCTATCCATGTTCCACGCTTAGTCGTTTTGCGGTAAGCGCAAAAGCGATTTGCATTGTTTCCTCTTATGCCGGGGCGGGGGCCGACGTAAATCAACGGCATTGCTTGAACAGGAGCCATGCCATGAAATTCTCCCCGCTGATCCTAGCCGCGGCGCTCGCCGCATTGCCGATCACTGCTCATGCCCGGCCTGGCGCGGCAGAGGGCCGCGTTGCCGCAGAGGGTCGCGTTGCCGTCGTCGTCAGCATCGCCACTCCGGCGGGCGTGACGGATGCCTATCTGCAGGCCGAATTCGACAAGGCTGCACCGCGCTATCAGCAAATTCCCGGCCTGATCCGCAAATATTTCACGATTGAACCCAAGCGGTTCGGCGGCATTTATTACTGGTCGACCAACGCCGCGGCGCAAGCCTGGTTCAGCGACGCCTGGGTGGCTCGGGCCAAAGCGACCTATGGTGCCGAACCCGTCGTCACCTATTATGATGTGCCGCTGGCGATTGAGGGGGCCAAGCCCTGATGCGCCAGCTTGTCTTTGTCCGTCCCGGCCTGGTCGAGTGGCGCGAGGCTGCGGTACCGGTGCTCACCAGCGATCACGCTGCGCTAGTCCGCCCCTTGGTTCTTGGCCGCTGCGACCTTGATGTCGGGTTTGTGCGGGGGCTGGCACCAATGGCGTCCGGTGAACCCATCGGGCATGAGATGATCGGCGAGGTCGTGGATGTGGGGGACGGCGTTCGCCACATCCGCCCAGGTCAGCGCGTGATCGTGCCGTCGCAAATCAGCTGCGGCGACTGTCGCAATTGTCGGCGCGGCTTTACCGGGCGGTGCCAATCTGTGCCGTTCGCAGCCAGTTTTGGCATGGGGCGGCCCGGCAATTACGGGTGCGCCGCAGCTGATCTGGTCGCGGTGCCGTTTGCCGATGCGATGCTCGTCCCGCTGCCGCAGGGTGCCGATCCGGTCGCGATGATCGGCGCGGCGGACATGGCGGCGGATAGCTGGCGCGCGGTTGCCCCGCCGCTTGCTGAACGGCCGGGTGCCACTGTGCTGGTGGTGGGCGGGCTCGCGTCGGTAATCGGTATTTATGCCGCCGGGCTGGCGGTGGCGCTGGGCGCTGGCAGGGTGGACTATGCCGATAGCGATCCGGCGCGGCGGGCGCAGGCGGCGGCTTACGGCGCAACCCCATTGGCGCTGCCGGGCGATTTGCCCATGCTGTATGAAATCGTGGTCGATGCGTGCGGCACGCCCGACACGCTGATCCAGGCGATCCGCGCGACCGAGCCTGAAGGGGTGTTGACCAGCGTCACCATCCATCTGGGCGAAACGACCCCGGTGCCGATGCTGGAGATGTACCATAAGGGCATCACGCTGCGCACCGGCCGCGCCAATGTGCGCACGAACATTCCCCCGACGCTGGATTGCTGCCACGCGCATGGCTTTCGCCCCGATCTGATCGAGACGCGGCTATACGGTTTTGACGATGCGCCGGCCGCTTGGATGGATGACGCGCTGCGGACGGCGGCGGCCCGTGACTGATCAACTCCCCAGCCCGATCCCCAGCCCGCTAC
>JAKFUX010000044.1:0-26436 GCA_021732465.1 Sphingomonas sp.
GAATGGGGCCAACCGACACTGCATGACGGCCGAATTTTTCGTTGATGGCGTCCATCGCCCGGCTGAGCGCCAGCCCGCGTGTTTCGCGCGCCAAGGGATCATCGGGATCAAGATGCGCGAACAGCGTTTCTTGTTCGCCCGCCACCGGTTCAATCTCACACAAGGTGACGCCCACCTGGCGCAACTGGAACCCGCCAGCCCGCCCGCGCCCGGCCGCTGCGAGTTGCGGGAACAGCGCATCAAGCGCGGCGAGGATCACGAAACTGTCCTGCGTCACCGGTAATTTTACCGAAGCGCGCCAGTTGCTCTTATCGTCCTCAAACTTGCCATGGAGCACCAGCAGGCGGCAATAATGCCCCTTGCGGCGCAACCGGCTAGCCGCCTTCAGTGCCAGTCGCCGCGCGGTAAGCCGCACCGGTTCCAGCCCACGCTTGCCCGGCGACAGCACATGGCTGTGCCCGATCGTGCGGCTTTGGCTGGGCTTTTCGGGCAAGTCGACGCCGTGGAGCAGATACCATAGCCGATCGCCATTGGTGCCGCCCCAAGCATTGCCAGCATCGCGCGGGCGGCGCGCGCAAAGCTGGCGGATGTCGTTGATCCCCTCCCGCGCCAGCCGCCGTTCCATCTTCGCGCCAATCCCGGCAATGTCGCGCAGCGCCAGATCATATAGCCGATCGGGCAGGGTTTCGGCGTGAAGGATCACCAATCCATCGGGCTTCATCATATCAGACGCCAGCTTGGCCAGCAGCCGGTTGGGGGCCACCCCAATCGAACTGGTCATGCATTCACCGACATTGGCGCGAATGCCCGCCTTGATCCGGTGCGCCAGCGCGGTCACCGCGGCAACGCTGTTTTCATTGTCGAGCAGGCGGCACGCGACCTCATCAATCGAGCATATTTTGGTGACGGGAATATGCCGCCACACCTCGGCGACAATGGCATCATGAAATTCGACATATTTTTCATGGCGCGCGGGCGTGACGATGATGTCGCGACACAGTCGCCGCGCCTCCCACACCGGCGTGCCGGTTTTGATGCCGAAGCGCTTGGCTTCGATACTGGCGGCGATGGCGACGGTGGTGTCGCTGTCAACCGGGGCGACCAGAATCGGCTTGCCGCGCAGCGCCGGGTTTAGTTGCTGCTCGACGCTGGCGAAATAGCTGTTCAGATCGAGGAACAGCCAGCGCAGCGGGCGGGGGGGCAAGGTGAGACCGGCTTGAGTCCGCGGTTGCGCAGCACAGGGTGAAGGTGCGGGATTTGCGGGTTGCCACCCAATTTGCGCAACTGGCTCAACAGAGCCGGGGGCGGGGTGATTCTCGGTTTCGGCAACAAAGAACATAAAAAGAACGTATACAGATGAAGGCGTAATTGAAAGCCCAGTTGTTAGAGGCCGTCAGAAGCCGGGTGGGTTGAGGATACGGGGATGTGCGGCATATCGGCGATCTGGTGGGGCTTGCAGCGGATCGGCTGTGTGGTAGATCAGTCACACACCTTTGGGGGGGGAGTCGATTGATGACGAGTCGCATCACCATCTTGGCAGCCAGCGCAGCCATCAGTCTGATCTGGGCTGCAGTTCCGGCCGTTGCCCAGGTTCCCAAGGAGCAATTGCTGGTGCCCCCAGCCGATGCCCAGAAATTCAAGATCGTTTCGGCGGCGGGCGAACATGGCAGCGCAGCGGTTTGGCGACTCGCCGATGGTAGCTTTGCGTTTCGCGAGAGCATGAACCTGCGCGGGCAGGTGTTCGAGCAGGATGAGGTGATCCACACTGCCGCCAATGGCCAGCCCGACAAGATCGTCATTCGCGGCTTTACGCCCAATGGCGATTCGGGGGAAACTTTCGCGATCTCAAACGGGACCGCCACCTGGCAGTCGCCGATCGATAAGGGCAGCGCGGCCTATGACGGCAAGGCGCAATATGCCAGCTTTGGTGGGCCATTTGCCGCCAACGCCTATTTCGTCGAAACAATCATGAAGGCGCCGGGGCGGCAGGTGCCGCTGCTGCCGGGCGGGGTGGCGCGGATTGAAAAGCTGGTCGATGTCGCGGTCGGCAGCGGCGCGACCGCCAAGACAGTGACGATCTGGACGCTCGAAGGCGTTTCAAACGAACCGATCCCCGTAGTGATGAACGCCGACGGCACTTTTTTCGGCTTCGTTAACGGCATTGCGCTGTTGCCCGACGCCTATACCGGCGACATGCTGAAGCTCCAAAAGGCGCAGATTGACGCGCTGGCCGCGCGCAACCCAGCGTATAAGGCGCGGTTTGGCACAGTGTCGCCGGTGCCGGTGGCATTCACCCACGTGACGTTGTTTGATGCGCTGACGGGCTCGTTCGTTGCTGACCAGACCGTGGTTGCCGACAAGGGTAAGATCGTCGCCGTCGGTCCCGCCGTCAGCTCCAAGCCGCCCGCCAATGCACGCGTGATCGACGGCAAGGGCAAGACGCTTTCCCCCGGGATCTGGGATGCGCACATGCATGTTGGGTCCGATCTGACAGGCCTGCAGTTGCTGTCGCAGGGCGAGACGAGCGCGCGCAATCCCGGTGCCGATATCCAGCCGACATTGTTGCGCAACCAACAGATCGCGGCGGGCAAATTGCTGTTCCCGACCGTCTATTCATCGGTGCTGATCGACGGCAAGGGACCGCTGCAGGCGCAAGGCGGGATCAGCGTCGGGTCCGCTGAGGAAGCGGTTGCAGCGGTGCGGCGCGCCAAGGAAAATGGCTTTACCGCCGTCAAATTCTACACTTCGATGAAGCCAGAATGGCTTTGGCCGGCGATTAAGGAGGCCAAGAAGCTGGCCCTTCACGTTCACGGCCATATCCCTGCGTCGTTGCGCCCGACCGATGTGATCGCGGGCGGTTATGATGAAATCACCCATATCAACTTCGTGATGATGCAGGCGCTGCCGGATGAAGTGGTGGATGTGGATAACGGGATCCAGCGATTCTATGGGCCCGGCAAATACGCCAAAGATGTCGATCTCAACGCGGAGCCGATGAAGTCGCTGATCAAGCTGATGGCGGCGAAAAGGACCGTCGTTGATCCAACGCTGGGCGTGTTTGAGGGGCTTTATGTGCCTGAAAATGGCGATCTGTCGCCATCCTATGCGCCCTATATCGGCACGATGCCGCCAGCGGTGGAGCGTGGCTTTCGCGCTGGCGGATTCCAGCCGCCGGCGGGCGTGACGCGGGCGGATTGGCGGGCAAGCTTTGCCAAGCTGGTGGCGCTGGTGAAGGCATTGCACGACGCTGGCGTGCCGATCGTCGCTGGCACCGATGGAAGCGGGCTGGAAATCGTGCGCGAACTGGAGCTTTACGTGCAGGCCGGATTTACGCCAGGCGAAGCGCTCCAGACCGCAACCATCATGCCTGCCCGATTGGTTGGCGCCGACAAGGCGACCGGATCAGTCACGGTTGGTAAGGAAGCCGATCTGGTGCTGGTCGATGGCGATGCATCAAAGGATATCGGCGCGATGCGACGCACATTGTGGGTGATGAGCGACGGTGCGCTGATGAACGCCGACGAACTGCGCCAAGCCGCGGGCTTTTCCGGGCGCCCAAAATGAGCACGAAATCAATCACCACCTATGCCGAATTCTGGCCCTTTTACCTGCGCGAACACGCCAAGCCGGAAACCCGTATGTTGCATTATATCGGTACGGCGATGACCTTCGGCTTTGCGGCGGTGGCGATCATGCTGGGGGGCTGGTGGTGGGCGCTGGTGCCGCTGGCGGGGTACGGGATGGCATGGCCTGCGCATTTCGCGGTGGAAAAAAACCGCCCGGCGACCTTCACCTATCCGCTCTGGTCGCTGATCAGCGATTATAAAATGTTTTTCCTGTTTATCAGCGGGCGGTTGCCGGCGCATCTGGCGGCAGCGGGCGTGACTTCGCGATAGCGAGCGTTCGATAGTGGTTGTTGATCGATCGACAGTTACGGTGGGTTGCAGCGCGCGGTTCGCGTCGCCATTGATGGAGCCATGACAACGATCCCCAATACGCTCGCCCTGATTGGCAATACCCCGCTGGTTCGGCTCGCCGGGCCGAGTGCGGCCAGCGGCGGCGAGATTTTCGCCAAGTGTGAATTCGCCAACCCCGGTGCGTCGGTAAAGGATCGTGCCGCGCTGTACATTGTCGAGGATGCCGAGGCGCGCGGCGCGATTGCGCCCGGCGGCACGATTGTGGAGGGGACGGCAGGCAATACTGGCATCGGGCTGGCGCTGGTCGCCAATGCCAAGGGGTATAAGACGATCATCGTCATGCCCGACACGCAGAGCCAGGAGAAAATGGCCACGCTGCGCGCGCTGGGCGCCGAACTGGTGCTGGTGCCCGCCGCGCCCTATTCAAACCCATGCCATTTCGTCCACCAATCACGCCGGATTGCGGCGGAAACTCCCAATGCGGTGTGGGCCAACCAGTTTGACAATATCGCCAATCGCCGCGCGCATATTGTCGGCACGGCAGAAGAAATCTGGGCGCAAATGGATGGCCGGATCGATGGCTTTACCTGTGCTGCGGGCACCGGCGGCACCATTGCCGGGGTGGGCATGGGGCTGAAAAGCAAGGATGAGCGCGTGACGATTGCGCTCACCGATCCGCACGGTGCCGCGCTGTATGAATATTACGCGCATGGTGAGCTGAAATCCGAGGGATCATCGGTTGCCGAAGGGATCGGGCAGGGGCGCATCACGGCCAATCTGGATGGCGCGCCCATCGACACGCAATACCGTGTTTCGGATGCGGAAGGCTATGAATGGATGGGCCGTTTGCTGGATGAAGAGGGGCTGTGCCTGGGCCTGTCATCGGGGATCAACGTGGCCGGCGCGGTGCGGCTGGCGCGAGACCTGGGGCCGGGCAAGCGCGTGGTGACGATATTGTGCGACACCGGCTTTCGATATTTGTCGACGCTGTACAACCCGGTCTGGCTGGCGGCGAAGGGGTTGGCGCGAGCGGGGGTTGGGGCGGTTTAGGCTTGGGTTGGCGTAGGTGCGGGGGTGCTGCTTTCTCCCACGCGCAGACATCACATAAACCTATTCCTCCACCGTCACCCCGGGCCCGACCCGGGGTCCCGCTTTTTGCCAAGCGGGCGCGAATATTCGACAGGCTGATCAAGCCCCAAGGCAGCGGGACCCCGGATCAAGTCCGGGGTGACGGATTTAGAACTGCCCGTTAACTTCCATTTTCAGACAGTCCCGGTGTCGACGGATACCTACGTTGCCTTACCGGATCAGGCGATCGCCCCGTCAGGCGTAAAGCCAAAGGATGCGCGCGGCGGGGGTGCTTTCATTCACGCCCAAACACCAACCCGCGATGCGCTTCACTACGCCGCGTTCGACAAAGCGCCCTTTCGCCGCTAAATCGGCCGCAACGCCATGAAAAACGTGTCAGAACCTTCCCATTCAATCCAGCGCGTCAAGGTCGGGATGACCGGGCTTGCGTTTGTGATGCTGCTGATCGGGCTGGCGAGCGCGATTTTCAGTTCAGCCAGCCGGGAGCCGGTGCCCGCCACCGCCGCCAATGGCCCCAAGCCTGAGCTGATCGCGAACCTGGCCGCAATCCCGCTCAATGCGACGGAGCCGGAAAAGGAGCCGCTCGCCGAACTGGGCGTCGCGCCGAGTGCCGCGATTGAGGTGACCAACCAGGCTGCAACTGTTCCCCAGCAGGGGACAGAAGGTGCCCCCCGGTAAGGCACGCATGCTGCGGTCCGGCTGGTGATCGGGCAACTACATGGGCCACAAAGCGGGTTGGGCCGGGATTTCACAGCACTAATCGGGTTTATGGCCCCACCTGCGCGATCGAACCCCGATAATTGCCATCGAACGACCGATATTAACCATTTTACGTGAGAACAAACAAAGTACAATCCCAGTAAATCCACGATCCCGGCGTCCTGAAACCCCGATTATAGGCATATCATCCCGTAAAATTCCCGAATTTCCCATTGCGTCCCCGTTTTTACCGCACTAGACCTTAGTTAACGGTGCGGGTTCTCATGTCTGATGAGTCGTGATTCTGTGGGCGGCGAACGGCCGTTTTGCGGGACGGGGGAGCTTTGCGCGCCACGGAAGAGGTGGGCGTGTCGATCAGGGGCATTTATCAGGGCTATGCGCTCCAGCAGGTAGATGAGAAGGGGCGCGTCGCGATCCCATCGTCGCTGCGCGCAACCCTGATCGCCCGCAGCGCGTGCAATATGGATCCAAAGGATGCCGCGCAGATCGTGATCGCGCAGCATGAAAGCGATACTTGCCTGGTCGGTTATGACGTGCCGCAGCGCGAGGAGCGTTTCGCCGCGCTTGAGCAGCGTGCCAAGGCATATGCCGGGCCGGACGGCGCGATGAATGATGAGATTCTGCGGCGCGGTATGGCGTGGGATACGCTGCCGTTTGATTCCAGCGGGCGCTTTATCTTCCCCACCTTCCCACGCAAGCGCGCCAAGATTGGCCGCTATGCCTTTTTCTATGGCCTGGGCAGCCATTTTGAAATCTGGGACCCCGCGCAAGTGCTGGCCAGCGCCCGCACCGATGAAACGATGCGCGAAATGGTGCTGCATTTCCTGGAAGAGCGGGGCGAAACCCTGTGAGCGCGCCGCATGTGCCCGTCTTGCTTGATGAAGTGATTGACGCACTGGCGATTGCGCCGGGTGAGGTTCATGTCGATGCCACCTTTGGGGCAGGGGGCTATACCCGCGCGATGCTGGCGGGTGGGGCGCAGGTGATTGCGTTTGATCGTGATCCTGATGCGATTGCCGGGGGGGCGCCGCTGGTCGATCAATCAGCCGGGGCGTTGCGGCTGATCCATGCCGTGTTTTCGGCGATTGAGGCCGAGCTGGAACAGCGCGAGGCCGTGCCGGTGGACGGCGTGGTGATGGATATCGGCGTATCCTCGATGCAGCTTGATCAGCCTGCGCGGGGATTCTCGTTTCAATCCGAAGGTCCGCTCGACATGCGGATGAGCCAGTCAGGCACGAGCGCGGCAGAGTTTTTGAACGAAGCCGATGAGGCGGAAATCGCCGATGTGCTGCATGAATTTGGCGAGGAGCCGCGCGCCCGCCGGGTGGCGCGCGCCATCGTCGCTGCCCGCCCGCTGACGACCACTTTGGAGCTTGCCACCGTGGTGCGCCGCGCGCTGGGCTATCGCCCGCATGACAAGAAAGACCCGTCGACCCGCACTTTTCAGGCGATCCGCATCCACCTGAACCGCGAACTCGATGAGCTGGCCGATGGGCTGGCGGCGGCGGAACGCGTGCTAAAGCCGGGTGGTCGGCTGGCCGTGGTGACATTCCACAGCCTTGAGGACAGGCTGGTGAAGCGTTTCTTTCGCGAACGCAGTGGCGGCCTGCCCGGCGGATCGCGGCACTTGCCGCAAGTGGCGGCAAAGGCTGCCCCCAGTTTTGAGACAATCGGCCGCGCGGTGCGCGCCGGGGATGATGAAATTGCCCGCAATCCACGGGCGCGTTCAGCAACTTTGCGGGTGGCGCAGCGGACATCTGCCGCGCCCTGGCCAGTAGGAGAAGCGTGATGACAGCGGCATATCGGTTGCGGGGATTGGGCTGGTTCTTGAGCGGCGTTATTGTTGTGCTCGGCTTTTATCTCGTCTCGCTTCAGGTTGCAGCAGAGCGCAAGAAGGTGATCGACATGGATCGCAAGATCCTGGTCGCCAAGCGCGAAATTCGCGCGCTGGAAACCGAATTTGATACCCGCGCCAATCTGGCGCAGCTCGAACGCTGGAACGGTGATGTGTTCGCGCTGACCGCCCCGGCATCGGACCAGTTCGTGGCTGATGAGGCAACGCTTGCCGCAATTGATCTGAACGCGCCGCAGGATAATGGTCAGCGTGTTCAGATGGCATCCTATATCGTGCCCGCTGCCCCGCGCGCTGTTGACGTGATTGCCCCGGCGCCACAGCCTGTCACCGCCCAGCCCGTCGCGCCCCAGCCCGCTGCGCAACCTGGGCAGTCCGCGCTGCGCCCGGTGCGTGCTGTGTTGGCCAGTGCAGCGGCGGTGCAGGCCCATCCGGCGGGCCAGCGCGGCGCGACGATTGCGATGCTGGATCGCAAGCTGTTGAGCGATTCCACCATCGGCGACCTGATGAACAGCGCGCGCGCCGAAGCGGTGGGCAGCCGTTGACTGTTCTCGTCGCCCGGCCCGGCCCGCAGAAGAGGCTGACGGGCGCACGCCATCCTATGGCCGTCATCGCGCCTGTGCGCCTGATGATCCTGATGCTGTTGATTGCAGCAGGCGTGATGATGATTTTGCTGCGGCTGACCTTTCTGGCGATGTTTGCTGAACCTGCCACGACGCGCGACGGTGCTGCAGCACTGGTGCCGTTGCGCGGCGATATCGTTGACCGCAATGGATCGCCGCTGGCGCGCACCATTGATGCCTGGTCGATCGGCATTCACCCCAATAAGCTGGTGAATGATCCCGAGGATCTGGCCCCCAAGCTGGCCGCGCTGATGCCCGAACATGACAGCAGCTGGTATCTTGCCAAGCTGCGGTCGGGCACGAATTTTGTGTATCTGCAGCGCCGCGCGATGCCCGAACTGGTCAAGGCCGTAAACGCGCTGGGTGAACCGGCGGTGGATTTTGCGCGCGAACCGGAACGGCTCTATCCGCAATCCAGCATGGGCGCGCATGCGATTGGCTTTCTTGATTCCAACGGCATCGGCGTCAGCGGGATGGAGCGGGTGCTGAACGCCCGGCTGACCAATCCGATTGAACGATCAACCCCTGTCGCGCTTTCGATTGATGCGCGGGTACAGTCTGCGTTCGAAAGCGAATTGGGCAATGCGATGCTGTCGTTCAAGGCCCGGGGGGCAGCGGGCGTTATGCTGGATGCGCAAACGGGCGAAGTGATCGCGATGGTATCGCTGCCAATGTATAATCCCAATCAGTTGCGCGGGGCCACGCAGGATGGGATGCGCAACAATGTAACCCAGTCGGTGTATGAACTGGGATCGACGTTCAAGCCGATCACGATGGCCGCCGCGATTGATAGCGGCGTGGTGACATCAATGTCCCGCCGCTTTGATGCGCGGGCGCCGCTGAAAATCGGGCGGTTCCAGATCAAGGATGATCACCCGCAAAAACGCTATCTCGATATTCCCGAAACGCTGGTGCATTCATCAAACATCGTCACCGCGCGGATCGCCGATGAACTGGGCGCAGCGCGGATGCAGGCCATGTTTCGGCGGCTGGGTTTTGATACCCGCCCCGATATTGAACTGCGCGAAAAGCAGCGCCCGCTATGGCCGGTTTACTGGGCGCGCGTATCGGTGATGACCAGCGGTTACGGGCACGGCATCGCGGTAACGCCGCTGCATCTGGCGAGCGCCTATGCCGCGCTGGTCAATGGCGGCATCTGGCGGCCAGCGACGATGTTGCGGGTCGCCCCCGGCAAGGCGAGTGCAGGCCGGCGGGTGTTGTCGCAATCAACGAGTGATCGGATGCGCCAGTTGCTGCGGCTGGTGGTGCTCGACGGAACGGGTCGTAAAGGCGAAGCGCCGGGGTACCGCGTTGGGGGAAAAACCGGCACTGCTGAAATTGCAATGAAGACCGGCTATTCGCGGAGTCGCAATGTATCAACCTTCGCCGCTGCCTTTCCCATGGATGCGCCCCGTTACGTGGTGATCGCCATGCTCGATTCGCCCATCGCCACTGCCCAGTCCGCCGGGCAGACGACGGCGGCGTGGACGGTGGCGCCGGTCGTCAGCCGCGTGATCGCGCGCACCGGGCAGATGCTGGGCGTCATGCCCGACATGAACCGTGACGTTGATGTGTCTGAACTTACCCCGCTGCTGTGGCACGCGCCGGGCGAATCCGCGACTGATCCGCAATGAAGCTGGGCGCGCTGACCGGTGGCGATGATGGCCAGACCGTGACGGGCTTTGCCATTGATCACCGCAAGGTGGCACCGGGCACCGTGTTTGGCGCGTTTGAGGGCATGCGCGTGAATGGCGAGGATTTTATTGACGCGGCGATTGCGGGCGGTGCCATCGCGGTGGTGGCGCGGGCTGCGGTGCCAGTGACGGGTGCCCTCCACATTGCAGCCGATAATCCGCGCGCGACTTTTGCGGCGCTGGCGGCAAAATTCTTTGCGCCCTTTCCCGGCACAGCGGTTGCGGTAACGGGCACCAACGGCAAGACCTCCACGGTTGAAATGACCCGCCAGATCTGGCGGATGCTGGGCCATCACGCGGCGTCCATCGGCACGCTGGGTGTGACCACGGCGAATGACAGCGTGACGACCGGGCTGACCACGCCAGACATTGTGACGTTTCTGTCGAATGTCGGCGGGCTGGCGCGCGAAGGCGTAACCCATCTGGCGTTTGAGGCATCAAGCCACGGCCTGTCGCAATATCGCACCGAAGGCTTGGCGGTGCAGGCGGCAGCATTCACGAACCTGAGCCGCGATCACCTGGATTATCACCGCGACATGGCGGATTATTTCACCGCCAAAATGCGGCTGTTTACCGACATACTGGCACCCGATGGTGCTGCCGTGGTGTGGGCTGATGACGAATATTCGCCGCGCGTGATTGATCTGGCGCGCGAACGCGGCAACCGGGTGATCACGGTTGGCGAGCAGGGCGAAACACTGCGGCTTGTGGCGCGCGAGCCGAGCCTGTTGGGGCAGGGACTGACGATAGAGGCGGATGGCAGGCGGCATAAGGTGAACCTGCCGTTGATCGGGGCTTACCAGGCCGCCAACGCGCTGACGGCGGCAGGGTTGGTGGTCGCCACGGGCGCAGGCGTGGATGAAACGCTGGCGGCAATATCCCGGTTGCAGCCGGTTCGGGGTAGGCTGGAACGCGCGGTGATCAGCCAGCAGGGCGCGCCGGTCTATGTCGATTATGCGCACACCCCGGATGCCATTGAAGCGGCCATTGCTGCGTTGAAACCGCATGCAACTGGCAAGCTGATCGTGCTTATTGGCGCAGGCGGGGACCGCGATTCAGGCAAGCGCGCGCCGATGGGCGACGTCGCAGCGCGGCTTGCCGATCTTGTGATCGTCACCGATGATAACCCCCGCAGCGAAGATCCTGCCGCCATCCGCGCTCAAGTCATGGCGGGGGCGCCAGGCGCCACCGAGATTGCCGGGCGGCGAGAGGCGATTGCGGCAGCCATTGCCGCGGC
The DNA here is from genome assembly GCA_021732465.1 of Sphingomonas sp. Taxonomy (GTDB): domain Bacteria; phylum Pseudomonadota; class Alphaproteobacteria; order Sphingomonadales; family Sphingomonadaceae; genus Sphingomonas. Next base: position 11,133 of record JAKFUX010000044.1, read on the forward strand.
GGGTGCGGGCGATATCGTGCTGCTGACCGGCAAGGGCCATGAACAGGGCCAGATTATCGGCGATATGGTGCTGCCGTTTGACGATGTCAGCGTGGCGCGGGAATGCGTGGCATGACCGCCCCGTTATGGACATCGACAGCGATTGCCGCTGCCACGGGCGGCACGGCATCTGCGGCATTTGACGTGACGGGCGTGACGTTTGACTCGCGGGAAGTGGGCCCCGGCGACTTGTTCATTGCGCTGAAGGGGGCGGCGAGCGACGGGCATTTGTTCCTTGATCAGGCCTTTGCACGCGGTGCGGCGGGGGCAATCGTCAGCACCCCTTGCGCGCACCCGCATGTGCTGGTGGGCGACACGATGGCAGCACTTGAGGCGCTGGGCGTCGCATCGCGCGCGCGCACTGACGCCACGATTATCGGCGTCACCGGATCGGTTGGCAAAACCGGCACGAAGGAAATGCTGTTTGCCGCGCTTGATCGCGGCGCGGCGGGGCAGGTCCACCGTTCGGTAAAAAGCTATAACAACCATACCGGTGTACCGCTTAGCCTGTCGCGGATGCCCGCTGGCTGCCGCTACGCCGTGCTGGAAATGGGGATGAACCACGCAGGCGAGCTGGCGGCGCTGACCCGGTTTGTGCGGCCGCATGTGGCGATTATCACCAATGTTGGCCCGGTTCATATTGAATTTTTCAAGGATGAAGCCGGCATCGCCGATGCCAAGGCCGAGATTTTTCAGGGGCTTGAGGGCGGCGGCACCGCGATTATCCCGTTCGATTCTGTGCATTATTCTAGGTTGGCTACAGCCGCCAAGGCGCAGCGCGCGCGCGTGGTTTCGTTTGGCAGCGGTGCGCTTGCCGATGTCCGGATTTTGGAGGCGATGCGCACGCCGACCGGTGGCACCTTTGTAACGGCGCAGCTTGTGTCGCGCGAAGTGAGCTTCACGATTGGCCAGCCGGGCGCACACCTTGTTTCCAATGCGCTGGCGGTGCTGGCGGCGATTGAAGCGGCGGGGGGCGATGTGGCGCTGGCCGGGCTGGCGCTGGCCGATTTGGGCGGGTTGCCGGGGCGTGGCGCGCGTTTTTTGACCCGTTTGCCGGACGGCGGAACGGCGCTGGTGATTGACGAAAGCTATAACGCCAACCCGTCATCAATGCGCGCTACGCTGGCGGTGCTGGCGGCTGATCCTGCCCCGCGCAAGATCGCCCTGCTCGGCGAAATGGGCGAATTGGGGGCAGAAAGTGCCGCTTTTCACGCCGGTTTGGCGAGTTTTGTCGCGGATGCGGGCGTTACTTTGGCAATTTTGGTCGGAAACGGCATGATTCCGCTCGGAATGGCGCTTGAGGGGCAAGTAGAATTCGTTCATGTGCCCAACGCTGCGGCCGCTCTGGCGCACCTGCAATCGGTGCTGTCGGCGGGTGACGCGGTTCTCATCAAGGGATCGAATTTCGTGGGGCTGGCGGCGGTTGTCACGGCGCTGGGGGGCGCAAAACCATAATGCTGTATTTTATTGCGGAATATCTTGGCTTTCCCGGCGTGCTGAACCTGGTGCGCTACCTTAGCTTTCGCAGTGGTGGGGCGGTGGCGACTGCGCTGGTGATCGGCCTCATCATCGGCCCGAAATTTATCGGCTGGTTGCGGGTGCGGCAGGGCAAGGGCCAGCCGATCCGCAGCGATGGCCCGCAAACCCACCTTGCCAAGCGCGGCACGCCGACCATGGGCGGGCTGATGATCCTGACCAGTCTGGCGATTTCCATCCTGTTGTGGATGGATTTGACCAACCCGTTCGTGTGGGCATCCCTGTTCGTCACCCTGGGGTTTGGCGCGATCGGTTTCCTTGATGATTACGACAAGGTGCGAAAGGCGAGCACCAAGGGCATTTCGGGCCGGGTGCGGTTGCTGGGCGAATTCGCGATTGCGGGCATCGCCGCGGCGATCATCACGCACCAGAACGGCACGCAGCTTTATCTGCCCTTTTATAGCGGGCCGGTGCTCGATCTGGGCTATTTCTATATCGTCTTTGCCGCCTTTACGATTGTGGCGTTTGGCAATGCCGTCAACCTGACCGACGGGCTTGACGGGTTGGCGACGATGCCCGTGATTATTGCTGCGGCTGCGTTCATGATCTTTGCGTATCTGGCGGGCAACGCCAAGTTCGCCGAATATCTGGGGATTCCGCATGTGCTGCGGGCGGGCGATATGGCGATCTTCTGCGGGGCGATGATCGGCGCCGGACTCGCATTCCTGTGGTTCAATGCGCCCCCGGCAGCGGTGTTCATGGGCGATACTGGCAGCCTGGCACTGGGCGGCGCGCTCGGCACAATTTCAGTCGTGGCGCATCAGGAGATCGTGCTGGGCATTGTCGGCGGCTTGTTCGTGGTTGAGGCGCTGAGCGTCATCATCCAGGTGTTTTTCTATAAGCGCACCGGCAAGCGCGTGTTCAAAATGGCGCCGATCCACCATCATTTCGAACAATTGGGCTGGGCAGAGGCGACGGTGGTGATCCGGTTCTGGATCATTGCGATCGTGCTGGCGCTGGCTGGCCTGGCGACGTTGAAACTGCGGTGATCACCCTGCGCCCTTCAGCGTCGCCGTATCCCCGCGCAGGCGGGGATCCAGAGCTGCAGGCGCCATCGCCCATGATCCAGGGCTCCTGCCTTCGCAGGAGAACGGTTTCGTGATCACCAGCGAGCGCTGGCGCGGCAAACGCTTCGCGGTGCTGGGACTTGCGCGCTCAGGTGCGGCGACGGTGCGCGCGCTACTCGCGAGCGGGGCGGAGGTGATCGCTTGGGATGATGACCCTGTTCGCTGGAAGGCCGTGCGCCGGTTCGCCAGCGAGGCCGATGGCTTGTTTGTCGATGATTTCACCGACTGGCAGGGCTTTGAGGCCGATGGAATTGTCTTTTCACCGGGGGTGCCGATCAACCGGCATCCATTGGCAGCGATGGCACGTGAGAACGCTATCCCGATCATCGGCGACATTGAGCTATTCGCGCAGGCCCGCGCCGTGCTGCCGCCGCACAAGGTGGTCGGGATCACCGGCACCAACGGCAAATCGACCACCACCGCGCTGATCAAGCACATCATCGAGACAGCGGGCGTGCCGACGTTGATGGGCGGCAATATCGGGTTGCCAATTCTGGAGCAGGCACCGCTGGCTGAGGGCGGCGTTTATGTGCTGGAACTGTCGAGCTATCAGATCGATCTCACCCAAACACTCGACTGCGACGTTGCGGTTCTGCTGAACATCACCCCTGATCACCTTGATCGCTATGACGGGTTCGACGCCTATGCCGCGGCCAAGGCGCGGTTGTTTGCGATGCAGACGCCGCAGCATGACGCGATTGTGTCGATCTTCGATGTGCCGTCCGCCGCGATTGCGCGCAGCCTGTCGGCACGCGGTGAGCATCTGACCAAGATTGCGCCGGGATTTTGCATGGATCAATCGCGCTGGCCGTCGCTGCAGGGGCCGCATAACGCGCAGAACGCATTGGCCGCAATCAATGCCTGTGAGGCGCTGGGCATTCCCAACGCAGCGATTGATGCCGGGCTGGCGAGCTTCACTGGCCTGCCGCACCGGATGGAAACGGTCGCCACCAGGCACGGCGTGCGCTTCGTCAACGACAGCAAGGCCACCAATCCGGAGAGCGCCGCGCCTGCACTGGCCGCGTTTGACGGCATTCACTGGATATTGGGCGGACAATCCAAATCGGCGTCGCTTGATGCGTGCCGCCCCGGCTTTGGCCATGTTCGCGCCGCCTATACCATTGGTGCTGCGGGTGTGCAGTTTGCTGATCTGCTGACGGGCACCATGCCGGTTTCCTATTGCGAAACGCTGGACCGCGCGGTGATGGCGGCAGCGACGGCAGCGCAACCCGGCGACACCGTGCTGCTGTCGCCTGCCTGTGCGTCATTCGATCAGTTTCGTGATTTTGAGGCGCGGGGCGATGCCTTTCGCGCTGCTGTGGAGGCGCTGCCATGACTGATGCCAGCATCACCACCGTTGCCGGGGCCGATCAACGCCGCGCCTTATGGGCCAGCGTAAAGCCGCGCGGCGGGCGTGGCGATCGCAGCCCGCTGGGGATGTGGTTCTGGGATATTGACCGGGTATTGCTGACGCTCGCGCTGTTGCTGATCGCGATCGGCCTGTTGGCGGTTGCGGCGGCAAGCCCGGCGTCGGCGGTGCGCTATTCCGGGGAAAAGGTGCATTTTCCGCCGCTATATTATTTCTGGCGGCAGGTGATGTGGGTGGGCGTTTCGCTGCCGGTGATGTTTGTGGTGTCGATGTTGCCGGTGTCGCTTGCGCGGCGGATGGCCTTGATCGGCGCGGCACTGTTTTTGCTGCTGCTGGCCGTTGTGCCGTTTATCGGGGTGGAACATAATGGCGCGCGGCGCTGGATCGGGCTGGGGATTGCCGAATTTCAGCCTTCCGAATTTCTGAAACCGTTTTTCATCGTGGCCCTTGCCTGGCTGCTGTCGCTTCGCGCCAAGGAAGCTGACTTGCCTGTGGTGCCGATCACCGGCGCGTTGACCGGCATGGTCGCGTGCCTGCTGATGATGCAGCCGGATTTTGGCCAGACGATCATTTATTGCGTGATCTGGCTGGCGCTGCTGACGATTGCCGGCACGTCGGTGCGGGTGATGGGTGGCTTTCTGGCGGCCGTACCGGTGGGGCTGATCGCCGCTTATCTTTTTTACGATACCGCGCACATGCGCATAAACGCATTCCTGTCGCGCGGTGGTGATGGCAGCACGATTGATCATTACCAGACCGACATGGCCTATGCCACGCTGACGGCGGGCGGCGCGACCGGCACAGGGCCGGGGGGCGGCGCGATGAAGTTCCGCCTGCCAGAGGCGCATACCGATTATATCTTTTCGGTGATCGGGGAGGAATTCGGGCTGATTGCGTGCGGCGTGATCGCGCTGCTGTTTTTGGCGATTGTGGTGCGGGTGTTTGTGAAGTTGCTGGATGAGCCCGATCCTTTCCGGATGCTCGCCGCTGCCGGGCTTGCCACGCAATTTGGCGCGCAGGCGCTGGTCAGCATGGCGGTGAACACCGGGCTGGCCCCGTCAAAGGGCATGACATTGCCGTTCATCAGCTATGGCGGATCATCAATGATTGCGCTGTCGATCGGAATGGGCTTGCTGCTGGCGTTTACCCGGCGCAATCCGTTTCTGACGCGATCTCCCTATGTCGTGCGCTGGAGCGGACAATGAGCAAAGCACGCCATTTCGTTCTCGCCGCCGGTGGCACCGGTGGCCATATGGTGCCCGCCGCAGCGCTGGCGGCTGAACTGATCAAACGCGGGCACAGCATTGCGCTGGTCAGCGATGAACGCGGCGTGCGCTTTCCCGGCCTGTTTGACGGTATTGAAACGCATATCCTGCCCGCCGGGCGGCTTGCTGGCGGCCCGCTGGGTTGGGCGCGCGCGGGCGTGAACATGCTGCGCGGGCGGGCAATGGCCAAACGCCTGTTTCGCAAGCACCGCCCCGCCGCAGTGATCGGTTTTGGTGGCTATCCGGCTTTCCCGACCCTGCTCGGCGCGTTTGCGATGAACATCCCGACGGCGGTGCACGAACAAAATGCGGTGCTTGGCCGGGTGAACCGGCTGGTGGCAGGGCGGGTTGCGGCGATTGCGACGTCCTATCCCGATGTCGAGCGGCTGAAGGATAGCTGGCGCGGCAAGACGCATCTGGTGGGCAATCCGGTGCGCGATTCGGTGCTGGCGCTGCGGACGCGACCCTATCCGCTGCTGGAGGAAGACGGCATTTTCCGGGTGCTGGTGACGGGCGGCAGCCAGGGCGCGAGCATTTTGAGCCAGGTCGTGCCCGATGGTTTGGCGCTGTTACCGATCAGTTTTCGGCGGCGGTTGCAGGTGACGCATCAGGCGCGACTGGAGGATATCGATCAGGTCCGCGCCAAATATGCCGAACTGTCGATTGCGGCTGAGCTGGCAACCTATCTGGCAGATATGCCGGAACAGCTCGCCTGGGCGCATCTGGTGATTGCAAGGGCAGGGGCATCAACATTGGCCGAGCTTACCGCCGCTGGGCGCCCCGCCATTCTGGTACCGCTGCCCAGCGCGACGGATGATCACCAGACGGCCAATGCGCGCGAAATGACGAGGGCGGGCGGGGCGCGCACGATTGACCAGCGCGCTTTCACCCCGATTGAGCTTGCCAAGCAGATGCAAAAACTGGGGCTGGACCCTTCCGCCCTGTTGAACGCCGCCGGGCGGGCGCGATCATGCGGGCGGCCCGATGCCGCGCGCGACCTGGCCGATCTGGTCGAAAGCCTTGATGCGCCGCACAGCGACATCATGGTGGGCCTGCACCGCCCGATTAAATTCGGGGATCAGGCGGCATATGCGTGAGGGCCTGAGATGAGGGGTGTCGCAACCGACATTGGCACCATCCACTTTATCGGCATTGGCGGCATTGGCATGTCGGGCATTGCAGAGGTGATGCACAATCTGGGCTATAAGGTGCAGGGTTCAGATGTTGCCGAAGGCTATGTCATCGCCGGGCTGCGCGGCAAGGGGATTGCCGTGCATATCGGCCATAGCGCCGATAATCTGGGCGACGCCGCGGTGATCGTTACCTCCACCGCCATCAAGCGCGATAACCCAGAGGTTGAGGCGGCGTATGAGCGGCGCATCCCCGTGGTGCGGCGTGCCGAGATGCTGGCCGAGCTGATGCGGCTGAAATCCACCGTCGCGGTGGCGGGTACGCATGGCAAGACGACGACGACCAGCATGATCGCCGCGTTGCTCGACGCCGGCGGGGTTGACCCGACCGTGATCAACGGCGGCATCATCAATAGCTATGGCAGCAATGCACGGCTGGGCGCGAGCGACTGGATGGTGGTGGAAGCCGATGAAAGCGACGGCAGTTTTCTGCGGCTGGATGGCACGATTGCGGTCGTCACCAACATCGATCCCGAACATCTCGATCATTATGGCAGCTTCGACAAGGCGAAGGACGCCTATGTCGAATTTGTCGAGAATGTGCCGTTTTACGGGGCGGCTTTGCTGTGCCTTGATCACCCCGAAGTGCAGGCCATCATCCCGCGCGTCCGCGACCGGCGGGTGGTGACCTATGGCTTTTCGGCGCAAGCGGACGTGCGCGGGGTGAATGTTACCCCCATTCCGGGCGGCAACCGGTTTGAGGCGATTGTGCGCAGCCGCGACGGATCGCAGCGCTCGATTGAGGGCATCGAAATGCCGATGCCGGGCCGCCACAATGTGCAGAACGCGCTCGCCGCGATTGGCGTGGCGCTGGAACTGGGCATTCCCGATGCGACGATCCAGCAGGGTTTTGCCAAATTTGGCGGCGTGAAGCGGCGCTTCACCAAGGTGGGGGAAGTCGCGCTGGACGGCGGGCCGGTGACGATCATCGATGATTACGGCCATCACCCGGTGGAGATCCGCGCCGTGCTGTCCGCCGCGCGCGAAGGGGCGACGAACCGCGTGATCGCGGTGGTGCAGCCGCACCGCTTTACCCGGCTCGACAGTCTGATGGAGGATTTTCAGCAGGCGTTTAACGATGCCGATATGGTGCTGGTGTCGCCGGTTTATGCAGCAGGCGAAGCGCCGATTGAGGGCGTTGATGCCGATGCTTTGGTCGCGGGGCTGAAGACGCGCGGGCACCGCAGTGCGGCGACGGTGGCTGATGCGGGCGCGCTGGCGACGACGCTGGCGGGGATGGTGCAACCGGGCGACATGGTGATCTGCCTGGGCGCGGGCGACATCACGAAATGGGCAGCCGGGCTGGCTGATGCGATTGTGGCGGTGCGATGAACGCGACGCAATCTTGTGCTCCCGCGAAGGCGGGAGCCCAGACTGGGTCCCCGCCTTCGCGGGGACACAAGGAGGTGCGCGGTAAACTCACCCCACAAGCCCCGTTAGCACCGCTTGTGTGGTTTAAATCGGGCGGGTCGGCGGACTGGCTGTTTGAGCCGAAGGACGAGCAGGACCTGAGCGATTTCCTCGCCAATCTCGATCCTGCCACGCCGGTTATGCCGCTCGGCCTCGGCTCGAATCTGATCGTGCGCGATGGCGGCTGGCGGGGTGTCGTGGTGCGGCTGGGCAAGGCGTTCAGCTTCGCGCGGGCCGATGGTACGTCATTGACCTGTGGCGGGGGCACATCCGGCATCCTCGTGTCCTCTACCGCGCGCGATGCGGGGATTGCGGGGCTGGAGTTTCTACGCTCGATCCCCGGCACGGTTGGCGGGTTCGTGCGCATGAACGGCGGCGCTTATGGCCGCGAGACGAAAGACGTGCTCACCAATTGCACCGTCGTGCTGCGCGACGGGACGGTCGAAACGCTGCCGGTTAATGCATTGGGCTACACCTATCGGCATTCGACGCTGCCTGACGGGGCGATTGTGGTGGAGGCGACGTTTCAGGGCATCCCCGGCGAACCTGCCGCCATCCAGGCCGAGATGGACCGGATCGCCGCCGCGCGCGAGGAATCGCAGCCGCTGCGCAGCAAGACCGGCGGCTCCACCTTCAAAAACCCGGAAGGGCATAAGGCCTGGGCGCTGGTCGATGCGGCGGGCTGTCGGGGCCTTCAGATCGGCGACGCGCAGGTGAGCGAGAAGCATTGCAATTTCCTGCTGAACCTGGGGGCCGCCACCAGCGCGGATATTGAGGCATTGGGCGAAGAAGTGAGGGCCAGGGTGAAGGCGCATTGCGGGGTAGTGCTTGAATGGGAAATCCAGCGGGTGGGGGACATGTTGTGAGTGAACCCCTTCAAATCCTCCCCTGTAAGAGCGTTGGGTTGGATTGCCCCCTGCAATCCAAGTCCGATCCGGCGGATCGGACGACCCAACACTGGTGGCACGCGCAGCGTGACGGAGGGGGGCCTCCTCATGCGCTGCGCTCGCGGCGCGCCCCCTCCACCAGCCTTCGGCCGGTCCCCAGTTTTGGGCCGGGTTGTCCCCCGGACAACCCTTGGCCATGCGGGGCATGGCCAACTCAAAACTCCTTGCAGGGGAGGATTTTATGACGCTCCACATCGCGGTCCTTATGGGTGGCTGGTCGGCTGAGCGGGCGGTGTCGCTCGTTACTGGCGCGAACGTCGCTGACGCGCTTGAATCGCTGGGCCACCGGGTGACGCGGATCGATATGGGCCGCGACGTTGCCGCGCGCCTTGCTGAAGCCGCGCCTGATGTCGTCTTTAACGCGCTGCACGGCACGCCGGGGGAGGATGGATCGGTGCAGGGGATGCTCGATCTGATGGGGCTGAAATACACCCATTCGGGCCTCGCCACTTCTGTCATCGCGATCGACAAACAGCTGACCAAGCTGTTGCTGGTCCCGCAGGGCATTCCCATGCCTGGCGGGCGGATCGTGAAAACCGCGACGCTGTACGAAGCCGATCCACTGCCGCGCCCCTATGTGCTGAAGCCGGTCAACGAAGGGTCGTCGGTCGGCGTCGCGATCGTCACTGATGATGGCAATTACGGCAACCCGATTGCGCCTGACGCGGTGGGGCCGTGGCAGGAATTTGAGGAGCTGCTCGCAGAACCGTTCATCCGGGGCCGCGAACTGACAACGGCAGTGCTGGGCGAAGAGGCGCTGGGCGTTACCGAGCTGAAGCCCAAAAGCGGCTTTTATGATTACGACGCCAAATATACCGATGGCATGACCGAACACGTCTATCCCGCCGACATCCCTGACGAGATTGCCGCTGCCTGCATGCAGATTGCGCGTGATGCCCACCGGTTGCTGGGCTGCAAAGGCTGTTCGCGCGCTGATTTCCGCTGGGATGACAGCCTGGGCGCAGACGGGCTGTTCCTGCTCGAAGTGAACACCCAGCCCGGCATGACCCCGCTGAGCCTGGCGCCAGAACAGGCACGGCACCGGGGCATGAGCTATGCCGAATTCGTCCAGCGTATCGTGGAGGAAGCCCTGCACCGGGCGGAGAAAGCATCATGAGTAAACCCGTCCGCCGGGGCGGCCCACCCCCGTCACGCCGTCCGGTGCAGCCCAAACGGCGCGGCCCAAAGGTGCATAAGCGATCGTCGATTGACCGGATGATTGCGATGTTGCCGGTTAGCGAGCGCACCCTGCAACGCGTTGCGACATGGAGCATCATGGGCGTTATTGCGGCGGGTGCGCTGGGCCTGGCGAGCCTGTTCGGGGTGCCGCAGGCCGCCGGCGTGGCGATGGCCGAAGAAATTGGCCGCGCCGGCTTTCGCGTGCGCGGGATTGAGGTGACGGGCGTCAAGCGGATGAACCCGATGACGGTTTATGCCGTGGCGCTAGACCAGCAATCGCGCGCAATGCCGCTGGTTGATCTGGAAGGGGTGCGCCAGAAACTGCTGAAATATGGCTGGATTGCTGATGCCCAGGTATCGCGCCGCCTTCCCGACAAGCTGGTCGTCCACATTATTGAGCGGCAACCGGCCGCTGTGTGGCAGGAAAAGGGTGAATTGACGCTGATCGATGCCAATGGTGAGCCGTTGCAGCGCATTTCAACTGACGAACTGCCCGATCTGCCCCGCGTGATTGGCGAAGGCGCGAATTGGCAGACACCGGCGTACCGCACCTTGCTGGATTCGGCACCGGCGTTGCGACCGCTGGTGAAGGCGGCGACATGGGTGGGCAATCGGCGCTGGGATATTGTGTTCGAAACCGGCGAGACGCTGGCACTGCCCGAAGAGTTTCCCGAAAAAGCGTTGGTGAAATTTGCGCAGCTCGATGGCGCACAGGCGCTGCTCGGCAAAGGCTGGCTGCGGTTTGATATGCGCGACCCGACCCGGTTTGTGGGGCGCAAACCCGGCCATCCGGGCCAGCGCGCGATTACCGATACCAGCAACAAAAATACCAGCAGCGACGGACCTGATTCAGGCGGACCTGATTCAGGTGCGATCATGCGCAGCGACCGGCAAGGATAAGATCATGGCAAAGACCGCACCCGAAGGGCTGATCACCGCGCTCGACATTGGATCGTCGAAGGTATCCGCGATGATCGCGCAAAAGGCGGAAGGGGGCGAACTGGTCGTCCTGGGCACTGGCCAGCGCGAAAGCCGGGGTGTGAAGCGAGGCTATATTGCCGATATGGGCGCAACCGAAGCGGCGGTGCGCGAGGCGGTGGAGCAGGCCGAACGGATCGCCGGGCTGAATATCGAAAATGTCTGGGTCAGCTTTTCAGCCGGCAGCCTGGTATCTGATGTCGCCTCGGTTGAGGTTGAGCTGGGCGGGCACCGGATCGAACAGGGCGATATCGATGAACTTCTCGCTGCCGGGCGCAACTCGATTGATCCTGCCGGGCGGATGGTGCTGCATGCCCAGCCAACGCTGTACACGCTGGATGGACTTACTGGCGTCAAAAAGCCGCTGGGGCTGCATGCCGACCGGCTGGGGGTGCATATTCATGTGGTGGCAGCAGACGGATCGCCGGTGCGCAACCTGGATCTGTGCGTGCGATCAGCGCATTTGGAGGTGAAATCGATCATCGCTTCGCCCGTTGCCACCGGCATGGCGTGCTTGTCTGACGAGGAACGCGAACTGGGTGTTGCCCTGGTCGAAATGGGGGCGGGGATTACCAATGTGTCGCTGTTCGCAGGCGGCATGCTGGTGGGGCTGACGTCCATTCCCTTTGGTGCGGCCGACATTACCGATGATATCGCCAGCGTATTCGGCACCAGCCGGGTGCAGGCAGAGCGGATGAAGTGTTTTTACGGATCAGCCAATGCTAGCCCGCGCGACAATCATGACATGATCGATGTCGGGCCCATGTCGAATGAGGAAGACGCGACAGACGGTGCGCGGATCACCAAGGCGCAGCTGATTGCGGTCATCCGCCAACGGCTCGATCATCTGATGGGCGAAGTGCAAAAGGCGCTGTCGGCGCTTGGCTTTGAAGGGCCGGTGGGGCGGCAGGTTGTGCTGACCGGTGGCGGTGCGGAGCTGAAGGGGATTGCCGATTATGCGCAAGCGGCGCTGGGCCGTTCCGTGCGGGTTGGCCGCCCGCGCGGGCTGACGGCGTTGCCAGAGGCGCATAGCGGCCCGGCCTTTGCCACGCTGGCGGGGCTGGCGCATTATGCGGCATCGAACCCGGTTGACCTGCGGGCGGGATCGCCGACGCAACAAATGGTGGTGCGACCGCGGGGTTTTGCCATGTTTCAGCGATTGGTGCAGGCGTTTAGGACAAATTATTAAACAATTGCGACACTGGGCAGTGATTGGGGCTAGAGTCGCCCGGTTGCATGGTGCAGAACGGTAGAAACAATTGCGAGCCCTCATGTGCGCAGGGCTATGACGGAGACAGGTCGATGAGCATCGAATTCCTTCCACCCGAGGTAGACGAGCTGACGCCGCGCATCGCGGTGATCGGCGTGGGCGGGGCTGGCGGCAACGCCATTACCAACATGATGCGTGCCAATGTGCAGGGGGTCGACTTTCTGGTCGCCAACACCGACGCGCAGGCGCTGAAGCAATCAACCGCGTCACAGCGGGTGCAGCTGGGCGCAAAGATTACCCAGGGCCTGGGTGCCGGATCGCGGCCGGAAATTGGCCGCGCGGCCGCTGAGGAAACGATCGAATCGATCACCAAGATGCTCGAAGGCGCGCATATGTGCTTCATCGCAGCGGGCATGGGCGGCGGCACCGGCACGGGCGCTGCCCCCGTTATCGCCAAGGCGGCGCGTGATCTGGGTATCCTGACCGTCGGCGTCGTAACAAAGCCATTTGCGTTTGAGGGCAATCGCCGCGCGAAAAGCGCTGAGGCGGGCATCGAAGAACTGCAGAAATATGTCGATACGCTGATCGTCATCCCCAACCAGAATCTGTTCCTGATCGCCAATGCCAACACCACCTTCAAGCAAGCCTTTGAAATGGCTGATGAAGTGTTGCAGCAGGGCGTGCGCGGCATTACCGATCTGATGGTGATGCCCGGCTTGATCAACCTGGATTTTGCCGATGTCCGTTCGGTGATGCAGGAAATGGGCAAGGCAATGATGGGCACGGGCGAAGCCGAAGGCGACGACCGCGCGATTGTTGCGGCCCAAAAGGCGATCAACAACCCGCTGCTCGACGGCGTGTCGATGCAGGGTGCCAAGGGCGTCATCATTTCCATCACCGGCGGCGAAGATATGCGCCTGCTGGAAGTGGATGAGGCTGCCAACCATATCCGCGAACTGGTTGATGCCGATGCCAACATCATCTGGGGATCGGCGTTCAACCCCGATCTTGAAGGCAAAATTCGCGTATCGGTGGTGGCGACCGGCATTGATGCAGAAGTGCGCCCGCAAACGGCACCAGAGCCGTCGCGCGCGTTCAGCTTTACCACCCCGCGCCGTGCTGAAACCCCGGCGGTAGAAGCCGCCGCCCCCGCGCCAGTGATCGCCGCTGAACCAGCACCTGTTGCGGCGACGGTCGACACCCCGGTAACGATCGATGCAGCCGATGATGAACTGGTCCTTGGCGAAGAAGCCGCTGTGGTCAAGCCAACCATTTTTGGTGACGAGCCAGCAGCAACCGAGGATCGCGGCCACTGGCTGGCCCCCGGTGTATTGGAAACGCCAGAGGCCACGCCGTCCATCGCGATTGAAGCACCGGCGCCTGAACCCGCACCGGTACTGGCACCGCGCGGCAAAGTTGGCGGTACGTTGTTCGAACGCATGTCCAACGTGACGCGCGGCGCAGCGAAGGAAGATGAAACCGCCAAGGATCCGCTCGATATTCCGCGGTTCCTGCACCGCCAGAACAACCAGTAACGGGCACAGGCGTGCGCGCATCCAGGTGCAGCGCACGCCGGTTCATCGCCAGCGCGCCTCGTTCTGGCGATTGCGGGGTGCGGGGCCATTGTCGGTTACGCCCGGCTCGGGTCTAAAGCGGAATGACTGTAGATTGACTGACTACGCAAACCGTTCGTGTCGAGCGAAATCGAGGCACCCCGCGCAGCGCTTGTCGCATGTTTCTCGACGTCGCTCGAAACGAACCGGTCAACGTAAAGTCATCAGACTCTAGTGTGGTGAGTGTGGTGGAATCGAAATTCTGAACAGAAAGCCCGTCACCCTGAACTTGTTTCAGGGTCCATCGTGCCACAAATCCAGTCGCCAGTGCGGCGAGGTGGATGCTGAAACAAGTTCAGCATGACGGATAAGAGATGTAATGAATTTCAGTTCCACCGCATTAGCGGAGCGCAGATGACCGCAATGATGATCCATGCCGCACGCCTTGCGCTTGCCGCGCCATTGGTGCTGGCGGCGGCCCCGGTGCTTGCCGGGCAATTTCAGATGATGCCCGCCCCCACGCCGGAGGCCGATGCGCTGGCCGCCGATATGCGGATTCTGGGCAATAATCCGTTTGATCTGCCCGCGTTGATCAGGGCAGGCGAACGCACGCTGAAGCTGGGCGACATGGAAGCGGCAGCGGCATTTTTTCAGCGCGCTGAACGGATCAGCCCCAATAACGGCCAGATCAAAGCGGGCAAGGCGCGGACGCTCGTGCAGCTTGGTCGGCCGGGCGAAGCGCTGCAGTTGTTCAATGAAGCCGAGGCGCTTGGCTATGATCTTGGCTCCATTGCGGCGGACCGGGGGCTGGCGTTCGACCTGATCGGGGAGCAGGAACGCGCTCAGCGCATTTATCGCCAGGCGCTGAAGCGCCAGCCCGATGATGAAACGCAGCGCCGCTATGCGTTGTCGCTGGGCATATCGGGCAAGCGCGATATGGCACTGGACGTGATCGATGGGCTGTTGCGGCGCAGTGATCGTGCCGCGTGGCGGGTGCGCGCGGTGGTGCTCGCGATGAATGGCGATGTCGCGGGGGCGGGCCGGATTGCGGACAATATGCTGCCGCGTGAAATGGCCGTCGGGCTGCAACCATTTTTCCAGATATTGCCGGGGCTGGGCTCTGCTGACCGCGCATTTGCCGTGCATTTCGGCGAAGTGCGCGCAACCCCTGAACGGATCGCCGACGCGCGGATGATCCCTGTATTGCCCGTGCTGATTCCCGAGCCGGTGGCCGTTGTACAGGTGGCGGCAGTGCCCGTGCGGACAAAGGCGCAGCAAAAGCGTGATCGCAACCGGCGGCGTGGTGCGCCGGTCGAGGTCGCCGCGCTGATCGCACCGCCAATCCCGGCACCGACCCAATTGCCGCCACCGCCGCGCGTCGTGCTGGCCGCACCGATACCCCGATCGACGCCAACGCCAACGCCAGCGCCAGCGCGAACATCAACGCCAGCCGTGGTGACCAGCGCAGCCGTGATTACCCCACCCGCCGCGCGGGTGCCGATGGCCAATCCGCCCGCCGTCGCGCTGCGCCCCCCGCCTGCAGCCCCGCCTGCCGCTCCAC
>JAKFUX010000046.1:0-25518 GCA_021732465.1 Sphingomonas sp.
CCCTCAACGAACCCCCACACCCAACCCCTGTTCAAAGCTCATCCGGTCCCAATAGCCGCGCTGGAACTCGATCAGCCCGTCGATCACGTGAAAAAAGCCGCAGCCGCGCAGGCCACTGGGGTCGTGCCATTCCAGGATGGCCCATTCGCCGTCTTCGAACAGGTTTTCGGGGATGCACTGCATTGTGGCAGTCGCGAATTCGGCGGCGAACATCGCTGCGATGGCGGCATGGCCGATGACGGGATCGCGCACGACCTGATGGTTGATCGCCTCTTCATGGTACAGAACCATCAGCGCGTCGACATCAGCGGCATTAAACGCCCTGATCCACGCCTTCACGATTGACCTTGGACTCGCTGGTAATGTTGGACTCACCGACGGCTCACCGGAAGTTATCGGCGTAGGCCTGCAGCTTCAGCGTGCGCGTGGGGGCGGGCACGACGTGATAGTCGATCCCCTCGCGCGTCGCATAGCCTTGCGCTGCCTCCAGCGTCGGGAAGGTGAGGCGCAACTGATCGCGCACATCGCCGGAGCCTGCCCAGCCGGTGAGCGGATCGGGCTGTTTCGCCTCGGCGGGTTCATATTCCAGCACCCATAAATCGGTGCGGGCGCGGCCCGATTGCATGGCGTTTTTGGGGCGTTGATAGATGCGGGCGATCGTCATGATGCTTCCTTACGTTGCTTGGCGCATTCGTGCATCAGCATTTTTGGTGCGCAGCGTGGCAGCGGCACTTGCGGGATCATCGGGCCAGGGGTGGCGAGGATAGCGGCCGCGCATCTCACGCGCGACATCGGCCCAGCTGCCCGCCCAGAAGCCCGGCAGATCGCGCGTGGTTTGAATGGGGCGACCAGCAGGCGAGGTTAAGCTGAGCACAAGAGGCACGCGGCCACCCGCGATCATCGGGTGCGCTGCCTGCCCGAACAACGCCTGCGGGCGAAGCTCTACCGTTGGCCCAGCCTCGGCGGTGTAATCAATCGCATGGCTGCTGCCCGCCGGTGATTCGAAGCGTGGCGGGGCCAGCGTGTCAATCGCGCGCATCGCATCCCACCCGATCAACCCTTGCAGGGCGGCAGTGAGCGCGGCGGGGTCAATCTGTGCCAGCCGCCGCTTGCCGTCGAGCAAGGGCACCAGCCACTCCTCTGCCCGGGCAAGCAACGCCGCATCGTCCAGCACCACCTCTGGCGCGCCGTGCGTAGCGGCAAAGGCGGCGCGCTGGCGCAGGGCGGTGGCGGGATCGGGCCAGGGCAGCAACGCCAGCCCGTGATCGCGCAGCCCCGCCAGCAATGCCGCGCTGATCGCGCGTGGATCGGCGTTCGAATCAGGGCCACCGCTCAGGCGTATCGCACCCAGCCGCCGTTCGTGCGTTGCCTGCACCCCGCCGGTTGCGGGATCGAAAGCCACGGTGCGCCGCACTGCGATCCGGTCGCCGAACAGCGCCTCCACAGCCGCAACATCGATCGCGGCGGCGGACAGGATGCGCGCGCCCGCCGCCATCCCCTGCGTTTCCGCCACCGCCAGCCATTCATTGCGGGCAAGCGCGCTCGCCGGATCAAGCCGAAACCCGCGCCCGCCCACCGACGCCCAGTTTTCGCCCGAGGAATCCCGCCGCCGCGCGATGCGATCAGGAAAGGCGAGGGCAATGCAGGCGGCGACGCCATCCGCGCCGGTTGACGCCGCCGGCCCCTCCACCATTGCCGCCCAGCGCGCGGCCAGCCGCCGGGCGTTGTCAGCGCGTATGCCCCGATCGCCCCGCCAGCGGCGCAAGCGGCTCTCCATATCGGCGTCCGGGCCACCCAGCCCCCGCTCCCCCAACAGGACCGCGATTTGTGCCGCTATAGGCCCCAGACCTATTTTCCCGGCCTCGATCAGCATATGGCCCAGCCGGGGTGGCAAGGGCAGGCGGGCAATTGCCTCGCCATGCGGCGTCGGGCGGCCACCGGGATCGATTGCGCCCAGCGTGCTGAGCCGCGCCCGTGCCTCTGCCACGGCGGCATCGGGCGGTGGATCAATCCAGGCAAGGCTGCGCGGATCGGTAATGCCCCAGCGCGCGCAATCCAGCGTCAGCGCCGACAGATCAGCCTCCACTATCTCTGGTGGATCGAAGCGGGGCAGGCCAACGGTCGCGGCTTGCTCCCACAGGCGATAGGCGGTGCCGGGCCCCTGGCGGGCGGCGCGACCCGCGCGCTGGGTTACAGACGCCTGGCTGGCACGTTCAGTCACCAGCCGGGTCATCCCCGCTGCACGGTCATAACGCGGGCGGCGCGCCAGCCCTGAATCGACGACGATGCGGATGCCGTCGAGCGTCAGGCTCGTCTCCGCAATCGCGGTGGCGAGCACCAGCTTGCGCGCGCCGGTTGGATCGGGCGCAATCGCAGCGCGTTGCGCGGCGGGGTCAAGGCTGCCGTGCAGGCGGTGGAGGATGACGCCGGGCGGCAGATCACTCAGCCGCTCCGCCACCCGTTCAATTTCGGCAACGCCGGGCAGGAAGGCGAGCACGCCGCCTTCCTCGTCGCGCAGCGCCTGGCGGATCGCCGCGGCCATGCTGTCCTCTATCCGTGCCTCTGCCGCGCGACCGATATGGATCAGGCGCAGCGGGTAGCTGCGGCCTTCGCTTTCGATGACGGGGGCGTTGCCCATCAGGCTGGCAAAGCGGGCACCGTCCAGCGTGGCAGACATTGCCACCAGCCGCAGGTCGGGCCGAAATCCCCCTTGCGCATCAATCGCCAGCGCCAGCCCGAAATCACTATCGAGGCTGCGTTCATGCACCTCATCGAACAACACTGCCGATACGCCGCGCAGTTCAGGATCAGCCTGGATGCGATTGACGAAAATCCCCTCCGTCATCACGGTCACCCGCGTCGCCGCCGTGCGCTTGGTGTCCATACGGGTGGCGTACCCATAGGTTTTGCCCACCCCCTCGCCCGCCTGCCCCGCCATGCGTTCAGCGGCAGCGCGCGCGGCAAGGCGGCGTGGAGAAAGCAACAGGATTTCCCCGTCGCACCAGCTTTCGGTAAGCAGCGCCGGGGCTACAGCAGTTGTCTTCCCCGCGCCCGGTGGGGCGACCAGCACTGCATTCGGCCCGGCGCGCAACGCCGCGAGCAGATCGGGCAGGACGGCGTTGATGGGGAGGATCACTTCAGCCCAAGCCGCCCCAGCGGCGCCCCAACCAGCCCTGCAACCAGATTGGCCAGCAATCGCGGCATGGGCGGCACGCTGGCCAGCGTCGCCACCAGCGTGTCGCGCGCGAAGGGAACCAGCGCGCCATCGGATTGGTAGAAGGGGGTCAGCCAATAGCTGAGCTGCTGATAAAGATGGATATGGCTGCGGCGAAGATGCACCGTCCACGCCAGCGCATCCGCCACCGATCCGCAGCTGCGCAAAGCCTGAGCCAGCGCAAACGAATCGAGCAGTGCCATATTGGCGCCCTGGCCGAGTTGTGGGCTGGTGGAATGCCATGCATCGCCAATGTGGATCAGTCCGGCTTCGGCGGGCCTGGGCAGCGTGCGGTGAACATAATGGGCAAATGTCAGCTGCGCTGCCGTGGCGATTTGCGCAACCAGCGCCGCTGTAGCGGGCCACAGCGCCGTCACCTCATCACCCCAGGCCGCCAGGCCGCGCTGCCGCCACTCCTCAAGCTGATCGGATCGTAGCGACCAAAAAAATGCAGCCTGTCGTACAGTATGACCGGGGGCCACGCCGATTGGCATCACCCCCACCATCTGACGGGCGGCGCGGTAACGCTGCTCCAACGCCGCCGCATCAAAACCCGCACCCTCGGGCCAATCAAGGCTGGCCCAAAGTGCGCCATAAGCCAGGCTGCGTCCCGCAACACCAGCCAGCGGCGTGCGCGCGCCAAGCGTGTCGACGATCAGATCGAACGGGCCAGCGCTGCTGCCGTCCGCAAACACCAGCCGCCGCCGCCCGCCCGCCATCGGATCAGTCGCGACAACGCATCGTCCGGTTTCGATCGTAATCCCGTGCGCGACCACCGCGTCATGCAGCAGCGCGAACAGGGCCGCGCGGTGAATTCCAACGCCCGTGAAGTCACCCCGCATAGACGCATAGCGCACATCCAGCACCAGCGGCCCATTGGCCCCAGCCCGGCCCGATAAACGCTGAATCGCAGCGCCGCGTGCGCGAGCCGCTGCCCCAAGCCCCAACCGGTCCAGAACGGCCAACCCCGTTGGCTGCAGCATCAGCCCCGATCCGATCGGCTGCGGCGCTTCGAAACGTTCAAAAATCGTAATGCGGTGACCATCACGCGCCAGTTGAAGGGCAGTTGCAAGGCCGCAAGGGCCGCATCCGGCGATGGCAATATCAATCGGCGTCATTGAAAAACGCGGGTCATGTCGCGATCAGCCTCAATAGGCGCGGGCCACCGCGAACTCGACCGCTTCGACCATCGCGGCCTTGGCCTTGCTGTTGCTGAAACACCCCAGCGAATCGATGGCGCGCTGGCCGTAATGGCGGGCGCGGGCCAGCGTATCGTCCACCCCGCGTGACGACTGAATCAGCGCGACGGCATGCGCCAGATCAGCATCCGTCGTGCGCCGCCCCTCAATCGCGTCCTTCCAGAATGCGCGTTCTTCAGGCGTGCCGCGTGCATAGGCGAGAATGACGGGCAGGGTTACCTTGCCCTCGCGGAAATCATCCCCCGCATCCTTACCCATCGTGCCTGCATCAGACACATAATCAATCGCATCGTCGACCAGCTGAAAAGCAATGCCCAGATTGCGGCCATAGGCATCCAGCGCCGCCTCTTCCGAATCAGGGCGTTCAGCGACCACGGCGGACACCCGGCAGGCGGCGGCGAACAGCGCCGCCGTTTTCGCGCCGATAATGTCGAGATAGCGTTCCTCACCCAGATCGATCCGGCGGGTTGCGGTCAACTGGTTCACTTCGCCCTCGGCGATCACCGCGCTGGCATGGCTCAGAATTTTCAGCACTTTGTGGCTGCCGTCGTCAACCATCAGCTCGAACGCGCGGCTGAACAGGAAATCGCCGACCAGAACGGTGGCGGGGTTTCCCCAGATGTTGTTGGCGGTGCGCCGCCCGCGCCGCAAATCGCTGCCGTCAACCACATCGTCGTGAAGAAGCGTGGCGGTGTGAATAAACTCCACCGCGGCGGCGAGCCGGTGGTGGCGGGTGCCCGTATAGCCAAGCAAGGCGGCGCTCGCCAACGTCAGCATCGGGCGCATCCGCTTGCCGCCACTCGCGATCAAATGGCCGGCAAGTTCTGGAATCAGCGGGATCTGCGACTGCATGCGATCAAGGATGACCGCGTTGACCAGATTCATGTCCATCGCGACAAGCGCGACCATGGGATCAAGGGACGGGCCCGGCCGTGGATCGATGCGGTGGATGGTCGCTGTCATCGTTTCGCCGATGTGGCGACTAAGGGAGATAAAGGCAAGGGAATGCCGCTTGCGTACCCTCCTTTGCCCGCCCAAAAAGGGCAGGAAATCGCAAAAAGGACACCGCCGTGCCGGATGAAACGCTCAGCAGCTATCGCCAGAGCATCGACAATATCGACGCCGCTTTGGTGTTCCTGCTCGCCGAGCGGTTCAAGGTGACGCAGGCAGTGGGCCGCCACAAGGCAATGCACGGCCTGCCACCTGCTGATCCGGGTCGCGAAACCGCCCAGATCGCCCGGCTGCGCGCGCTGGCGAATGACGCGCAGCTTGATCCCGAGTTTTCCGAGAAATTCCTGCGCTTCATTATCGACGAAGTGATCCGGCATCATGAAAGGCTGCGCGATGCATAATGGGTCGTGCCTGTGTGGCGCGGTGCACTTTACTGTCGATGCGCAGCTGTCGCACCCCGATGCCTGCCACTGCACCCAATGCCGCAAGCAATCAGGGCATTATTGGGCCTCGGTCGATGTGCCGCGCAGCGTGGTGGTGATTACGGGGGAAGACCGGCTGACCTGGTATCAGGCATCGCCCAAGGTACGACGTGGCTTTTGTTCAACCTGCGGCAGCTTCCTGTTCTGGGCACCGCTGGGGCGCGACAAGATTGCGATTGCCATGGGAGCATTCGACGGACCGACCAATACCATGCTCGGCACGCATATCTTCGTTGCCGACAAGGGCGATTATTACGATATCGCCGACGGCGTGCCGCAGCGGCCGCAATGACGGATCATGCCTTGCTCACAATGGGCGCGGTGCGGCGAAGCGCGCGGACTTCCTGAAACTGCCACAGCAAAATCCCCGGCACGCCCACCGCGATATCGCGCGCGCGCTTCACCAGCGAGAGCGCGAGCGCCGCGCTGGGGGGCAGGCCGAATAGCGGGCCAATCAGCAAATACGCCGCCTCCTGCACGCCCACCCCGCCCGGAATCGCGAACGCCACGGTGCGCAAAGTGAAGATCAGCGCCTCAATCGTCAGTACCGAGCTAAGCGGCAGATCGGTGCCCATGAAACGCAAGGCCATCCATGCACCGGCCGCGCTGAACACCCAGGCGAGCAAATGGAGCAGGAACGCTGCAATCACCCGGCCGCGCTGGGCATAGATCGCGTCGAGCTCAGTCGTCAGCGCGCTCATCGTCGCCACCGATTGCGGCAACAGCCGCCCGGCGAGCCCCTGCGCCATTTTCAGCACTGGGCGCTGGCCAAAGGCGAACAGCGCCATGATTCCGGCCATCAAGGCCAGCCCGCCCAGCACCAGCGGCAGCACGCCCGTCGCAACCGGCTGGTTCATCAGCACCAGCGCGAGCATCACCACGCCGAACATCGTGAACATCAATTGCGCGGCGAGTTCCGTCGTCTGATCGGCGATCAGCGATGCATAGACCAGCGAATCGCGGATGCCCCCAGCGATCGCGGTGCGCGCGCCCACCACCAGCCCGCCAAATTGCGAAAAGGGCAGTACATCGGTGGCGGCTTCGCGCGTCGTGCGCGCCCAGGCAAAGGTGCCGAGCTGGCTCTGGGCAATGCCGGGGGCCACCGCCAGCCACGCCGCCCCCAAAATCGTCAGGTTGACGCCCGTCCAGCCCATCAGCGCCAGAAAACCGATCAGGCCGATGCTGGAAACGCCGGCAATCACCTGTTGCCAGCCGGTCGCGCCGATCAACCAGACCGCGGCAATCAGCCCGATCACCGTCAGGATCAGTGCGAGATATTTCAGCATTGAATCAGCCGTGGTTCAGGCGGGCGGCGGATCAGACGCCCAATCAGCCTGCGGCTTCCTTGCGGCGGCTGAGGAAGTCGAAAAACTCCACGCCTTCGCGCAGGCGGCGCTTCATCATCTGCCAGTCGGTCAGCATTTCGAGCACAATGCTCCAGATTTTGCTCGGGCGGAAATAGAAGCGTTTGTAGAACTCCTCGACCTTTTCGAAGATCACCGAGGAATGAAGGTGCGGATAGCTGAGCTGGGCAATCTGATTGCCGCCATCCGTCAGCAGATGGTCTTCATTGTCGAACCAGCCATTTTCGGTCGCCTGCTTGTACAGAAACGTGCCGGGATAGGGTGCGGCCAGCGACACCTGGATGGTGTGCGGATCGATCTCCTTGGCGTATTGGATCGTCTCCTCAATCGTCTCCAGCGTTTCGCCGGGCAACCCGAGAATGAAGGTCCCGTGGATCGTCAGGCCGAGCGCGTGCGCGTCCTTGGTGAATTGCCGTGCGACATCGACGCGCAGGCCCTTCTTGATGTTGTGCAAAATCTGTTGGTTGCCGCTTTCATAGCCGACCAGGAGAACGCGGCAGCCGCCTTCCTTCATCGCCTTCAGCACGGGCTGCGGCACGTTGGCCTTGGCGTTGCAGCCCCAGGTGACGCGAAAACCGGGCGTGCCGAAGCCAAGTTTGCGCAGCGCACCCGACAATTCGACCACGAAATCATGGGCATCGGCGAGCGTGTCGTCGTCGAAGAATATCTCGTTCACTTCCGGCATTTCGCGAAGGATGTATTTTACCTCTTCGATCACCTTCGGCACGCTTTGATGCCGGTAACGGTGCCCGCTGATCGTCTGCGGCCAGAGGCAGAAAGTGCAGCGGCTCTTGCATCCACGCCCGGTGTAAAAGGACACATAAGGGTAGCGCTGATACCCGCCATAATATTTGGACGTATCGAGATCGCGTTTGTAGATTGGCGACACCATCGGCAGGATATCCATATCCTCAATCGCGGCGCGGTCCTTGTTGCGCGCGATCGTTCCGTCGGGTTTGCGCCATGTGATGCCGTCGATTTCGGCAAGCGGCCGCCCCTCAGCCAGTTCGACGCAGGTGAAATCATATTCCTCACGGCAGACGAGGTCGATCGCTTCGCACGCTTTCAGGCTCGCCTCATCGTCGATCATCACCTTCGCGCCGACGAACGCAATCACGATCTTGGGGTTGCGTTCCTTGATCAGCCGGGCAGTGCGGATGTCCTGGTTGAAACTGGGCGTCGAGGTGTGGAGAATCACCAGATCACGGGTATCGAATTCATGCGCGATATCGTCCCACGACTGATTATGGGCCGGCGCGTCGATCAATTTCGATCCCTCGATCATCGCCGCAGGCTGGGCCAGCCAGGTCGGATACCAGAAGGATTTCACCTCGCGCTTCATCTGATAGCGCGCGCCGGCGCCGCCGTCATAGCCATCAAAAGAGGGCGCCTGAAGGAAAAGCGTGCGCATCATAGCCGTGGAACCTTTATCACGATTGTAATCTTCCGTCGCGCGTTACCCGGAATTGCGAGCCCCGCCAATCGACTTTGTGAACGAAGAATGTGGCACAAAACAAGGCGAAAGACAGCAGGTCTCGAAATGGCACCAGCCAAAGCGGGCCAGAGACAGTGCCCGATGCCCGGTCCATTCGCCATTTGACGAATGCGCGCGAGGAAAATGCCGCGCCCAGCACTGCCAATCCCGCAACCGAAAAGCCGCTGATCGCCGCGCCAATCAGCGCAATCGCCAATGTATGCACCACGATACTGCCCGCAAATCCCGCCGGATCGATTCGGAAAATCGTCACCGTCCAGCGCATTTCATGCCGCACCAGCGCGCGCAGGCTCGATTCGGAACAGCCATGCGTGATGTAAAAACGGGGCAGCACCGTGCGCAACCCGAGGGCACGCACCGCCGCGCCCATTTCATAATCATCGGCCAGCACGTCCGCAAACGCCGCGAATCCACCGATTCGGGTCAGCGTTTCACGGGTAAACGCCATTGTCGGCCCCAAAGTTGGCTTGGCCATGCCAAGCGCGACCCCCATCAGCACATTGGGCATGAAACGGTATGACAAATCCATCGCCGCCATGCGCGACCAGAAACCGGCATCGCCGCGCCCGACATGCAGGCAGCTGGCCAGCCCGATCGCCGGGTCCGCAAGCGCGCCTGCCAGCCGCCGCAAGCTATCGGGTGCCCAGTCGACGTCGCTGTCGGCGATCACCACCAATGGGTGCCGCCCCGCTTCGTCCATATTGGCGAGGTTTGAGAGCTTGTTGTTCGCCCCCCAGCGCCGGTCGCTGACGACGATATCGATATTGGCGGCCGGATAGGCTTTACGCGCCGCAGCAATCACCGCCAGCGCGGGATCATCGGCGTTGCGCGTGCCAAAGATGATCTGCACCGCGCCCGGATAATCCTGCGCGAACAAGGCCGTCAGATTGCCGGCGAGCGCGGGTTCGGTGCCGTGGACCGGCTTCAGAACGGTGATCGCGGGCCAATCGACCAGATCAGGGGCGCGATCAGGCGCGCGGATGGCAAGCGCGCTGGCGACATTGAACAGCGCGCCGATGATGGCGATGGCCATCACCATGACCCAGATGATCGTCAGCACCATTTGAGTCGATCTGCTCCGCTTATGGCCTCGTAACCCAATCCGTTTGGGCCGAGCCCGTTAAAGCCCTGCCTTGCTTTTCTGCCGTTGAAAAGAAGGGCAGCCCTTCGACAAGTTCACGGCAAACGGTTTATGGGGGCAAAATGAGGCAGTCAGTCGACGATCTAAGCGGGTGTTAATGGATTTCACGGGCGTTCCAGTGCTGGTTACGGGCGCGAGCGGTTTTGTCGGGTCTGCGGTCGCGCGGGCCTTGGCGGCGCGTGGGGCTGATTTGCGGCTGCTGGTGCGGCGGGACAGTGACCGCACCAACCTGACCGCGCTGAACGCCAAATTGATTGAGGGCGATATCCGCGACGAGGAATCGGTGCTGCGCGCCGCCACCGGTGCCCGCTATCTGTTCCATGTCGCCGCTGACTACCGGCTATGGGCGCCCGACCCGGAAGACATCGTGCGCAACAACCGCGCGGGCACGCTGGCGGTGATGAATGCCGCGCGCGCGGCTGGGGTGGAGCGGATCGTCTATACCTCCAGCGTTGCCACGCTGCTGCCCGATGATCACGGCGCGGCGGACGAAACCCGCCCCGCCACCCCCGAACAGGCGGTTGGCGCGTACAAGCGCAGCAAGGTGGTCGCCGAACGGCTCGTTGAGGCGATGGTGGCAGAGGGGCTGCCCGCCGTGATCGTCAATCCGTCGACCCCCATCGGCCCGCGCGATGTGAAGCCCACCCCCACCGGGCGAATCGTGGTGGAGGCCGCCAATGGCAAGATGCCCGCCTTTGTCGAAAGCGGGCTGAACCTGGTCCATGTCGATGATGTCGCCGATGGGCATCTGCGCGCGATGGAGATGGGGCGGATTGGCGAGCGTTATGTGCTGGGCGGGCAGGACGTGACGTTGCGTGCGATGCTGGCCGAGATTGCGCGCATCATGGGCCGAAAACCGCCGACGATCAGCATCCCGCGCGGGCTGTTATTCCCAATGGCCTATGCCAATGAAGCGCTGGCCCGGCTGCGTGGCGGCGACCCGTTCCTGACAGTCGATTCGCTGAAAATGGCCGCGCACAACATGTATTATGCATCAACCAAGGCCGAAACCGAGCTTGGCTACCGCGCCCGCCCGTATCCTGAGGCGCTGGCAGATGCGATTACGTGGTTTCGCGCGGCGGGGAAGATTGCGTGATTGGTCTTGTCGCAGGCGGCGTCGCGCTGACGGTATGGCTGGTGTTGGTATTCGCGCGACAGGGCTTCTGGCTAACGGCGGAACGCGACACACGCGGCTTGCCAGCCGAACCCGCGCATTGGCCCGCCGTAACCGCCGTCGTGCCCGCCCGCGACGAGGCGGATGTGATTGCGGCATCAATCGGCAGTTTGCTGGCGCAGGATTACCCCGGGGACTTCCGGGTGATTCTGGTGGACGACAATTCGAGCGATGGCACCGCAGAGATTGCGCGGGGGCTTGAACCGTCGAACCGACTCACCATCCTCTCCGGCCAACCCCTCGCCCCCGGCTGGACCGGCAAATTATGGGCGGTCAGCCAGGGGATCGCCGCCGCTGGCGAGACGCCCGACTATCTCTGGCTCACCGATGCCGATATCGCGCATGCGCCCGATACGTTACGCACCCTTATCACCCGCGCCGTGGGCGAAAAGCGCGTGCTTGTGTCGTTAATGGCGCGATTGCGCTGCAAAAGTGTCGCGGAACGCGCGTTAATTCCTGCTTTTGTCTGGTTTTTTCAGATGTTGTACCCGTTTGGCGCGGTAAACAGGCCAACCGGCGTTGGCGCGGCGGCGGGCGGGTGCATGCTCGCCAACCGGATCGCGCTGGAACACGCAGGCGGCATCGCCGCCGTGCGCGGCGCGCTGATTGATGATTGCGCATTTGGTGCGCTGATGAAGCGGCAGGGGCCGGTATGGCTGGGGCTGACCGACCGATCGGTGAGCATCCGGATTTACGACACCTATGCATCGGTTGCCGCAATGATATCGCGGTCCGCCTATGCGCAGCTTGGCTATTCGCCGGTGCTGCTGGTCGGCACGCTGTTTGGCCTGGCGCTGATTTACCTTGGCCCGGTCTTGCTGACACTGGCCGGGCAAGGCTATGCGCAGATGCTTGGGTTAGGGGCTTGGGCATTGATGGCAATCGCGTTCCAACCGATGCTGCGCTTCTACGGTCGGTCGCCCTTATGGGGGATCGCGCTGCCCGGCATCGCGCTGTTTTACGCCGGCTGCACCTTTGCGTCGGCCTGGGCGCATTGGCGCGGGCGGGGCGGCATGTGGAAGGGCCGCGCGCAAGCGGCGATTGGCGCATGACGGCATCTGCTGCCACACTCGCCTCTGGCAAGGGGCATAAGGACGAGAATTTTCCCGTCGCCAGCTTCATGCTGAAGCGCGAGCATCGCGCCCCAGTGATGGCGTTTTACCATTTCGCGCGTGCGGCCGATGATGTTGCGGACAATGAACAGGCCCCTGCCGCTGAACGGCTGGCGCTGCTGGGCGCGATGCGATCAACGCTGGCGGGCACCAGCGACACCAGTGCAGAGGCGCTGGCGCTGCGCGGAGTGCTGGCCGATTACAAGCTGTCACCCCAGCACGGGTTGGACCTGCTGACCGCGTTTGAGCAGGATTGCACCGTCAACCGCTGCGCCACCTGGGATGCGCTGATCGATTATTGCCGCGTATCGGCGATGCCGGTGGGGCGCTATGTGCTGGACGTGCATCACGAAGATCGCAGCACCTGGGCGGCATCCGATGCGCTGTGCGCGGCATTGCAGGTGATCAACCATCTGCAGGATTGCGGGAAGGATTACCGGGCGATCGACCGGGTCTATGTGCCGATGGATATGCTGGCGGCAGCGGGCGCCGATGTGACCGAACTGGGCGCGGCACAATCTTCCCCGGCGCTGCGATCTGTGATCGTGGCGATGGCCGAACGGACGCTGGACCTGCTGGCGCAATCGTCGGTCTTCTCCGCCCAGATTCGCGACAAACGCCTGGCGGTGGAGGTTGCGATCATCCAGCGGCTTGCCGAAAGCCTGACCCGGCGACTGATCACGCATGATCCGCTGAGCGAGCGGGTTCACCACCAAAAGGCCGAAATGGCCGGGCTGGCGGCCTGGGCCGCGCTAAAAGCGCTTGGAAAAAGGCTGGCGGCATGAACCCCGACAACACCCCCGCCGCGCTGCAAGCGCAAGTATCCGGCAGCAGCTTTTACGCCGGCATGCGCGTGCTGCCCAAGGCAGAGCGCGAGGCGATGTACGCCGTGTATGGATTCTGCCGGATCGTCGACGACATCGCCGATGATGAGGACGGCGCCCGCGCAGACCGCGCCGCGGCACTCGACCTGTGGCGCGGCGATATCGAATCGCTTTATGCCGGCGGCGAACCGGGCCGCGCGGCTTTGGTGGCCGAGGCTGTACGCCGCTTCGGCCTCGACAAGGCCGATTTTCTGGCGGTGATTGACGGGATGGCGACCGATATCGACGATTTTGTGCGCTATCCCAGTTTTGAAGAGCTTGACCTATATTGTGACCGGGTGGCGTCTGCCGTTGGGCGGTTATCGGTCAAGATTTTCGGCATGGATGATGCCGAAGGGATTGCGCTGGCCCATCACCTCGGCCGCGCGCTGCAATTCACCAACATCCTGCGTGATATCGATGAGGATGCAGCGATTGGCCGGGTGTATCTGGCGCGCGAGCATCTGGCGGCGGCCGGTGTCGACATGAGCAGCCCGGAAAGCGTGGCACGCTCCCCCCATATCGACGCGGCATGCCGCGATCTCGCCAAGCTGGCCGAGCAACATTATCTCGCCGCTGAGGCGATCCTGAAGCGCAAGCCCAAGGGGCATTTGATCGCGCCCCGGTTGATGGCAGCGGTGTATCACAAGATTTTGGGCCGGATGGAAGCCGTGGGCTGGGCGCCGCCACGCGAGCGCATCAAGGTGAACAAGGCCGCGCTGATCTTCACGGTTGGGAAATTGTGGCTGTTCCGGTGAAGGGCTTGGTCGGATGCTTTGGTGACCTGCTGTCCTGCACCCTCCTTGCTTCCCCGGCGAAGGCCGGGGCCCAGTTGCGAGGACGTCAGCATTTTGCGTTGCGCACTGCTATATCGGGCGTCTCGACTGGGCCCCGGCCTGCGCCGGGGAAGCGAAACGGTGGTGCATTTAGGGCGACAGCGTTTTGAAGGCCCATGTCATCGGCGCGGGGATGGCCGGGCTGTCTGCCGCCGTTGAATTCGCGCGCGCCGGGGTCATCGTCGACGTGGCAGACGGTGCCGCACAGGCGGGCGGGCGTTGCCGCAGCTACCACGATCCGCAGCTTGCCCGCGTGATCGATAACGGCAATCATCTGGTGCTGGCGGGCAATGACGCAGTGATGGCGTATCTGACCACCATCGGCGCGCGCGACCGGCTGAGCGGGCCAGACCATGCCGATTTCGATTTTGCCGATCTGGCGAGCGGCGATCGCTGGACTTTTCGCCCCAATGACGGCGCGGTGCCGTGGTGGTTGTTCGACAAAAAGCGCCGCGTGCCGGGCGTGGGCGTGGGCGCGCATCTGGCCCTCGGGCGGCTGCTGGTGGGGGGCAGGGCCGATACCGTCGCCGACCGGATCCAAACCAAGGGCGTGCTGTGGGATCGGCTGCTTGAACCGGTGCTGTTGTCGGCACTGAACACCGATCCGCGGGAGGGATCGGCAACGCTGGCCGCCGCCGTGGTGCGCGGGTCGCTGGCGCGCGGGGGGCTGGCCACCCGCCCGCGCATTGCCGAGCCAACGCTGGCGGCAGCCTTTGTTGATCCGGCGATTAATTGGCTCCGCGCGCAGGGAAGCGCAGTGACGACCGGTAAAAGGCTCCGCGCGCTGGTGTTTGAGGGCGACCGGGTGGTGG
Organism: Sphingomonas sp.; assembly: GCA_021732465.1. GTDB lineage: Bacteria > Pseudomonadota > Alphaproteobacteria > Sphingomonadales > Sphingomonadaceae > Sphingomonas. Next base: position 14,644 of record JAKFUX010000046.1, read on the forward strand.
CGCTCGATTACGGTGACGGTCCCGAGGCGGTGACAGGCCCGGTGGTGCTGGCGGTGCCACCCTGGGTGGCGGCAGCACTGGTGCCCGATCTGGTCGTGCCCACAGAATTTCGGGCCATCGTGAACGCCCATTTCGCGTTTGCGCCGCCACCGGGCACGCCAGCCATGATCGGCGTGATCGGCGGGACGACCGAGTGGATTTTTGCGTTTGAGGATCGGCTGTCCATCACGGTCAGCGGTGCAGACCGGCTGGTCGATACCGACCGGGCCCAACTGGCGGCGCTGTTCTGGGGCGAGATTTGCGCGGTCCACGGCTTCACCGCGCCGATGCCCGCCTGGCAGGTTGTGAAAGAAAAGCGCGCCACTTTTGCCGCGACTCCTGCACAGGATGCGTTGCGGCCGGGCACCAAAACCCGCTGGCGCAACCTGTTTCTGGCGGGCGACTGGACGCAAACCGGGCTGCCCGCGACGATTGAGGGGGCGATCAGGTCAGGGGCGAACGCCGCCCACTTGGCGATCAGCTAACATCAATGTAAGTAAGTGTGCCGTCGTTTCGGGCGATGATGTGGAATTGAATAGGAATTGATGACGCATGGCCAGTGTTGCTGAAGCCCTGATCGACCCGCTTGCCGCGATCGACGCCTGCGCCACCCGCGCCGCCGATGCGCTGTCGCGCGCGCAGAAGGACGACGGCCACTGGGTGTTCGAACTGGAAGCAGACGCCACCATTCCGGCTGAATTCGTGCTGCTGAAACATTATCTGGGCGAGCCGCGCGATGCAGCGCTTGAGGCCAAGATTGGCGTGTATCTGCGCCGCATCCAATCCGCCGAGCATCACGGGTGGCCGCTGTTCCACGGCGGTGCGTTTGACACCAGCGCGAGCGTGAAGGCCTATTATGCGCTGAAAATGATCGGCGATGATGTGGACGCGCCCCACATGACCCGCGCCCGCAATGCAATCCACAAGGCGGGCGGTGCTGCGGCGGTGAATGTGTTCACCCGTATCCAGCTGGCGCTGTTCGGGGCGGGATCGTGGAGTGTGGTGCCGACCATGCCGGTTGAGCTGATCCTGCTGCCGCGCTGGTTTCCGGTGCATCTGTCGAAAATGTCCTATTGGGCGCGCACGGTGATTGTGCCGCTGCTGGTGCTGGCGGCCAAACAACCGGTGGCCAAGAACCTGTCGGGCGTGAAGGTGGATGAACTCTACACGCTGAAAGCCGCCCCGCTGAAAAGCCAGGCCGAAGGGGCCAAACGATCCTGGCAGCTCTTCTTTGCCGGGCTGGATGTGGTGCTGAAACGGGTCGAGCCGCTATGGCCCAAGGGGTTGCGCGCCAAAGCAGTGCAAGCCTGTGTCGATTTCGTCACCGAACGGCTAAATGGTGAGGATGGGCTGGGCGCGATTTATCCGGCGATGGCGAACAGCGTGATGATGTTCGATTGCCTGGGCTATGCCGAGGATCACCCGCACCGGGCGATTGCGCGCAAATCGGTCGAAAACCTGCTCGTGATCAAGGATGACGAGGCCTATTGCCAGCCCTGCGTCTCGCCGGTCTGGGATACAGCACTCGCCGCGCATGCGATGCTGGAGGCGGGCGGCGAGGACAATGAGGCGCGCGCCAAGGCGGCGCTGGAGTGGCTCAAGCCGTTGCAGGTGCTCGACGTGAAGGGCGACTGGGCCGAGGTGAAGCCCGATGTCCGCCCCGGTGGCTGGGCGTTCCAGTATAACAACGCGCATTACCCCGATCTCGACGATACCGCCGTTGTCGTAATGGCGATGGACCGGGCGAAGGACCGGCTGGCACTTGCTGGCGGCTATGACGAAGCGATTGCGCGCGGCAATGAATGGACCGTGGGGCTGCAATCGAAAAATGGCGGCTTCGGCGCGTTTGATGCGGACAACACGCATCATTACCTGAACAACATCCCCTTTGCCGATCACGGTGCGTTGCTCGATCCGCCGACCAGCGATGTTACCGCGCGCTGCGTGTCGATGATGGCGCAACTGGGCGAGACCGACAGCGCCCGAATGAAGGCCGCGCTTGCCTATCTGGCCGATGAGCAGATGCCCGACGGATCATGGTTCGGGCGCTGGGGTGTGAACTATATCTATGGCACCTGGTCAGTGATGTGCGCGCTGAACGCGGCGGGGGTATCGCCCCAGGCGCCGACGATGGAACGCGCGGTCGACTGGCTGGTGTCGATCCAGAATGCCGATGGCGGCTGGGGTGAGGATTGCGATAGCTATGCCCTGGATTACGCCGGCTACACCGCTGCCCCCTCCACCGCATCGCAGACGGCCTGGGCTTTGCTCGCGCTGATGGCGGCGGGCGTGGTGGAGCATCCAGCGGTTGCGCGCGGCGTGGAATGGCTGGTCGCGCATCAGGAAGCAGACGGGCTGTGGGGGCAGGAAATGTACACCGGCGGCGGATTCCCGCGCGTGTTTTACCTGCGCTATCATGGGTATCCGAAATATTTCCCGCTCTGGGCGGTGGCGCGGTACCGGAATTTAAAGCGGTCGAATGACAAGACCGTGGCGTTTGGGATGTGAGCGAGCGAGTTTCTGCGCTTCTCTTCCTAACCCGGCCTGTCACCCTGAACTCGTTTGAGGGTCCACCGTGCACCATCCCGTTGATCCGTTGCGGCGCAGTGGATGCTGAAGCGCGTTCAGCATGATGGATAGGGTTGGGGGGAAGTCGTGATCCTCATCGCCTGCGGCCTGCAACGCGAGTCGAAGATTCTGACCGGGCCGGGCGTGATCGCCATCCCCGGCGGGGGCAATGCCGTGCGGCTTGAGGCGGCGCTTGAGACGCATCTTGCGTCATTCCCGGACGTGCGCCTTCTGTTCTCGAGCGGGATCGCAGGCGCGCTCGATCCGGCGTTGAAGGCCGGTGATGTTGTCGTCCACCTCTCTCACCCGATCGTCCCGAGCGAAGTCGAGGGGCGTGTTTCGGGCGCGGCAGTTGTGGCACGTCCTTCGACTTCGCTCGGGACGAACGGATCGTGGGAGGATCGACTAACAGCCGCCCTCCCCGACGCCCACCATGGCCTTATCATCGGGCAGGATCACATCGCGGTCAGCGTCGCGGAAAAGGAGGCGCTCGCCGCCACGGGCGCGCTGGCGGTGGATATGGAATCGCATATCGCCGCGCGAGTGGCCGCCCGGCACGGCCTGCCCTTCATGGCGATCCGCACCATCTCCGACACCGCGCACGACACCCTGCCCCCCGCCGCACTGGTGGGGATGAACACCGACGGATCAATGGCGCTCGGCAAGGTGCTGGCGTCGCTCGCGCGCCACCCCACGCAGCTGCCAGCGCTGATCAGGACCGGGTGGAGCGCCGAGGCGGCGTTTCGGGCACTACGTCAAGTTGCGGCAGCAATTGCGACGTTGGAGCGCCCTTAAGCCGCGCGCTGCACCCGCTTATAGCCTTCGGGATCGGCGTTCTTGATCCGCTCCAGCTCGCGTTCGACGTGCGTTGAATGAACGTCTTCGGATTTGCGGGCGTTGCTGATGTCGATATCGGGGGCCATCGGGCCTTCGGTGCGGATGCCCTTGCGCCCCACGGTGAACATTTTCAGCGGGTTGCGGATTGCATCCGTCGCCGCGGTGCCTTCAAACCCGCAATGGACCATGCAGTTCGAGCATTTTTCGTATTTGCCGACGCCGTACTGATCCCAGTCGGTGCCTTCCATCAGCTCAGCGAATGTGTCGACATAGCCTTCGCCGACCAGATAGCAGGGCTTTTGCCACCCGAACACGGTGCGCAGCGGCATAGACCACGGCGTGCATTCATAGGTTTGGTTGCCGGCGAGGAAATCAAGGAACAGCGGCGAGTTGGTGAACTTCCACTTGCGGCCGCCATCGCCACGGCGGAAAACGTCGCGGAAAAAATTCTTGGTGCGTTCGCGCGTCAGGAAATGTTCTTGATCGGCCGCGCGCTCATAGGAATAGCCGGGCGAAATCGTGATCTCGACGTTGCGCTTTTCCATTTCGTCAAAAAAGCTGGCGAGCCGTTCGGGGTCAGCACCGTCGAACACGGTGCAATTCACTTGAACGCGGAAACCCTTGGCCTTGGCCAGTTCAATCGCCTCAATCGCGACTTCATAGGTGCCGTCCTGATCAACGGCATGGTCGTGCATGCCCTTGTCACCGTCCAGATGGATTGACCAGGTGAAGAAGGTCGACGGTTTATAATCGTCGATCTTCTTTTTCAGCAGCAGCGCGTTGGTGCACAGGATCACGAATTTTTTCTTCGCGATATAGCCTTCGACGATCTTGGGCATGTCGCGGTGGAGCAATGGCTCGCCACCAGCGATCGAGACGGCGGGCGCGCCGCATTCGTCAATCGCGTCCATGCACTGATCATAGCTGAGCCGCTGGTTCAAAATCGCATCGGGATAATCGATCTTCCCGCAGCCCGGGCAGGCCAGATTGCAGCGCAACAGCGGCTCAAGCATCAGTACCAGCGGGTATTTTTTGCCGCCGAGATGCTTTTTGACGGTGTAGCCACCAATGCGCGCCAGCAGGTTGATCGGAAGGGTCATGCAGTTCGGTCCTATTCTGCCGCAACCTGCACCGATGATCGTGCAGCCGACGGGATAACGTTCCTTAACTCGGATGGCAGGCTGAATTCCAGTGTTTCCTCAATCCCGTCCAACTGCGAGACCGTAACGGTGCCTATTTTGCGCAGCGCCGCGATGACACTGTCGACCAGCTCGTCGGGGGCAGAGGCACCCGCCGTCAGCCCGATTGTTTCGATACCGACCAGCCAAGCCGGATCAACCGCATCGCCGGCTGCCACCAGATAGCTTGGCAGGCCCGCGTCGACGCCAATTTCGCGCAGGCGGCTGGAGTTGGAGCTATATTCAGCGCCGACCACCAACAGCATATCCACCACCCGGCACAGATCGCGCACCGCCGTTTGGCGGTTCTGCGTGGCGTAGCAAATGTCAGACACATCGGGGCCAATGATGTCGGTAAAGCGTTCGCCCAGCGCGGCGATGATGCCGCGCGTATCATCAACGCTAAGCGTGGTTTGCGTGATATAGGCCAGTCGCGCGTCCTGCGGCAGATCAAGTGCTGCAACATCGGCTTCAGACGAAACCAGATGGACGGGGGCGTCGACCTGGCCAATCGTTCCTTCAACCTCCGCATGGCCTTCATGCCCGATCAGTACAATCGTGCGGCCCTGCGTGGCGTAACGCCGGCCCTGGATATGAACCTTGGTGACCAGCGGGCAGGTGGCATCAAGCACGGGAAGCCCGCGGGCCGCCGCCTCATTCTCAATTTCGCGCGACACGCCATGTGCGCTGAAAACCGTGTGCGCACCATCCGGCACTTCGGACAGTTCTTCCACAAAAACAGCGCCCTTCTGGCGCAGTTTGTTCACGACGTGGCGGTTATGAACGATCTCATGTCGCACATAAACAGGGGCACCATAAAGGTCGATCGCGCGTTCCACGATCTCGATTGCGCGCACGACGCCGGCACAAAAGCCGCGCGGCTTGGCCAAAATTACCTGCAAGGAATAGTCCTTTCCGTCCCCCAAAAAGCCATCAGAAACAAACGCTCACCCAATGCCATGGCCGGCAGTGGCGTCTGTGACCTTCCTTGACATTCCGTCCCCAGTGCCCCCGGAATACCATCACCCATCTAAATCCAGCATTCCGATAAGAAAAGCTTCAAAACCAACATAACAGCTTTTCTGCTGCGATGCAGCGCGATTTCCGTCCCGATGTGGCGCAGCCGCCACGCCCAGCGCAAGCGCACCAGACGCCAATCCGCGCAATAGGGCACGCCTTGGGGGTGGACGGGCACCCAATGCCGCTTTATCCGAGCAACACAATCCGCTGGGAGTATCACGGAATGTTTGTATCCTTCAGTCGTCCCTTTGCTGTCGTCCCCCTGCTCGCCATCGCGGCGCTGGCTATGCCAGCCGCTGCGCAAGCGCCAGATGCCGCGCGCGCGCCCGTGCAGTCGCTCAGCGATGGCCTGATCGCAATCATGAAGGCAGGCAAAAAGGCTGGCTTTTCAAGCCGCGCTGCGCAGATTGCGCCCGTGGTGGACAAAAGCTTTGATCTGCCGCTGCTCACCCGGCTTGCCGTTGGCCCGGAATGGACCAAGGCGGCACCGGCGGATCGCACCGCGCTGATCGCGGCGATGCGCAAGCTGACGGCAAACCAATATGCCGCCAATTTTGACAGCTGGTCGGGCCAGGCCTTTGTCATTGACCCGCAGGTGGACACACGCGGCACCGACCGGGTGGTGAAAACCAAGCTGACCCAGCCAAAGGGCGACACGGTGAGCATCGCATACCGGCTGCGCCAAAGCGGCGGCGAATGGCGGATCATCGACGTCTTCTACCAGAATTCGATCAGCCAGTTGACGACGCGGCGCGCCGATTTCGACGCGATTGTTCGCAAGGGCGGGACCAAGGCGCTGATTGGCCATGTCAACACGCTGGCCGACAAGGTTAGCCGCTGAGCCAGCCCCCGGTCTTGCCGCGCACCCTGTCATGCGCCGTTGCACGCAACGTACCACGCGACGTGCAGCGCACCTTGCCGCGCGCGCTGATTTTGCTGGCATTGCTGGCATCAACGGCGGCGCAGGCCCGGCCGACACTGGTCGATCAGGCGGTCATTGCGCCCGCCAACGCAGCGCCGGTCGCCCCATCACTGCAAACACAAGTCCCGGAAGAACAGGGCCCGGAAGAACAGGGCCCGGCCGAGCGGACGAGCGCATCCACACCCGCAGGCAAGACGGCGGGCGACCCCTATGAGGGGCTAAACCGGTCGTTATTTGATGTGCAGCAGAAGTTTGATCGCGCAATCTTTCGCCCGGTGGCGCGCGGCTATGCAACGATCATCCCCAAATTCATCCGGACCGGTCTGCGCCATCTGCTGCGCCATATCCGTGAGCCGATCGTGTTTTTAAACGATGTGCTGCAGCTAAAGCCAAAGCGCGCCGCGCGGACGCTGGCGCGTTTTGCGATTAACAGCACCGCCGGGATCGGGGGCCTGCTCGACGTCGCCAAGACTGCCAAGCTGCCCTATCGCCACAACGGGCTTGGCAATACGCTGGCACGGTACGGCGTGGGGCCAGGGCCGTACCTGTTCATCCCGTTCGTTGGCCCCACGCAGTTGCGCGATGTGTTTGGCGGCAGTGTTGACGGGCTGATTTATCCCGTCGCCATTGGCAGGCCATTTAACCGCACCGATTATCAGGTATCGACCGCCGCGATCGGCGGGCTGGATCTGCGCGCTGAATCAGATGCCGGGTTCAAGGCGCTGCTCGACGGTGCAGCCGATCCCTATGCCACGCTGCGCTCGGTCTATCAGCAGGACCGCGCAGCGGAGATTGCCGAGATGAACGGCACGCCAATCGCGCCCGGCGGGCTGGATGATCCGCTGGTCGATCCCGAAGCCGATCCGGCTAACAGCCAAGCCCAGCCGCCGCCCGAAACAACCGATGGCAATCTGGCCCCCGCACCCGAACCGGCTCCAGATAAAACCCCCACCAACACCACACCGCTTAGCGACATTTCGGGCGATGGTTTGGGCGGCGCTGATCAGGACGGCGCGGTTGCGGGCGAACTTGTGGTTACGACTTTCTTTTAGCCGCTGGCTTGCCTGCTGACGGCAGCGGCGGGCCCAGCAATGCGGGTTCAAATATCAGCGCGCAAATCAACGTCCACGCCAGCGAGATGATCAATATCTTGCCCATGCTGGCCGTGCCGGGATGCGCCGACAGCCATAACGCGCCAAAGGCGCTGCCTGTCGCCAGCGCGCTGAACAGCACCGCGCGCGCCAGGCTGGATTGCAGCAGGTCCGCAGCTCCTGCCCGCCACGCCATCACGAAATAAATGTGAAACGCCACGCCCACGCCGAACAGCAGCGGAAAGGCAATGATGTTCGCAAAATTGATCGGCTGGCCGATGATGACGCAGCTGCCCAGCGTCAGAAAACCCGACAGGACCACAGGCGCGAGCGTGAAGGCGACTTCGCGCGCGTGGCGGAGCACCGCAAACAGCAACAGGCTGACAAGAATCAGCGCCAGCAACCCGGCCTGCACAAACGCCCAGGCGACCGTTTTGGCGGCTTCCTGCGTGGATACTGGCAGCCCCGTCGCGTTGGGCGCAACGGCGCGCACTGCTGCTGTAAAACGTGCCAGCACGCGGTTATCGTTGCTGTCGCCCCGGGGGAAAATCTGCACCCGCGCGCGACCGTCGCTGGCGAGCCAATCGGCGGCAATTTCCGGCGGCAGCGTGTCGCGCGTCACTTCTTCCGCTTGCAGCACGGCGCGGGCTTGGTTGAGCATCACGCCAAGCGGCGGCACGAGCACCTCGGTCGCCGCCGCGCGCATCGCCGGGTCAGCCGCCGCAATCGCTGTCAGCGTGGTGGCAAGCGCACGGGCATGATCCGCGCCCTCGCCCGATTGGCCAGCAGCAACGCGATCAAGTTGCGCGGCGGTTGCCCGCATTGCGGCGATGTTTTCCGCATCACTCGGCGCGGGGGCGGTTTCGAACGGATTCAGCGTCAGATCGAGCAGCAACGATGCATCCTGCAGCAACGCCACCTTTTCGGGCTGATCGGCGGGGATAAAACTATCAATTGATATCGCCTGCGCCACTTCGGGCAGTGCCGCTGTGCGGTCGGCGATGATGCGCGCGGCATCGGGATCGTCCGCCAGAACATAGATGGTGTTCGGCGTGCGCAAAGGATCACGCATCAAATCAGTCAGCGATCGGTAGGCGGGGCCATTGGGGTCCCGCAAATGCAGCGGGTTGAAATCAAACTGCACGAATGGCAGCAGCGCGATACTGCCCAGCATCGACAAGCCAAACGCCCACAGCACGCTGCGCCGGTGCGCATGCAGCCAGCGATCAACCGGCGCTGCGCCGGCAAACCCCACTTCGGCCACTGGCTTGCCGGGCTTGAACAGCACCAGCAGCGCAGGCAGCAGCGTAATCGACAGCAGCAGCGCGATCACCATCCCCAGCCCGGCGATGATCCCGAGTTCAGAAATGCCGATATAATCCGTCGGCAAAAACGCGCCGAACCCCAGAAAAATCGCGCCCGCCGCCAACGCCAGCGGCGCGCCCAGCGCAACGGCCGCACGCTCCAGCGCGGCAGGAATCGCGGCACCCTCCAGCCGTTCGGCGTTGAAGCGGACGCTGATCTGAATCCCGAAATCGACGCCGAGCCCGACAAATAGCGGAATAAACGCCACCGAAATCAGGTTCAGCGTGCCGACCGCTGCCAGCCCGATCGCCGTGGTCATCACCAGCCCGGCGACGATGGTGATCACAATGGCGGCAACGATTTTGGCAGAGCGTGTCGCGAACCACAATGTCACCAGCATCGCCAGCGCCATTACCAGCCCGACAAAGCCGATATTCTCCTCCAGCGTCGAAAATTCCTCATCGGCCAGCGGCACTTCGCCGGTTACCTGTACCGATACGCCGTGCGCGGCATCCAACTTCAGATCAGCCGCCGCGCCGTTGATCGCGTTGACGGCCTTTTCGCCTGGCTTCAGCGCGCCGAAATCAAGCTTTGGCTGTGCCAGCACCAGTCGGCGCAGCGGTGGTTGCTGGCCCCCGCCATCGGCAAACAGCAATTGCCACGAAAAAAACGCCGGCCGCCCCTGCGCGACATTACCCAGCGCATCATCAAGCGCGCGGACGGGCCGGTTGATATCATCCAGCTTGGCTGATCCGCGCTCAACCCCGGTCAGGATCGTGCCCAGCGCGCCCATAATGCCGCGCAATGACGGGTCGGCGGCAAGCGGCCCTAGCAATGGCTGTGCCGCGATCAGCGACTTGGTGGTGCCGCGCACCTCCTCGACCGATCCGAACATCACCCCCTGCCGCGCCAGATAATCGCCGCCATCGGGGCGACGAACGGTTTTGAAGTGGGTGGTATCCGCCGCGAGCCTTGCCGCCAACGCGGCAGCACCCGCCTCTGCCAATTCCGGCGTGCGGCCATCGACAATCGCGAGCGTGGTATCGGTCAATTGCGGAAACGCGGTATTTACCGCCGCCTCATTCCGCCGCCAATCGACCTTGGCTGAGATCAGCGCGCTGGTGTTGGTCGTCATGGCAAACTGCGTGGCGGCAAAACCAAGCGCGACAATCGTCAGTGCCGCACAAAGCACCAGCAACAGCCAAGGTCGGCGGGCGCTGAACGCCACCGCGCGAAAGATAGGTGACGTGGCCATGCCGCTCAGTTTCGCGCCCCGCCACCGATGAAATAGCGCAGCTTCAGCGTGATCGTCTTGTCCTCGTTCAACGGGAACATCGCCGCTGCCCATTTTGGCGGCGCGAACCGGATCGGCGCGTCGTTAGAAAAGCCCACCCCTTCCTTGGGGATGCCAAACAGCGCGCGATCGACCTTGCCGTTGCTGTTTTCGTCATGCGAAACTTGGGCTGCGTAAACGCCGGGCGCAAGATTGGGAAACCGCACGATCGTGGTGCCCGCAACCGTCGGCACTTCGGCTTTGATCGGGCAAGACTTCAAAAATTCAGCCTGGCGGCAGATATCGACATGCATCACGCCCTTGGCATTGCGCACGCCGGTAACGTTTACCTGCAGCGTAATCGTGCCGACCGGTTCGGGTGCATAGCGCGCGGACTGGGCGACGCCGGCGCCAGCGATCAGCGCGCCCGCAATCGCCAGCAATTGCAATAATGTCACGCCCGCGCGTCCCCGGCCACGACTTCTTCGTTCCAGCGCAGTGCCTTCAGGACGCTATCGATGATGGCGTCGGCGTCGAGGCCGGCCTGGGCGTATTGGATTTCGGGTTTTTCATGGTCCTGGAAGATATCGGGCAGGCGCAAGGTGCGCAGTTTCAGCCCGGCGTCGATCAGCCCGGTGTCGC
>JAKFUX010000053.1:0-25315 GCA_021732465.1 Sphingomonas sp.
CTCGGTGAGACTGATAGCCCCCACCCCAACCCCTCCCCTGAAGGGGAGGGGCTAAAGGAACTCGCCACCCTCGCCGAACGCGCGGCGATGCTGTGCAAGGCCGATCTCGTGACCGGCATGGTCGGCGAATTCCCGGAGTTACAGGGGCTGATGGGCGGCTATTACGCCGCCGCGCAAGGTGAAGACCCCCGGATCGCCGCCGCGATCCGCGATCACTATAAGCCGGTCGGGCAGGGCGATGACGTGCCCACCGATCCGGTAACGGTGGCGGTGAGTTTGGCGGATAAGCTGGATACGTTGATTGGGTTCTTTAAGATTGATGAGACGCCCACGGGATCGCGAGATCCGTTTGCGTTACGGCGAGCAGCGCTTGGTGTAATCAGGCTTCTTCAGGAGAACGGGTTACGGCTTGATCTGCGGCAGGCATTTATCGTCGAGCTTTTAGCGCCGCTCTTTGCTCGCGTGCGTGTGTTTGCTGAGCAAGAAAAAATTGAAGCCGCCTCTATTTTGGCGGAATTTCGAGAATACTTGTCGGACGAAGAAGCCGCTTCGAAAGCTGTTCGGGAAAATCGATTTTCGAAACTGTTAGCGGTTGCAGTTCCGCAGGCCCACGAACGGCTTGTAGCATCCAGGCACTTGATGCACTTCTTCGCCGACCGCCTCAAAGTCCAGCAGCGCGAGGCCGGCGTCCGGCACGACCTGATCGATGCGGTGTTTGCGCTTGGCGGGGAGGATGATCTCGTTCGGCTGCTCGCGCGGGTGCATGCGTTGCAGGCGTTTATCGGTACGGCGGACGGGGCGAACCTGCTCGCGGGGTATAAGCGGGCGGCGAATATTCTGAAGAAGGAGGGGTACGAAACCTCTGATAAAAGCGATCGTCACCCCGGACTTGATCCGGGGTCCCGCTTGTCGGCGACCGAAGTAGAAGCGGGACCCCGGCTCGGGGGCCGGGGTGACGGTGTGGATGGCGCCTTGCCGTACACCCCCGAACCCGCCGAGGCGGGGCTCATCGCGGCGCTTGATGTAGCCGAACCGGCGGCCAGCGCTGCTGTGGCGCGCGAAGATTTTGAAGCCGCGATGGCCGCGCTCGCCAGTCTGCGTGCGCCCATCGATGCGTTTTTTGAAGGGGTGATCGTCAACGATCCCGATCCCGCCAAGCGGGCCGCGCGGCTGGCGTTGCTGGCGCGGGTGCGGGATGCGGTTCACCAGGTTGCTGATTTTTCGAAGATTGAGGGTTGAGATGACCAACTACGTGTACCGTTTCGGCGGTGGTGTTTCGGATGGCGCGGGCCTCAGCAAGGAATTGCTGGGCGGCAAGGGTGCCAATCTTGACGGTATGGCCTCAATCGGCCTGCCGGTGCCGCCGGGCTTCACGATCAGCACGGAGATGTGCACCCGCTATCTGGACGAGGGCGAAGCATTCCCTGACAGCCTGCGCGCTGAAGTGGCGATGGGCCTCGCGCATATTGAGGGCGTGACGGGCAAGGCATTTGGCGATGCCGCCAACCCATTGCTGGTATCGGTGCGGTCTGGCGCGCGCGTGTCGATGCCCGGCATGATGGATACCGTGCTGAACCTAGGGCTGAACGACGAGACCGTCGAGGGGCTGGCGCAGGTGAGCGGGGACGCGCGCTTTGCGTGGGACAGTTATCGCCGGTTTATCCAGATGTATTCAGATGTCGTGCTGGAGCTGGATCACGACGCGTTTGAAGAAGCGCTGGAGGTCGCCAAGGAGGATCAGGGCTATTTCCTCGACACTGAGATGACCGCCGATGATTGGCGCGGGCTGGTGGCTGAATATAAGACCATCGTCGCGCGGCTATGGGGCAGGCCGTTTCCGCAGGATGTTCACGATCAGCTTTGGGGTGCCGTTGGCGCGGTATTCGGATCATGGCAGTCTGACCGGGCCAAAGTGTACCGCCGCCTGAACAATATCCCCGGCGACTGGGGCACAGCGGTGAATGTGCAGGCGATGGTGTTTGGCAATATGGGCGAAACCTCCGCCACCGGCGTCGCCTTCACCCGCGATCCCGCCAAGGGCGACCGCGCTTATTACGGCGAATTCCTGATCAATGCGCAGGGTGAAGATGTTGTCGCGGGCATCCGCACCCCGCAATATCTGACGCTGGCAGCGCGCGAAGCGGCGGGTGCCAAGCCGCTGAGCATGGAAGAGGCGATGCCGGAAACCTATGCCGAGCTGGCCAAGGTGTTCGACCTGCTGGAAGTGCATTACCGCGACATGCAGGATATCGAGTTTACCGTTGAGCGCGGCAAATTATGGATGCTGCAAACCCGATCGGGCAAGCGCACCGCCTCTGCCGCGCTGAAGATCGCGGTTGATATGGCCAATGAAGGGCTGATCACGCAGGAAGAGGCGGTGGCGCGGGTTGATCCGGCGGCGCTTGACCAGTTGTTGCACCCCACGCTTGATCCCAAGGCGGTGCGCGATGTGCTGACGCGCGGGCTGCCCGCCAGCCCCGGCGCGGCGTGCGGTGCGGCGGTATTCGACAGCGAAACCGCGCAAAACCGTGCCGAGCTTGGCGAAGCGGTGATCCTGGTGCGCACCGAAACATCGCCGGAGGATATTCACGGCATGCACGCAGCCAAGGGTATCCTGACGGCGCGGGGTGGGATGACGAGCCATGCCGCCGTTGTGGCACGCGGCATGGGGCGCCCCTGCGTATCGGGCGCGGGCACCGTTTCCATCGACGCCAAGGCGCGGATGATGCGCGTGGCGGGCCGCGAGGTGCGCGAGGGCGAGATTATCACTATCGATGGCACTTCTGGAGAGGTGATGCTGGGCGAAGTGCCCACCGTGCAGCCGGTGCTGGCAGGCGATTTCGGCGTGCTGATGGGCTGGGCCGACAAGGTGCGCCGCATGAAAGTGCGCGCCAATGCCGAAACCCCGCTCGACTGCCGCACCGCGCGCGATTTTGGCGCCGAAGGCGTGGGGCTTTGCCGCACCGAACATATGTTCTTTGATGCAAAGCGGATCACGCTCGTCCGCCAGATGATTTTGGCGGATAGTGAGGCTGGCCGGCGCGCGGCGCTGGACAAATTGCTGCCTGAACAGCGCGCCGATTTCGCGCAGATTTTTGAAGTGATGGCAGGGCTGCCGGTGACGATTCGGCTGCTTGATCCCCCTTTGCATGAATTTCTGCCGCATGAAGAAAGCGAGTTCGCCGATGTCGCCGCGGCGACCGGCATCGGTGTTGAGGCGCTGCGGCGGCGCGCAGGCGAGCTGCATGAATTCAACCCGATGCTCGGCCATCGCGGGTGTCGGCTGGGGGTAACCTATCCTGAAATCTACGAAATGCAGGCGCGCGCCATTTTTGAGGCGGCGTGCGATGTGGCGGACGCAACCGGTGCTGCGCCAATTCCCGAAGTGATGATCCCGCTGGTCGCCACGCGCAAGGAACTGGAGCTGATGAAGGCCGTGGTCGATGCGCAGGCCGTGGCGGTGTTTGCAGAAAAGGGCCGCGTGCTTGAATATCTGGTCGGCACGATGATCGAACTGCCACGCGCCGCGTTGCTGGCCGCACAGATTGCTGAGGCGGGCGAGTTTTTCTCCTTCGGCACCAATGATCTGACGCAAACAGCGCTGGGCGTCAGCCGGGATGATGCCGGGCGGTTCCTGACGACCTATGTCGACAAGGGCATTTATGCGACCGATCCGTTTGTCAGCCTGGATGTGGAAGGCGTGGGCGAACTGATCGAAATCGCCGTTGAGCGCGGCAGGCGCACCCGGCCCGATATCAAGCTGGGCATTTGCGGCGAACATGGCGGCGACCCCGCCAGCATCGCGTTTTGCGAAACCGTGGGCCTCGATTACGTGTCCGCCTCGCCCTACCGGGTTCCCATTGCAAGACTGGCGGCGGCACAAGCAGCGTTGAAAAACCGGCGCTGATCGGCAAGCCTGACGAAATGGCCCTTTGGGGCTGAGGGGATGATGGGATGAGGAACTGGGCACGCCTGCTGATTGGCGGCGTTTTGGGGGTGGTGATTGGCAGTGGATCGGCCATCTGGTCGGTGCGCGCAGGATCATTGGGTGCACAAAACGCCATTGGCCCCTGGGTTACCGGGCGCGATTTCGGCACGGCGGCGGCGAGCGATTATACCCGCGCGGTCGTTGCGCTTCGCGGCTTGCTGGCGCTGCCTGCAACCGAGGCGCGATATTACACTGCCGGCACGGACAATAGCGGCCAGCCACTGCGCGGCAACTGCACCTACCGGGTGACGGGCGGTGCGCTGCCCGCCAAATGGTGGAGCATCACGCTGTATGACCGCGCCGGGTATCTGGTGCCCAATCCAGCCAATATCTATTCGATTGGCAGTGCCAGCCTGACCGCCGATGAAACAGCACGCTGGACGGTGGTGATATCCCCCGCGCGCCAGCCCGGCCGGTGGTTGCCAACGGGGACCGCTGAACCATTTGAGCTGACGATGCGCGCCTATCTGCCGTCGGACCGGGGCAAGGGTGATTTAACCGTCGCGCAATTGCCCAATATCAATCGGGAGCAATGCGCGTGATCCGGGGTTGGCTTGCCGCGATGGTGCTGGGGATCGTGTGCGGTCTGCTCGCCTGGCATGCGACGATCGGCGCAATGCCGCGCGCGCTGATGGCGCTCGCGGTACGGCGCGTGGCAAGCGCGGGCGGCATCAACCGGATGACGCACGCCCCCATCGTCACCGCCAAATCGCGGACAATTGTGCGGCCCAGCCCCGATCTGCTCTATTCCAGTTGCCCCTATGACGTGGGCGTGGGGCCGGTGCTGATCGATGTGCTGCCGATTGATGCGCCCTATTGGTCGCTATCGGTGTTCGACACACTGACCAACACGGCGTTTGTGCGCAACAATCAGCAGACCAAGGGGCAGCCGCTGCGGGTCGCGCTGATCCGCAAGGGGCAGGTGGTGCCAAAGGGATATTATCCGGTCATGCCAGCGGGCACCCGCGGCGTGGCGCTGATCCGCGTGTTGATTGATCGCAATGCCCCCATCGACGCTATTGACCGCGCAAGGCGGCAATCAAACTGCCGGGTGGCCAACTGAAAGGCGTCAGCCCGCCGTGATTGATGCTGCCCGGTTAAGCGGCACCCGCTGGGCATATTGACGGTCTAGCTGGCGGTATCGGTAATTGATGATGGCACCAATTGCCGACGCAATCATCGATATGATCAAGAAATACGCGAATACCTGGCGTTCCATCAAAGCCTCCCAAAACCGTGAGTCCTGATGAACCCACCCGCGTAAAACCCGCGAATGGCCGCAATGTTTCCACCCAAAAATTTCGCGGATTATCTGCAGGCGCAATCGCCATGCGTTGTGGCGTGGCGGGGATGGCCTACATCATGATGCGACAACCGACCTGTCACTTGGCGCATGGGGCGCGTTGAGGGGGGTTAGGGGGCGCGGATCGCGAACGGCGATAACTGGGTGGAAAGCGGACAGAGCACTTGCTGCCGCAACAAAAAGCCAGATTGGACGCTTGTGCCACCCAGTGCATGACGACGCCGTCGTGCGCTCACGTCTGTCGTTCAATCTTCCTTGTAGATCAGCAGGTCGCCCGGCTGGCACTGCAATTCGCGACAGATCGCTTGCAGCGTGGAAAAGCGGATCGCCCTGGCCTTGCCGGTCTTTAGAATCGAGAGATTCGCAAGCGTCAGCCCGACGCGATCGGCCAGTTCGGTTAAGGTCATGCGCCGCTCGTGAAGCAAGTCGTCGAGCTTAACCGTGATTGATGTGCCCTCGTCATCGGCTGGCATTAGACGGTCCCTTTCAGATCCGCGCGCATGCCGGCCCCGTGACGAAAAATGCGAGCGAGAATGAAGAGGACGATGACAATCAAGACTGCATCGAGATCGTAAATGCTGAAATTGGGCCAAGTTCCGTTGTCCGCTCCCTTGTCCACGAGGTTGACGACGTGAAAGCGCAGCCCTCCGACAATCACGAAGAGAATCTTCACACCGAGAAATAGCCACGCCATCTCGTTCAGGCGTTTCGCATTTTCGGGCGTGAACGGGTCACCTTCGCCGGCGCTCACGATAATGGCGCGCAGCTTGCCAAAGAACTGAAACAGCGCCGCAAGGATCAGTGAAAAAAGGGTCAATAAAGCTACAGCCGAAACGGGGGATGCTTCTATCACACCACCTTTATTCGCACCGCCGAGCCCAGGCAGCATGTCGTTGCTGACGAGCACGACAACAGGAATGAGGATAAAAACAATGCCTCCTGCCAGTGCGCTTGCCCCTTGAAGGAGCTTGGTCAGCAATTTTCCGGAAAGGAGTAGGGCGTCTTTTGAACTCTCGGTCATGAGAAAGTCTCCAGTCTTGGCGAACGGCAATGGGGCGTCGAAAGCTTTCAAGCTATCCGATCTCGGCGACGGGGATGGCGGAGGGATGACCCTGCGTTGGTGCCATCCAGCAACCGAGGATCTTTGTGGCGGGCGCGGCAGCAACGATGATTGAGGCCAGAGCGGCAACACGTGCAATGAGCGGTTGAGCCATATCGAAAGCCTGACATATGTTTATCGATTATCAATGCGCGATGTCTGTCCGCTCGTCAAGCCATTTATTGATAAACGATATACTTTTTCGTCCTTCGATGATCACGACGCATTGTCGTTACCCGCCGTTTCGGTCGACTATGCCCAGTTTACAGGTCCGAACGCCGCTGACCAGCCAGAGTTCTCAAGCGCTTGGCAATGAAAACAGCTAGCGAACGGCACATTTGCGCCAGCATGATGAGTGAACGTCCAACTTGTAAGTTGGATGAGGGCGTCGAACGGCTGATAACGGGGCGAAAGCCGCCGTCCAACACCTTCAACCTTGCTATCGCCCTATAGCATCGTGGCGTAATGCAGGATCGCCCGTCATTGCGAGCGCAGCGAAGCAATCCAGCCTATCCGCGAGCACGCCGCTGGATGGTTTCGCTGCGCTCGCAATGACGATTCATATTTCAAGCACGATGCTCTAAGCCCCGATCAGCTCGTCCTCGCCTGATCCGATCAGCGCGGCTTGCAGGCGCCATTGCTGGTTGGCAATTTGGCCAGGGGGCAGATTGAGCTGGATCTCAATCGCTTTCTCGTCTTCCGCGCTCAGCCGCTCGATATCCTCGATCTGGCGGACGCCCAGCGAGCCAAGCCCGGCTGCAAGTGTCGTATCAATGCCGCGAATACGCGTCAGCGTGTGCAACGTGGCGTCAATCTGCACCGGCTCATGATCATCCTCTGCAACCGCGTCGGGCACCGGGTGTTCGGCTGCTGCTGCGGGCTCATCATGTGCTGCCAGCGATATTGCGGCGGTCGACTCTGTCTCAAAATGGGGCAGAATTTCGGGATCGGTAATCGCCGCGACGACGGCTGGCGCTGCGGCCGCGGCCATGATCGACAGGGCGGCAACCGGTTCTTCGGGTGGGGCGGGGGCATGCGTCACTGTGTCAGCAACCGGTGCTGAATCAGCGGCTTGAATAACTGGTTCTGGAGCCGCCTCGGCATGGTCCACCGCATCGTGTTCGGCCGGTTTTTCAGGCGACGTGGCCGCCGCCAGCGGCAGGGGCGCAAGCGGTGCAGCCACAGCCACAGCCGCCGCAGCAGCCGCCGCAGCGTCGCTACGCATGCGTACAACCTCTTGCGAAAGGGCGCTTTTCTGCGCCTCCAACTCGGCGATCCGGCGGGTCTTTTCGATGTTCAGCCGATCAGTTTCGTCGCGATATTGGGCGTAGAAACGTCGTTCGTCGTGAAAGCGCCGCCGCCATTTCCCCTCAAAGGTTGAGCCGAAATAACCAAGCACCCAGCCGACCACGATCAGGCCGCCCCACAGGGCATATTCCAACGGGGACTGGGGCAACATGGCTTGGCCTTCAGACAATGGTTATTGTTAACCATTGTGCATTGTGGCGGAAGCGCAATCAAGCGCTCTGCGCATGCCAGCCCGACACCGTGCGCGGCGGATTAAATTCCGCCCGAGAATGCATCCGAGATGGAACACGCAGCCGGCCCCAAAATCACGATGAACAACGTGGGCAGGATGAACAGGATCAACGGGATCGTCATGATCGCGGGCAGGCGGGCGGCCTTTTCCTCGGCGCGCATCATGCGTTCGTTGCGGAATTCGGCGGAAAGCACGCGCAGCGCAGATGCTAGCGGGGTGCCATATTTTTCGGTCTGGATCATCGTTGTCACAACGCCCTTCACCGCATCCAGCTTCACGCGCATCGCCAGATTTTCGAAGGCCTGACGCCGTTCAGACAGGAAGCCGAGTTCGATTGCGGTCAGGGTGAATTCGTCGCCCAGCTCAGGATAGGCGCGGCCAAGCTCGCGGGCGACGCGTTGGAATGCGGCATCAACGGTCAAGCCAGCTTCGGCGCAGATCACCAGGAGATCAAGCGCATCCGGCAATCCCTTGCGGATGGCGTCGCACCGCTTGGTAATCTTGTTGCCGAGATAGAGATCGGGGGCCTTGTACGACAGGAAAAAGCTCATCGCGACAAGGCCATAAGCCTTGATCGGCGACCAATCCGAAAACATGTCCGTGCCGTACACCAGGTACAGCATCATCCCGCCCAGCACGACCGGCATCACCATGCGCGCGAAAATGACGGCGACGGCATATTCCTTTGACCGGATACCTGCCTGCATAAGCTGGATCTGGGCGGATTTGACCTGGCTGTCCTGCAATACCTTCAGCGACTGGAGCACATCGCGGATGCGATCGGTGGTCAGGTTCTGCTTGACCAGCTTGGCGCGGCGCTTGGCAGTGGACGCGGTGATACCTGCCTTTAGCTGCTCGCGACGATCATTGAGCGCCTTGACCCGCTTCGTCATCGGATCGCGCACGGTGGTAACGGCATAGATTGCGACGAGCACCATGAACGCGCACACGCCTGCCAACAGCGTGGCAACGCTGATCACGTCGACGCCCAAAATCGTCGGTCCGGCATTGGCAGCTTGAAATTGCACGCGCTGTTTTCCCGTCGCTAAATCTCGAAATTGACCATTTTGCTCATGATGAAGACGCCGATCCCCATCCACAGCAAGCCGCCGCCACCCGCGACCATCAACCGCGGCTCGACGAAAAAGCCCTGCATGTACGATCCGTTGATCATCCAGATCATGCCAAACACGATGAATGGCAGCGATCCGACGATATAGGCCGAAGCCTTGGACTCAGATGACATCGCCTTGATCTTCAGCTTCATCTGGCCGCGCATGCGCAGCACGGTTGCCAGATTGGCAAGCGTTTCGGCCAGATTGCCGCCGGTTTCGCGCTGGATGGCAATCGTGATCACGAAGAACTGGAACTCGGGCGTGCCAAGCCTGTCGGCCGTTTCCTGAAGCGCCACATCCATCGTGCGGCCGATTTTCATCTTGTCGGTGATCGACCGGAACTCCACACCAACCGGCCCGTCAATTTCAGCGCCTACCACGCCCATCGTCTCACCGATCGGCAGGCCTGACCGCAAGCCGCGGACCAGCAGCTCAATCGCGTCAGGGAATTTGGCCGTAAATTTGGCGATGCGGCGCTTGATGAAAAAGCCGACCACCATATGCGGAATGCCAGCCCCGACGATAATGCCGACCATCAGCGCCAATAAAATTGGGAGCCCTTGCAACATCAGCAGCCCGGCAATCACCGCAAAGATGATCAGCGTAGCGGTGGCATATTGCCCGACGGTCCAGGTCTTGCCCGTTTTCGACAGCCGCTTTTTCAATTCTGCCGGGTTGGGGAGGAACCGCATTGCCGCGGCATCCATCCGGCTGCTGCTGTGCTGCGTGATGCGGCGCATATGCGCCTCTGCCACCGCGCCCGATGATCCATTATGCCGGTTGGTGAGCGACCGCAGGCGGCGGACCTTGGCGCGTTCGGGCGACGGCCCGGCAAACGCAAACGCAATCAGCCCCAGCACGACCAGCGCGCCAAGGCACATCATCATGAGGGGCAGTAAATCCATTCACTATGCCTTTGTTCAACGCACCACCCGGCAGGCGGGCAATGGCCCATCAACCCGCCTTGGCTGCACGTTTCGGAATTAAGCCGCGAAGGTTACCAAATTTGCCGATCAGCGAATTGGCGGCCGACGCCGGCTTGGCACCCTTGCCCCCCTTAATCGGCAGGTCGCCTGCAGCGCCGTCGGCGGCGAACAGCAATTGCTTGGCAAGATCGCCAAGCGGGCTGATCGCTTTGGATGCTTTGCCCACATCAACCAGCGGCTTGCCCAGCTTGGCAGCCTGCGCGGCGGATTTCTGATCAAAGCCGATGGCGAAATCGATCTTGCGTTCGATCGACCCTTCGAAATCCTTGCGGCTTATCTCCAGCTGCCCGTTCTGCTGCACCTTGTTGGCGACCACGAAGATCTGGGTTTGCGGGGCATTTGATTTCAGCCACGATAGAATGCGGATGGTGTCGCGGGCTGCGGCCAGGGTCAGTTCGGTCACCACCACTGCCAACTGAACATCGCTAATCAGGTGCGGGTGATTGACCAGCATGGCGCGCGGCAAATCTGTGATCGTGCATTCGAACGCTGCCCGCATTTCTTCCTGCAACTGGTAAAAGGCCGATCCGTCACTCATCACGGGCGAGTTGATGGGGGCTTCTGCCGACAGGATGGCCAGTTTATCGCTTGCGCGCACCATGGCGCGTTCGATGAACAGGCCGTCGATGCGGCTGGGATTTTCGATGGCATCCGTCAGCCCGCGGCCGGGCTCCAGATCCAGCGCCAGCGCGCCGGTGCCAAAATGCACGTCCAGGTCTAGCAACGCCGTGGTGCGGCCCGCCTTTTCGCTGATCCACCACGCAAGCGATGTCGCGATCGACGATGCGCCAACCCCGCCCCGCGTGCCGATAATGGCGGCGGAGCAGTGGGGGCGCTCTGTGCTGACATCGGTCAGCTTGGGTGCGTTGAGCAGCGCCTGCGCCGTGGCAAAGGCATCGCGCAACATATCCGGGTTGAAGGGCTTCAGCAGGTAATCCTGGATGCCGCTGGCCACCAGATCGCGGTACAGCCGCACGTCATTCACCTGGCCCGCCGCAATCACGACCGTGCCGGGCTCACACACTTCGGCAAGCGCGTTGATATCGTTCAGCGGATCACCGCTTTCCGACAGATCGACGAACAGGATGTGCGGGCTGGCCGACACCGACAGCGTTTGCACAGCATTGCGCAGGCCACCCTTGTTCACTTTTTCAGGTGCCCAGCCAAGCTCAACGGCGATTGGCCGCAATGATTCAGCCGTGGTTTCGTCGCAAACAAAGGCAACAAAGGGTTCACGTGTGCCGATACGACCCGGATTGAACGGAGCGTTCATTAGCTGTCACCCCCGCCGCTCGAAGAACCGCCGGCTGATCCGCCGCTGCTGCTACCGGCTGCGGCACCGCCGCCACTGCCGGTCGCCCCAGTACCGCCTGATCCCGTACCCCTGCGCAGCGACTGGATAGCGCGCGTGCCGGTTGCAGGATCAGAGGTGGCCGATCCAGGCTGCCCGCGCACCAGATCATCGGGCTGGGCAACCATTGCTGCCAGGTTCGAATTGATCGCGCAGCCATGATTTGACGATGTATGCCCGTTGAAATTGCCGTTGCCGGTATCGCGATTGTCCGGGCAGCTTGGCACCGACGCCTTGGTGCGGCTGACGACGACGCGAACCGTGCCGGGGTTTGGCTGGGTCGCAGATACGGGCACCGAATCCGCCAGGAACAGGCCGTAACGCGCCAAGGCTGCGCTCACATCAACACGCGCGGCGCTGTTTGCGCCGGTGGGATCATCAAGCGCCACCCGGTCGCCATAACCAAGCCTGAGCGAGGCGAGCCAACCCGATAGCCGCTGAAATTCGCCGGGCGAGGGGCGGCCATTATCGGTGTTCATGTCAAAGATGTAATCGGCGCGTTGCACCACCGGTTGATGGGCCGATTCAAGCCCGCGATTATCGGCGATGGAGCCCGCGCAGCCGCCCATCAGTAGCGCCGGGGCGGCAAGGGCAATCATCGAAAGGCGCTTGAGCATGGTTTTCTCCCTGCGGTGATGCGCGATCATTTGAAGCTGAATCCTGGAGCGGCGCTGGTGCTGGCACCTTTGCGCGGGGTTGGAACAACGGCCTTCAGGTCTTCACGACCCAATGGTCTTGGTGTCGGGCCAAGCGGCAACGGGCTCACCGCGCCGATGGCTGGCTCGCTTGAAGCAGGCGCGACGCTTGGTTTTGGCCGATCATTGTTGCCGGTGCTGCGGGACAGGGCGCCGGTGAATATCCGGTCGAGGTCACCCGCTGCGGTATAGCCGTCGGTTGGCAGCACAATGTCATTCGCGTTAACCGGCTTCACCAGATACGGCGTGATAACGATCACCAGTTCGGTTTCGTCACGCTGAAAGCCGTTGGAGCGAAACAGCGCACCGAGCACGGGCACATCGCCCAATCCGGGCGCCTGCGTGATTGAGTTGTTATGGTTGTTCTGCAGCAAACCGGCAATCATCATGCTCTGGCCCGAACCAAGCTCAACGGTGGTTTCTGCCCGCCGGGTGGTCAGCGCGGGGATTGTTGTCCCGTTGATCGTGACGGCACCGGCCGATGTCAGCTGTGACACTTCTGGCCGGACGCGCAGGGAGATGCGGCCATCCGACAGCACGGTCGGTGTATAGACCAGGCTGATGCCATATTGCTTATATTCAACCGAAACAGCGCCAAGGCCCTGACTGATCGGGATGGGAATTTCCCCGCCTGCCAGAAACGTTGAAGTTTCGCCCGAAAGCGCGGTCAGATTGGGGTTGGCCAGTGTCGATACCAGCCCTTTACGCTCACCCAGATCAAGCGATGACAGCAGATCGAGCCCGAACACCTTGCCAGCAGCGCCAATCGTGGTGGCGTTGGCAAGGCCATTGAGCAAGCTGGTCCCATCCGTTGCGGCTGTCCCGCCGGTAAACAGCGGCCCATTGGGGGCATATTGTGTTGCCGCGCGGCCCTGCGCGACGCCGAAGTTGAACCCGCCGCTGCTGTTCAATGTCTGCACATTGACGCCGATATTCTTGATAAAGCTGCGGCTGACCTCAGCAAATTTTACCTGCAGGTTTACTTGCAGCGGCGTGGCCGTTTTCAGGCGCACCAGCACGCGGGTCGCATCACCGACATAGGCCTGAACCAGCCGTTCGGCCTCTGCCGCATCATCAGGCTGCGACACTGTTCCGGTCAGCAGGACCAGGCCGTTCATCGGCGTCGCCAAAATGTGCGCATCCGGCATGGCGAGCGACAGCATCTGGCTGACCGAATCGATGTTGGTGCCAACACGTACTGTGGTTGAATAGACAACGCCGCCACCCTTGGCGGTCGCGTAAACGGTGGTCTCGCCGGCCGTTTTGCCGAAGATATATAATTGGGTGGGCGAACGCACCTGGACATCGGCGATCGCATCATTGGCGATGAACAGATCGCTCATCGGGCGGGCCAGCGTGACCAGCCGTCCCCGGCCAATCGCAACTTCGACCAGCGATGTCGGTGAGGCGGCAACCGTCTGCGCGGCAATGGGCGCAGTGCTGCCCACCGAAGCGGCAACCATGGCAACCGCGAGCGGCCAGCCAATCGACTTTGCGGGCGTACGCATCCTAATTCTTCCCCCCGACCATCACTTCGGTCACGTTGTTACCGCGTGCGACGCGGACCGTTGGCCCTTTCGCGGCAGCGCCGCCGGGAAAAGGTGACGACGTGCCATTGGCACCGCCAACTTCACCGGCTGGTTTGCCGGGCACGGTGCTGCGCTGAAAACGCGATACGTCTGCACCGGTAGCAAAGGTGGAGCCGCCCGCGCTGGGGCTGCTCGCGATCTTCATGATCATGGCCTTTTCGGCCTTGGGATCATTGCCGTCCGGCACAGAGACCGATCCGGATGCAATGGCTTCTTCAAGCTCAGCCGAATTGTCGGCAATGGAGCGCAGCGCGAGCGAAAGCGACCCCAGCGTTTGTGCCACCGTCAGCTGTTCTGCCAGCTTGGGGGTTGCCTCCACGGTAACGCTCGAAAAGGTCCGAACCACGGACTTTCCGTCATCGCCAACCGTATTGTCGGTACGCTGATCGGTTGCCAGGACGCGCAGGTTGCGCAGCACGGTTTCGGAGACCTTCAGCGGCGGGCCATCGCCGCCACCCGGCACCGTTTGCGTCAACATCAAATCAATCCGGTCACCCGGAAACACAAAGCCTGCCACGGCGGCGTTGGCCTGCACCGGTACCGTCACGGCGCGCATGCCTGGCCCCAGCGCAGCCGCCAGAAAACCACGATCGCCGGGCTTTACCAGCGCACCCTGGGTAATCGGCTGGCCAGCGGTGATCGCGTTGCGCACCACCGTGCCCTGCAGCGATTTCAAATCAGTTTCCCGTTTAAGGAAATAGGCGTTCCCGACGAGCTCTTTTGGCCAAGGCTGGAACTTCAGCGCGGTGGCATCAAGGATAGTGCCGATGGGCAGCGCGCGGGTGGCGACCAGCACTTCGGGTCCATCGACGACAGGTGCGGGCTGCACGGCGGCGGCGGCACTGGCGGTGGGCGCGCTGGAGCCGACGAGCAGCGACCGGGCCATAAATGCTGTGAGCCCCGCCACAAACAGGGCTGCCACCAACAAAATGATTTTCCTACTATCCATAACGCCCTTGGCCTTTTCGGAAGCGGACCGGTTGATCCGCCGTTAAGCATTCACGTAAATTGGTTAAAAAGTGGTTCCTGCACCGCCAAAAGTCCGGCGATGGCGATGGCCACCCCGTACGGAATTTCGACCGGCCCCTTGTCTTGCCGTCGCCAGCGATCAATCATCATCACCACCGTCACGCCGCCGCCGACCAGTGACATCACGATCAACAGCCAGATCATGGGCTGCACCGGAAACCACAGCGCCAATGCGCCGATCAGCTTCACATCGCCGCCACCCATCTGCCCCAGCGCAAATGCGCCGCAAAAAAAGGCGAAAATCACCAACGCTACGCCGATTTGAATCGCGACATCGGGCCACAATGTCATGCCGTTGACCCACCACCACGGTATGGCCATCAAGGCGATCACCGCATTTTTCCAATTGGCGATTGTGCGCAGCCGCGCATCCTCTATCCCTGCGGATACAAGCAGAAGTGCGAGTAGCACCGGCATCACGGCGACGAGGTAGCCCCAGTTCATCAAGCCCACCCCTAGACGGAACGGCTTTCTAAAAAGTAACCAGCCGCAATGACTTCATCTTTTTTATATCGCCGCGCGATTCCCGCCGCTGCCCGTATCACCCGCTGGACCGCCAGCGATGGCTGGGCGCTGCGCCGTTTTGATTGGCCAGCGGACGGCGCAGCACGCGGCAGCATTTTGTTCTGCGGCGGGCGGGGCGACATTTTTGAAAAATATCTGGAGTTATTTGCGCACTGGCACAGCCAAGGCTGGGGAATAACCTGGCTTGATTGGCGCGGGCAGGGGGGATCAGGGCGGCTGACGCCCGATCCGCATGTCGGCCACATCAGCGATTTTGCGATTTATATTGCTGATTTTACTGAATTTTATGCCGAATGGGCAGCCGAGGCAACGGGGCCGCGCGTGATGATGGGGCATTCGATGGGCGGGCATTTGCTGCTCCGCGCCGCTGTCGAGCGGGTTGCCGATCCTGATGCGCTGGTGCTTGTCGCGCCGATGCTCGGCTTGCGCAATGCGCTGGGCGCGGCACTGGGGGAGCGGCTGGCGCGGATGATTGGCGGGCTGGGCAACTCGGCGCGCGCGGCCTGGAAAACCAATGAAAAGCCGGGCGGGCTTGAAACCCGGCAAGCGCTGCTGACGCATGATGCCGAACGTTATGCGGATGAAATATGGTGGCAGGACGCTCATCCAGAGATCGTCACCGGGCCGCCAAGCTGGAAATGGGTGATCGAAGGGTTCGCCAGCACCCGTGCATTGCGCCAGTCGCCCGCATTGAAAACAATGCGAGTCCCCACGCTGATGCTCGTGCCGATGGCCGACCAACTGGTCGACGCCAAGGCAGCGATTGGGGTCGCGGCAAAACTGCCTGATTGCCGGGTGCTTCGTTTCGGCAAAGAGGCAGCGCATGAAGTGCTGCGCGAGGCTGATAGCGTCCGCAATCGGGCGATTGGTGAAATCGACATCTTCCTCGCCTCACGCGCGCAACGCGACTGACGGGCAGGGCGTGGCCGATTTCGATATTCTGATCGTGGGGGCGGGCATTGCCGGGGCCAGCCTGGCCGCCGAACTCGCGCCGCATGCCCGTGTGCTGCTGATCGAGGCAGAGGATATGCCGGGATATCATTCGACGGGTCGGTCGGCGGCATTCTGGCACGAAACGCTTGGCGGGCCGCTGGTTCAGCCGCTCACGCTCGCCTCCTATCCGGTGCTGGCGGCGGGTGGTTTTTTGAAGCCGCGTGCCTCACTTGAAGTGGCCGAGGCAGAAGGCGTGCCGTTGCTCGACAAGCTGGCCGCGGCCTTTGCGGGCAGCGGCGTGGGGCTGACCCGGCTTGATCATGATGGCGTGCGCCAATGGGTGCCGCGCGCGCGCCCCGTGCTGGTTGGGGGGCTGCTTGAATCGACCGGCGCGGATATTGATGTGGCGGGGCTGCATGGCAGCGTGTTGGGGGCGTTTCGCCGGGCGGGCGGCACGCTGGTTACCGGGCAGCGGATCGACCGGATTGATCGCGGCGGCGGCATCTGGCGGGTGCAAGCCGGGGACTGGAGCGCCAGCGCACCAGTCATCGTCAACGCCGCCGGTGCCTGGGCCGATGGGCTGGCCGAAATGGCGGGCGTAAGGCCGCTGGGCATTCAACCAAAACGCCGAACCATTGCCCAGGTGCGCGTGACAACTGACGATGTGCCGGACAATCTGCCGCTCGTCATCGATATCGCCGGTAGCTATTATTTCCGGCCAGAGGGGCCGAACCGGCTTTGGCTGTGCCCGCATGATGAAACCCCGGTTGATGCAGGCGATGCCGCGCCGGAGGATATCGATGTGGCCATCGCCATTGATCGGTTTGAGGCGGTGACCGATTGGAAAGTCGCCGCGGTAGAACGCAAATGGGCGGGCCTGCGCAGCTTTGCGCCTGATCGCCTGCCGGTGTTCGGCTTTGACCCCGACATGCCCGGCTTTTTCTGGTTCGCCGGGCAAGGCGGTGTTGGCATTCAGACAGCGCCTGCCGCTGCGATGCTGGGCGCGGCACTGGTGCTGGGCAGGCCTGCGCCAACCGAAATCAATGCGATTGATCCTGCCCCCTATGCGCCAAGTCGTTTCGTCCCGCTGGCGTAATGATCACCGGCAGTTTAGGTTGGCGCACCGTCAACGCGAGAGGTGGAACATGGCCCATAAATTCGTGATCGAGAAGAACAAGGCCGGCGAGTTCGTCGCCAAGTTCAAATATAACAGCGAACTGATGTTCTGGACCGAAGGCTATTCCAGCAAGGCGGCAGCGATAAACGCAATCGAATCAATCAAAAAGAACGGCCCCGGCGCGCCAACCGAGGAAGACCTGGACTAAACGTTGAATTTGCGCGGCTAATGGCCCCGCATCGACGGATGCATCAACGGGCTATGCCTGTTATCGTTTGGCCATCGCTCCCAGGGCGTAGCGGCTAGTGGGGTGGAACTGGAATTCATCGCATCTCTTATCCGTCATGCTGAACTTGTTTCAGCATCCACCGTGCCCCATTGGCGACCGGAAAGGCGGCATGGTGGACCCTGAAACAAGTTCAGGGTGACGGCAATTTTATGAAACGGCTTCAGTTACACCTCACTATAGCGAGATGACGTTAGCATGTTTCGCCACTCCGACCGTTCGTCCCGAGCGCAGTCGAGGGGCGTGCCGGAGGCAAAACGCCTGGGGCATGTTTCTCGACTTTGCCCGCAATGACCGCAATGATGCTGCGTTGTTGCACGATGCGCTATTCACATGAACCGCACCATATTGGAGGCAGTCTGGCGTAACGCGGCGCACGATATGCGTATTGTTCGCATATGGCGCGGGTGGGACTTCTGGATATTGACCGGCCGGGCCTGTTGTTGGCGCTTTCCGCTCGCGGCTTGGATAGCGAGCGCTATGGTGCCGATGCGGCGCTGAGTGGGGTCGAACTGGCTGTAATAAGCTCAAGTGAAGGCTGGGCCAGCAGCGCCGCTGATTTGGCCATGCCCGTGCTGTTGGTGATCGACGGCGACGAAGCCGCCGTGGTGGCCGCGCTTGATGGCGGCGCTGACGATGCCGTCGCGGCCAGCAGCAGCGATGCGCTGATTGCTGCCCGGGTGGCGGCGCTTGTCCGGCGGCAGGCCGCCGCGCGCTGGTTGCGGATTGGCGATGTGGGCATCGACACAGTTGAATGCCGCGTTTTCCGCGCGGGCAAGCCAATCGCGTTGTTGCCGCGCGAATATCGGCTGCTGCTTGCGCTTGCCCGACAGCCCGGAAAAACCGTGCCGCGCGCCGCGCTGGTGGCGGTTTTGTGCGGTCTGGCGTTTGATCCCGGCACGAATGTGATTGAAGTGCATATGTCGCGGCTGCGGGCCAAGCTTGATCGCGGCTTTGCAGCGCCCATGCTGCATACCGAACGGGGGCGTGGATACCGGCTGGCCGCGCCCAACGCGGCAAATAACCGCATTGCCGCGACTGGCTTGGCCCGGTAGCGTCGGTTCAAACCATAAGAGGAGAGGCGGATGCACCCCAGCGTCCACGCGAAGACTGCGCCGGAAAAACCTGCGCTGATTGTTGCCGAAACCGGTGAGACGATCAGCTATGCGATGCTTGATGCCCGATCGAACCGGGCAGCCCAACTGTTCCGCTCGCAAGGGCTGGTTATCGGCGACACAATCGCGCTGTTCCTTGATAACATCCCCGAATTTTACGACATCGCCTGGGGCGCGCAGCGTGCCGGGCTGTTTTACGTCTGTATTCCCAGCAAGCTTACCGCGCCGGAGGTTGACTATATCGTCCGCGATTCCGGCGCAAAGCTTGTGGTTGGATCAGCGGCGATGGCGGGCGTGGCGTCGGCGCTGGTGGAGCCGCTCAGCCAATGCACGCGGCTGATGATCGGCGGCCCGGTCGACGGATGGGCGGATTGGGCAGCAGCAGTCGCAGCGATGCCCGACACGCCGATTGCCGATGAGCGCGCGGGCATTGATATGCTCTATTCGTCCGGCACCACCGGCCGCCCCAAGGGCGTTCGCGTTGCCCTGCCCGAGGAGCCGTCGATCGCCGCCCCCAATGTGCTGGTGATGCTGGCGCAGGCGCTGTACCGGCTGGGCGCGGACAGCATCTATCTTTCCCCCGCACCGCTCTATCACGCCGCGCCGCTGCGCTGGTCGATGACGGTCATGCGGCTGGGTGGCACCGTAGTGATGATGCAGCATTTCGATCCTGAAGCCGCGCTGGCGGCGATCGATCGCTATCACGTCAATTCCAGCCAATGGGTGCCAACCCATTTCGTCCGCATGCTAAAACTCGATGAGGCCACCCGCGCGCGCTATGATCTGTCGAGCCTGAAGGTCGCGATTCACGCCGCAGCACCATGCCCCATCCCGGTGAAGGAAGCGATGATCGCCTGGTGGGGGCCGGTGCTGTACGAATATTATGCGGGGTCTGAAGGCAATGGCCTTACCACGATCGATTCCGCGCAGTGGCTGACGCACAAGGGATCGGTCGGGAAAGCCGCTTATGGCGAGCTCCACATCTGCGATGAGGCCGGGAATGATGTGCCGCCGGGCACCGAGGGGCTGGTGTATTTCGCGGGCGGCGGGGTGTTTGAATATCATAACGATCCCGAAAAAACGGCCGAGGCGCGCAACGCGCATGGCTGGACCACGCTGGGCGATATCGGGCGGATTGATGCGGAGGGGTATCTGTACCTTACCGACCGCAAAAGCTTCATGATCATTTCAGGGGGCGTGAACATTTATCCGCAGGAAATCGAAAACCGGCTGATCACCCACCCGCGCGTGGCCGATGTGGCCGTCATCGGTGGGCCATGCCCGGAAATGGGGGAGCGCGTGATCGCGGTGGTGCAGCCGGTTGACATGGCAGAGGCGGGCGATGCGTTTGCGGTTGAACTCACCGCGTGGTGCCGCGCTGAACTCTCCGGCGTCAAAACCCCGCGCCAGATCGATTTCGCCGCCGAACTTCCCCGCGCACCGACGGGTAAACTCTACAAGCGGCTGTTGCGCGATCGCTATTGGGGCAATAGCGAGAGCCGGATTGTTTGAATCCACGCCGATGACGAACAAATGGGTTGGCCCCCGTGAAAGGACCTGAAATGCAAGACCGTGTTCGCATTACCGTTACTGATCACGTCGCCGACGTGAAGCTGATCCGCAGCGAGAAAATGAATGCGCTCGATCCCGCAATGTTTGCGGGCATTGCAGAGGCGATTGAGCAGCTTTCCGGCATGGCAGAGGTTCGCTGCGTGGTGCTGTCCGGCGAAGGGCGGGCATTTTGCGCGGGGCTGGATATGGCGAGCATGGCGAGCGGCGGCTCTGGCGCGACGCTGGCGGATCGCACCCACGGGCTGGCCAATGTGCCGCAGCACGCCGCCTGGGGCTGGCGCACGCTGCCCATGCCGGTGATCGCTGCCGTGCACGGCGTGGCATTTGGCGGCGGCTTCCAGATCATGTCGGGCGCCGACATCCGCATCGCCAGCCCGCATGCGCGCTTTGCCATCCGCGAAGTCTATTGGGGATTGGTGCCCGACATGGCCGGCATCGCGCTGTGGCGCGGCATCGCGAGGGATGATGTGTTGCGCGAGCTCACCTACACCGCCCGCGAATTTGACGGGCCAGAGGCGCTGGCGCTCGGCTTCGTGACGAAACTGGCCGAAGATCCTTGGGCGGAAGCGCACGCGCTGGCCAAGCAAATCGCCGCGCGCAATCCGGAAGCGGTGCGCGGATCGAAAAAGCTGTTCAACCTCCAGCCCGATCTCGACAGCGCCGCGATCCTTCAGGCAGAAAGCGACGTCCAGCTCGGCGTCATCCGCCGCCCGAACCAGATCGAACAGGTGATGGCGAATATGGAAAAACGCGCAGCGGTTTTTGTGGATTAGGCGCCCCGCACCCGCCATCCCTCCAGTGCCGCGCGATATTCATCGGGCAGCGCGGTCAGGCCGCCTTCGCTGCTCATCACCACCACCGTGTCGCAGGTGGCGATCGGCACATCGTGCTGGAACGCGGTCGACAGGATCGTCCAGCTGCGGGTGCCGATTTGGCCGATCCCGCTCGCCACCACGACATCGGCGGGGAAATGCCCCTCGCCCAGATAATTGATAATCACTTGCGCCACGAGCCAGCGCCGGTCGCGCCAGGTGTCCAGCCCCGTCGCTTGATTGAACTTCACCCGCCCGCTTTCGAGGATCGCGGCCATCCCGAAATTGTTGATATGGCCCAGAACATCCAGGTCCTGAAACCGCGTCTGGATAATCTCATGGTGCGGATAGGCGTTTGGCAACAGCCGCCAGGCTTCGGGGCGCGCCATGCCGGGTTACAGGCCGCCCGCGAACAGATCAATCTTGCCGAGCTTCACGCCCTTCATCCGCAGGATAGCGTAAGTAATCGAGGCGTGGAACGCGATATTGGTCGCCGCGAACACGCTCACCCAGTGCCCGGCGGGCAAGGTCGGCTCCATCGTTTCGCCGAGCTGCACCGTCAGCGGCACATCCTCGCGCCCGGCGAAATGCTCAGGCGTCAGCGTCGCCAGAAACGCCTTGGCCTTGACGATGGCGGCCTGAAAACCGGCGACATCGAGATCGGCGGTAATTGCCTCCGGCACCGGCAAGCCCGCAGCACGCGCTGGCCAGCTTTGCGAGAAGTTGATGACCACCATCACCTGAAATCTCAGCGGATGCATATCATCCGCCAGCCGCCAGCCGAGCATCTCCTGTTCGCTGATGCCGTTCGCCGCGGCAAAGGCAGCGCCCTTGGTGAGCAAGTGGGCGGCGGTATCGAGATGACGCCGGAACAGGTCGACAAAGGTGAAGAGGGAGACGGTCATGGAGTGTTCCTGGAGGTAAGAGGCGACCCGGGAGTTAATCCCGGGTCGTCGGCCGGGGCCGCTGGCCCCGCCGGCCGCGCTGGCACGAGTCGGCGCGCAGCATGCGCGCCGCCGTGCTCAGCGTGGCGCCATGCGGATCGCGCCGTCCAACCGCACATCCTCGCCGTTGAAATAGCCATTTTCGATCATCGTCATCGCCAGATGCGCATATTCCGGCGCAAGGCCGAGGCGCTTGGGGAAGGGGACGCTCGCGGCGAGCGCTTCCTTCACCTGTGGCGGGGCGGCGTTCATTAGCGGGGTGTTGAAGATGCCGGGCAGGATCGTGTTGATGCGAATGCCTTCGCCCATCAGGTCGCGCGCGATCGGCAAAGTCATGCCGACCACGCCGCCCTTGGAGGCCGAATAGGCGGCCTGACCAATCTGGCCATCCTCTGCGGCGACCGAGGCCGTCATCACCATCGCGCCGCGCTCACCGTCTTCACCGGGTTCGAGCGTGAGCATGCCAGCGGCCGACTTGGCGACGCAACGGAAGGTACCGACCAGGTTGATTTGGATCAGCCAGTTGAAGGCTTCGAGGCTGAAATGCTTGATGCTGCCATCCTCCTTGGAACGGCTGGCGGTCTTCATCGCGTTGCCGGTGCCAGCGCAGCAGACGAGCACGCGCTCCTGGCCGTGCGCGGCGCGCGCCTTGGCGAAACCGGCGTCGACCGACTCCTCGCTCGTGACGTTCACTTCGCAGAAAATGCCGCCGATATCGGCAGCGACGGCTTCACCCTTGGCGGCCTGCATGTCAAAGATCGCGACCTTGACGCCCTTGGCCGCGAGCGCGCGCGCGGTGGCTTCCCCCAGGCCAGAGGAGCCGCCAGTGACAACGGCGGAAACGGTGGAATCGAGTTTCATAAATGCTCTCCCTGATAGTACCGCCGTCATGCTGAACTTGTTTCAGCATCCATCGTGCCGCCCGAACGATCGTCCGAGGGGATGGCTGGATCCTGAAACAAGTTCAGGGTGACGGCCCGTGTTCGGATAGTCGACCTTACAGCCGTTCGATGATCGTCACATTGGCGATGCCGCCGCCTTCGCACATCGTCTGCAGGCCATAGCGGCCACCGCGCGCATGCAGCGCATGGACGAGCGTCGCCATCAGCTTGGTGCCCGATGCGCCGAGCGGATGGCCGAGCGCAATCGCACCGCCATTGACGTTCAGCTTGGCATGATCGCCGCCGGTATGCTTCATCCAGGCCAGCGGCACGGGCGCAAAGGCTTCGTTGACTTCGTACAGATCGATATCCTCGATCTTCATGCCCGCCCGTTTCAGCGCGCGATCCGTGGCGAACAAGGGTTCTTCGAGCATGATGACGGGATCGCCACCGGTCACCGTCAGGTTCACGATGCGCGCGATCGGCGTCAGGTTATGCGCCTTCAACGCGGCTTCGCTGACGATCATCACCGCCGACGCTCCGTCGCAAATCTGGCTGGCATTGGCGGCGGAAATCGTGCCGCCTTCCTGCAGCAGCTTTACCGAGCCGATCGATTCCAGCGTTGCATCATACCGGATGCCTTCATCGGTTTTGTGCCATTCGGTGCCATCGGGTCCTTCGACTTCCATCGGCACGATTTCAGCGTCGAACGCGCCGCTCTGTGTCGCGGCAATCGCGCGCTGGTGGCTTTCGAGCGCGAATGCATCGAGCTGTTCGCGGTTGAAGCCGTGTTTCTTGACGATCATTTCCGCGCCCATGAACTGGCTGAACATGATGCCGGGATATTTTTCCTCAAGGCGCGGCGACTTATAATTGCCCATGCCTTCCTTCATGTGGAGCATCATGGTGGAGCCCATCGGCACCCGCGTCATGCTCTCCACGCCCGCGGCAATCACGATATCCTGCGTGCCTGACATCACGGCTTGCGCCGCAAACTGCATCGATTGCTGCGATGAACCGCATTGGCGATCAATCGAAACGGCGGGAACGCTGTCGGGCAGGTTGCGCGCGGCAAGCACCGCGTTGCGACCAATCTGGCCTGCTTGCTGACCGCCCTGCATCACGCAACCCATGATCACGTCGTCTACCGCTGCGCCGTCAATCCCGGTGCGTTCGATGATCGCGTCAAGCACGGCTGCGGCCATATCGACCGGGTGTGTGCCCGCCAGCTTGCCGCCACGGCGACCCCCGGCAGTACGGATTGCGTCCACTATATATGCGTCAGGCATCGCCATTCCCTCCATCAACTCACGTGATTTTGGCGCGTTGTTGCGCAAACCGGCGATAGCGGCAAGGGTAGTTGGCATCGCAGATGTCAAAAACAGGGTGTTAGTGATGAATGTCTCGCAAGCCGTAGCGGCACGTCGATCAGTTCGCGGATTTCTGGACCGCCCGGTTGATGCTGCGCTGATCGAGCGACTCGCGGTAAACGCGGCGCGCGCCCCTTCTGGCGGGAATTTGCAGCCCTGGCATATCGACATTGTGACCGGCGACTCGCTGGCGGCACTCAAGGCGATCATGGCCGAGAAACAAGCCGCAGGCCTAATGGAAGCGGCGCAGTACGACATCTATCCGCGCGAACTTGTTACCCCGTATAAGGATCGCCGGTTTCAGGTTGGGATGGCGCTATATGCAGCGCTCGGCATCGAACGCGGTGACAGCGATGCGCGCAACCATGAATTCCGCCGCAACTTCCAGTTTTTTGAAGCGCCCGCCGCGCTGTTCTGCACGGTCGATCGGCGGATGGGGCCGCCGCAATGGTCTGATCTGGGGATGTATTTGCAAAGCTTCATGCTGCTGGCGGTTGAAGCTGGCTTGGCAACCTGCGCGCAGGAGTGCTGGGCAATCTATCCAGAAACGGTGGGTACATTTCTGGATACACCGCCCGAGCGGATGATTTTTTGCGGCATGGCGATTGGCTATGAAGACACCGCCGCGCCCGCCAATGGACTGCGCGCTGAACGCGCACCGGCGGGGGAGTGGTTGACGATACGGAGGTAGCCCGCTCGATTGAAACTGC
Organism: Sphingomonas sp.; assembly: GCA_021732465.1. Classification (GTDB taxonomy): domain Bacteria; phylum Pseudomonadota; class Alphaproteobacteria; order Sphingomonadales; family Sphingomonadaceae; genus Sphingomonas. The sequence continues at coordinate 24,961 of JAKFUX010000053.1, forward strand.
CGTCACCCCGGGCTTGACCCGGGGTCCCGCTGCCCTTGTTGGATATCGACAGCCGCTGCCTCGGGTAAGGAGCGGGACCCCGGATCAAGTCCGGGGTGACGCATCTAATGATATCGAACGGTGGGCGCTTACGCCGAAGCGCGCGACCCGCCACCGCCACCACGGCCGCGACCACCACGACCACGACCGCCACCGGGGCGACCCTGGTTGTTGCCGGCCGGGCGACCCTGGCCAGCGCCAGCCCCTGCCGGACGCGCCGCCGCCGCTGCCGGATTGGCTACCGTGCGCGGCGCACCTGCCGCCGAACTGGCACCGGCACCCGCCGGGCGGGCGCGATGCGTGGCGCGGGGGTGGG
>JAKFUX010000014.1:0-24812 GCA_021732465.1 Sphingomonas sp.
TGACCAGGTGTTGACGATGGCCACCATCGGTTTTGCCATGGCCGCGTCATCAATCCCTGCCGCGCGCAGCATCGCGCGGGCAGGTGCGCGCGCTGCGCCCTCCAACAGTTGGCGGGAGGGGCGGGCAGGCGGGGTGGGCACGGAATCAGACATTGTATCGCTTTCAAGGGTGGGGCAGGGGAACCGCATTGAGTGGCTTGAGACGAAATTTTCCATCGCACCAACCGGCATCTTGCGCAATATTCAGCGCGTTCGATCGAAAGGAATACCATCAAAATGGACGCACGCCCTGCCAGCCCAGGCGGACCGATCAGGATCGCGGTGCTGCCCGGCGACGGCATTGGTCCCGAGGTGACGCAGCAAGCCATTGAATGTCTTGTGATTTTATCTGATGCGTTTGGCCTGGGGTTACGCTTTACCGAGTATGATTTTGGCGGGGTGGCGATTGATGTGCATGGTGACCCGCTGCCCGCTGAAACGCTGGAGGCGGCGCGGGCCGCTGATGCGATTTTGATGGGTGCGATTGGCGGGCCGAAATGGGCTGGCCTTGCCCAGACCCCGGAAACGGGGCTACTTCGGCTGCGCAAGGAACTGGGATTGTTTGCCAATTTGCGGCCTGCGCGGATGATTCCGGGCATGGAGGATCTGTCGCCGCTCAAGGCCGATCTGGTCACAGGAATCGACATTTTGGTGGTGCGAGAGCTGACAGGTGGGCTGTATTTTGGCGCACATGTGCTGGAAAATGACCATGCAAGCGACGTTTGCGCCTATTCTCGCGCGGAAGTTGAACGAATTGCCCATGTAGCGTTCGGTTTGGCGCGGAATCGATCGGGTCGGGTGACGTCGGTGGACAAGGCCAATGTGCTGGCATCGTCAAAGCTGTGGCGGCGCGTTGTGATGGAGGTGGCGGCGGGATACCCCGATGTCGCGCTCGACCATCTTTATGTCGATGCCGCCGCGATGGAGCTGATCAAAAACCCCCGGCGGTTCGACGTGATCCTGACCGAAAACCTGTTCGGCGATATCCTGTCCGACGAATTGTCGGTCATCCCGGGCTCGATTGGCTTGCTCGGTTCGGCCAGCACCGGCAGCGGCGGCGGTGGCCTGTTTGAACCGATCCACGGATCAGCCCCTGACATCGCCGGGCAAGACCGCGCCAATCCGGCCGGCATGATGGAAAGTGCGGCAATGATGCTGGATATGCTGGGGGAGGGCCGGGCAGCGGAAATTCTGCGCGCGGCGGTGCGCGCTACCCTGCTCGACGGGATCCGGACCGCCGATTTGGGCGGCACGGCCCGGTGCAGCGAATTTGGTGATGCGGTGCGCGCCGCGATCAGAACAGCGGTGCAGGTGGCGGCATGAGCAGCAATCCCCGTACCCTGTACGAAAAAATCTGGGATGCGCATGTTGTGGAACGGCGCGGCGATGGCACCTGCCTGATCTATATCGATCGGCATCTGGTGCATGAGGTAACCTCTCCCCAGGCGTTTGAAGGGCTGCGGATGGCGGGCAGGCGGGTTCGCCGACCTGATCTGACACTGGCGGTGCCGGACCATAATGTGCCCACCACCGCGCGCATGGATGCAGGCGGCAAGCGCATTCCGATTGCTGACCCCGCCAGTGCCGCGCAGCTCGCCGCGCTGGAGACCAATGTCGCCGATTTCGGCATCCCCTATTTCACCGCCACGGCAGCGGAACAGGGGATTGTCCATGTTGTCGGCCCTGAACAGGGGTTCACCCTGCCGGGCACGACGCTGGTGTGTGGCGACAGCCATACTGCCGCTCATGGCGCGCTGGGCGCGCTCGCATTCGGCATCGGCACGAGCGAGGTTGAACATGTGCTCGCAACGCAGACATTGCAGCTAACGCCATCAAAAACCATGGAAGTACGCGTTGACGGCACACTCGGCCCCGGCGTTACCGCCAAGGATTTGATCCTGACGATCATCGGCATCATCGGCGCGGCTGGTGGCGCTGGCTATGTGATCGAATATCGCGGCACCACGTTTGACGCGATGAGTATCGAGGCGCGGTTGACGGTGTGCAACATGTCGATCGAGGCGGGTGCCCGGTCTGGCCTGATCGCGCCCGACGAAACAACTTTCGCCTATCTCGCCGGGCGCCCCATGGCACCGACGGGCACGGATTGGGAGCAGATGGTGGCGTATTGGCGCACGCTGCGCACTGATCCGGGCGCGCGGTTTGACAAAAGCATCACGATTGACGCGGCCACCATTGCGCCCAGCATCACCTGGGGTACCAGCCCTGACGATGTGGTCGCGGTGGGTGGCGTGGTGCCAGACCCGGAAAGCTTTGCCGATCCCGCCAAACGTGCCGCTGCCATCAAGGCGCTCGATTATATGGGCTTAACCGCTGGCACGGCGATGACGGACATTGCGGTCGAACATATCTTCATTGGCAGTTGCACCAACAGCCGGATTGAAGACCTGCGTGCCGCCGCCGCAGTGCTGCGCGGTCGCCATGTGCATCCGCGGATTCGCCAGGCGTTGGTGGTGCCCGGATCGGGGCTGGTAAAGCGCCAGGCTGAGGCCGAAGGGCTCGACCGCATCTTCATCGACGCTGGTTTTGACTGGCGCGAGCCGGGCTGTTCGATGTGCCTGGGCATGAACCCGGACAAGGTGCCGCCGGGCGAACGCTGCGCCTCCACCTCCAATCGCAATTTCATGGGGCGGCAGGGGCCGGGCGCGCGCACGCATCTGGTGTCGCCCGCCATGGCGGCAGCGGCGGCAATCAACGGCCATCTTAGCGATGTGCGGGAGATGATGGCATGACGCCGGTGGAGCGCGTGGAGGGCAGGGCGATTCCGCTTGGCCTCGCCAATATCGATACCGATGTGATTATTGCAGCCGAGCATCTGAAAACGATCACGCGCGCAGGGCTGGGCGATCACGCGCTTGCGTCGCTGCGCAAAGTGCCTGGCAATGTGATCGACGATCCGGCGCATCAGGGCGCGACGATATTGATCGCGGGCGCCAATTTCGGGTGCGGATCAAGCCGCGAACACGCCGTATGGGCATTGATGGATCGCGGGATTACCGCTGTTATCGCGCCGTCCTTTTCCGACATTTTTGCCGGGAACGCCTTTAAGAACGGCATGGTGACGGTGGTATTGCCGCAAGAGGCGATCGACCGGCTGATGGTGGTTGCTGCGACCGATCCGGTCACTGTCGATCTGGCAACGATGACGGTCACGACGCCCTTCCAGGATCGGTTCGCGTTTGCGCTGGACGCGTTCCGCCGCGATTGCCTGCTCCACGGCACGGACGAAATCGCGCTGACGCTGGCGAGCGATGCGGCAATTGCCGCCTATGAGGCGACGGCGGTGATGGCGCGGGCGGGATAAAGCTGATGTCGGTTAAGGTGACCTGACTCCGCCGCCCTGAGATCTTCGACTTCGCCCGGAGTGAACGCGGACATGTTAACTTAAGTTAAGTTAGCGCATCGTGCCGTAATTCAGAATCACCCGTCATTGCGAGCGTAGCGAAGCAATCCAGCCTATCCACGAGCACGCCGCTGGATTGCTTCGCTACGCTCGCAATGACGATTCATATTTCAAGCACGATACTCTAAGTGAAATCGACTTTAGTTGGGGCACCGCGTTAGGTCGTGGACTTGTAAAGACGGCCTGCTGGCAAGCGCCCCAAGCCCAGTCATTCATGCCAGATGGATTACAGTCCGATAGCGGTCGTGCTGAACTGGATGTAAGACTGCGATGGGCAGGTGAGCATGACGACGAACGCTGATTTCTCCGTCATTGATGTCTACCAGCGTCACGGTGTGGCCTGGGCCCAGTTGCGCAGCGATGAACTGGTCGAAAAACGATGGTTGGATCGCTTCTGCGCGCTCCTGCCTGCTGGAGCGTCTATACTCGACATAGGATGCGGCTCTGGCCTGCCGATCGCACGCGAACTGATCCGACGCCGCTTCGACATCACGGGCGTAGACGGCACGCCGACGATGCTTGCGCAGTTCCAGCGCAACCTGCCCGGCGTGGCCGCGTATTTGGCCGATATGCGACAACTCCTATTGTCGCGGCGTTTCGCTGGCCTGCTTGCTTGGGACAGCTTTTTCCATCTTTCACCCCATGATCAGCGAGGCATGTTCCCGCGGTTCCAAGCACATGCCGCACCCGGCGCGGCGCTGATGTTTACCAGCGGTGATACCGAGGGCGAAGCAATCGGCGAACTAGAGGGCGATCGCCTCTATCACGGCAGCCTTGATCCCGACGAATATCGCAGCCTGCTTGCCGCTTCCGGTTTCGCCGTCATCGCGCACATCTCCAAAGACCCGGCCTGTGGTTACCGCACCATCTGGCTTGCTAAACAAAACGGCTGATCAGCATGGCTGCTTTGCCGTAGAGCGCGCCAAAAGCGGTCGGACCGTTGCTCACCCACCTATCGCGGTCGCGGTGCCGTAGGTCGGCGATACCCGCCTGAAAGCCAACCGGCAGCTATCGCCACAAAAAGCTGCCGGACGGCAACCGCCCCGGGATTTGGGATGCCGGAGCGAGAACGCGAATCCCCAAGCCCGGCATACCCGTCAGTTGCTATCCACCAGATGAAAGAACGAGGTCACGTCACGGGGCATAAAGCTCAGTTGGTGGGGGAAGCCTGATCCAAAACGGCTGCATCGGCCATATCAGCCGCCCGACGACGACGCATCGCCACTTCCACAGCGCGATCGACCTGTGGCCGCGTACCCGCCAGGGCATCGCGACGGCACCGACTGATTTTTGCCTTTTCGTTCAACATTCGGGTATCCCACTCGCGGCCGCAAACGGCAGACAATGCGCGCTTGATCCGCGCCTCAAGCATGTTGCGGCCTTCATCGGAGGAGAGGTCCAGCCCTGCGAAACTTACGGCCATTTTCCTGGGCGTATCGTCATAAAAGGAGTTTCTATTGGCATAGGCTACAAAGCCTGCGGCAAAAATAAGTGTCAACAGCCCGATGAGAGCAAGCAAATTCCGCGTCATAACTATCGCCCTTTGGTTTTACGGCCTGCACATTTTTACCCGGTTCGTTGTCGACCCGGACATCTGCACGGCGCGTCCCTGCACTGGCGGCGTGACTCCCCTGCGACCTTTCGACGTCTGTTCGAGGTCGCAGTAATTACCTATTGATGAACGTGGCACGCGCTGGTTTTGGATTTGCCGCTAAGTCGATGGGTGCGCGGATGATCGGGTTTGAGGCCATCGGCAGAACGGACATTTCGAACCGCTGGGTAGTGGTGCCCGCCGAAATCTCGCCTGCCCCGATGGCTTTGGCGGCGGCATTTATAGCGACAGCGCTGCTTTTTGGGGAGGGCTTGGCGGAAAGTGACTTCACAATTGGTTGTAATCGCGCGCCCATCCAGACAAAATTATCGCCACCGCCAGACGCGAGTACCAAAGTTTAGAATCAATCCACTTGCGACTTGTTTCGCTTCCGCAATTATGTTTTCTTCGTGATGTTGGAAGGGGAGCGCCAATGGGCATTGAAATCGATGAGAAGCTTGTACAGGTCATAAGCGGCGGACTGACCGCGATTTCAACATTAGTCGCCATGTTACAGTTTTTGTTCGCAATGCGCGAACGTGCGCAGCAAGAACGAGGGACGGGGATGGGGTCAGTGGGAGGCCTGTTCGCCCTTTCTTTGATGTTTGCAGGCGTTGGCTTACTATTCGCGTATGTGGTGATTAACCCCCGGATTGCCGATCCTATAATTGAAAAACTGAATTCGCCCGAAAAGTCAAAGGCTCCGCCAGTACCGCCGGAACCTACGTGGACACCAGCGCCACCGATACCTGAACCGACTCCAATCTCGCCTCTCTCCGAATCAGAAATGCTGGAATACCTCGTGGACCCATCGACGATCGGTTCGCAATGGGTAACATTGGCAGAAAAAATACGTCATTACTCGATAATCGATCCGGTTGAGAATCTAGATCCCCCCGGAGAAATTCTGCAACATATCACGATAGCTAAATGCGCGTTGGTCGTGTCTGTAGATGTATCGGGAAACGTAAGTCGAATTGCATCTCGGGCGACGAACGGGTGTCTCGTGGCTTGGGAACGTGTTGTTCCACAATTTGTATCGGAATCCGCAGCCGGTTCTGGTAATTACGGACTTGCAAATGCAAGTGCACGCTCAAACCCGGAACAGGTAAAATCAATCAAGCTGAAGGAGTTTATTCAGTCTTCCGCAATACCAGATGTTGTAGGAATAAATGGGAGGCTTGATAAAAATTATCAATCTCAAAGCGGCCGCTATATTGAAATTGTAACACAATTAGCGAGTCTAGAAAACGATCTCTACAAATCCGTAATGCAAAATAAACCAGATCAATCTGGGCCTCTTGCAATTGTGCGAACCCGGTTCTCAAACATACAATCACAACCAGATTTCCAGAGCATCTCACGAAAGTTACGCAGCTCAACCGTTCAAGGTCGTCGAATGGATGGGAAATGCAGAACCGACTATATAAATAAGGTTATTCGAGAACTCGGCGAACAAGAAATTGAAGAAATCGAACTTAGATCTTTCGACTCTCGCGTGTTATGTCTTCAATAGGAAAATTTAAATTAAGTTTTTTGAGATCCAATATAAGGATTTGATGAGCGCTTTTGTGCTCCCGCGAAGGCGGGAGTCCAGTCTGGGGGGCCGCCTTTGCGGGGAAACGGTTTACGGGGCGCGGGGAGCCTGAAATTCTGTTGATGATTGTCCGCTTGCCTGGCCGAAGGGGATAGCTGCAACCCAATATTCACCGCGTCGCGGCGTTACCGGCGATGGCTCTTGCCTCACCCTGTGCGCCGCCGATGCTGCTTACGGCTGTTGTTCCAGCAGGCGGCGGGGGGCGACCAGCGTCCAGCTGTTCGCGATGCGGTGGGCCACGCGCTCCCAATCAACCTCCGGGCTGTCCAGGCGCATGGCGATCCAGCCGGATGGGCCAAGATAGGGCGGCGCGCAATAGAAATCCGGATCGCTTTCGATCAGCATTGCCTGTTCATCAAGGCCGGATGTTTTGACGACGGCAATCGTCTCACCGTCACCGTGATGGTTATGCCAGAAATAGGCGAAAAACTTGCCCTTCACGATGAAAAACCCCGGTGATCCGTGCGACAGCCTCTCGTCCGCGTCTGGAAGCGCCAGGCAGATCGCGCGCACCCGCGCCAGTTCTATGGCGGGATCAGGGCTCATCGTGCGGCAAAGGATGACAGAATTTGCGGGTAAAGACGATGCTCGGCAATCAGCACGCGCGCGGCCAGCGTGTCGGCGGTGTCGCCGGGCAAAATCGGCACCTCGGCCTGGCCCAGCACCGCGCCGCCATCAAGCTCCTCCGTCACGATATGGACAGAACACCCCGCGACGGCATCGCCCGCCGCAATCGCGCGGGCGTGTGTGTCGAGGCCCTTATACTTGGGCAGCAGCGAGGGGTGAATGTTGATGATCTGCTGTGGCCAGCGCGCGACGAATTCATCCGACAGCAGCCGCATATAGCCGGCCAGCGCGATGATATCGACGCCGGCATCGCGCAATGCTGCATCCAGTGCGGCTTCATAAGCGGGCTTCCCGATGCCTTTGGGGGAGAGTGACCAACAGGCAATGCCCTGTTCGCCCGCCCAGGCGAGGCCGGGGGCATCGGGCTTGTCAGACGCCACGATCACCACCGCATAGGGGCAATCATCGGCGCGCGATGCATCCACCAGCGCCATCATGTTCGATCCGCGCCCGGAGAGGAGGATCGCCACCCTGACTTTCGCCACGCTGACTTTCTCAGCCATGGTGCGTGGCGGACCAGTCTGCGCGCGAACCCCAACAATCATCCGGGCCGCGCACCGTGCAGCCGCGTTCGCCGGTGATGATCTCCCCAATCGTGAAGACCGTTTCGCCCGCCGCTGTCAGTGCGCTTGCAACCGCGGCTGCCTGATCGGCGGCAACGATGGCGACCATGCCGATTCCGCAATTGAACGTGCGGGCCATTTCCTCTGGCTCGATATTCCCCTGCGCTTGCAGGAACGCCATCAGCCGGGGCTGCGGCCAGTGTGCCGCGTCGATAATGGCATGGGTGCCCGTTGGCAGGACGCGCGGCACATTTTCCAGCAAACCGCCGCCGGTGATATGCGCCAGTCCGTGAATGCGCCGCTCAGCCAGTAACGGCAGCAGGCTTTTCACATAGATGCGCGTCGGGGCCATCAGCGCGTCGATCAACAGGGTTTGCTGATCGAACAGCGCCGGGCGATCCAGCCGCCAGCCACGATCAGCGGCAAGGCGGCGCACCAGCGAAAATCCGTTCGAATGGACGCCGGATGAGGCAAGCCCCAGGATCACATCGCCCGGCGCAATTTCAGCGCCGGTGAGCACCCGGTCCCGCTCCACTGCGCCAACGCAAAACCCGGCCAGATCATAATCGCCATCGGCATACATGCCCGGCATTTCGGCAGTTTCGCCCCCGATCAGCGCGCAGCCTGCTTGTAAACACCCCGCAGCGATGGACGCGATAACGCGCTCAGCCACGGCGGGCACCAGCTTGGCGGTGGCATAATAATCAAGGAAGAACAGTGGCTCGGCACCCTGGACGATCAGGTCATTCGCGCACATCGCCACCAGATCGATGCCAACCCCGTCATGCGCATCATGCTCGATTGCCAGTTTCAGCTTGGTGCCAACGCCGTCGTTTGCGGCGACGAGCAGCGGATCGACAAAGCCGGCCGCCTTCAGATCGAAGAACCCGCCAAAGCCGCCCAGATCAGCGTCCGCGCCCTTGCGCCGCGTCGCCTTTGCCATGGGGCCGATGGCGCGGACCAGTGCGTTGCCCGCCGCGATCGAAACACCTGCCTGCGCGTAGGTATAGCCGCCTGCCGCGCCCGATTTACCGTCTTGTGTATCATCCATTGCAGCGGCCTAGCCATAACGCGCTTGGATTTCCACGCCTGCTTCGCCAAAAGGGCGCGGATATGCCCATCAACCGATCCCGTTTGCCCGCGACGACCCTCGCCATTGCCGCTGTGGTGGCGATGGCGTTGGCAAGCGGCAACGGCGTGGCGCAGGATAACGCCACCGCCGCCCCTGAAGCTGCCAGCTCGGCATCCAGCGCCGCACGCCCCACCATCCGCAAGGCGCCTGCCCGCGTGGCTCCGGGCAGTTCGGGCAGCTTTGAAGTGGGCGGTGTCGAGGTCGATACATCGGGCAAAACCGCCAATGCCGCGCGGCTTTCCGGGTGGCGGCTGGCGCAGCGCAAGGGCTGGCAAATGCTGTCGCGGCGCATGGGTGGCGGCGGCGGTACGCTATCCGATTCGGCGCTTGATGCGATTGTTTCCGGGATTGTTGTTGAAAATGAGCAGCTTGGCCCGAATCGCTATATCGCGCGGCTGGGCGTTATGTTCGATCGTAGCCGGGCCGCATCGATATTGGGCGTCGCGGGCAGGCTGACGCGGTCGCCGCCGATGCTGGTGTTGCCGGTTGAATGGTCCGGCGGCGCGCCGCGCGTCTTTGAACAACGTACTGATTGGCAGGAGGCTTGGGCGCGGTTTCGCACGGGCAACAGCACCATCGATTATGTTCGCCCATCGGGCACCGGCCCCGATTCGCTGTTGCTGAACGCCGGGCAGATTAATCGCCCGAGTCGCGGCTGGTGGCGGATGATATTGGCGCAATATGGCGCGTCGGATGTGCTGATCCCCATCGTGCATCTGTTCCGGCAATATCCCGGCGGGCCGATTGTCGGCCAGTTTCAAGCCCGCTTTGGCCCTGATAACCGCCTGCTGACCAGCTTTTCGCTGCGAGTCGGCAGCGGCGATGCGCTGTCCGCGCTGTTGGATGCCGGGATAAAGCGGATTGACCAGGCCTATCAACGCGCGCTGGCAACGGGCGCGCTGCGGGTGGACCCAGGCCTGCAATATACGCTGCCCGGCACCGAAGAAGATGCCGAGGTGATCGACGATCAGTCGCTTGCAGAGGAAGGCGTGATGATTGCCGACGGGGCTAGCGTCGCGGTGCAGTTTGACACGCCGGGCACCGCCGCGGTCGAATCGGCTGAACGCGCGCTGCGGAGCATTCCGGGGGTACGATCTGCCGTCACCACCAGCCTGGCGCTGGGCGGCATTTCGGTGATGCGCGTCAGCTTTGACGGTAACGTTTCCGCGCTGAAGGCTGCGCTGGAGGCGCAGGGCTGGCAAGTGACGGTGGGAACAGGGGCAATTCGCATCCAGCGCGGGCGCACCCCGTTGCCGCCGCCCAATGTGCAGGCCGAAAACGCGACGGCGGGATGAAGCAGCTTTTTCTGCCGCTGCCCTATCCGGACGCCACCGGCGAGGACGCGTTCATTATCAGCGAATCGAACAGCCGGGCCGCCCAATCCCTGAAGCGGTGGGGCGCATGGCCCGTGATGGCGGCGATGCTGGTGGGGCCGCGCAAATCGGGCCGCAGCCTGCTCGCGCGGATTTTTGCCGCCCAAAGCGGCGGCACGATCATCGACGATGCCGAACGCGCCAATGAAACCACCATTTTCCATGCCTGGAACGCGGCGCAGGCAAGCCGCCGCCCGCTGTTGATCATCGCCGATTCGCCGCCGCCCGCCTGGGACGTGGCGTTGCCCGATTTACGATCACGCCTGGCCGCAACGCCGGTTTTGGCCATTAATCCGCCCGATGATGCGTTGATGGAGGCATTGTTCATCCATGAATTTGCCCGCCGCAGCATGGATGCGCGGCCCGAACTGATTCAGTGGCTCATCGCGCGCGTTGAACGCAGCTATGTGGCACTGGTGCGGGCGGTGGATGCGCTCGATCAGGAGGTTGGGCAGACCCGCAAACGCTTGTCGATTCCGCTCGCACGGGGCACATTGGCACCGCTGGGCCTGATCGTCGATCGCGCCCTAGATGCAGGAAATCTTGTTAGAGGGAATGATGCTGCATGAACCGCCCGGCCCATATCGCTGAAGTCGATGATGACGATCTGTTCGTCGGCACCAGCGCCGGTGATCGCTATTTCAACCGGGAACTATCGTGGTTGGCGTTCAACAGGCGTGTGCTGGAGGAGGCGTGCAACCCCGCGCACCCATTGCTTGAACGGCTGCGGTTCTTGTCAATTTCGGGATCCAACCTCGACGAATTTTTCATGGTGCGTGTGGCGGGGCTGAAGGGGCAGCAGCTTCAGGATGTCGACCGGTTATCCGCTGACGGCCTGAATTCCAGCCAGCAATTGACCGCAATTGTCGCAGGCGCGGATGCCCTTGTGGAAAGCCAGCGCAATGTGTGGCGTGAATTGCGCCGCTTGCTTGGCGAAACCGGGGTTGCGGTGCTCGGATCGCGGATGATTGATGAGGCGCTGTCGCCTGACGAGCTTAATTGGCTGGAAACCCAGTTCCGCGAACAGATTTTCCCCATCCTGACGCCGCAAGCGCTTGATCCGGCGCATCCATTTCCGTTCATGCCCAATAAGGGGCTGGCGGTGATGTTCGATCTGGTGCGGCTGTCGGATGATCAGCCGATTCAGGAACTGGTGATGCTGCCTGCGCCGATGCCGCGTTTTGTGCGCGTGCCGGGGGAGACGGCGCGTTACATTGCGGTTGAATCGCTGGTGAAGCGGTTTTCGTCGGTGATTTTCCCCGGCTACCGCGTCATCGGCGCCGCCGAATTCCGCGTGCTGCGAGATAGCGATATCGAAATTGAGGAAGAGGCGGAGGATCTGGTTCGGTACTTCGCCAATGCCATCAAGCGGCGGCGGCGCGGGCGCGTGATTCGGTTGGAACTCGAATCGGGCATGCCCGAAGGATTGAGCACCGCGCTGCGCGATGAACTGGGCGGGGCAGACGCGTTCGTTACCGATGGGGCGGCGTTTCTGGGCGTTGGCGACCTTGAATCGATTGTCGATGAAGACCGGCCTGATCTGAAATTTCCGCCCTATTCCCCGCGCTTTCCCGAACGGATTCGCGAATATAGCGGCGATTGTTTTGCGGCCATTAAGGCCAAGGATATCGTCGTCCACCACCCGTATGAAAGCTTTGATGTGGTGCTGGCATTCTTGCGCCAGGCGGCGAGTGACCCCGATGTGGTGGCGATCAAGCAGACGCTGTACCGCGCTGGCAAGCAGCCTGCCGTCATCAACGCGCTGATTGCGGCAGCAGAGGCTGGCAAGTCGGTCACCGCCGTTGTTGAGCTGAAAGCGCGCTTTGATGAGGAGCAGAATCTGCTCTGGGCGTCCGCGCTGGAACGCGCCGGGGTGCAGGTGGTGTATGGTTTTATGGAATGGAAAACCCACGCCAAGGTATCAATGGTCGTGCGGCGAGAGGGCGGGCAGTATCGCACTTACTGCCATTTCGGCACCGGCAATTATCACCCGATCACGGCAAAAATATACACTGATCTCAGCTTCTTCACCGCTGATCCTCGCATCGGGCGTGATGCGGCGCAGATGTTCAATTACGTCACCGGCTATGTCGAGCCAGAGAATATGACACTGGTCAGCCTGTCGCCGCGCGATCTGCGCAAGCGGCTGGTCGATTGCATCGATGCTGAGATTGCGTTTGCGCGCGCGGGCAAGCCTGGCGCCATCTGGGCCAAGATGAATTCGCTGGTCGATCCCGCCGTCATCGAAAAACTTTACGAAGCGAGCAATGCCGGGGTGGAAATTGACCTGGTCATCCGGGGCATCTGCTGCCTGAAGCCCGGCGTGCCCGATATGTCAGAACACATTCGCGTCAAATCAGTGATCGGACGGTTTCTGGAGCATAGCCGCATCTGGGCGTTCGGTAACGGCAAGGCGATGCCCAATGATGGTGCAAAGCTGTTCATCTCGTCCGCTGACGCGATGCCGCGCAATTTTGATCGCCGGGTTGAGTATTTGCTGCCGATTGAAAACGCGACGGTGCATGATCAGATATTGGATCAGGTGATGGTCGCCAACCTGATTGATAATGAACAAAGCTGGGAATTACAGTCAGATGGCAGCTATGTTCGCGTGTCGCCGGGAAGTCGACCGTTCAACCTGCACCGCTATTTCATGACCAATCCGTCGCTGTCTGGGCGTGGTGCTGCATTGCAGGGCAGCGATTCAGTGCCGAAATTGTCGCTGCGGCGGCGGCACTAATGCCCGCTCGCGCGTTCTGATTTGATGGCCACGCTGCTTTTCCGCAAACCAAGGGTTGAAGGTGCCGCCGATCCGCGCACCGCGATCATCGATATCGGCTCCAATTCGATCCGCTTGGTCGTGTACCAGGGCCCCGCGCGGCTGCCCGCCATTTTGTTCAACGAAAAGGTGATGGCCGGGCTGGGGCGCGGCTTTGCAGAGACGGGCGCGATTGACGCAGAGGCGCTGCGCGTCGCGCGCGGGGCGCTTGGCCGGTTTGCGGCAATGGCGCGCGAGATGGAGGTTACGCGGCTGCGCACCGTGGCAACAGCGGCGGTGCGCGACGCCACCAATGGCGACGTGCTGCTGGCGGATGCCCGCGCGCTGGGGCTTGAGGTGGAATTGCTGAGCGGCGAGCAAGAGGCGATGGGCGCGGGGCTGGGTGTTCTTTCCGCCATTCCGCTCGCTGACGGCATTGTCGGCGATCTGGGCGGCGGCAGTCTTGAGCTGGTGCGGGTATCGGGCGGCGATGTGCAGGATCGGGTGTCGTTTCCGCTCGGCGTGCTGCGGCTGGGGGCAATGCGGGCCAAGGGGCTGCGATCATTTGATCGGCGGGTTGCCGCCATGATTGATGAAGCGGGCTGGACGGGCAAGGGGCAGGGGCTACCCTTGTACCTGGTCGGTGGATCGTGGCGGGCGCTTGCCCGGCTCGACATGCACGTCACCGGCGCGCCGCTGCCGGTCCTCCACCAATATGAAATGGCGCCCGCCGCGATTACCCGGATCGGGCGCACATTGAGCCACATCGCCAAGGGCAAGCTGCGGGCGATTCCGACGCTGTCGTCAGGGCGGGTGCCGACTTTGGGCGATGCCAATGCGCTGCTTGGCGTCTTGCTGCGCCATCTGGGGTCGCGGACAACGATCGTGTCCGCATTTGGTTTGCGCGAGGGGCTGTTGTTCGGCGCGCTATCGGCAGAAGAACGCGCGCAGGATCCATTGATCGTGGCCGCGCGTGATGAAGGGCGACGGCTGGGCCGTTTTGCCGAGCATGGCGATTTGCTTGATCGCTGGGTCGCGCCATTATTTGCGGGCGAGCCGCCGCATGTTGCGCGGTTGCGCCACGCCGCGTGTCTGCTTGCCGATGTGGGTTGGCGGGCGAACCCTGAATTTCGCGCCGAGCGCGGCGTGGAGATTGCGCTGCACGGCAATTGGGTGGCGATTGACGCGCATGGCCGTGTGTTGCTGGCTCAGGCGCTGTTCACGTCGCTGGGGGGCGGCACTGATCCGTCGCCGCTGATCCCCGCACTTGCCACCCCGCAGGAGCTGAAACGCGCCACGGCGTGGGGCCTTGCGATGCGGCTGGGCCAGCGGATGAGCGGTGGGCTGGCAGGGCCACTTCAGCGATCACGGCTGGATGATGACGGCACATCAGTGGCGCTAACGCTCGCCCCGGGCGACGCGGCGCTGTACAGCGAAGCGGTGGAGCGGCGGCACAAGGTGCTCGCCAATGCACTGGGGCGGCAGGTGGCGGTTCGGGGGTAGCGGCGTCCTTATTCCGCGTCCTCTGCCCGCGTCATTTTCAGTTTGCCGTTCTTCACCGCAAAGGCGAGCCGCCCGTCAACCAGCGCCAGCGCGTCGCGGCCGAATTGTTCGAAGCGCCACCCTTCCAGAATCGCCAACCCCTCGCGCTGGCCGGCTGCCAGCGCCTCCAGATCCTCGGTGCGGGCCAGCAATTTGGCGGCCACATCAATGTCGCGCGCGCGGATTTTCAGCAGCAGCTTCAGCAGATCGGCGACCAGCGCGCCTTCCTTGCCGTTGCCCGGTTTGCGATCATCCCGCGCGGGCATTTCGGCCGCGCTCATCGGCTTGGCGGCTTCCAGCGACGCCATTAACCGCGCGCCGATATCGTTGTTAGCCCAGGCGGGGGAAAGGCCGCGCACCCGCGCCAGATCAGCCTGTTTCTTGGGCGGGGTGCCCGCCAGATCGGCCAGCGTTTCATCCTTGATGATGCGCCCGCGTGGCAAGTCCTTCCCCTGCGCCTCCAGCTCGCGCCATTTCGCCAGCGCCTTTAGCCGCCCGAGTACTTCAGGCTTGCGCCCGGCAATCCGCACGCGGCGCCATGCTTCTTCGGGATCATTGGCATAATTGGCGGGATTGCCGATCCGCTCCATTTCCTGGTCAAGCCACCCGCCGCGCCCGTTTTTGCGCAGCCGATCAAGCATTTTGGGGAAGATCGTCGATAAATGCGTCACGTCGCCAATCGCATATTCGATCTGGCGCTTATCGAGCGGGCGGCGGCTCCAATCGGTAAAGCGTGCCCCCTTGTCGACGCTGATCCCCAGATAGCTTTCGACCAGATTGGAATAGCCAATCTGTTCGCCTTGCCCCAGCGCCATTGCCGCAACCTGACTGTCGAACATGGGAAAAGGCGTTTTGCCGGTCAGGTTATACACAATTTCAATGTCCTGCCCGCCGGCGTGAAACACCTTCAGCACATCATCATTTTCGGTCAGCAGGTCGAGCAGCGGCTTCAGGTCGATGCCCGGTGCCATCGGATCAATCGCAGCGGCTTCGTTCGCATCGGCGATCTGGATCAGGCAGAGTTCCGGCCAATAGCTGTTCTCTCGCATGAATTCGGTATCGACCGCGATAAACGGCGATTGCGAAAGGCGGTGACAGAGATTGGCGAGCGCGGCGGAATCGTCGATCAGGTCGTGAATGTGCATCCATGACGTCATAACGAGAGTTGTCCGGCTTGACAAAGCCGGGGTTGGCGGGGAAGCGCCAGCCATCGCCAAAGCTGCAATGTCGACGAAAGTCGGTATGTCGCGGTAAATGGCGCGCCCTTGCCTGCGACCCCCATTGAGAAGTCATACGCCATGCACGCCTATCGTACCCATACTTGCGCTGAACTACGCCCCGACCATGTTGGCCAGCAGGTCCGCGTGTCGGGCTGGGTGCATAAAAAGCGCGATCACGGTGATCTGGTGTTCATCGATTTGCGCGATCATTACGGCATAACCCAGATCGTCACCGATGTGAGCGGCCCGGTGTTCGCGGTGATCGAGAAACTGAAGAGCGAAAGCGTGGTGACGATTACCGGCACCGTTACGGCGCGCACGGCAGAGGCGGTGAACCCCAATCTGGCGACTGGCGGGATCGAAATCCGCGCGACGGAAGCCGTTGTGCAAAGCCATGCGCAGGAATTGCCGATGCCGGTGGCGGGCGATGCGGAATATCCCGAGGATATTCGCCTGCGCTATCGCTTCCTCGATTTGCGGCGGGATCGGCTGCACGCCAACATCATGCTGCGATCAAAGGTAATCACGTCGCTGCGCAACCGGATGAATGCGCAAGGCTTCACCGAATTCCAGACGCCGATCCTGACGGCATCGTCACCCGAAGGCGCGCGCGATTATCTGGTGCCCAGCCGCGTGCATCCGGGCAAATTCTATGCGCTGCCCCAGGCCCCGCAAATGTTCAAACAGTTGCTGATGGTCGCGGGCTTCGATCGCTATTTCCAGATCGCGCCGTGTTTTCGCGATGAGGATGCGCGCGCTGACCGGTCGCCGGGCGAATTCTACCAGCTCGATTTCGAGATGAGCTTTGTCACGCAGGACGATGTGTTCGCCGCGATTGAGCCGGTGCTGCACGGAGTGTTTGAGGAGTTCGCCGATTGGCAGGGGAAAGGACGCAGCGTGTCAGCGCTGCCGTTCCGCCGGATTCCGTACCGCGAATCGATGCTGAAATATGGCAATGACAAGCCGGACCTGCGCAACCCGTTGCTGATCACTGATGTTTCCGAGCGGTTCCGGGGCAGCGGCTTTGGCCGTTTCGCATCGATGGTTGACGAGGGCAGCGTCGTCCGCGCCATTCCGGCACCGGGCACTGCGGAGAAAAGCCGCAAATTCTTTGATGACATGAACAGCTGGGCGCAAAGCGAAGGCTTTCCCGGCCTTGGCTATGCCACGCAGAAGCAGGGCGTATTCGGCGGCCCCATTGCCAATAATCACGGCCAGGACGGGATGAAGGCAATTGCCGACGCGCTGGGCCTTGGCCCTGATGATGGTATTTTCTTTGCAGCAGGCAAAGAAGCCCAGGCCGCCAAGCTCGCGGGTCTGGCACGTACCCGGATTGGGCAGGAGCTTGGGCTGATTGACGATAGCCGCTTCGAATTCTGCTGGATCGTCGATTTCCCGATGTTCGAATATGATGAGGACGCCAAGAAGATCGATTTCAGCCACAATCCGTTCAGCATGCCGCAGGGCGAAATGGCGGCACTGGAGAGCATGAACCCGCTCGATATTCTGGCGTTCCAGTACGACATTGTCTGCAACGGTGTTGAGCTTTCATCGGGCGCGATCCGGAACCATCGCCCTGAAATCATGTACAAAGCCTTTGAGATTGCCGGGTATAGCCAGGCCGATGTCGACCGCGATTTTGCCGGCATGATCAACGCCTTCAAATTCGGCGCGCCGCCGCATGGCGGATCGGCTCCCGGCGTCGACCGCATCGTCATGCTGCTGGCCGACGAACCCAATATCCGTGAAGTCATTACCTTCCCGATGAACCAGAAGGCCGAAGACCTGATGATGGGCGCGCCCAATGTAGCGACGGCAAAACAGTTGCGAGAACTTAATATCCGTACCGTAGAGGTTGCAGCGCCAAAGCCATCCGCATAGCTGACCGGTTTCGGGGGGCGACATTTAGGGTAAGGGGAACGATGCTCGACCACCAGTTGCAACCACCCAGCCCGCCTGCGCTTGTTCGTAGCCTGGGTGTGGTGGGGGTGTTGTTCCTGACGCTGTCGCTCACCAGCCCTGTATCATCGCTGTTCGTGATCGTGCCGGGCATGTTGCGCGCGGCGGGCACTGGCGCGATTTGGGCGATGCTGCTGGCCGGGCTGGTGTGCGTTGCCACCGCCTACATCTATGCTGAACTGTCGTCGAAATGGCCGGTGGCGGGCGGCGAATATGTCATGGTGGCGCGCACGCTGGGGCCATTGGCCGGGTTTGTGATGCTGGGCGTCAACGTGTTCAACAATATCCTGTTTCCGCCTGCGCTTGCGCTGGGGCTGGCGGCGATTTTGGGGATGGTGCTGCCGGGCATTCCCGCCGTGCCGCTGGCGGTGGCGGTGATTGCCGGTGCAATGCTGGTCGCGGTGCTGGAAATTCGCGTAAACGCCTGGGTGACGGGCATTTTCCTGCTGGTGGAAGTGCTGGCGGTTGTCGCGGTGGTGGTGCTCGGCTTTGGCAATGCGGTGCGCCCGCTGGCGGATATGCTCGCCAACCCGGTGATGCTGGCGGCGAGTGGCACGGGTTTTGAACCTGCCTCTGCTGCATCGATGGGGCTTGCCGCATCGATCGGCATTTTTGCGCTGAACGGATATGGTGCTGCCGTATATTTCGGCGAAGAAATGCATGAGGCCCCGCGCAAGATTGCCCATGCGATTTTCTGGGCCGTCGCGCTGACGTTGCTGCTCGAAGTGATGCCGTTGCTTGCCATTCTGGCGGGTGCGCCTGATTTGCAGGCGATTTTTGCCAGCGATGATCCGTTCGGTCTGCTCGTGCGGATGCGCGCGGGCGATGAAGTGGCTGGCTGGGTGTCGATTGGCGTGGCGACGGCGGTAGTGAACGCGATTATCGCGTGCATCCTGGCCTGCGCGCGCTTCTTTTATGGCACCGCGCGGGATCGCTGCTGGGGCCGTCCGCTCGATATCTGGCTGACAGCAATTCATCCGCGCTTTGGATCGCCTTGGATCAGCACATTGATCGCCGGTGGGGCAGGGATTGCGTGTTGTTTCCTGTCGCTTGAGCTGTTGCTGGTGTTGAGCGGCACCGGGCTGGTCGTGATTTATGCCGGCATTGCGCTGGCGATGATCCACGGGCGGCGGAGTGGATTGCTTGCCGATGCGCCGTTCAAAAGCCCGCTATATCCGCTGATGCCCATCGTGACGCTGATCGCGCTGGGATACATTTTCTGGCTCAACTGGCTGGATGTGGAGGAAGGGCGACCGGGATTGCTGATGACGGGCGCACAGGTGCTGTTGTCGGGGTTATATTATCTGCTGGTGTTGCGCCGCCGGGGCACTTGGGACGTTCATGTCCCGGACCTTGGAAAGGCGACCCCGGTATGACGATTAACCTCAGCGATTTCGAAGCAGGCGCCAAGTATGACGGCGATTACGACGCCGATCTGGCAAAGCTGCAGGAGCGGCTGGCGCATATCCAGGCCGCGCACATCTGCCACCAGAAGCGCGCGGCGATTATATTTGAGGGGTGGGATGCAGCGGGGAAGGGCGGCATCATTCAGCGGCTGACGGCAGAATGGGATCCGCGCTATTTTCAGGTTTGGCCCATCGCCGCACCCAGCGCCGATGAAAAGGCGCGGCATTTCCTGTGGCGTTTCTGGCAGCGGCTGCCGCGGGACGGCGATATCGCGGTGTTTGATCGCAGCTGGTATGGCCGGGTGCTCGTTGAACGGGTTGAGGGCTTCGCCAGCGAGGCTGATTGGCGGCGCGGCTACGACGAGATCAACGAATTTGAGGCGCAGCAGGCCGATTCGGGCACGACGATTGTCAAGCTGTTCATCCATGTGACGCAGGCATCGCAGGACGAGCGGCTGAAAGAACGGCTCGATCACCCCTGGAAACGCTGGAAGACCGGGCTGGACGATTATCGCAACCGCGCACGCCGCAACGAATATCTGGACGCGATGGCAGAGATGTTTCGCCGCACCGATACCCGCTGGGGGCCCTGGAAAGTGATTGACGGCAACAACAAAAAGGCCGGGCGCATTGCTGCCCTGACGCATATTGCCGAACGGCTGGAGGCAAGCGTGCCCATGGACCCGCCCGCCATTGACCCGGCGCTGGAGAAAGTCGCTCGCAAGGCGCTTGGCCTGAGCTAAGACGGGGCCGATGGCACAGCGCCCGCATATCCTGCACCTGCATTCCAGCTTTGATCTGGGGGGCAAGGAAGCACGCGCGGTTCGGCTGATGAACGCCTGGGGGGACCGGGCCCGCCACACGATCGTATCAGGCGTGCCCGAGGCGCTGGGCGCGCGCGATGCGATTGCAGCGGGTGTTCCCTACGAAGTCGCGCAAGATCCGCCACCGTTGACCGGGCGCCCCTCTGTTGCGCGCTATGAGGCGATTGCCCGCTACATGCGCCGGTTCGATCTGGTGCTGACCTATAATTGGGGCGCGATTGACGGGGTGATGGCGCGGCGTGTGTTCGGAAAGAACGTGCCGCCGCTGATCCACCACGAAGACGGCTTTAACGAAGATGAAGCGGGTGGGTTAAAGCCCGAACGAAACGCCTATCGCCGCCTGGCGCTGCGCGCGGCGCATGCGCTGGTGGTGCCATCGCGCACGTTGGAAGCGATTGCGCTGGACGTGTGGAAACAACCAAAGGCTCGCGTGCACCGCATCGTTAACGGCATTGCGGTTGATCTTTATGCGCGCAAGCCAGAGCCCCGCGCCATTCCTGGCTTTCGCCGCAAACCGGGCGAGTTGGTGATTGGAACGCTGGCGGGCCTGCGGGCGGTGAAAGACCTGCCAATGCTGGTGCGTGCAGCGGGCGGCTTATCGGGCAAATTTCAGCTGGTGATTGTAGGTGAGGGGCCAGAGCGGGCGAACATCCAGCAAGCGGCGCTGGCGATGGGAATTGGCGATCGGTTGCACCTGCCAGGGTTTCTCCGCGATCCGAGTCGTTTTGTGGGTATGTTCGATATCTTCGCTTTATCGTCTCGCAGTGAACAATTTCCGATCTCCGTCGTCGAAGCCATGGCAGCCGGATTGCCGATCGCGGCACCGCCGGTTGGCGATGTGCCAACCATGGTGTCCGATGCGAATCAGCCACTGATTTGTTCACATTATGGAGAGGTTTACCTGCGGGATGCCATCTTGACCCTTGTCAATGATGCTGATCTTCGGCGCACCGTTGGCGCTGCAAATCGGGCGCGGGCGGTGGCAGAATATGGCGAAGACGTGATGGTTGCCGCCTATGCCCGCCTCTATGCTGCCGCAATGGGCAAATTGGGCATCCTTCCCGAAAGCGCAAGCTGAGTCGCTATTTACTCGCTTGCCGTTACGGTTTCGTTATACCGGTATGTTGAGACGTTAAGACGAAGCGATGGAGAGAGTGGCGTGTTCAAGGGCGTGAAGCCGATCATCTATGGTGGCCATGAGGTTTGGCCACTCGTGGAAGGCGGCAAGGGCGTGGCCGCCACAAATCATGCCAGCGCGGGCGCATGGGCCGCTGCGGGTGGCATCGGCACCGTCTCTGCGGTGAACGCCGACAGCTATGATCCCGAGGGCAAGATCATTCCCCAGGTCTACAGCGCGCTGACCCGACGGGATCGCCACGAAGAGCTGATCCAGTATGCAATCGACGGTGCGGTTGAGCAGGTGCGCCGTGCGGCAGAGATTGCTGGCGGCAAGGGCGCCATCAACATCAACGTCTTGTGGGAAATGGGCGGTGCGCAGCGCATCCTGCACGGGGTGCTGGAACGGACGCGCGGAATGGTGTCGGGCGTCACCTGCGGTGCGGGCATGCCGTATAAATTGTCGGAGATCGCGGCTTCTTATGAGGTAAGCTATCTGCCGATCATCAGTTCCGCCCGCGCCTTTCGTGCGCTGTGGAAACGCGCTTATTCAAAGGCTTCTGATTGGCTTGCTGCGGTCGTGTATGAAGACCCGTGGCTGGCAGGCGGGCATAATGGCCTGTCGAACGCCGAAGACCCCCGCAAGCCCGAGGACCCCTATCCTCGCGTCAAGGCGTTGCGCGAAACGATGCGCGAGGGCGGCATTTCCGATGATGTGCCGATCGTTATGGCCGGCGGCGTGTGGTTTTTGCGCGATTGGAGCAACTGGATTGATAACCCGGAATTGGGGTCAATCGCCTTCCAGTTCGGCACCCGCCCGCTGCTGACCCGGGAAAGCCCGATTCCGCAGGGGTGGAAAGACAAGCTGACGCATATCGAAGAGGGGGAGGTGCTGCTCCACCGCTTTTCGCCGACCGGTTTTTACTCCAGCGCGGTGCGCAATCCGTTCCTGCGCATGCTTGAAGCCCGCTCTGAGCGCCAGATACCCTATTCGACCGAAGTGGCGGGCGATCATCAGTTCCAGCTCGACGTAGGTGTGCGCGGCAAGAATTTCTGGGTGACGAAGGGCGATCTGATGCGCGCCCGCGCTTGGTTCGGCGCTGGGTTCACCGATGCGCTGAAGACGCCAGACAATACGTTGGTGTTCGTAACCGGTGCCGAGAAATCGACGATCCGCAAGGATCAGTCGGATTGCATGGGGTGCCTTAGCCACTGTGCCTTTTCATCCTGGATGGACAGCGACACCAATTCGACCGGCCGCCTGGCTGATCCGCGCAGTTTCTGCATCCAAAAGACGCTGCAGGACATCGCCCATGGCGGCGATACCGACCAGAATTTGATGTTCGCGGGGCACGGCGCGTATAATTTCAAGAAAGACCCGTTTTATTCGAACGGCTTCGTGCCGACGGTGAAGCAGTTGATCGATCGGATTTTGACCGGCGATTGAGGGGGCGATGGACGTAATTGTATCGGGATATCGCGTCCTGTCGGCATAGCGCAAACCCGTTGCGCGGTTAAATCCAGCCCTCAAGCACCTGATCGGGCGGGCGGTGGCCGTCTGCCCAGACGCGGATGTTGGTGATCACCTTGTCGCCCGTCGCCAGCCGCCCCTCATACGTGGCAGACCCCATATGCGGCAGCATGACCACATTGGGCAACGCAAGCAGGCGCGGATCGATTTGCGGTTCGTGCTGCCACACATCCAGCCCGGCCCCGGCAAGTTTGCCCGCTTCCAGCGCGGTAACCAGCGCATCTTCGTCAACAATGCCACCGCGCGCCGCGTTGATCAGGAACACATGCGGGCGCATCAGGCCGATCCGGCGCGCGTCGAGCAAATTTTCGCTTTGCGCATTACGCGGCGTGTGGATCGTCAAAATGTCGATCGCAGCCAGCATTTCATCCAGCGAATCATGCCATGTCGCGCCCAGTTGCGCCTCCAGCACTGGCGGCAGGCGGTGGCGGTTATGGTAATGGATTGACAGGCCAAAGGCGCGGGCGCGCTGCGCCACGGCCTGGCCAATCCGGCCCATGCCGATAATGCCGAGCGCCTTGCCGCCGATGCGGTGGCCCAGCATCCCGCCGGGGCTCCAGCCCTTCCATTGGCCTGACCGGACCAGCTTTTCGCCTTCTGCAAGCCGCCGAGGGACGGACACGATCAGCGCCATCGTCATATCGGCGGTATCTTCGGTCAGCACGCCCGGGGTATTGGTGACGATAATGCCACGCGCACGCGCCGCCTTTAGCGCGATATGGTTCACGCCAGCGCCGAAATTGGCAATCAGGCGCAGCCGATCGCCCGCCGCTTCGATCAGGCCTGCATCAATGTCGTCCGTCACGGTCGGCACCAGCACATCGCAATCGGCCATGGCAGCGGCAAGCTGGTCGCGCGTCATTGGCGCATCGGCGCGATTGTTGGTTGTTTCGAACAGTTGCTCCATTCGGTCCATCACGGGATCGGACAGCTCGCGCGTCACGACCACTTTTGGATGGGGCACCTTTGGCATGGGGCGTCTCATTTCGGGCATTACTACCGATTGGCGGCTCTCGATTGCGCCGTCAACGGTGTTGAAGAAAGTCGCGTAAACAAGGTAAACGATGATTTACCAATAAAAGGGGGTTCGATGCGATTCTGGGCTGGCGTGATGCTGATGACGGGGGGGCTGGCGCTGGCTGGCATCGCCCCTGATTCGGCACAGTCGCAAACGCGAAAAGCGCCCTATTTTGCGTCGATTGCCGCATCGAAAGCGCGCATGAGGACAGGGCCGGGGCGCAATTTTCCCGCGAGCTGGCTGTATCAGCGTGCCGATCTGCCCATCAAGATCGTCGATAGTTACAAGGAATGG
This sequence comes from Sphingomonas sp., assembly GCA_021732465.1. Taxonomy (GTDB): domain Bacteria; phylum Pseudomonadota; class Alphaproteobacteria; order Sphingomonadales; family Sphingomonadaceae; genus Sphingomonas. The sequence continues at coordinate 24,015 of JAKFUX010000014.1, forward strand.
CGCAAGGTTGAGGATCCTGATGGCACGCAAGGGTGGATGCAGGGCAATCTGCTAAGCGAAACGCGCACCGGCATCATCATGGGCAGCACCGCCGATCTGTTGGAAGCGCCGCGTTTCAATGCCGTATTATTGTGGCGGGCAGCGCCTGGCGTGGTCGGGCGGATCAGCAAATGCGCGCGCGGCTGGTGCTGGTTCGATGTGCGCGGGCGGGCGGGCTATGTCGAGGCCAACCGGCTATGGGGCGTCGATAGCGGCGAACAACTGCCTTGATAAACCCCGCCGGGCCGGACTTCACCATTGTTGAAGACGATGCGACCGGCCCCGAAATCACCGCCCTGATCGGGCTGCACTTGGCGGCGGTTCAAGCCGATACGGCGGCGGAGTTTCGATTCGCTTTGGGGTTGGATGCGCTGCGCGCGCCCGATGTGACGCTTTGGAGCTTGTGGGAAGGGCGGGCGCTGCTCGGTTGTGGTGCCCTGAAGGAACTGGGGGCTGGCGAGGGTGAGGTGAAATCGATGCGAACGCATCCCGATCATCTGCGCAGGGGCGTCGCGGCCCGGCTGCTCGATCATGTGATTGTCGAGGCCAAAGCGCGGCGGTGGCACCGGCTCAATCTCGAAACGGGGACCAGCCCTTCATTCGCACCTGCCCATGCGCTGTACCGCCGGTTTGGTTTCGTCGATTGCGGCCCCTATGCCGACTATATCGAAAGCCCGCACAACCACTTCATGATGCTGGCGTTGGACGCGCGGGACTGATCAGATACCCGCCCGGCGCGATAATGCTTCCCACCGCCCT
>JAKFUX010000064.1:0-22629 GCA_021732465.1 Sphingomonas sp.
ATGACGGCGGTGCGGGGGTAGCGGGGGGATGGGTGGCTGTGCGTGGTGGCAGTTTTGCGCCCTAATATCAGCCATTCGGCTGCCTCCGTGTTTATCTCAGAAGCCACCGTCCGTTCAAAGCCAGGGAACCGTGTCGTCGACCCCGGTTGCGTTGGGTGGCTGAGCAGGCATTGTGTCGGCGGAAGGTTCGGTAACCGCGACGATTTTCAGTAGCGATCTGCGCTTCCGAAGGGCGTACATCCTGTTTGCGGCGGCGCGGCCAGCCGGCGACGCGCGGCCCAGATGATAGCGGTAGGTGCCCAAGGCGCTGAGCAGGCGATCGATCTGCTGGGCCTGCTCGGTGTCGGTGAGATCCTCCCGAAGCGCCGCGTATCCATCCTTGACGCGCATGTGCAGGGAATTTGGCGCGGTCACCTGCAAGCCTTCGATCGGCACGCCGGTTACGATCACCGGTCGGCCCGTAGAGCGGAACTCGATCTTATGCGTCTGGAACCCGCTTTGGCGGATGATCTGCCTAATCTCCTCGATCAGATCGCCTTTTACGAATGTGCCCGAGATCGTCAGATCGTCTACCCATAGCGACATGCGCAGTCCGCGAACCACGCACCTCTCGAAGATGGAATCGAACATCGCGCGGTGGACCAGCGTCGTCAGGACCGGGCTGATGGGCGAGCCGAATGGCATTTTGCCATCGACCGCGACCAGATGTGTGAAGAGACCCGCCACATCGGATCGCATGCCGGCGACATGGTGGCACCATCTGAAAATGTGCTCGGCCATCGTCGATGGGTAGAATTGTTTGATATCGAGGCTGAGGAATTGGGCCTGTCCGACATGATGTCCGGCATTGTCGCGCTGCCCGAGACCTTTGCGCGGGCTGAACAAATAGTCGGGTTGCTTGATCTTGTTGAGATGGTATTTCAGGCGCTCGTGCACGGTTCGCAGCTTGCCATAGGGCACCGCTAGGGTTCGTTGCTTGCCGCCGATCTGTTCGTTGCGGCGGCTGATCCATTTGTCCTTGTCGCGGATCAGGGCCTCGAGCCGGTCCTTCGTCGTGCCCAGTAGTTTCGCCAGATCGCGCTGGGTGAGATTCTGGACCCACGGCGAGTCCTCGAACGCATAGCGTTCGTAGCGCGCTGTCCTAGGCCGCGGCACGATCACTCGGCTTGAGTTTCTCCAGCAGCTTCAGGACACCTTCAGCCACGATCAACTGTCCGCGTCGCGCGATCGGTTGGCCTTCGATTTCCTCGGCGAAGAATAGCAGCTGGGACATGCGCACGCCAACCGCATCGCTATAGGCCTGAAGCAGGTCCATCGTCACATTCTTGCGACCCCCCTCGATGTCGGACACCATCGACTGGGCGACATCGAGACGCTTAGCCATCTCCGCCTGTGAAAAGCCGCAATACAGGCGAAGCAGTCGTAGCGCCTCGTTGATGGTCGGGCGCTTGGTCATATTGTGGCTGTCCCGAGGTCACCTGTCACTCGCGAAAGTGTAAAAGGTATTTCGCGAAGGACACCACCTGGCCGATCGCGATGACAACCTTCATCAGAAGGAGCCATCGAGAGGGCGGAGGCGGCTTGTGACGCTGCGTGCGATGGTAATTGCTCATGGGTGGCTCTCCTGTCGGCCAGACCGGCGACAAACTGCCGGCCCCCGTAGGCACTGGTGAGAGCACTGTTGCGGAGCGTGTTTACCTCGGGTTCGCCGCGCCCGGTCCCGGGCGGGCGCGGCGCGCCGCTCCCCGCCGCCGAGACGCAGGTGGTAGTCGGGGAGACAATCTCCCCACAGGGCTTGTGGCCCCAGCTTCTGACGGGTTCAGTTTGAGCTACCATAGCCCTGCCAGCATAGACCGATTCTCAATCGACGCAAGATAGAATATCGCTAGCGGCGATATTCTATCTGATTTGCGGGGAAGCGGCATGATGGCCTTGGGTATGCTCCTCTAAAGGCTCGGACGATGCGGGCCGATCCGCTGGGTATTGAGGCTCCGTATCAGAACCGGCGATGTCCGCTGACGTGATGCGGCTGCCAAAAGCGGCCTGTCCAGAACCGCCCCAATCCCAGCCATCGCTCCGAAAAAAACATCTGCCCCAAGCCAACGCGCCCAGCGGCCTTGTTGTCCCGCCGCAACGTCGGGCGCGGGGCTGCGGCTCTATCGCCTACCAACCCGCCCCGCGTGCCGTCCGCTATCCCAACCCCTCACCCCATTACATTGCGCCCGCGCATCACCGTGGCGCTGTGGCCCACGCTGGCGGCGGTGGATTTGGCTTTGATCGTGTCGACGAAAATCCAGTCGTTCGTCACCCGCGTCGGCGTGATCGTCATCGCCATATAGCCGCGGCGGCTGGTGTCACACCATTTCAGTTCGGGGTTCGCCTCTACCAGCGCCTTGGCGACTGTTTTTGGATCAATCTTGATGGCGCTTTCAAAGCCGGGTGAGGTAACGCCCTGGCCAGCGAATTCAACCCCCGCAGGCTTGCCGTTCTGCCCCAGATCATAGGCCCAGGCATTGTGGCTGTCGCCGGAGATGACGATCAGGTTCGCGCCCAGCCCCTGCGCCGATTTCAGGAAGCGCGCCCGCGCCGCCGGGTAACCGCCCCAGCTATCGAAATTGAACGGCAGCCCCGCCTTGGTCGCCATCATGCCCGCCGCCAGATACGCCTTGGCGCGCGGATCGGCATCGGGGGACACCCAGCTTGCGGCACTCAGCGGCGTTTGGGTGTTGCCCATGATCGTGCCAAAGCCGACCACCTGCCACTTGGTGCCGCCCTTTACCGATGCGCGCATGGCATGGGCCAGCCAATCCTCCTGCTGCGATCCCATCATGGTCGCGGCTGCATCCTGCCAGCTGCCATCGCGGAATTCGGCGAGTGCCTTGGCGGGATCGGGCTTGAACAGGAAGGGGGCGAGTTCGGCCGGTTTGGTGCGCCCCAGCACGCGGGTTTCGGTGCGGAACAACGTGGCGAGCGTGCCGATTTCATACGCCTTCCACGGCTCATCGGAAATCGGCATCCATTCGCGATATGCCTGCATCGCGGCAGCGCGGCGGGCATGCCATTCGCCTTCGTTCTTCTGGTGGTTCTGTGCGCCGCCCTCCCAGCTGTCATTCGTTATTTCGTGATCGTCCCACTGGACGATCATCGGCACCAGGCTGTGCAGCTTTTGCAGATCGGGGTCGCTGCGATAGCTGGCAAAACGCAGCCGGTAATCGGCGAGCTGGATGATTTCAGTCGCGGGCAGCGGCTGGCGACCGGCCACGGCATCCTTCAGCGCGGGGTAATCCCCCGTTTGATATTCATAGAAATAATCACCCAGGTGGATGGCCAGATCAATATCATCGCGCAGCGCCGCATGGGCATAGGCGTTGAAATAGCCAAAGGGCAGGTTGGAGCAGGAGAATATCGCCGCCCGGAATGAAGGGGCGAGGCCAACCGGCAGCGTCTTGGTGCGGCCAACCGGCGAAAAGCTGCCATCGGGCGCGACGAAGCGGAAATAGTAACGCTTGCCGGGCTTCAACCCCCCAACCGTGATCTTGCTGGTGAAATCGCGCCAGCCGCCCGTGATCTGCGCGCCGCCTGCAATTATCTTCGAAAAATCGGCCGTTTCGGACAATTCGGCGGTTAATCGCGCAGAATCACCCGAAATCGGTACAAAACGCGTCCATAACAGTACCGAATCCGCCATAGGCTCGCCACTTGCGACCGAATGGGTGAAGCCGCGCGCGTCCGTGACATTGGCGGTCTGCGCAAAGCCGGGGATCGCAAAAGCACCAAGCCCGATTGACCCGGTGACCATGAACGAACGGCGATCGATACGAATGGTCATGCTGTTTCTCCCCTAATCTGCGCGCGCCCTAATCTGCGCGCGCCCGGCCTGTTGTGCGGCCATTGCACGGCGACATGGACGATATGTGACAGGATTAGGCAAGAGCGACTTTGGACAGCAGCCCGCGCACAAGGCATGGGGACCATGATGATGACCACTGCGCCGCTTTCCAAACCGCTGCATCTGGAACCGCGCCCAGCGATCGCGATGGGGATGCTGGCGCTGGTGGTGCTGGCGCTCATGCTGCTGGCGGTGGCGCGGCCGATCGACCATGACGAAAGCCAATATGTCGCCGCCGCCGTCCTCGCGTGGGGGAAGCTGCCCTACCGCGATTTCGCCTATTTGCAGACGCCGCTCCAGCCGCTGCTTTTCGCCCCGATTGCGGCGCTGGCAGGAACATTTGCCTATCCCGCCCTCCGCCTGACCAACGCACTGCTGGGCGCAATAACCATCGCCCTTGTGTCCGCAGCGGCCAGAGAGGGCGGTGCCCCGGCGCGCGTCGCTTATGCCTGCGCTGGCTTGTTTGCGGCGTGCGATATCTTCCTGTTCAGCGTCTGTGTTGCGCGCAACGATGCCCTGCCCGCCGCGATGCTGGCCGGGGCCTGCTGGCTGGTGCTGCGCACCGCCAATGGCAAAGGCAGTCGGCGGGTCGCCATGGCGACCGGCATGCTGCTGGCAGGCGCGGCTGCGGCAAAAATATCCTATGCGGTGCCCGCGGCGGCGTATGGCCTTTATGCGTTGTTTGATCGCAATCATCGCCCGGTGGCGTTGGCGCTGGGGGCGGCACCTTTGGTGGCGTTGGTCGGCTGGCTATGGTCGATTGCGCCCGGCGCTTTTTGGTTTGAGGTGATCGGCTTTCCTGTGCGCGCGCCGATTGATTGGTATGCGGGCGGCCCCAAAGCCGCCAAGCTGTCAATGCTGAGCAAGCTGTTTGATATGCTGAAATTTCTGGCGCTCGGCCCGGCATTGCTGGCGCTATGGGCAGTCGCGCGCCAGGGATTACCGCGCCCGCGCAGCCGCGCCGTCGACCTGCTGATTGTCGCAGGGCTGGTGGCGGCGATGCTGCCCATGCCGACCTGGCGGCAATATCTTTTGCCAATACTTCCCCCGCTGTTCATCCGTTTGGGCATCGCCTGGCATGCCCGCCCGCCGCGCAGCGCGCAGCGCGTGGTGGCGATCATTCTGGCCTGTGGCGGGATCGCACCGTCGCTTGAATCACTGGTGCTGGCAGCGCGGGATGGCCTGCCCATGGCGCAGGCCGCGCGGGACAGTGCTGCCATCGCCGCCGCGCTGGACAGCGCCGGGATCACGGGGCCCATCGCCACGCTGTCGCCGCAATTCGTGCCCGCCACCGCTCGGCCAATCGATCCGCGCTTTGCGACCGGCCCGTTTTTCTATCGAAGCCGGGCGCTCCTTGATTCGAGGCAAGCCCGGCGCTGGCAGATGATCGGCAGCGACGCTGCGTTACCGATCATGCCGCCGCCAGCCGCGCTGCTGATCGGCGGCGAAGATCGCTGGACGAGCGGCAATGGCACCATCGACGCCGCGCTGCGCCGCCATCCGCCATTTAATCGCTGGCAACCATTGCCCGTCGCCAGCAGCCGCTTCCAGCTCTACGCGCCACCACCAGCGCAGCGAAGAGCGTTCACTCGCCTGCCTTGAGCGGCGCAAGGCCGGACAAGCCCCGCAAATACTGCGCCTTAATTGTGGTCATCGTAACACCGGCGCCGACCATGATCGTGGCCGTGGCGAGCTTGGGCCGGCCTGCACCGATGCGGACATTGCTGGGCACGCCGCCGCCATCGCGCCAGAAGTTGAACTTGTTCTTGCCGTCGCGGTCATGCGTAAAAAACAGCGCATATTCGCCGGGCTTTGGCACCTTGATGCAGATGGCTACTGGCCCCGATTGTGGCGGCGTTGCCCAGATGCGGTGGAACGTCTTCCCCTCTGCAATCAACTTGTTGTCATCTTTCAGAAAATCGTCTTGTGTTGCGGGGTAAAGCTCCAGCTTCAGGCGACCGGTGCGATCCTTCAAGCCAGTGATCGTCGCGTGAATCGCCGGGCCGTCGCCATCGGTACAGGCTGGGGCATCTTGCCCGCCAATACGTGCGCCAGCCGCCACCACCGGAGAAAAAGCGACGCCGATCAGTGCCAGGGCCAACAAAGGGTATTTCATACGCGATTCCTAAATAACGAAAGCAGGCCAAACACAGCGATTAGGGCAGCGTGAATCAACAATGTGAGCGCCGCGGTAACCGCCAGCAACGCTGACAGGCCGTCCCCATTACCCAACAAGGTGATCCCAAAATTGGCGAAAAGAAGGTCTTTGTTCGGCACCAGTGGCAATCGCGACACCAGCATCCGCGCGGCAGACAGCATCAGCCACACCGCAATGGCGACCTGCGGCATCGCAAAATGCCAAGCCAGGGCCAACAGCACACCGCCAAAGATCAGGCGGGCGGCGTGCACCGCCAGGATCCACCACAGCTGGCTCCTGGGCAGCGTGAACACCCGCCGCGCAAAAATTAAAAACGGCAAGGAAACCGCCACCAGGATCGCGACCGACCATGCCAACAGCCGAAAATCGGCGGGCCGCAGCACGCTTTGCGCAAATGGCAATGCCCCCAGCACCAGCGCCAGCGTAATCGCATTCCCGGCCATCGCAGAAAGGATGCTGACATCTTTGACCGCGCCAAAGGGTGCCGCCACCATCCGCGCCCGGGCGACTGCCCAGGCATAAAAATAGGCCTCCCCCGAATAGCCAATCACGATTTCGTTCGCGATGCGCTTTTTAAAAAGCGCAGCCAGGCCCTCGACCGGAATCTGCCATAATCGCCGAAAGATGACATAATCACTCACCGGCAAAGCGACATAAACCAGCGCAAAGCTGAGGTAGAAAAGCGGATTATCCGGTAGCGCCTGCCGCAGCCCGCCCAGCCCGGAACCGGCAATGCCGCGGGCCAGCCCGGCGACCATTGCAACCGTCAACGCGGCACCGATAATTGCCGGCCAGCGGTTTTCGGGGATCAGGCTTTTGGGCACGGTTGGTGCATCACTGGCCATCATGCGGGGGAATTCATGGCTTGGTCGAGCGCCCTGGAGTGAATAGAGGCAGAATTGCCGCGCGGTGGAATCATCATTTAAGGGGAATTCATGGTCGCATGGAGAAGTTCCCTACCCCAAACACTAAACCGCCGGCGATTGCGCGCATGATTGCTGACGCTGGTGTCGCTTTCACCGCCCGGTATCTGCGGCAACCAAGCATCTGGGATTAGGCAGTGTTTATTACAAGATGACGATTGGCCCTGCCCCACCCGCTGCGCATATCCTGTCGCTTGCCCAAACGTTGCGTGGCGGCGGGGTAGAACGGAGTTTGTTGCGATTGGCCCGGGATTGGTTGGCGGCGGACCGGCAGGTAACGCTACTGCTGGGGCAGCGCGATGGGCCGTTAGTGGCAGAACTGCCGGCGGGCATCCGGATCATTGAACGCGGATCATCGGCGTTCCACGACCTTGGCATATTGCCCGCCATTGCCCGCGATATTCAGCCCGACATCATCTTTTGCCCCGGTAATCACTATACCAGCATTGCAGGGCTTACAAAACTGCGGCTGGGCACCGGCGCGCCGCCCATCGTCGCCAAGATATCAAATGCGCTCGCCCGGCCCGACCATGTATTTCCCCTGGCGCCTGCATATCGGTGGTGGTTGCGGCGACACCCCGGGTTCATCGACCATTTCGTGGCAATGAGCCCGGCGATGCGGGACGAGGCGATTGCGGCAATGCACGCCGATCCCAACCGGGTCAGCGTGATCGCCAACCCCGCTCCCGTCCGCACGAACAGCGCACCACCGGCTGATCTGCCCATGGGGCCGCTGCTGGTGGGCGTCGGCCGGCTCGAACCGCAGAAGCGCTGGGACCGGCTGATTGATGCCATCAAGCTTATTGATCAACAGCAAGCGGCGCTGGTGATCATTGGCGAAGGCAGCGCGCGGCCGACGCTGACGGCACAAATTGCCCGGCTGGGGCTCTGCAATCGCGTGACATTGATGGGGTATCTTAGCGACCCCAGCCCCTATCTGGCTGCCGCCAACGCCGCTGTATTAACGTCTGATTTTGAAGGGGTGCCGGGCGTCCTGCGCGAAGCGCTCGCGCTGGGCACGCCCGTGGTAGCGACCGAATCGAGCGTGGCCGTGCGAGAAATCGTCGCCCATCCGGGGCTGGGCAGCATCGTGCCGAGAGGAGATCAGGTCGCGCTGGTTGACGCGCTTAATCGTTGGCTGTCTCCAGCTGCGGTACGGCCTGCCCCTGTCGCGCCGCCGGGTGCTGATTCCGCTAAGGCCTATCTGGCGCTTTTCGACCGGCTCGTTGCTGATCGCCGCGCTGGCTTCAGGGGGTGAAGCGATCCGGGTGCGCATCGGCAAAAGCCGCCAGCGCTGCCGCCGCAGCATCAGCCTTTACCAGCCGGGGATAAGCCTCCAGCGGCAAATCAAACCGTCGCGCATTATATAATTGGGGCACTAGGCAAATGTCGGCCAAATTAGGCGCATCGCCGCCCAGAAACGGCCCGTCATTCCCCGTCTGCACCGCCAATGCTTCAAGCGCAGAAAGCCCCAGCGCCATGCTCTGCTGCCGCCACAATGTTTTTGCCGCTTCGTCCGCGCCAAACTGATCCGTCAACTGGCGGATGAAGCGCATATTGCCAATCGGGTGCGTATCCGCGACGATAACCAGCGCCTGCGCCATCACCTGCGCGCGTGCCGCCGGATCACGCGGGATCAGCGGTGGATCGGGACGGGTGGCATCGAGATAATCGATGATCGCCAGGCTCTGGATCAGGCGAAGCCCGTCAATCTCCAACATGGGCACCTGGCCCTGCGGGTTGCGCGCACGGTGCGCATCGGACAATTGCTCGCTGGCCAGCAGGTTTATCGGCACGCTGGCCCAGGCAATTCCTTTTAGATTGAGCGCAATCCGCACCCGGTAGCTGGCCGAGGAGCGGTGGTAATCAAAAAGCGTAACGCCCGGGCCAGTGCCAGGGATCGCGCCCGGAAAAGTGCTCGTGGACAGGTTCACCGGGCCCGGGCGCCGCCGCCCGATTGTCCAGCAACAGCAGGCGCGGTTCCCACCGGCGCTTGTGCTGCCTGAAGCGACGTGCCTGCCCGCCCGCTGCGAAACGCGGTGAACCAGCTGATCGGGTTCCAAGTGCTGCTGCCATCGACTGAGAAGGTGATAAACTCTGCGCGTCCACCCAGATTTTCCCAAGGCACCGGGCCGCCAAGACCCTTGTCAGGCTCACCCAGCGCAAAACGGCTATCGGCGCTGCGATCCCGGTTGTCGCCCATCAGGAAGACATGATTGGCAGGGATTTTGACGGCCGGATAATCATCGCCGGGGCTATAGCCAAGCTCCACCGTGTCATAGGTGCGACCATTGGGCAGCGTTTCGGTGACAATCGGCAAATGGCATTCGAACACGCCGTCCCGTCCGGCGCGCAGCGCACCCGAATAATCGGTGCACGTGGCATTGGCATCGACCGCGATCAGCTTGTCATGAATTGGCCCGCGCTTCACCGGCACCCCGTTCAGCAACACCACGCCGCGGCGTACCTCCAACGTATCGCCGGGCAGCCCAATCACGCGCTTGATATAATCTTCAGTCGTGCCCGGCGGGGTGACGATCACCACATCGCCGCGCACCGGCAGCCGACCGAAAACCCGGCCTTTGATAAACGGCAACAGGTGAAAGGTCGGCGAAACGAACGAAAAACCATAAGGATATTTGGTGACGACCAGCCGGTCACCAATCAGCAGGCCGGGCAGCATTGATTCCGACGGGATGTAAAAGGGTTTGGCGACAAAGCTGTGGAACCCCAGGACCGCCAGGATCAGCCAGAAAATGCCGCGAAGCTCCCCCAGCCAATCCGTGCCGGGCTTTACCTGATCTGCCGTTCCGCCACCCGCACCGTTCATGGTCAATTCTTCACCCGACATCATTATCGTCCCTTGCGAGCACTTCCAGGCTGACGGCCTCAATAATCACAAAGGCCTGGGCCCAAGGATGATCATCCGTCAGCGTCAAATGTATTTTGGCGCGGTGGCCGCTGGGCACCATTGCGTCAAGCCTTGCCTTTGCGCCACCGGTCAGCGCCAATGTGGGCGCCCCGCTGGGCGCATTGACCACGCCGATATCCTTCATGAACACGCCGCGTTTAAATCCCGTTCCCACCGCCTTGGAAAATGCCTCCTTGGCGGCAAATCGTTTCGCATATGTGCCCGCGCGCGTGAACGGGCGCTGACTAGCCTTGGCGCGCTCAACGTCTGTAAACACGCGCGTCTCAAACCGGGTGCCAAACCGGTCAAGCGACGCTTGGATCCGCTCGATATTGCACAGGTCTGATCCCAGCCCGATGATCATTGCCCGATGATCATTGAAAGCCCCAGGCCGCAAAAAACAATGCCGCTACGACCGGGCAAAAAAACAGCAACACGCACACAGGCGCAATCGGCCCAAACCTTGCCCAGCTCAGCAATCCGACCCCAATCAGCCCGACACTGACGACCAGCCCCAGGGCAGCACGCTCGACAGTAATGTCGATCAGCGCGGCACTGGTGAGATCGGGCTTCACCGCGATGGCAACGATCAGCGGGCTGAGCGCGATCAGGGCGCAGACGATAATGTCGATCAGCACCAGCAAGCGCACCGGCACGCCCATTGTGATTGCCGCGCGGTGGCCCAGCGTGTTCACCGCGCCGCGTCCATCGCCGCGCGCATCGCCCGCACGGCATCGCCAAGCCCCATGAAAATCGCGTCGGCGATCAGCGCATGGCCGATATTCAGTTCGCGCAGCTGGGGGATCGCCGCGATTGGCGCGACATTGTCGAGCGTCAGGCCGTGCCCGGCATGCACCTCGATGCCATTCTTGGCGGCGAGTGCTGCCGCATCGCTCAACCGGCGAAGCTCTTCAGCCTGCGCTTCGCCCTCGAGCTCGGCATAGCGCCCGACATGCAGCTCGAGCACCGGCGCGCCGAGCCTCAGCGTCGCGTCGATCTGGCGCGGGTCGGGCTCGACGAACAGGCTGACCCGGCACCCTGCCTCGCCGAGCAGATCGACCAACCGCTTCAGCCGATTATGCTGTCCGGCGGCATCAAGCCCGCCCTCAGTCGTGCGTTCCTCCCGCTTTTCGGGGACAATGCACACGGCATGCGGGCGGTGCCGCAGCGCAATCGCCAGCATCTCGTCAGTCGCTGCCATCTCGAGATTGAGCGGGATGGTAAGCGCGTCCATCAGCCGGGCGATATCGTCATCCGTAATATGCCGCCGATCCTCGCGCAAATGCGCCGTGATGCCGTCAGCGCCTGCCGCCGCCGCAATCAACGCGGCACGCACCGGATCAGGATAGCCCACCCCGCGCGCGTTCCGCACCGTGGCGACATGATCGATATTGACGCCCAAGCGCAGGATATCCGTCATCACAATACTCCAGTTGGGCAGGCAGCCGCGCTCAACAGGTCATGGCTGAGGCCCTTGCCCTGCCACACTTCGCCGAAATCGAAGCCCGCTTTGTTGACGAAAACGATCGCGACGACATCGGCATCGGGCAGAATGAAGTTGCGCACCTCGATCCCGCCAATCGCACCGCGGCGCTCGACAATCCTCACGGGCTTGGCGCAGCCCTTGAGGGGCGCAGAAAATACCCATTGGCCGAGCGCGATCGAACCCAGCCGGGGCTGCCCGTCCCACATCTGAGCGCGCGCCGCTTCGGGCAGCAATTTGCCGGTCATCAGCGCGCGGTCGAATTTCCAAAGGTCTTCGACACTGCCATATAGCCCCGCCGAGGCGCCAAACGCGGACAGATCATAGCCTGTTTCGGGCTTGCCATCGATCGTGCCGGACACCGTTTGCTTCTTCGTCGGAAAGGCACCCAGCGTTTTCAGCCCCAGCGGCGTCGCGATCCGCTCCTGCACCAGCGTCTGCCAGCTTTTACCGGTCACCGCTTCGATCAGCGCACCCGCGACGATATAATCGCAGTTGTTATATTCCCAATTACCGCCAGGCGCGCCCTTCACAGGCCCCGCGCAATAGCCGGTCAGCGGGTCGCGGCTGCCCTTATAGTCCGGCGCGTCGTAGGCGGGCACGGAGTCAGGCGTCGCGGCGGTATCGTCGGGGTTCGGCAGGCCTGATTGGTGGCGGAGCAACTGGCGCACCGTGACCAGCCCGGCATTGGCGCCCTTAAAACCGGGAAGATAGCGCCCGACTGGCTGATCGAGATCGATCCGCCCGTCAGCGGCCTCCTGGAGCACCAGCGTGGCGATGACTTGCTTTGTAACTGATGCCCAGCGCCAGATTCGTCGCAGTCCAAAACGACGGACGTCTCCCGTCCTCCAGGGGATTGTATCGACGTCGTTCGAGTTGTTACCCCGGCTGACAAGATACTCCCCGCTTAGGTTGTAGGCCTTCGCAACGACGGTTTCAGGTGGATCAGGCGGCGGAGTTTCAGTTGGGTTGATCACCAGTGGTACGCGTTGGGCGAAACATGCTGCAGTTGGTGCTGCGCCCAACATGAGGCCCAAAAGGATATGGACAAAGCACTTCACGCCGCCAGCCCCCGGCTGCCCGGCTTTACCGCCGGGATCGCCGCCAGTTCAGGCGGCAAAGCGTCGGCGGGGTAAGCGGGAATGTCGAGCGTGCACAGCGACACCAACGGCACGCCAATGTCCGCGCGGCCGTTTGATCGGTCAATCAGGCAAGCCGCGCCCAGCAATTCGCCCGGATGTTGGCGGATCGCGGCAATGCATTCACGTGACGACAGCCCGGTGGTCACCAAATCCTCCACCATCACCACGCGCGCACCGGGCGGAATCTCGAAATTGCGGCGCAACTGAAATTCGCCGCCCTCGCGTTCAACGAACACCGCAATGCATCCCAGCGCACGGGCCGTTTCGTAGCCAGGGATGATTCCGCCCATTGCCGGTGAGACAATCATGTCGACCTGCCCAAATTGGGCGGTGATCCGTTCAGCCAGCGCCGCGCAAAGTCGCGCCGTTCGGACCGGATCTTGAAACACCCGCATTTTTTGCAGAAACACCGGCGACCTCAGTCCCGACGAGAGGATGAAATGCCCCTCAAGCAGCGCATCGGCGTCGCGAAACTCAGCCAGCACTTCATCTTGGGTCATAATCGTTGAGCGTCCTTCGCCATTTGTCTTTGGGTATTTCGGGCCGCGTGATACGAATGACAATGATGGTGCGCAACGCCAGTGCCAAAAAAGCTACGCAAAAGCTTGAGGCCGGGGGGGCTGGTGCGTATAGGCCCCGCCTAAAGGGCGTATCCCCGCATCGACGCAGGGCTGATAAGCGCCCGTAATGATGGGTAACGAATCGAGATGACAATGACCGGGCGCATGACGGGGCTAAAGACAATAGCGATCGCAGCGGGGCTGATGCTGGGCAGCGTTGCCTATGCGGCAGCGCCGCCCACTGTCGAACAAACCTCAGCAAAGGCGACGGGCGTCACCGTAACGACGGCGCAGGCGCCAACAGCGGCGGCGCCAGCAGCGGCTGCCCCCGCCGCGCCGGCCGCAGTGGACCCATTGTTGATCGATAATGGCGGCCCGGTGGTTGCACCAGTGGCCGGTGTCGGCCAGCCAACCGACAAACATGTTGGCGTTCAGGCACAGGTAACCCCTACCGGCCGTCGTGCTGCGTGGATGCACGATGTGATCCTGATGCCCGTGATCACCGCCATTTCAGTGTTCGTGCTCTTGTTGTTGATGTATGCCATGTGGCGTTATCGCCGCGCGGCCAACCCAGTCGCGTCCAAGACGTCGCACAACACGTTCATCGAGGTGATCTGGACGCTTGCGCCGGTGATCATCCTGGTCGGCATCGCGGTGCCATCGATCGGCCTGCTGCAAGCACAGTTCAAACCAGCACCCGCGAATGCGATCACGCTGAAAGCGATCGGCAACCAATGGTATTGGTCATATCAATATCCTGACAATGGGGGGTTCGAGATTACGTCGAACATGCTGAAGGAAAAGGGTGAGACCACGGGCGCAGAGCGCGCGCGGACCGATGCTGATGGCCCCGCGTTGCTGGCCACTGACAACCGCATTGTGCTGCCCGTCGGCGTGCCAATTCGCCTGCTCACAACGTCAAATGATGTGATTCACGCCTGGGCGATGCCCGCATTCTGGATCAAGCTTGATGCGATCCCCGGGCGGATCAACGAGACGAGCTTCACCATTGAGAAGCCTGGCGTGTATTTTGGCCAGTGTTCAGAACTCTGCGGCGCACGCCATGGCTATATGCCCATTACCGTTGCCGCCGTTGACAAGGCGACGTTCGACAAGTGGGTTGTCGCCAAGGGCGGCACCGTTAAGGGCGCAGCGCCAGCCGTGGCACCAGCAGCGGCAGTAACAGCAACACCGGCGGCCGCTACAGACGCCGCACCTACGACAACTGACGCTGCGGCTCCTGCCATCAGCGCTCCAAAGGCGGACAAGTAAGCCATGACCGATATCGCCCTCACCCCATCCGCGTTTCAAGCGCACGGCGATGATGCGCATCATCACGATGCCGATCACAAGCCGGGTTTCTTTGCGCGTTGGTTCATGTCGACCAACCACAAGGATATCGGCACGCTCTACCTGATCTTTGCCATCGTCGCCGGGATCATCGGTGGTGCAATTTCGGGCATGATGCGCGCAGAGCTTGCGCATCCTGGCATCCAGTATCTGGGTTATTGGGCTACTTTCCTTCCCGGTGGAGAGCAGGGCCTCGATCATTCACTCCACCTGTGGAACGTGCTGATCACCGCACACGGCCTGATCATGGTGTTCTTCATGGTTATGCCCGCGATGATCGGCGGTTTTGGTAACTGGTTCGTCCCGATCATGATCGGCGCGCCCGACATGGCGTTCCCGCGCATGAACAACATCTCGTTCTGGCTGCTGATCCCCAGCTTTACGCTTTTGCTCGCTTCGCCGTTCTTCGGCGGCGCTGGCACAGGCTGGACGGTCTATGCACCGCTTTCCACCTATGGTGAGCCGGGGCCAGCGGTCGACATGGCGATCCTGTCGCTCCATCTGGCGGGCGCTAGCTCGATCCTGGGGGCAATCAACTTCATCACCACCATTTTCAACATGCGTGCGCCCGGCATGACGCTGCACAAGATGCCGCTGTTCGTGTGGTCGGTACTGGTAACCGCGTTCCTGTTGCTGCTGGCGCTGCCCGTTCTCGCCGCTGCAATTACCATGCTGCTGACCGATCGTAACTTTGGCACCACTTTCTTCGATCCCGCCGGTGGCGGCGATCCGGTGCTGTATCAGCATCTGTTCTGGTTTTTCGGCCATCCCGAAGTGTACATCATGATTTTGCCAGGCTTCGGCATGGTCAGCCAGATCATTTCAACCTTTTCGAAAAAGCCGATTTTTGGCTATCTCGGCATGGCCTATGCCATGGTCGCGATTGGCGTCGTCGGCTTTGTCGTTTGGGCGCACCACATGTTCACCACCGGCCTTAGCGTGAACGTGAAAATGTACTTCACCGCCGCCACGATGATCATCGCGGTGCCAACCGGCATCAAGATTTTCAGCTGGATCGCGACGATGTGGGGCGGGTCAATGAGCTTCAAGACCCCGATGATGTGGTCGATCGGCTTCATCTTCATGTTCACCGTAGGCGGCGTAACCGGCGTCGTGCTCGCCAATGGCGGCATCGATGATTATATGCAGGACACCTATTACGTCGTCGCCCACTTCCACTATGTGCTGTCGTTGGGTGCGGTGTTCAGCCTGTTCGCTGGCTTCACCTACTGGTTCCCGAAAATGTCTGGCAAGATGCTGAACGAAGCGCTGGGCCAAGTGCATTTCTGGATGTTCTTTGTCGGCGTGAACGTGCTGTTCTTCCCCATGCATTTCCTGGGGCTGCAGGGCATGCCGCGCCGCATTCCGGATTATACCGGCGAGTATGCGACGTATAACTATGTCGCGACCATGGGCTATATGATCATGGCCGCGAGCATGATCGTGTTTTTTGCCAACCTCTTCATGTCGTTGCGGTCGGGCAAGCCCGCGGGCGACAATCCATGGGGCGAAGGCGCCACGACACTGGAGTGGACATTGTCCAGCCCGCCGCCGTTCCATCAGTTTGAAACGCTGCCGATTATCGACGACTCACACGGCCACTGAGTTTGCCAACCCCCTCCCCCGCAGGCGGGAGGGGAAACGGGATGGACATAGCAGCCATCCCCGCATCACCCCTACCCCTTCCGCCTGCGGAAGGGGGGAAGCTTTGTTATGACAACGACCACGCTCACTGCTCCCATCACCGCCGATTGGCGGGACTTCCTCGCGCTCACCAAGCCACGGGTGATGCGCTCGGTTGTCTTTACCGGGCTTTGCGGGATGCTCGTCGCCCCCGTCAGTCTGCCGCCGGTAATTGCGTTCACCGCGATTCTGGCGATTGCACTCGCGGCCGGTGCTGCAGGCACGCTCAACCAATGGTATGAAGCCGATATCGATGCGCTGATGAAGCGCACCGCCAAGCGTCCGCTGGCCGCCGGGCGGATGGACCGCGAAAGCGCGCTGCATTTCGGCATCGGCGTGGGCGTGTTCAGCGTTGTGCTGATGGGGCTCGTGGTCAATGTGATTGCAGCCGCGTTTCTGCTGGCATCCATATTGTTCTACGTCATCATCTACACGGTCGGATTGAAGCGTTATACGCCGCAGAACATCGTCATCGGCGGGGCGGCAGGTGCCTTTCCCCCACTGATCGGCTGGGTCGCGGCGACGGGCGAGGTTTCGCTGCTCCCTATCCTGATGTTCGCGTTGATATTTTTGTGGACGCCGCCGCACAGCTGGGCGCTCGCGCTGTTGATCCGCGATGATTATGCCAAGGGCGGCGTGCCGATGATGCCCGTCGTTTCCGGCGCACGCACCACGCGCTGGCAGATGCTGTTTTATGCCGTCGCGATGGCGGTGGTGGCGGTGGCACCCTGGCCATTGGGGCTGGCGGGCGCTTTGTACGGCATTGTTGCGGCAATCGCGTCTGGGGTGTTTGTCGGGTTAACCGCCTGGGTTGTGGTAGTTGCTGCACCGACGCCAAAGCTGATGAAGCCCGAACGCATGCTGTTCGTCTATTCAATTGGCTATATTTTGGCGATGTTTGCGGCCCTTGTTGTTGATCATTGGATTATAGGCGGAGCGATCGCATGACGCCTGACGAAGAAAAGTTGATCCGTGCGCGGCAAAAGTCACGCTCGATGGTGATGGCGCTGATCCTTGGCGGGCTGGCAGTGCTGTTTTTCGCGGTGACGATCGCCAAGATTCAGGCAGGTCACGCATGACCCCCAATCTGCGCACGGCGATGCTCGCCGCGATCGGCGTTGGCTGCATGACTGGCCTGGGGTTTGCCAGCGTGCCGTTATACAAGCTGTTTTGCGAATCCACCGGTCTGAATGGCACCACGCAGCGCGGGCGAACTGCACCCGGCGCGGTGAATGCGCAGGTCCGCATTGATTTCGACAGCAATGTGAACCCAAAGCTGCCCTGGATTTTCAAGCCCGAGCAGAAATCCGAGACGGTGGTCGTCGGCGCCCGTGACATGGCGTTTTTCACCGCTACCAACACGTCGGACAAGACCATCACCGGCATGGCGACATTCAACGTCACGCCGTCCATGGCGGGAAAATACTTTAGCAAAATCCAGTGCTTTTGCTTCAACCAGCAAACGTTGAAGCCGGGCGAGACGGTACGCATGCCGGTGATCTTCTTTGTCGATCCCAAAATGCTCACTGACCCCGACGCCAAGGATATCCGCACAATTACCCTCAGCTACACTTTTTACCCCGTTCCAGACGGGGTGGATTCCGCTGCGGCTGCAAGCTAAAGCGCACTATAACAGCTTCTAACGGGAAATGACGATGGCCGGCGCCAAGAACCACGATTACCACATCCTTCCGCCCAGCATCTGGCCCTTTATGGGTGCAATGTCGTCGCTGGCGCTGGCCGCTGGCGGTATCATGTGGATGCACAAGGCGCCCAATGGCGGCTTGGTGTTCTATCTCGGTCTGGCAGGCGTGCTCGCGACGGCGTTTCTCTGGTGGCGCGATGTGATCAAGGAAGCGCATTCGGGTGATCATACCCCCGTGGTGCAGCTTCACCTGCGCTATGGCATGATCCTGTTCATCGCATCCGAAGTGATGTTTTTCGTCGGCTGGTTTTGGGCGTTTTTCGATTTCTCGCTGTTCCCCGCCCCGATTGAGGTGATGGACGGCGAAGTCACCCGCATCGCCGAAACGGTGAAGAATATTGCCGGTCAATGGCCAGCCAAGGGCATTGAAGTCATCAGCCCCTGGGGTTTCCCGTTGCTGAACACGGTGATCCTGCTCCTGTCGGGCACCACCGTCACCTGGGCGCACCATGCGCTGATCCATGGTGATCGCCAGGGCCTGAAGAATGGCCTGTGGATCACGATCGCGCTTGGCCTGTTGTTCAGCACGATCCAGGGCTATGAATATGCCGAAGCGCCGTTCTCGTTCGCGGGCACCAATTTTGGCGCTTCTTTCTTCATGGCGACCGGCTTCCACGGTTTCCACGTGCTCATCGGCACGATCTTCCTGATCGTCTGCCAAGCGCGCGTTTATGCGGGCCACTTCACCCCGCGCCAGCATTTCGGTTTTGAAGCCGCTGCCTGGTACTGGCATTTTGTCGACGTGGTGTGGCTGTTCCTGTTCGTGTCGATCTATGTGTGGGGCGGTGCGGGGGCACCCGTCCACGGCGGTTGATCGGTTGGGCGACTGGCATCTCGCCCAGGTCAACGTAGGGCGCTTCATCGCGCCGCCGGGTGATCCGCGAGTCCAGCCGTTCATGGCGGCGCTCGACCAGATCAACGCGATTGCCGATGCGCACCCGGGATTCGTCTGGCGGCTGCAGGACGACACCGGCAACGCGACGGCACTGCGCCCGACCGCCGATCCGCTGTTTGCGATCAACATGTCGGTGTGGCGCGATGCCGATGCATTGTTCGAATTCGTTTATCGCAGCGCCCACACCCCGGTGATGGCGCGCCGCCGCGACTATTTTGATCGCTTCGACGGCGCTTATCAGGCGCTGTGGTGGGTGCCCGCCGGGCACATCCCCTCGATCGACGAGGGGCTCGCAAAGCTGTGGCAGCTCGACCGTTACGGCCCAACTGCTAACGCCTTCACTTTCAAAGCACGTTTCCCAGCGCCCGACCGGGCAGGCCCACTGGTCGACCACCAGCCCGATCCGTGGTGCGTTGGTCGAGCCTGACCCCACCACACACGTCGCGCCGACCCCGGTTCAGGTTGCGCTGCACGGCCTGTGCCCGCGCTGCGGCGCCAAGACGCTCTATGCCGGGATCACCAATTTTGCTGATCGCTGCCCTGTCTGCGCGCTCGATATCAGCGCGTTCAACGTCGGCGACGGCCCGGCGGCGTTCCTGACCCTGATTATCGGCACGATCGTGATGATCGGTGCGGTCACGCTGACGCTGACGATCGCGCCGCCGATCTGGGTGCATCTGCTGATCTGGACGCCGTTGACGGCAATCGGCATCATCGGGGCGTTGCGGGTGTCAAAAGGGGCGCTGATCAGCCTGGAGTATCGCAACGCCGCGCGCGAAGGCCAGATCAAAAGGCCGTTGCCATGAAACAAATCCCGATCATCCCCTCGATCATCGTCGCGCTTTCGGTGGCGTTGATGATTGCGCTTGGCTGCTGGCAGTTATTTGATCGCTTGCCCAAGAAAGAGGCGTTTTTGGCCCAGCTGGCGACCAACCCCGCCCGGCCACCGGTTGCCTTCCCCTCGATCCCGACCGACAAATCTCTGCTCTATCGCCGAACCAGCGCCTTTTGCCTTGAGCCGACGAGCTGGAAGACAGAGGGGGCGGGCCGGTTTGGCTGGCGCTATATTGCGCAGTGCCGCACCGGTGCCGAGGGGCCCGGCTTTGCCGTGGAAATGGGCATTTCGCGCGACCCCAATGCCAAGCCGATATGGCGCGGCGGCGAGGTGGTTGGCACGATTGCGCTCGCACCTGCCAAGCGCAGCCTGATCGGCAATTTGTTCACCACCGCGCCTGATATGCTGATGATCGTGGCGGATTCGCCGCCGCCTGGCTTTACCCGCGCGCCCCGGCCATCGCTGGATTCGATCCCCAACAACCACTTGGCATATGGCGTGCAGTGGTTTGTGTTCGCCGCAATTGCGCTGGGCATTTATGCGTTGGCGCTGCGCCGTCGCTGGCGGGATACCCCGGGCGCGGTCTGAGCGGTGCCGGCTCAATGCTTGTGCAGCGCTTGTGTGGGGCGGCACGCCCCGTTAACGCGGCGGTGATGCGCTATATCAGTACTCGTGGGGCAGCCCCCATCCTTGATTTCGAACAAGTCACGCTGGCCGGGCTTGCCAGCGATGGCGGGTTATATGTGCCTGAACACTGGCCATCGCTCAGCGCCGAGCAGATCGCCGCCCTGCGTGGGCTATCCTATGTCGATACTGCCGTCGCTGTGATGGCGCCGTTCATCGGCGATACGATGACGCGCGATGATCTCCGCGCGTTGTGCGCCCAGGCCTATGGTCGGTTCGCGCATGCCGCTGTCACCCCGCTTGTCCAGCTCGACCAGCGACACTGGCTGCTTGAACTGTTCCACGGCCCTACGCTGGCGTTCAAGGATGTCGCGCTCCAGCTCGTCGGGCTGTTGTTTGAACGCTTTCTGACCGGGTCGACGCGGCAACTGACCGTTATTGGCGCCACCAGCGGTGATACCGGGTCTGCCGCCATTGACGCGCTGGCCGGGCGCGCCGGGGTCGATGTGTTCATGCTGCATCCCAAGGGCCGCGTGTCCGACGTGCAGCGCCGCCAGATGACGACAGTGCTTGCCCCCAACGTCCACAACATCGCGCTGGAGGGTGCGAGTTTTGATGACGCTCAGGCGCTGGTAAAGGCGATGTTCAACGATCCTGATTTTTCCGGCCGGTTCACGCTTTCGGCGGTCAATTCGATCAACTGGGCCCGGCTGATGGCGCAGATCGTCTATTATTTCTATGCCGCCGTCCGGCTTGGCGCGCCGGAACGACCGGTTGCCTTCGCTGTCCCCACCGGCAATTTCGGCGATGTTTTTGCCGGCTATGTCGCTGCCAAAATGGGACTGCCCGTCGCCAAGCTGGTCGTCGCAACCAATGTCAACGACATCCTCCACCGCGCGATTAGTGCCGGGGATTATTCGCAAGGCAAGGTGGTGCCCACGCCAAGCCCGTCGATGGATATTCAGGTCAGCAGCAATTTCGAACGGTTGCTGTTCGATCTGGGCGGGCGCGATGGCACCGCCAGCGCGGAACAGATGCGCGGGTTTGAGGCGAGCAAGGCAATGCAGCTGACCAACACCCAGCGTGCGGGCGCGGGTGCATTGTTTACCAGCGACCGGATTGACGGTGATGATATGGCGCTGGCGATGCGATGGGCACATGCTGAGGCTGGGCACATCATCGATCCGCACACCGCGATTGGTCTGGCAGCGGCGCGCCACCTTGATCTGGGTGACACCCCCGTGGTGACGCTCGCCACGGCGCACCCGGCCAAGTTCAGCGACGCGGTGGAGCGCGCCACGGGCATGCGCCCGGCGCTTCCCGCCAGGATCGGCGACTTGTTCGACCGCACGGAACGCTATGACAGCCTGCCTGCGACCTTTGCCGCCGTGACTGAGTACATCGCCGCCCGCGCGACCCCGCGCCCGTGACGCTGATTACCCTGATTGGCGAACCCTGGGCAGATTATGGCCTGGTGGATAGCGGCCATGGCCGCAAGCTTGAACGCTATGGCCGGTTCAGCTTCATCCGCCCGGAACCCCAGGCAATGTGGGCGCCCGCCAGCGACCATTGGGTATCGGACGGTGATTTCATCGGCGCGTCGGATGAGGATGGCGGCGGGCGCTGGCACCTTTCCAAGGATGTGCCGCGCGGTGGCTGGCACATTCGCTGGGAAGAGCTGTTATTCCTCGCCCAAAATACGCCGTTCCGGCATTTGGCGTTCTTCCCCGATATGGCCCCGCAATGGACCTGGATGCGCGACCGGGTGGCGGAGGGCGACGAGGTGATGAACCTGTTCGGCTATACCGGCATCGGCACATTAGCGCTGGCGGCAAAGGGCGCGCGGATGACGCATGTTGATGCCAGCAAGAAATCGGTTGAGGCGGGCAAGGCGAACGCATTCCTCTCCGATCTGGCCGATCGCCCGATCCGCTGGATGGTCGATGATGCGGCGAAGTTTACCGCGCGCGAAGTGCGGCGCGGCAAGCGTTATGACGGCATCTTCCTCGATCCGCCCAAATTTGGACGCGGACCAACCGGCGAGCTGTGGCGGCTGGAGGAACATCTGCCCGCCCTGATCGCCGATTGCCGCGCGCTGCTGGACGGCGACAGCAAATTCCTGGTGCTCACCGTCTATGCGGTGCGCATGTCCGCGCTGGCGATTGGCGAGCTGCTGCGCCAGGCAATGGCCGATCTGGGCGGTACGGTGGAGGTCGGCGAAATGGCGGTGCGCGAGGAAGCGCGCGGGCTGCTGCTGCCGACAGCGATTTTTGCCCGGTGGAGCCGCTAGAAATCAAGGCTTGGCGCAAGGGTAGCGACGTATTGCGAAAGGTTTGGCAGGTGCTGGCCAGCTGACCTTAAAGTGGGATGGCTTTAGATTGACTCTCTACCCAACCCGTTAATGTCGAGCCCAAGAGCCGTTTGTAATCACATAGTAGCACTCTCAAGCCCCTCCCCTTTAGGGGAGGGGT
>JAKFUX010000020.1:0-22006 GCA_021732465.1 Sphingomonas sp.
ACTCTCGATCAGCCCGTCATAGCGCCCGCCCGCCAGCACGGTCCCCTGTGCGCCCAGCCGGTCGGTGACGAATTCAAACGCCGTATGCCGGTAATAATCTAGCCCGCGCACCAGCGTGTCGTTGCGCGTCCACGCAACGCCCGCGGCGTCCAGCCCCCTGGTCACGCTTTCGAAGAACGCGCCCGCCTCAACGGTCAGATAGCCGTCGATCCCTGGTGCTGCATCGGCAATCGGCCGGTCGCGCGGGTCTTTGGAATCGAGGATACGCATCGGGTTCTTGGCCAGCCGTGCGAGGCTATCCTCGCTCAATTCCCCCCGATGCGCCTCAAAATGCGCGACCAACGCCGCGCGCCACGCATCGCGCGTTTCCCCATCACCCAGCGTGTTGAGTTGCAGCGTCACCCCGTCTGAAATGCCCAGCTCGCGGATCAGCTGATCGGCCATCACCAGCAATTCGACATCGGCGGCGGGTTCGCTTGCGCCGATAATTTCGGCATCAATCTGGTGGAACTGGCGATACCGCCCCTTTTGCGGGCGTTCATACCGAAACACCGGCCCGTGCGTGACAAGCTTCAGCGGCGCATATTGCTGCCACCCTTCGGTCAAATAAGCGCGCGCGATACCGGCGGTAAATTCGGGCCGCAGCGTGATCGAATCACCGCCGCGATCCTCAAATGTGTACATCTCTTTCGACACGACATCGGTCGTCTCGCCCAGCGAGCGGGCGAACACCGCCGTTGATTCGAACACCGGCAGTTCAAGCCGCTGGAAACAGTAAAGCTTACGAACGCGGTCGAATGCTTCCACCACCCGCGCAAAGCGGCGCTGGTCGTCTCCAAATATATCCTGCGTGCCCCGGATGCGGTTGGGCGTTTCTATGCGAGCCATTGGGCGCGTGGTCTAAGCGAGGAAAATCGCGAATGCCAGTCCCCCATGGACCCTTGGGAGCCATATCTGTAACGCCGATGGGCTGGGTCCGCAGATGTGTGTAACATTGTTACAATTCACTGGCCATTGTCATTGCAATCAATCAGCGCGCGGGGAAATGGTCCGGGGATATCGGCGCGGGGGCAACTGGGCTACACGCCGGTAATGGAAGACGCCCCCCTGCTAAACCGCATTGGCAGCACCATTGCGCCGCCGCGCTTCTTGCTCTTCCTGTTCGCGCTGGCAACCGGCACGGCGGCGCTGATCCCGCTGATGGGTGTGGCGCAGGGCATTATGGCCGCGTTCGATATCGCCAGTGCCCTGTTTCTGGCCACGATTGCGCCGTTGCTGCGCAGCCCGGCTGCAACAATCCGCCAGCACGCGCAGGGCAATGATGCCAATCGCGGGCTGCTGCTGGCGATCAGCATCGTGGTGACGCTGGTCATCCTCGCGTCTGTCACCAGCGAGATGTCCGACATGAAAAACCGCGTCACCATTGCGCTGGTGGTTGGCACGTTGGTGTTGTGCTGGCTGTTTTCAAACGCCGTCTGGGCGCTGCACTATGCCCATCTTTTCTATGCGGTGTCGGTGGGTGGCGGCGATAGCCAGGGGCTGGTTTTTCCCGGTTGCGATGAGCCCAATTACTGGGATTTCGTGTATTTCAGCTTCACGCTGGGGATGACGTTCCAGACGTCCGATGTGGCGATTACCGCCACGGACATGCGCAAGCCCGTTATCGCGCAAAGCCTGGCCGCGTTCATCTTCAACATCGGCGTGCTCGCCTTTTCGATCAACGTGCTGGGCAGTTGACCGGGCCAAGGCTGGACGATTTGTCCCCACGCTGCTTTAACCACGCCAGCCGAACAACCAGTCCTGCCGAAAGCCCCCAAAAGATGATCCGTATGCTTTCCCTAACCGCGATGCTGCTCGCCTCCACCGCCGCGCATGCCGAAAATTCAAAGCCCCAGCCCGTGCCGCATGTCGACACGATCCCGGCGGCGCAGGACACGCCCTATCCCGGCACAATCACGCTGACCATCGACGCGACCGATACGCGACAAGGGATTTTCCGGGTGAAGGAAAACATCCCCGTCGCGCAGGCCGGGCCAATGGTGTTGCTGTTTCCAAAATGGTTGCCGGGCAATCACTGGGCGTCGGGCCAGATTGAAAAACTTGCCGGGCTCAAGATCACCGCCGGTGGCAAGCCTGTGGCGTGGACGCGCGATCCGGTGGACGTGTTTGCGTTTCACATCAATGTACCGGCAGGCGCGGCGGCGATCGATATCGATCTGCAGTTCCTGTCCGCAACCGCCTCGGCGCAGGGCCGCGTGGCCGTGACGCAGAATATGCTGAGCCTGCAGTGGAACTCAATGAGCCTGTATCCGGCCGGCTATTTCACCCGGCAAATCCCGGTGCAGGCAACCGTAACCTACCCGGCCGGTTGGACGGCGGCCTCCGCACTGACCGCCACGGCCACCCCCACGGCCACCGGCACCACCTATGCCTATGAAAAGACCAATTACGAAGTGCTGGTCGATTCGCCCGTCGTGGCCGGGCGCTATTACAAGGCGTTCGCGCTATCCCCGCGCGTGACGATCGACGCCTTTGCGGACACGCCCGCGCAACTGGTGGCCAAGGATTTCCAGATTGATGCGCATAAAAAGCTGGTCGATCAGGCGGTGAAGCTGTTCGGGGCGCAGCATTATGACAATTACCATTTCCTGTTCACGATATCAGAGGAACTGGGCGGGATTGGGCTGGAACATCACCGTTCATCAGAAGACGGGGTGAAGCTGGGCTATTTCACCGAATGGGAAACCAGCATGCCATCGCGCAACCTGTTGCCCCATGAGTATGTGCATAGCTGGGATGGCAAATTCCGTCGCGGTGCTGATCTGTGGACGCCCGATTTCCGCACGCCGATGCGCGACAGTTTGCTGTGGGTTTACGAAGGCCAGACGCAGTTCTGGGGCTATGTGCTGCAGGCGCGATCGGGCATTGTCAGCAAGGAGGACACGCTGGATGCCTATGCGATGATCATGGCGAACCTGGACACTGCACAGGCGCGGCAATGGCGGCCGCTGGTCGATACCACCAATGATCCCATCATCGCCGCGCGCAAGCCAAAGGGATGGACAAGCTGGCAGCGATCAGAGGATTATTACAACGAAGGCCTGCTGATCTGGATGGAAGTCGATTCCATCCTGCGCAAACAGACCAAGGGCAAGAAATCGATGGACGATTTCGCGCGCGCCTTTTTCGGCATTAATGACGGTGATTGGGGCCAGGTAACCTATACGCTGGATGATGTCGCGGCGACGCTGAACGGCATTGCGCCCTATGACTGGAAAGCATTCCTGACCACGCGGATCACAGAAACTGGCGCGCCTGCGCCAATTTCGGGCTTTGCCGCCAATGGCTATAAGCTGATCTATACCGAAATCCCCACCGCCTACTTCAGGGCAAATGAAAAGGGGCGCACGAACACTGATCTCAGCTATTCACTGGGGCTGGTGATGGGCAAGGGCGGGGAGATTAGCAGCGTCACCTGGAACAGCCCGGCATTTGCTGCGGGGCTGACGGTAGGGAGCGCGATTACCGCTGTTAACGGCTTTGCCTATACGCCCGAAAAGCTGAAGGAAGCGATTACCGCTGCAAAGGTCAGCACAGCACCCATTGAGCTGCTCGTCAAAAGCGATGAGCGGATTGAACGCTTTGCAATCGACTATCACGGCGGACTGCGCTACCCGCGCCTCGAAAAAATCGGCACCGGAGAGGGTGGCCTCGATCGGCTCTTGGCAGCCAAGTAGGAAGATTAGAATTCTATGCGTATCGATATGATCCCAACGGGTGCAGACGTTCCCAACAGCCTGAACGTCATCATCGAAGTGCCGGTGGGCGGCGAGCCGGTAAAATATGAGTTCGACAAGAAATCAGGCGCGCTGTTTGTTGATCGCATCCTGCACACGCCAATGCGCTATCCGGCCAATTACGGCTTCATCCCGCACACATTGTCGCCGGACGGCGATCCGCTCGACGCGCTGGTCGTCGCGCGCTCGCCATTCGTCCCGGGCTGCGTGGTGCGCGTGCGACCCATCGCCGTGCTGTTCCTGGAAGACGAAGCCGGCGGCGACGAAAAGCTGCTCACCGTGCCCGTCGACGCCACCTTCCCTTATTATTCCGATGTCGATGAACATCATGATCTGCCCCAGATTGTGATGCAGCAGATCGAACATTTCTTTACCCATTACAAAGATCTGGAACCCAAAAAATGGGTACGCATCGGCAAATGGGGCGACGCAGAGGAAGCGCGCCGGATCGTGATCGAAGCGGTAGAGCGGGCCAAGGCAACGCCTGCTGAAGCGTAAAGCGCTGCATGTGGAACGAGGCTTGGTGCGAGCCTCGTTCTACCCCTTCTTGCGCGGTTTGCGGACCGGTGCCCGCGCGCCGGCCGCAACCCCCATGCGCGCCCAGTTGCGCATGTCATCGGCATCATCATACACCGCGTCGGGTGCGCGGCGGTAGTTCATCGTCCCGGTTCGCCCCTCGCCCATTTGAAAGGTGAAGCGCGGGCATCCTGCGGCGTCCCAATCGGCATCGCTGGTGGCATCGGCCTTGAACCAGAGCTGATCATCGTCGACGATCGCAAAGATGACGCCGTCCAGATACAGCGTCGCCCCGCCCATCATCGCGCGCCGGGTGACCGTGCCCATCGGGGCCAGTGCCTCCTCCACCCAGGCAATCAGGCCGGTATCAACGGTCATCTACTACCCCCCGCCAGCCGGATCAGCGCATCCCGCTCCATCCGCCACAAACCGAAATCAGTTTCCAGGGCACCGCCGTGCCGCGCGTAAAATCGCTGTCCGGCGACGTTGTCGACCCGGACGATCCAGTCCATCCACGCACAATCGCGCACCACCGCCTCGTCCGCCAGCGCCCGCATCAGCCCTTCGCCAGCGCCACTGCCCCGGGCAGCCTCATCAACATATAAATCCTCCAGGAACAGGATCGGGGTCGCCATCCAGAAATTATACGTCAGATACCATAAGGCCGCGCCAACGACATTTCCGTCGCGCTCAGCAACATGCGCAAAACCCTTGTGGTCGGGCCCAAAAAGCGCAGCATCCAGCGCGACGGGCGTTGCCGTTACCCATTCGGGCCGTTCCCAATGAGCGCCGAAATTGGTGAGCAGCCGGTGGATAGCCGGGACGTCGCCGGGTGCAGCGGGGCGAATTGAAGCTTCGGCCATTAACCCTGCCCCTCATTCTGCCCCGCCAACCGGATCAGCGCATCCCCCGACACGCGGCAGGTGCGCCATTCCTCCATCATCTCTGCCCCCATCGCACGGTAGAAATCGATAGCGGGTGTGTTCCAGGTGAGCACCTGCCATTCAAACCGCGCGCAGCCGCGCTCAACCGCCACCGCTGCCAGCCGCTGGAGCAGCGCCTTGCCCAGCCCGAGCCCACGCGCCTGCGGCACCACGAACAAATCCTCCAGATACAGCCCGCGCCAGCCGGTCCAGGTCGAGAAATTATGGAAGAACAGCGCTAGGCCAACGGGCTTCCCATCACGTTCGGCAATCAGCGCCTCGGCCGCCGGGGTGGTCGCAAACATCGCCTCGTGCAGCAGCGCTTCGGTTGCAACCACCTTTTCCAGCGCACGCTCATACACCGCCAGTTCGCGCACCAGATGCAGGATTGTCGGCACATCGGCGGGGGTGGCAAAGCGGATCAACGGGGTCATGCGGCGGCCTCTGTTTGCGGGGCGGGGGCTGCCTTGCCGCGAATGGCCAGCACGCAACCACCGATAATCAGCATCGTCCCGACCAGCGTATAGCCCGACACATGTTCGCCGAACACCAGATAGCCAAGGATCGCCGCCCAGACAAAGGCGGTATATTCCACCGGCGCCAGCACCTGCGCCTCTGCCCGGCCATACGCCCAGGCGAGCGCCATTGCCGATACCGATCCCAGCACGGCAGCGCAGCCGATCGCGGGCAATTGCGCCACCAAAGGCATCCCGGCAAACCACGGCGCGCCGACCAGCAACAAGCCGCTAAGCACGATGCTGGTGAACAGCGCCACTTCCAGCGGATCGGCCAGTTGCGCCTGTTGGCGCAACAGGATCAGGCTATACGCATAGAAGATGGACGCAGCGAAAATCGCGACCGAACCGAGCACATAATCGGTCGATGCCTGTGCCTGCACCTCGCCCGCCGCGATCACCAACACGCCCAGGCTGGCGACAACTGATCCCCATATCGCCGCCCGCCGGATTGATTCACCCAGAAACGCAGCGGCAAAATACAGCGCGATCAACGGTGCCAGAAACGTCAGCGCTACCCCCTGCGCCATCGGCACCCGCACCAGCCCCCAAAAGAACAGCAGCACCGAAAATCCAGCCGTCGCGCCGCGCATCAGGTGCAACCGAAGTGCCGCCGGGCCGGGCAAGGGCCGCCGCCGCGCGATGAACACCACCCCCAGCATCACCGCGCCGACGATAGAGCGCCACAACACCGCGCTATACGCGCCGCTTTCAATGCTGAGCCCCTTCATAATCGCGTCCATCAGCGAATAGGTGAAGATGCCGCCTGATGCGACGGCGAAGGCAAGGGCGTTCTTGCTGATCATCGGATCAACTGGATATCCACACCGATATCAAGTGCCGCAAGCCGCCGGTCGCCGGTAAGGGCGTTGGCCTGATGCTCGATTGCCAACGCCAGGAAAGCCCGGTCTCCCAGCGACGCGCCAACCGACCTCATGTGCTGGCGCAATTCGGCGGTCATCGCCGCCTGCTCAAGCCCGAACGGCATGATCATAATGTCAAACTGCCGCAGCAACTGCGTTGGAATGCGCGCGGAATACCCCTTGTCGATCGCACGCGAAAAACACTCAGAGGCATTTACCGCTGACATCAAACTGCCGCGCATGACCGGAATGACATTTTGTGACCCTTGTTCATCAAGCAACACCGCCAGCAAGGCCGAAGCATCGAGAACAACGGTCATCCCTCCCCCCAATCGGCGCGTTTTTCCCGCAAGAACTGATCGACGCTGTAATCATTGCCAACCATTGCGCGAAACTGCTTTTGTCCGTCCGCTATCACCTGACGGTGCGTCTTTATGGAAACGCTGCCATCGTCGCCGCGCACAAAGACCAACGAATCACCGTCCTTGATGCCCAATTCGCGGCGCAATTCTGCGGGAATGACGATCTTGCCGCCGGTGATGACTTTTGCATGATAGGTCATATCGAGCGTCTCCATACCTGACGCGTATCACAATACCCACCGTATCACGAGGGTACAAAGCCTGTCCTGCTACCCAAGCGCCATCAATGCGCCAGTTTCAACCCGACGATGCACGCCACCAACCCCAACAGCAGCAGAATGCGCACCACGCTGATGGTTTCCTCGCCGGTCAGTACACCGACCAGCACGGTGCCGACCGCACCAATCCCGACCCACACGGCATAGGATGTGCCCAGCGGAATCGTCCGTGCCGCGCGTTCGAGCAAGGTAAAGCTGAGATAGGCACAGACCAGAAAACCGCCGCTCCAGGCCAGATTCTTGAAGCCGTCAGCGTAGCGAAGGCAGGTCGTGAAGCCGACTTCAAACAGCCCCGCGACGATCAGCAGCACCCAGGCCAAGCGGCTATTCCGCCGCGACCAGCTTTGCCTCATCCGCTGCGTCGATTTCAGCCGCTTTGGCCTCAACCAGCTTGACGATATGTTCGATCATGTCTTCGCTTTGCACGGTATGATCGGTCACGCCCGACAGATAAACCATGTGCTTGCCATTGCCGCCGCCGGTCAGCCCGATATCGGTTTCGCGCGCTTCGCCGGGGCCGTTGACCACGCAGCCGAGCACGCTGAGCGACATTGGCGTGCGGATATGCTGAAGCCGTTCCTCCAGCGCCTGCACCGTGCGGATCACGTCAAAACCCTGCCGCGCACATGATGGGCAGCTGACAACGCGCACGCCGCGGTTGCGAATGCCAAGTGCCTTCAGAATTTCAAAGCCGACGCGCACTTCATCCTCTGGCTCCGCCGACAGCGAGACGCGGATCGTGTCGCCAATGCCGTACCACAGCAAACTGCCCATCCCGATCGCACTTTTCACGGTGCCGCCCACAAAGCCGCCAGCCTCGGTAATGCCCAGATGCAGCGGACAATCAACCACTTCGGCAAGCTGCTGATATGCCGCCACCGCCAGGAAGAAATCAGACGCCTTTACCGCGACCTTGAATTCGTGAAAATCATTATCCTGCAACAACTTGATATGGTCCAGCGCGCTTTCAACCAGCGCATCGGGGCACGGCTCGCCATATTTTTCCAGCAAGTCCTTTTCCAGGCTGCCGCCGTTCACGCCAATCCGGATCGCGCAGCCATTCGCCTTGGCGGCGTTCACGACTTCCTTCACGCGCGCGGCCGAACCGATATTGCCGGGGTTAATCCGCAGGCAGGCAGCGCCTGCATCGGCGGCTTCCAGGGCGCGCTTATAATGGAAATGGATGTCAGCGACGATCGGCACACGGCTGGCGCGCACAATCTGCTTCAGCGCACCGGTGCTTTCGACATCGGGGCAAGATACGCGGATGATGTCGACGCCCGCCTCTTCGCAGCGGCGGATCTGGTCGATCGTTGCCTTGGCGTCTTCGGTTGGCGTGTTCGTCATCGTCTGCACGGTAACGGGCGCATCGCCGCCGACGGGCACGTTGCCAACCATGATCTGACGGCATTTACGACGGGTAATATCGCGCCAGGGGCGAAGCGACATGACAGGGTTCCTCGGCGGATTGCGGACGTTAGTGCGTCGATATAGCGTTGCCTTCGCCGCGCGTCGATACGATAGCGTCAACGAATAACGATCCGGGCCCGACAAAACGGCACAACCGGCAGGAGAATCTATTGGGCCGACATTACGGGATGGATTGGCTGCGGATCGGCGCATTTGGCCTGTTGATCTTTTACCATATCGGCCTGGTGTTCGTACATTGGGGCTATCACGCAAAAACCGCGCATCCGATGGAATGGGTGGCGGTGCCGTTACAGGCGATCAACGCGTGGCGGCTGCCGCTGCTGTTCGTCGTGTCAGGCTATGCCAGCCGCGCGATTTTTGCGGGTGATCGCAGACCAGCCGATTTCGCCTGGGGGCGCACCAAAAGGCTGATCGTACCGCTGCTGTTTGGCGTGATCGTGATCGTGCCATCGCAACCCTGGATCGAGTTAAGCACCCAGCATGGCTATACCGCAAGCTTCCTGCATTTCTGGTTCAGTGATTATTTCCGCTTCGGGAAGCTAAGCGGCATCTCGCTACCAAGCTGGCAGCATCTGTGGTTCGTTGGATATCTGTGGTTCTACACCATGCTGCTGGCAGCCAGCATTGCCATCACGCCGAGCGCGGTGCGGGCATGGATTGCCGACATGGCAGACCGGGCATTGGCCGGGCCGCTGGTCCTGATCATCCCGATGGCACTGCTGATCGCGAACTGGAGCTATGCCTTTCCCGGCAGCGTGGAAACGCACGGCTTTTTTGACGACTGGCAGGTCCACCGCGTCTATTTCCCGATGTTGTTGTTCGGGTTTCTGCTGCGTGGCGGCGATCGGGTGTGGCGCGCGATCAGGCGCTGGTGGTGGGTAGGCGGCATCCTGGCGGTTGCAAGCTATGCATTCATCGCTGACGTCGAGATTCGCCATATGGGCAGCCCGGTCCCAACCCGCGCCATCTGGTATTGGTTCGGCGTCGCCCGCGCGGTCCAGTGCTGGGGCGCAATCGTCGCGCTGATCGGCATTGCTGATCGCTGGTTGAACCATGATCACGCTGTGCGCCCGATGCTGAATGAAGCGGTGTTCCCCTTTTACATGATCCACCAGACAATCATTGTCGTCGTCGCAGGCGCATTGCTGGCTTTCGGGCTGGCGCCGATCATCGAATTCGGCATCATCCTGGCCGCAACGGTGGCTGGGTGCTGGGCATTTTACCGGATCGGGCGCGAGATTGGCTGGTTGCGCCCGCTGATCGGGTTGCG
Source organism: Sphingomonas sp. (assembly GCA_021732465.1). Taxonomy (GTDB): domain Bacteria; phylum Pseudomonadota; class Alphaproteobacteria; order Sphingomonadales; family Sphingomonadaceae; genus Sphingomonas. The sequence goes on from JAKFUX010000020.1 coordinate 9,956, forward strand.
CGCCCGCAAAGCGGGGCACACCCCTGCCCATTCCCCCCGTTCCGCCTGAAGGACCGCCCGATCATGCCCGATGCAGAGCGCTGGACGCTGATGATACATGGCGGCGCGGGAATATTGCGCCCCGATACGCTGACCCCCGAACAATCGGCAGGCGCGCGCGCTGCGCTTAGCCGGGCATTGGATGCGGGTGCTGCCATCCTGCAGGCTGGCGGCGACGCGGTTGATGCCGTCGAAGCAGCGGTCTGCGTGCTGGAGGATGACCCGCATTTCAACGCCGGGCGCGGCGCGGTGCTGGGCTTTGACGGGCAAGTGTCGCTGGACGCGGCGATCATGGACGGGCGCGATCGGCGGGCAGGTTCGGTCACCGGTGTGTCCAGCGTGCGCCATCCCGTCAGCCTGGCGCGCGCCGTGATGACCGACAGCCAGCATGTGATGCTCAGCGGCAAGGGGGCAGAAGATTTTGGCCATGAACAAGGGGTTGAACCCGCCGATGAGGATTGGCTGATACTGCCCGAACGCCGCGCGCAACTGGCCGAACTGCGCGCCAAACCGGCGGGCTGGTTTGATGCCGAAATGAAGTACGGCACCGTCGGCGCAGTTGCCTGTGATGCACAGGGCCACCTCGCCGCCGCCACCTCCACCGGCGGCGTCACCGGCAAGCGCTGGGGCCGGGTGGGCGATACGCCGTTGATCGGCGCAGGCACCTATGCCGATGATCGTGCCTGTGCCGTGTCGGCAACAGGGGCTGGCGAATTCTTCATCCGCGCCGCCGCCGGGCATGAAATTGCCGCCCGGATCAGGATGCTGGGAGAGGATGTGGCGACCGCCGCTGCCGCGGTGATCGCCGACGTCAACTCCATGGGCGGCACCGGCGGGGTGATTGTGGTAACGCCTGCGGGCGAGGCCGTCTGGCGCTTTTCAACCCCGGGCATGTACCGCGCCCGCGCCACGGCGGCGGGCGAGCGGATCGTGGCGATCTTTGGCGACGAGATTTAACTTTCAGCCGTCACATTCGCTGGTTAGGGCCGACGCCATGATCCGAACCATCGTCCTGCTCGCCGCGGCGCTATCGCTGCTCATCCATGGCCCGGCCCAGGCCTATGGCCGTTATGCCCATGGCGCGATCGCGCGAATCGCCCTGATCAACGCCAAGCCCGCCACGCGCGCCGCCGTGCAGGCGATGCTGGCGCGCACTGCGATGCTCGATACGCCCACCTGCCCGGCCAAAACCGCCGAGGACGCCAGCGTCTGGCCCGATTGCATCCGCGCGATGGGAGACCGGTTCAGCTATACCGGGCCTTGGCATTATCAAAATGTCGACATCTGCAAGCCGTTCGACCTGAACAGCGCCTGCGCCAATGGCAATTGCGTATCCGCGCAAATCGACCGGCAGGTGAAGCTGATCCAGGATCGATCGATCCCGCTGCGTGAGAAGATCGCCGCGACGGTCTTCCTGATCCATTTCGTCGGCGATCTGCACATGCCGCTCCATTCGGGCGACCGCAGTGATCGTGGCGGCAATGATGTGCGGGTGGCGTACGGGCTGTACACATCTGAGCGGCTTAACCTGCACAGCGTGTGGGACGGGGCGCTTGCCGAACGCGCGCTCACCACGCCGCCCTCGCTCGAACGGCGCTATAGCGATGCCGATCGCGCAGCCATCGCTGCCGGCACAGTGGAGGATTGGAGCCGCGAAGCCTGGGGTGTGGCCCATGATGTCACCTATGCACTCGCCCAGGGCGGCGATCCGTGCGGGCCGAAGTCAAAGGCGCGGTTGACGCTGACCAATGAATCACTGGCAAGCGCGATTGAGCCCCAGCGGCTACAGGTCGAACGCGCATCGCTGCGGCTCGCGCGGTTGCTGGACGAAGCCTTTGATCCAGCGCGCGCCTTCACACCCAAGCCGCGCAACTAGATGGTCGCGCGCTAATTCTGCATCACTTCCGTCATTGCGAGCGCAGCGAAGCAATCCAGTGTGCCGCAAGTCGTGAAGCTGGATTGCTTCGCTGCGCTCGCAATGACGATTCAGATCTTACGCAGGCAGTTCTAGGCCAGCGCCTATATCCGCGCACCCCAGCGCCAATGAATGCCGCCGTCGGTTTTGGCATAAACTACCGCCACCAAAGGCGCGGCGATTGCGATGCTGACAATCGCCCGGGTTAGGTCGTCGGGCAGGATCGGGTGCAATAGTTTGATCGCAACGGCATAGCCCAGCACGATTGCCCAGCCCTGCCACGTCATCGGCGTGGCTCCCAAACCATAAAGATGCGGCGCAAACCAAAAGCCGGACCGGACCGTGACGGCCTTTCGCAAATCATCGATTGTCATTGCCCATCTCCAGTACCGCCGCCTTTGCTTGGCGGGCGACCGCGCTGCGGGCCACCCGGTTGCGCGACAAGACCATGCATCAGCCGCGCTTCTTTACGCCCCAGCGCCAGTGCCAGCCGCCGTCGGTTTTGGCATGCACCAACACGAGAAAGGGCACCGTGAGCGCGGCGACTACCGCCACGCTGGCGGCGGGATCGCGGATCAGCGCGGCCAATGCGATGACCATGGCCGCAAACCCCAACGTCACTGCCCAGCCCTGCCAGGTGACCGGGGTTGCGCCATAACCAAATAGCTTGGGGGCAAACCAATAGCCTTTGCGCACGGTAAATTCGCGGCGCAGTTGATCAATCACCATCGTCATTCTCCATCTTGGGCGGGCGGCCCCGCCGGGGCGTTTCGCTATGGCTAACCTTGATGCCCCGCTTGGCCAGCGCCTCGCGCAGCAGAAATTCCACCTGGCCGTTCACGCTGCGCAAATCGCCCGCCGCGCTCCGCTCAATCGCCGCATACAGCGCGGGATCAAGGCGGAGCGGAAAGGCTTTTTTGGGCAGCGCCATTGCTGTGCTGCCGATCAGTAAAGCGAGCCGGCGTTGACGACGGGCTGGGTCTCCCGCTCGCCGCACAACACGACCATCAGGTTCGACACCATCGCCGCGCGACGCTCATCATCCAATTCGACGACATTCTTGGCTGACAGCATGTCCAGCGCCATTTCAACCATGCCCACCGCACCCTCGACCAGCGTCTTCCGCGCAGCAACCACCGCTTCGGCCTGTTGGCGGCGCAGCATCGCGCCAGCGATTTCCTGGGCGTAGGCGAGATGCGTGAAGCCGCATTCATCGACGGTAATGCCCGCCACCGCAAGCCGCTCCATCAGCTCGCTGCGCAGTTCGGCGCCGACTTGGTCGTGATTGCCACGCAGCGTGATCTCCTGATGCTCAAAATCATCATAAGGGTAGCGCGAGCCAATGGTGCGCACTGCGGCCTCAATCTGGGCGAGCACGAACGCCTTGTAATCATCGACATCGAACAGCGCCTGCGCGGTATCGGTGACGCGCCACACCACTTGGGCTGCCATCTCGATCGGGTTGCCGCGCAGATCGTTGACCTTGATCTTTTCCGAAATCAGGTTGTTGGCGCGCAACGAAATCTTGTTCTTGAGCATCCACGGCAAGGTCCAGCGCAGGCCGTTCACCCGGTCGCTGCCTTTATAGGCCCCAAACAAGGTGATTGCGGCCGCCTGGTTGGGTTGCAGCATGTAAAATCCCGGTGTGACAAAACCAAAGATAACCGCACCCACCACCACGATACCCAGCCCGGTCAGCTTGTCAGCCCCCATCAGCCAGATACCGCCCGCGATAACAATCAGCGCCACCAGCAGCACACCCAGCATCGCATACCCGTTTGATGCGCTGGCGGGATAATCCCGGCTGCGCGTCATTGCTTCGGTTGTGCCCATCGACTCGACCATGAAAACCTCCCGTTAATATGATATCATATTTATATCGCTCAACGGGCTTTCGCAAGCGGATTCGGTGCGCATGCGAAAAGGGGCGGCGATGCCTTTGCACCGCCGCCCCTTTTTTATTGTCGCCGCTTAGAAAGCCGCGTTTTTGGTTATTTCAGAACGATCGTCACCGCGCGGCGGTTCTGCGCCCAGCTGCCTTCGTCTGAACCCAGCGCAATCGGGCGCTCCTTGCCATAGCTGATCGTGGTGATCCGCGTGGGGGAGATGCCTTTTGAGGCAAGATAGTTCTTGGTGGCGTTGGCGCGGCGATCCCCCAGCGCAAGGTTATATTCGCGTGTGCCGCGCTCGTCGCAATGCCCCTCAATCGTCACGGGCACATCGGCATAGCGGGCAAGCCAGGCCGACTGGCTGTCCAGCGTCGCGCGGGCTTCTGAATCGATATTATATTCATCCAGCGCAAAACGAATCGTGTCGCTGGTGATTGACCGCAGGAAATCGGCTGCCGTGCCGGGAACGATCCCGTCGCCCGTTTCCTGATAGCCGGGCGCCGTCGTCCCAACCGGGCCGGGGGGCAACGCTTCCTTGCGCTTGGTGGTGCAGCCCGCGGTGGTAATCAGCGCGGCCGCGATGATGATCGTCGTCGTCAGTCTGGCCATTTTCGTCCTCCTTCGACTTGGTCGTTCGTTTCCGCTCAAATTCGTTAAGCGCTGCTCATCGTCGTTAATCAATAGTGTGCAGTGATCGTTCCGTGCCTGTCAATTGTTACGGACGTAGCGGCCCCCAACCGGGATCGGAACCGTATAGCGGCGTTGCAAGCTTGCGCTCATTCACCCCGGTCAAATCCACAGACCATAAATCGGCGGTGCCTTCGCGCCCCTGACCCGACCGGAAAAACATCAACACGCGGCCATTGGGTGACCAGCTGGGGGATTCATCCTGCCAATCGTCGGTCAGCAATTTTTCGCCCCCGCCACTGGGGCTCATGACCCCCACCCGGAAATTTCCGGTCACGCGCGTAAACGCGATCAGGTCGCCGCGCGGGCTCCACACCGGGGTGGCATAGCGCCCGCCAGCAAAGCTGATCCGGCGCTGGTCCGATCCATCGGCATTCATCACATAAATCTGCTGCCCGCCCGAACGATCACTTTCAAACACGATCCGGCTGCCATCGGGTGAATAGCTGCCGCCGGTGTCGATTCCCGGCGCATTGGTCAGCCGCTGCGGTTGGCCGCCCGATGCCGACACGCGGTACACATCGGTGTTGCCTCCCACCGCCATCGAGAACAGGATATAGCGGCCATCGGGCGAAAAACGCGGCGCAAAGCTCAGATTGCCTGGCGGCACCACTTGGCGCTGGCGGCCGCTGCCGATGTCGTACACATAGATCGCCGGGCGATCCCCGACATAGCTCATATACACAATCGATTGCTGGTTCGGCGCAAACCGGGGCGTGAGCACAATCGACTGGCCGTTGGTCAGGAAACGGTGGTTCGCCCCGTCTTGATCCATGATCGCGAGTCGCTTGATCTTGCGGTTTTTGGGTCCGGTTTCAGAAACATAGACGACCCGGCTGTCGAAATACGGGCCTTCGCCGGTCAACCGGGTATAGACCATATCGGCACATTTATGCGCCGCGCGCCGCCAGTCTGCGGGGGGCACCACAAAGCCCTGCCGCGCCAGTTCAATCCGCGAAAACACGTCATATAAATAGCAGCCGACCGTCAGCGTCCCATCATTATTGGCGCGGATGAAACCCTGAACCAGCGCCTGCGCGCCGGTACCGCCCCAATAGTTGAACTCTGGCGCGGTCACTTCGGGATAGGCCACGGGGCGCAGCGCATTGGCCCCCAGCGGGCTGAACAGACCGGAGTTTTTCAGGTCCGCCGTTACCACTTCGGCCAGTTGGCGGCCAAGCACATCGGTTGATCCAGCCGCGGTCGACGTAACGGCAAAAGCGGGCATCACCGGGATGGCAATCGGCAGCGGGGCAGAAATGCCGCCGGTCACTGAAACCTCTAGCGGCGGCGGCCCGGACGGGGTCTGTTCCTGGGTCTGGCCCGCCGGTGGGGATGCCGGTGCGGGAGCGGTTTGCGCCGCCAGCGGCGCTGCGACGCACAGCACCACCAGCCATAAAAATCGGAGCATTGAAACGCGGTACATCATGCCAGAACCATCCTCAGCGCAATTGCCATTTATAGTTGATATTGTTCCAGCCGCCATTCGGCGTTTCGTAAAATTCAGGCGGCAGGCGCAGCGGCGAACACCCTTTGAAAGCCGCGACTCCCAAGTCGATAACGCGCCGGGCATAGCGTCCGGCCTCCCCATCTGTCCCACTTTGACGCACCATCGTGGGGGTTGCGGCCAAAGTTCCGTCGGGATTGAGCCGAAGGTTGAGCACGGTGACGATCTCATTGGCGCCCGGCCCGGGATTTACCTGGCGATCAGCGCACGGTTGAATCTGGCGCGATATCGCATCCTGAATGCTCGCCAGCGCCTTGGCATCAATCACCGCGGCGCGCGGGGTGACCGAACGGCTGGTGCTTGGCCTGTCGCTGAGCCCCTTCAAAAAATCATCACCCAGCCGTGATCCGCGCGGGCGCGGCTTGGTCGACGCAGGATCAGTGCCGGTGGAGGCGGTGCGGGTTGGCTTGGCCGGGGTGGCAGGCGTGGCCTCTCGCTTGGGCGGTGCCTTGGTTGCCTTCTGAGGCGATTCTGGCGTCGGCTTTTTCAGCTGTGGCTTGGCCTTTTCCGCTGGTTTGGGCGGCGGCACGGGATCTGGTTGCGGCGCAGGCGGAACGGGCGCGGGGGCCGCCGCCTGCGGTTGCGGCGGGGCGGCATCTTCAGGCGGCCCTGCATCGGGCGCACGCGATTCGGCGGGCGGCACGCGGGATTGCGGCGCCGTTGCCACCAGCCCCACCTCGTCGACCAGCGACACTTCTACGGGATCTTCCAGCGACTTAACCGGCTTGGGATTCAACAGAAAACTGGCAGATAGCAGCGCAAAGATCGCGCCGTGCACGACAACAGCAATCGCCAGCCCGGCTGCATCGGAACGGTCCATCGCCAACCGATCACCCCCCGATGCGAGAAGGCGCGCGACACATTACCGCGCGTCCTGGCGAGCGGTGTTGCCGTCCGTGCTGCCCACCGTCACCAGCGCAACCCGGTTCAGCCCGGCCCGGTTCAATTCCCCCATCACCCGCATCACCCGGCCATATTCCAGGCTGCGATCCGCACGCAGATACACTTCGGGTGGCTTGTCGCCGGTGTTCTTGGCGGCAATCTGGCCCAGCACATCGGGCAAAATCGTGTCGCTCACCTCATCATCATTCACAAACAACCGGCCCTGATCGTCAATCGAGATCTGCACGGGCTTTTGGTCCTGATCAAGCGGCTTGGCCCGGCTATCGGGCAGGTTCACCGGCACGCCAGCGGTCAGCAGCGGGGCGGTGACCATGAAGATGATCAGCAGCACCAGCATCACATCAACCATCGGCGTGACGTTAATGTCCGCCATCGGCGCGCGGCGGCCGCGGGCGCGGTGCGAAGGCAGGTTGATCGCCATCAGCTTTTGCCGCTCATCGCCGGGCCTTCAAGCTGGCGGCTCAACGTGGCGTGAAAACCATCGGCGAAGCGGTTCAGCCGCGCCTCGATGCGGTTAATGGCATGGCTGTAGCGATTATACCCGATCACCGCTGGAATGGCCGCGAACAGGCCGATGGCGGTCGCAAACAATGCCTCGGCAATGCCCGGCGCCACCACCGCCAGCGATGTGCTTTGTGCAGCGGCAATGCCCGTAAAGCTGCGCATGATGCCCCATACGGTGCCGAACAATCCCACAAACGGCGCAACCGATCCAACCGTGGCCAGAATGTTCAGCCGGTCTGACAGTTTTTCAACCTCTGCACCGATGGACGATCCCATTGCTGTGGCCAGCCGCTCGCGCGTGCCGTCCTTGTCGATTGGGGTGCCGGCCGTTGATCGCCGCCATTCGGCAACGCCGGCGGCAAACACCCGCGCGACGGGCAGATCGCTTTCGCCCTCGCTGCGGTAAAAGGCGTCAATATCGCTCGCGTTCCAGAAATCGCGTTCAAACCGCTCACCGCGCCGCCGCGCACGCCCGACCTTCATCGCCAGCGCAATGATCACCCCCCAGGTCCAGATGCTCGCCAGCAACAGGCCCACCATCACCACCTTCACGACGATATCGGCCTGCAGGAACAGCGCCACAGGCGACAAGGTCGACGGATCGGTATTCAGGACGAAATTCATTGCGTTCTCATTCCCCCATTGCACCAGACTGCGGTTTGGCCAGGTCAACGTCCGGCCACACCAGGCGTTCAAATGCCGCCATCCATGCCGCCGGTTGCCGCCTTGCCCGGCCACCGGGCGATACGAACACCGCCGTCACGTCTGCGTCGGCTAATATCAACCCGTTGTGTATGACTCGTTGATGAATACGGCACGAAGCGGGCCGAATGGTGATTAATCGGCTCGCCACCACCAGCGCATCATCCAGCCGGGCAGGCGCGCGATAGCGAATCGCCAGCTCGCTGACGGCATAGGCCCCCTCGCCGCCTTCATGCGCTGCGCGCTGATCAATCCCGGCCAGGCGTAACATGTCTGATCGGCCCCGCTCCATCCAGCGCAGGTAATTGGCGTGGTAGACGACACCCGACAAATCAGTGTCTTCAAAATAAACGCGCACCCCCAGCCGGTGTTCGCGCCCGACGAAACGACCCTCAACAGGCATATCTGGCGTATTGGCATCCATGCCCCGGCAGTAGCGGAGGCCCAGCGGCAGCGAAACCCCGGCATTGCCCCCAGTTAAGCCGACACTGGCTCAGCCCGCACTGGTTCCGCCACTCCGCCCGCCGCACCGCCGTTGATCGCGCTGGACGGGGTTGCGCCACAGGCTAGAGTAGCGGGCATGACCACCCCTGCCCTACGCATTCGCGGCCTTGCCAAGGCTTTTGACAAGCCGGTGATTACGGGCCTTGATCTGGATGTGCCCGCGGGCCAGCTCTACGCGCTGCTTGGCCCCAATGGCGCGGGCAAGACGACGACGCTGCGGATGGTGACCGGGCTGGCCAAGCCCGATGCCGGCACGATTGAGATTTACGGCATCGATACCCAGCGCGATGCCAATGCCGCCAAGGCAATCACCGCCTGGCTGCCCGACGAGCCGATGTTGTATGACAAGCTGAGCCCGGCTGAATATCTGGCTTTTGTCGCCGGGCTGTGGCGCATCAAGCGCAAGGCCGCCGCCGCTGCCGCCGAAGAACTGCTCCACTGGCTTGATCTGTGGGATGTCCGCGACACCCGGTGCGAGGGGTTTTCGCGCGGCATGAAGCAAAAGGTCGCGCTGGCAGGCGCATTGATCCACAAGCCCCGGCTGCTGATTCTGGATGAACCGTTGACCGAGCTCGACGCGCAAATGGCGCGCAGCGTGAAGGATGCGTTGCGCGCGCAGGTTGATGGCGGCGCCACGGTAATTGTGACGACGCACATCCTGGAAGTTGCCGAACGGCTCGCCGACCGCATCGGCATCATCGCGCACGGCAAGATGCTGGTCGAAGGCACGATGGCCGAATTGCGCGAAAAAGTGGGGTCTGACGATTCGACGCTGGAGGATGCTTTCATCCGGCTCACGTCAGCCCCGGCATGATGGCGCGCGCATGACTTGGCTGATGCGCGGCATGCCCGCAGGATCGCTTGGCTGGCTGGTGCTGCACGAGCTGCGCCTGAACCTGCGCGGGTTGACCCACAAGTCGCGGACGACATGGATCGGGCTTGTGCTGCTGATCGGCTATATCGCGATTGGCGTATCGATTGCGCTTGGCCTGCGTGATCGGCCCTTGCCGCTATGGCCGGGGCTGTACAACGGCATGCTCGCCGCCGCGCTGGTCGTGTTGTCGTTTATGACCACCCAGGCCGTGCTGGCGAGCCACCGGACATTATATGATTCGGGCGATCTCGACTTGCTGATATCGGCGCCGGTGGGGGATCGCACCGTGCTGCGCGCCAAGATGATGGGCATCGCTGGATCGATCGTGCTCAGCTATGCCCTGCTCAGCCTGCCGCTGGTGGTGCCGGTGGCCGTGCTTGGGCATCCGCATCTGTTCGGCATTGTCGCCCTGTTGGCCGGGCTGGCGCTGATTGCGGCGTGTATTGGCCTGGCCGCCACGCTGACGCTCGCCTGGATCGTCGGCCCGCGCGCCGCGCGCACGGTGGGGCAAATTGCGGCGGCGTTGCTGGGGGGCAGTTTTTTCATCGTCTCGCAGCTCATCTCGCACCGTGGGCCGGGTGAAGCGCGGGGGCGGGGGCAGGCCGAAATATTCCAGGCGATCCAGAACAGCGGCGTCGGCCAGAACCCGTTCGGATCGCTGCCCGCGCGCGCCGCCTTTGGCGAACCGCTGGCGATTGGAGTCACGCTGGGCGGCGCGATCATCCTGTTTGCGCTCGCCAGTCGACTGTTCCAGTCGCGCTTTCTCGCCAGCTATCAGGCGGCAGGGATGCGGCTGGCGCGGACCAAGGCATCGCGGCGCGGCATCGCCCGGCATTTCAAATCAGGGCTGTTTGCAACCATCTTTGCCAAGGAATTCCGGCTGCTGGCACGCGATCCGGCGCTGGCCTTTCAAATCGTGCTGCGCCTCATTTATCTCGCGCCGCTGATGTTTCTGGGCTTTGGCGGGCGTGGTGGTGCCGCGATCCCGTTTGCCGCGACAATGGCCTTCGCCAGCGTCATCGTGATCGGGCAATTGGCGGGCAGCTTTGCCTGGCTGACGATTTCGGCAGAGGATACGCCCGATCTCCTCACCGTCGCCCCGGTCGACAAGGCTGAAACGAACCGGGCAAAGCTGGTCGCTGCGCTCGCCATGGCCGCACCCATCGGTGCGATCCTGCCGATTGCCGTCGCCCTGCAAACGCTGCCCGGCGGCGTGGTAACGGTGGTGATGACCGCGATTGGCGGCGCGCTGGCGGGCATGATTGAGCTGTCGCTGGGCAAGCCAGGGCCGCGCAAATCGTTCAACCGGCGGCAGGGCGGCGGCGTGATCGCCGGCATATTGGGCTTTCTGGCCACCACGGTCTGTGCCGCGATTGCCGGGGTCGGGGTGTATTTTTTGAGCTAGAGCATCATGCTTGAAATATGAATCGTTACCCACGAGCAATACCGAATTACGGCACGATGCCCTAAATCGGGGGTGACGGATTTTCTTGGATCGGTTCGTTCACAAACGGCGCTAAACCTGTTCGAACAGTCCATCCTGGCTGCCCGGCGGCGGATTAAGCCCCAGATGTTTCCAGGCGCGCGCATTCAGGCACCGCCCCCGCGCGGTGCGCGCCACAAGCCCCAACTGGATCAGATAAGGCTCGATCACCTCCTCAATCGTGTCGCGCGGTTCGGATAATCCCGCCGCCAGCGTTTCCACCCCCACCGGCCCGCCGCGATAAATATCAGCGATCATCATCAGGTACCGCCGGTCCATTGCATCCAGCCCCAGCGCGTCCACCTCCAGCCGGTTGAGCGCGGCGTCCGCAGCGCGCGCATCGACAATCGCGTGCCCCGCTGCGTGGGCAAAATCACGCACCCGGCGCAGCAACCGCCCGGCGATTCGCGGCGTGCCCCGCGCGCGCCGCGCGACTTCGGTCGCGCCGTCAGGGGCGAGCGCCAGCCCGAGCAGCCCCGCCGCCCGTGCCACCACCTTTTCCAGTTCCGCTACAGTGTAAAAGTTCAGCCGCACCGGAATGCCAAACCGGTCGCGCAGCGGCGTCGTGAGCAGCCCCTGCCGCGTCGTTGCGCCGACCAGCGTGAACTTGGGCAAATCAATCCGCACGCTGCGCGCTGATGGCCCTTCACCAATCATCAGATCAAGCGCGCGATCCTCCATCGCCGGGTACAGGATTTCCTCCACGGCGGGCGCGAGCCGGTGAATCTCGTCAATGAACAGCACATCGCCGTCTTCCAAATTGGTCAACAACGCGGCCAGATCGCCCGATTTGGCAATCACCGGTCCGCTGGTGGCGCGGAATCCCACGCCAAGCTCCCGCGCGATAATCTGCGCCAGCGTCGTCTTGCCCAACCCCGGCGGGCCGAAAAACAACACATGATCCAGCGCATCGCCGCGCGCCTTGGCGGCGTTGATAAACACCCGCAAATTCTCGCGCGCCGCCTGCTGCCCGACAAATTCGTCGAGCGATTTCGGGCGCAGCGCGGCATCGACATCTTCGGGCATGCGGGTGGGGGTGAGGAG
>JAKFUX010000018.1:0-20973 GCA_021732465.1 Sphingomonas sp.
GGGCGCATCGGCGCTGTATGAAGGGCGCGATCTGAAGCCCACGCTCGCGCTTGATGCTTTTATCGGCGGCGCGGTGGCGGGGCATTTCGGGCTTGATCCAGCGCGGCTGATGCCCGCGCTGTTCCCGGCAGCGCGGGGGCGGGCGACTGAGGGGCTGGTTTAGAGCTTTGCGCCTTCACTCTGCATCCCGGACGTCTTTGCGAGCGCAGCGAAGCAATCCAGCTTCACCACTTGCGGCACGCTGGATTGCTTCGCTGCGCTCGCAATGACGATTCAGATTTTGCGCAAGCCGCTCTACCCTATTGCCCGCGCGCAGGCGGGGTTTTGCCTAACTCCATGATCAGGCTGGTCAGCAGATAGAGTCGCGGGGTGAGCGAGCTGAGTTCCAGATATTCCAGTTCCGAGTGAAAGCCGCCGCCCACTGGCCCCAGCCCGTCCAGCGCGGCAACGCCCGCCTCATGCGCAAGCGCGGATTCTGATGCGCCGCCATTGCCGCCGCGGGTGATTTTTAGCCCGGCAGCCGCATAAATCCGTTCCGCCCGGTCAGCCAGCGAGTCCGTGGCGGCATTATCTGGCAACGGCGGAAAGCTGATCGCGCGGGTGATCGATACCTGCGTGTCGGGAATGACCGTGGTTTGCGCATTGCGGCGGAACAGCGCGTCGACATCATCGCCCTGCGCCTTGGTGCGGATGCGGACGTTGATCGTGGCCGATGCGTCTTCGGGGATAATGTTATAGCGTGATCCGGCATTCATCAGCGTCAGATTGGCGGTAACGCCGTCGCCGGTTTTGGGCAACGGATCGGCGAGCTGGATTTGGTGGATCAGTTCGAGCGCGGCGTTGCGGCCATCCTGCGGGGCAACGCCAGCATGTGCCGGACGCCCCTTTACCGCGATGGTGAAGCCATTGCTGCCCTTGCGCCACACCGTCAGCTGATCAGGCGAATCGCCGGGTTCAAGGTTCAGTTCGACATCGGCATCGGTCAATAATTTGGCGATCAGCGCGCGGGTGCCGGGTGAACCGCCTTCTTCCGATGTTTCGACAAGGAAGGTGATCTTGGCGAAATTCTTGAAATTCAGCTGGCGCAGCAGTTTGATCGCGAAAATGCCCTCAACCACGCCGCCCTTTTCATCCGAAACGCCGGGGCCATAAGCGCGGGCCTCGTCCATGCGGAAGGGGCGCTTGGCGACGGTGCCGGGACCGAACACGGTATCGGTATGCGCGATCATCAGGATGCGGCCCTTTCCGGTGCCGGTCAGCGTGGCGACGACATTGTCGGGTAGGGTGGGTAATTCGGCGGGGACCAGCTCAACGTTCATCCCCAGCGCGCGCAGTTCAGCGGCGACGAATTCAGATGCCTTTTGCCCGCTCACCTTATCGCCGGTGCCCGAATCGATGTTGACCAGCTTTTCCAGCGTGGCGAGCTGCGCGGGTCGTGCGGCGGCGGCGGCTTTCCACACGGGCCCTTTTTGGGCGGGCGCTTGTGCCAGCGCAGGCGTGGTCGCAAACAGCGCGGGGATAAGGGCGGCCATAACTGCGGGCATAATGGCGGGCGGGGGGCAAAGGCGCATGCTGGGGTCTCTCCTGAGGATGGGGGCATTATGGGCGGCACTGCCCCGCCCAAGTCAAGCTGCCCTTTGCTACCCGCCACCTGATCCGCTAACGACACGCCCTGCCTTATCTGGGCCTTATCTGGGACAATGGAATGACGCTCTACCACCGGTTCGCCGCGCATATTGATGCTGCCCTTGATGCGCTGGTCGCATCGGGCGATCTGCCGGGCGGGCTTGATCGACGCAATGTGACGGTCGAGCCGCCGCGTGACACCAGCCATGGTGATCTGGCGACGAATGCCGCGATGGTGCTTGCCAAGCCCGCCGCCACCAATCCGCGCGCGCTGGCGGAGAAAATTGCGGCGCTGCTGGGGGCCTTGCCCGAAGTGGCGAGCGTATCGGTGGCCGGGCCGGGCTTTATCAACCTGACGCTGACCGATGCGACCTGGCGCGCCGAGCTGACCGCGATCCGCGCGCAGGGCGATGCCTATGGCCGCGCAGCCCCTGCCAGCAAGCCGATCGTCAACGTGGAATATGTCTCCGCCAATCCCACCGGGCCAATGCACATGGGGCATTGCCGGGGCGCGGTGGTGGGCGATGCGCTGGCGGCGTTGCTGGAATTTTCCGGGCACAGTGTGATCCGCGAATATTATGTCAACGATGCGGGCGGGCAGGTCGACACGCTCGCCCGGTCAGCGCATCTGCGCTATCGCGAGGCATTGGGCGCCGATATTGGTGACATCCCCGAAGGCCTGTATCCCGGCGATTATCTGGTACCGGTGGGGCAGGCGCTGGCCGCCGAATTTGGCGATCACTATGTGGACGCGCCCGAGGATGAATGGCTGGTGCTGTTCCGCAAGCGAGCGGTTGCGGCGATGTTGGTGCTGATCAAGGGCGATCTGGCGAAGCTGGGCATCCACCACGATATCTTCTCTTCGGAAGCTGAGTTGCAGGCGGCGGGCAAGCCAGAGGCGGCCGAGGCGGAATTGCGCGCGCGCGGGCTGATTTATGACGGTGTGCTCGAAGCCCCCAAGGGTGAGACGCCTGATGATTGGGAGCCGGTGGTGCTGCCCTTGTTCCGGTCGACGCAATTTGGCGACGATCAGGATCGGCCGATCCGCAAATCAACCGGGCAATGGACTTATTTCGGCGCGGATCTGGCCTATCACTATCAAAAGACCCAGACCGCCGATGAGCTGATCGACATCTGGGGCGCAGACCATGCCGGCACCGTAAAGCGCATCGTCGCGGCGGTGAACGCGCTGACGCATGGCGCGAAGAAATTCGACATCAAGATCGTCCAGATGGTGCGGTTGCTGCGCGCGGGCGAGCTGGTGAAAATGTCAAAACGATCGGGCAATTTCGTCACGCTGGCTGATGTGGTGGATGAAGTGGGCAAGGATGTCGTCCGCTTCACGATGCTGACGCGCAAGGCCGACGCGCAGATGGACTTTGATTTCGCCAAGGTGGTGGAGGCATCAAAAGACAACCCGGTCTTCTACGTTCAATACGCCCATGCCCGAGTCGCATCGCTACACCGGCGTGCTGAAGAGGCCGGAATCGCGTGCGCTGACGTTGATTTGTCCCAACTTGATACAGAAGAGCTGGCATTGGTGAAATTCGCCGCCCAATTCCCGCGCATCGTTGAGACAGCCGCCGCCGCCCGCGAGCCCCACCGGATTGCGTTTTATCTTTATGATCTTGCAGCGCTTTTTCATGCGGCGTGGAATGTGGGCAATGATCGGCCTGACCGCCGCTTCCTGATTGTGGATAATGCGCCGCTTACCTGCGCGCGACTTTTCCTGGCAGATGCGATAGGGCAAATAATTCGTAGTGGTCTGGGTATCATGGGTGTCGAGGCCGTTCTGGAGATGAATTAATGGCGACCGCCGGTGAATATGAGATCCGCGACGAAGACCGGCTGCCATGGCTGGAAACCGTTGAGGACGATTATAATGACGGGCCGTCGATCGTGCGGATTGGCCTGTTCGTCCTGCTTGGCCTCGCGATCATCGCCGGGGCGATTTACGGCGTTTACTGGTACCAGCACCGCGACGAGCAAAAGGGCACCGGCGAGCTGATCGCCGCTGTCGAAGGCGATTACAAGGTAAAGCCGGATACGCCGGGCGGGATGAAGGTTGAAGGAGAGGGCGATACCGCCTTTGCCACCAGCGAGGGCAAGAGCGACGGCAATGCGTCGATTGATCTGAAGGCCGTCGCTGAAGCACCGATGGCGGCGACGCCGGGCTCTGTGGCCAAGCCCCAGGGCAAAACAGGGGCCGCAATCGTTCCCCCGTCGGGCGGTATGCTGAAGGCACCGGCACCTGGCGCGATGCCGATGGCAAAGCCGGTTGCGGCGGGCACATCAGGTGGCGCAGTGGTGCAGCTTGGGTCTTTCCCGGATGAGGCATCGGCCAATGCCGCCTGGGCACGCGCGGCCAAACGGTTCACCTATCTGGGGCCGCTGGGCAAATCAGTGCAGAGCGCCGAGGTGAAGGGCCGCACCGTTTACCGGCTGCGCGTCAACGCGGGCAGCGCGACACAGGCCCGCGAACTTTGCGCCAAGCTGCAACTTGCCGGAGAGGCTTGTTTCATAGCGCAGAACTAGGCTAGCCCTGCTGCATGAAACCAGTGATTTACGGGCTGTCCGGCCTGTCGCTAACCGCCAATGAGCGCGCGTTTTTTCGCGATGCAGACCCGTGCGGCTATATATTGTTCAAGCGCAATGTGGCGACCCGCGACCAGTTAAGGGCGCTGACAAGTGAACTTCGCGCGCTTTCCGGCCGTGATGATGTACCGATCCTGATCGATCAGGAAGGCGGGCGCGTGACGCGGATGGGGCCGCCGGAATGGCCCGCATCGCCCGCCGGGCCAGCGTTTGATGCGCTGTATGATGTCGCGCCAATGTCCGCGATTGAGGCGGCACGGGCCAATGCGCAGGCGGTGGGGCTGATGCTGGCCGAGGTGGGGATCAACGTTGATTGCTGGCCGCTGCTCGATGTGTCGCAGCCCGATACGACCCCGGCAATCGCCACCCGCGCTTATGGCCATGAGCCGATGCGCGTCGCCGCCATGGGGCGCGCGATTATGGAGGGGTTGCAGCAGGCGGGTGTCGTCGGCGTGGTGAAACACATGCCGGGGCATGGCCGCGCGGTGGTCGACACGCATTATCTGTTGCCGACGGTCACCGCGAGCGAGGCTGAGCTAGAAATTGATCTGGAACCGTTTCGCGCGCTCAACACCGCGCCGATGGGGATGACATCGCATATCATTTTCCAGGCCTGGGATCCGGATCGCCCGGCAACGCTGTCACCCATCATCATCAACGACGTCATCCGCGACCGGATCGGTTTTGACGGGCTGTTGATGACCGATGATATCGACATGAAGGCGCTGTCGGGCACCGCTGGAGAAAAGGCGGCGGGGGCGCTGGCGGCGGGGTGCGATGTGGTGCTCGATTGCTGGGCGCGGATGGCGGAGATGGTCGAGATCGCGAGCTTGATCGGCGACATGCCGCCAGTGTCACGCGACCGGCTGGACCGGGCGATGGCAACGATTGCCGGGTCCACACCGCAGGGCGACATCGCCGAATTCATCGCCAAGCGGGATAGCTTGCTGGCGCTAGCGTGATTGTCTTTGGTTGAGCGGCGATCGTAACCGCTGTTTGCGGCCAGACGTCGACTCTTAAGCCCCTCCCCTTCAGGGGAGGGGTTGGGGTGGGGGCTCACAACAGGCGCGGCGCTTGGGGAGAGCCCCCACCCCTGCCCCTCCCCTGAAGGGGAGGGGTCAATAGGTTGATCACAATTCGTTCTAACGGACCAGCATCCGGATTTCGGTTGATGGCACGCGATGAGCGCGGTATTTTTCCGATGTTTGCGTGACTGGCGAGACAGGTGGAGCATCACCGTGCAGCGCGAACATACCCCGCCGCTCGCCTGCGCACCCCTGAATGATCGCGATGGACCGCCCGGACCGATTGCCCTTGTCCCTGAAACGTCATTCGCCCTAACCAGAACCGATGACAATTGAATCCGATCTGCTGACGCCCCCGGACATGCCGGTAATGGACGTGCTGACCGTCGATATCGACGGGTGGGAAGGGCCGCTTGATCTGTTGCTGGCGCTCGCGCGCTCACAAAAGGTGGATTTGCGGGCCCTGTCGATCCTGGCGCTGGTTGATCAATATCTGGCCTATGTCGATCAGGCGCGCTCGCTGAAGCTCGAACTGGCGGCGGATTATCTGGTGATGGCCGCGTGGCTTGCCTATCTGAAATCGGCGTTGTTGTTGCCCCGCGATCCTGAAGTTGAGCCTAGTCCCGAAGAACTGGCGCTGCGGCTGCAATTGCGGCTCGAACGGCTGAATGCGATGCGGGAGAGCGGCGCGCGGCTGCTCGCGCGCGACCGGCTGGGGCGTGATGTGTTTGCACGCGGTGCCCCCGAAGGATTGCGGACGGTGCGTAAGGCGCTGTGGCAGGCCGAAATCTATGATCTGATCGCCGCTTATGGCCGGGTGAGCGCGCGCACCCGCCCGGTGATGCACATCGTCGCCAACCGCCCGGTAATGACGCTGGAGGTGGCGCTGGAACGCGTGGCGCGGTTGCTGGGTGCGCAGATTGACTGGGCGACGATTGAGGCATTTCTGCCGCCCCAGGCCGATGGGCCTTTCCGCAAATCGGCATTGGCATCCAGCTTTCTGGCGGCGCTTGAACTGGCGCGGCAGGGGCGGGTGGAGCTGCAACAGAAATCACCCTTTGCGCCCCTATATCTGCGGCGACCGGCATGAACGCGCCCGATGAATTTGTCCGCGCGGTGGAAGCGGTGCTGTTCGCCGCCGATGCGCCGATGACGGTGGATCAACTTCGCGCGCATGTCGGGGAGGGTGATGTGCGCGGCGCGCTGGCGGCGCTGGAGTCCGATTATGCCGGGCGCGGCATCAGCCTGGTGCGGCGCGGCGAGCGTTGGCATTTCCAGACTGCGGCGGACATGGCGCATCTGTTGCGGCGCGACCGCGAAGAGCCCCGCAAACTGAGCCGGGCGGCCATCGAGACGCTGGCGATTATTGCCTATCATGAGCCGGTTACGCGGGCGGAGATTGAAGCGATTCGCGGCGTGCAGATATCAAAGGGAACGATTGACGTGCTGATGGAGGCCAATTGGGTGCGGCCGGCGGGGCGAAGGGAAGTGCCGGGTCGCCCGTTGACCTATGCAACCACCGCTGATTTTCTGGCGCATTTCGGGCTGGCGACCCGGCGTGACCTGCCCGGACTGGACGATTTGCGTGCAGCCGGGCTGCTCGATCCGGTTGATTTGGCGATGGGCCAGATCGGCGACGGCGAAGATGATCAGCTCGATTTGGCGATCGATCAGCCGGAGGTGGCAAATGGCGATGAAGAGGCCTATCTAGGGGCTTATCCTGAAGGAGACGCGTAATGGGTAGTTTCAGCCTGATGCATTGGCTGGTGTTCGGCGTCATCGCCATTTTGGTATTGGGGGGCGGCCGCTTTTCCAACCTGATGGGCGATGTGGCCAAGGGCATCAAGAACTTCAAAAAAGGCATGGCCGAAGAAGATGAGGCCGGCGTAAAGCGCGAACCCGGCCGGATTGACGCCAAGCGCGACGCCGATGTGGTGCTCGACCCCGCTGCCGAGCGTGCCCGCGACGACCGCTGATTGCGCCTCTACGCGTTATCATTTCTACTGCTGTCGGGCCTGATGAATGTTTGACGTTTCCCCATATGAGCTGATGCTGCTGGCGGTCGTTGCCCTAGTGGTCATCGGCCCCAAGGATTTGCCAAAGGCGATGCGCTTTGTCGGCCATTGGGTCGCCAAGGCGCGCGGGGTGATGGGCCAGTTTCGCGCCGGTTTCGACACCATGGTGCGCGAGGCTGAGCTGAAGGAAATGGAAGAACGCTGGGCGGCGGAAAATGCCCGCATCATGAGCGCCTATCCCCCGACCCCTGCCGCATTGCCAGCGCTGGAAGCTGGTGCTGCGGCGTTGGACGACGATGCCGCCCCCGTGCTGACCGCCCCCCCCGTGCTTACCTCAGGGCCGTTGCTGTACGACGCGCCACCCGCGCTGACTGATGACGAGATTGCGGCAGCCGAGGGTGTGCCGGTGATGCTGCCGGTGCAGCCCGGGGCAGCGACAGGGTCGCCCGCATGAGCACCGATACCAATGTTGCTGACGAAATCGATCAGTCGCGCGCGCCGCTGCTGGACCATCTGATCGAGCTGCGCCGTCGGCTGATTTACTGTGCGATTGCCATCGCGCTGGCATTTGGCGTGTGCTTTTATTTTTCGGAACCGATTTTTGGCTTCCTGCTCCAGCCGCTGCTGAAAGCGGGGCAGCACCGGGTGGTCTATACCCAGTTGTTTGAGGCATTTTTCGTTCAGATCAAGGTGGCGTTCTTCGCGGCGGCGATGGTGTCATTCCCGGTTATCGCCAATCAGCTATGGCAGTTTATTGCGCCGGGGCTGTACCGGCAGGAAAAGCGCGCGCTGTTGCCGTTTCTGCTCGCCACACCGGTGCTGTTCACGCTGGGTGCGGCCATGGCCTATTATATCGCAGTGCCGATGGCGCTGGGTTTTCTGCTGAGTTTTCAGGGAAGTATCGGCGGAGTTGAGCGAGAGGCGCTGCCCGCGATTGACAATTATCTGTCGTTCATCATGCAGTTTCTGTTCGGGTTCGGGCTGTCATTCCTGCTGCCGGTCTTGTTGATGCTGCTTGAGCGCGCCGGGATTGTCACGCGCCAACAGCTGATCGGGGCGCGGCGCTATGCCATCGTCGCGGCGGTGGGGATTGCCGCCGTGCTGACGCCGCCCGATGTCGGTTCACAACTGCTGCTCGCGATTCCGCTGATCATCCTGTACGAAATTGCGATTATCGGCATCTGGATTACCGAAAAACGCCGCAAGCCCGCGCCGATAGCGGCTGAGTGATTCAGCTGGGGGGTTTGCTGTAGTTTTGCTTTAGTTTGGTGAAATCGAAACTCTCAACACAAAGCCCGTCACCCTGAACTTGTTTCAGGGTCCATCGTGCCACAAATCCAGCTGCCAAGTGCGGCGAGGTGGATGCTGAAACAAGTTCAGCATGACGGATAAGGGATGTGCTGAATTTCAGCTCCGCCACGGTAGCGCCGCAGTGCCGGGCGTTGGCTAAAGTGAATGCTGAGCCGTCACAACGAATAGAACCCGAACGCGCAACCGAGGGGGGGATGGGTGGCGCGTTCGGGTCCAGTTCTTGGATAGCGAGAGCGGGGGGGCTAAAATCGCTATCCGAATATAAAACGTCGGATGCGGTTTGCGGTTCCATCGGTTCTTCAAAAAAGCGGCGCTGGCATTGTATTTTCGTGCCGGTCACGAACCACTCATCGCCACGGAAGTCAGGTCGCGGGGGCGCCACGGTGGCGGAGCACAGTCAGGATGGTGCGCAAGTCCGCCCGTCAGGATCAGTCCCGGCCAGTCGTCGCGATCGCAATTTCATAGGCACCCACCAGCGGATCGTGGTGCAATTTGGCGCGCAACTGGCGGGACAAGCCCTCCATGACCCGCCCATATCGCTCTGCAAGTTCACCGCGCAGGGGATCGCTGTCAACCAGGGCGGGCGAGCTGATCCGCAGCGTCGCCAGCAACTGGTTCGGATCGCTGTCCTGTGCACCTGTCGCGTGCGCCGGGGGTTTCAACGATATGCGGATGGCAGCATCATGCTGCACCATCATCGCCAGTTCGATTATTTCGGTAAGCAGAAACGCCACGGCGGTCGCCACGTCCTGCGTCGATAAATAACTGTCCAGATCAAGCTGGATCGATAGCCCGGCCCGGTCGGGTGCCGTCGCGCGAATATTTGACGCCAGATCGCCGATCACGGATCGCAAGCTCAACCCGCGCGTTTCCTCCAGCTCGGCAAAATGGTTGCGGTGGACGACGGCCAGCGCATCCACACGGCGCTGGATGGCGGCATAGGCCGACGTCGCTTCGGCACTGCGCGCGCCGCGCGCGTGGAAATTGATCAGGCTGGAAATCACCTGCAAATTATTTTTCACCCGGTGATGCACTTCGCGCGTCAATTTCGTCTGGCGCACAAGTCCCTCGGCAAGCCCGGCCTCATGCGCCACCACTGTACGGCTGATCGTGCGGAATGTGTCGCCCAGCGCACGTATTTCCTCGGCGGGCGTTGACCTGGCCAGCCCCAGGTCGAGCACGTCGCCCGGTTGGTAGCTGGCGACCAACGTGCGCAAATCGCGCAGCGGGCGGATCAGCAACCGATCAACCACAAACCAGCCAATGCCGGATGCCGCCGCCCACATAATCAACGGCAGGATCATTGCGACCACCAGCGCCGAGCTGATCGGCGCGCTGCGCAATGTCGTCTCAAACGTCAGCCCGCCAATGCCCAGCGGCAGGCCAACCACCTCGGTGCGATCAAACGCCGTCATGCCGGGCAATGCCTGCAGCGTCAGGCGTTGACGGCCAAGCACCAGCATGGACGCATAGGGCGCGGTAAAGCCCACCGGGCGCGCGATATCCGCCAGCATCATCACCGGAAAAAACACTTTGGCCGTCACCGCTTTGCTGGGCGATATCATCGCCAGCGCGAGCCCGGTTTCCGGTTCCAGCCCTGCACTGATCGTGCCGGGGCGATCCGGCGGCGTTACCCTTACCGGGCCTGGAGCGGCACTTCCGCACAAGATGCGGCCATCGCGGTCGGCAATCGTGAAGCGCAGGCCGGCGGCCAATTGCTGGCCGAAAACCCCCTGCGCTCGTGCGCAGCTTGGGGTGTCGGCGCCATCTTCGTCCAACGCATTCAACGCAACACGCAGCGCCGTCATGTCGCCGGCCAGCTCTATGTTCAGCGCGCTCGCACTTTCATGCGCGGCGACCCGCGCGCGCGATGCAACCTCCAGATCGGCGACGCGCGTGGTTTGCCGGGCGGCGAATTGCGCGATTAAGGCAAGCGGCAGCAACGCCACACTCAGGATCAGGAACAATTTTGTGCCGGTCGGCAGGTGCGACAGCCCGGCTATCCTTGGCCGCCTGTCAGGCACGTCAGCGCTGGGCAGGTCCATGGCGGTTCACTATTCTAGCTTGCCCAGCAGATCGAGCATCTCGGGCGGAATCTGCTCGTTGATCGTTTCCTCATACACCGTGCGCAGGGCATCGCCCATGGCCTGATCAACGCCGCGCGGTTTCGCCGGACGCCTGGGGATCGTCTTTTTCGGCGTGGTACGATCAGCGTTCAACGAAATCCCCCCAGAACAATGTTATACGGGCTGCATGGGCGGCAGCACGCGTGTCGGGGTGCTTTTTTACATGCAACCGCCAACCGAAGATGAAACCAAATTGCCGCTCGATTGTTCCGCCTGCGATGCAAAAACACAAATCTATTTTGTGGGGGATGCATTACAGTGTTTTTACAGTGTTTTTTTGACAGGTCGCTGCCAGCCTTTGGGGGGCACGCCGCAGAGGAGAATTCGACGATCATGTCGCTTGGACAACAGCTTGCGCCGCATCTCCCATTTCTTCGCCGTTATGCCCGCGCGCTTACCGGCAGCCAATCACATGGCGACCATTATGTTCGCGCCTCGCTGGAAGCGATTGTGGCGGCACCAGGCGAATTTCCCCGGGATGTCGATCCGCGTTTGGGATTGTACCGCACGTTTCAGGTGATCTGGTCATCGGCAAATGGCGAACAGGATGGCGACCGCGATATGGTGAGCGGGGGCGATGATGAGAGCATTGCCCGCGCGCGGCTCGCCCGGATGACGCCATTGTCGCGCCAGGCGCTGCTGTTGACGGCAATGGAGGGCTTTACGCCCGAAGATGCGGCCTATTTGATTGATGTTGGACCGAACGACGTGGAAACGCTGGTCGACGATGCGCTGGCGGAAATCGAGCAGCAAACCCGTGCGCGCGTGCTGATTATTGAAGATGAGCCGATCATCGCGATGGATATCGAATCGATCGTGCGCGATCTGGGCCATGAAGTGACCGGCGTTGCCGTTACCCGTGATGAAGCAGTGGCGCTGGCGATGGAAGACCGGCCGGGCCTGGTCCTGGCCGATATCCAGCTGGCCGATGACAGTTCGGGCATTGATGCGGTGAAGGATATTCTGGTGCAGTTTGCGGTGCCGGTGATTTTCATCACCGCCTTTCCCGAACGCTTGTTGACGGGCGAACGGCCAGAGCCAACTTTCCTGATCACCAAACCGTTCCAGCGATCAACGGTGAAGGCGGCAATCGCGCAGGCGCTGTTCTTTAACGAAGCCACGGTGCCGACGGCCTGAAAACAAGAAATAAAAACGATACGGACCCAAAACGGCTTTGGTGGGTTGAACCATCATGACCGATCCAGAACCACCTATCCATATCAGCGCGCTGGATGCGCGCGCTGGTGATACGCCACATGTCGTCCGCTATGTGCTGGCGGTGTCGTTTGCGCTGATCGTCGTCATATTTGCCGTGATGTTTATTCGTTGAGAGGGGCACCGGGGATGACGACCAGCGATCAACATTTCATCTGCTCCAGCATGGGCAGCCTGCCACCGGCTTGCGGCACCAGATCATTGATTGGGGCCGCATGACCGCGCCGGTGGACATGGACCAAGACGACGACCTGCCACAGGCATTGCCTGAACAGCGGGTGCCGCTGCCCGATGGCGAGTTCAAGGCGCAGCTTGCGCAGGTCATTCCGCACCTGCGCGCCTTTGGACGCTCGGTTTCAGGCAGCCGTGATCTGGCCGATGATCTGGTGCAGGAAACGCTGCTAAAGGCCTGGGCGGCGCGCGCGCGCTTTCAGGCGGGCACCAATATGCGCGCCTGGACCTTTATCATCCTGCGCAACCTGTATCTGTCGCAAATGCGCCGATCGCGCTTTCGCGGGGAATGGGATGATCTGGTCGCGGATCGTATTCTTGCCGCGCCGGCAGGGCAGGACAAACAGGTCGAACTGGGCGACATGCAGCGCGCATTGCTCCACCTGCCACAGCCGCAGCGCGAGGCGTTGATCCTGGTGGGTGCTGGCGGCTTTGCCTATGAAGAAGCGGCGGAGATTTGCGGCGTGGCCGTGGGCACGATCAAGAGCCGGGTTGCGCGCGGCCGGGTGGCGCTGGAAACATTGCTGACGGATGGCTCGCTGCCGTCACGGCGCACGCACACCAACCCACCGGGCCGGACCGTGCTGGAAGTGTTGATGAACGATGTCGATGAACTGAGCCGGGACCGGGGCGCTTCCAACGGTTAGCGGCAGGTGTGCCGTTCGCCTGAGTGATAGCGCGTGCCCGGTCAGGTGGCAGGGCGGAGCGATGCGCGCCGCCAGCGGCTAAACCGGGTCGCGCTGATCACGCCAGGGCATGTTGAGGCGGGCCAATAGCGCCGCCATATCGGGTGGGATATTCTGCCCCGTGTGCGGCGCAAAGGCGTTGGTTAGTGCAGCGCCGATCGCGTCATAGCGATGGGGTGCGCCCACAGCGAAGGCCGACTGATCGCCTGGCTCGCGGGGGGGAGATGCGTGAATCGACATGACCGCTATAACGGCTTAGCCCCGGTTTTGTTGCCGTTCACGGTAATAACGGGGGTGTTTACATGATGATCGCTGATCGGAACTATGGGTGAGTGCCGCGTTGCCGGTCGGCACCCTGGCTTCAGCGCTGGAACGGGCGCAGGCGCATGCGCCGTTTCTGGCGCATTTGATTGATCGTGAACCCGTGCTCGCCGCGCAATTGGCAGCGGGTACGCTGGCTGATCCGCTGTCGGTGCGGGTCGATGATCCGGCGATGCCGGTGGGCGAAAGACTGCGGATTGAGCGGCGGCGGCTCGCGTTGCTGGTGGCAGTGGGTGATCTGGCGGGTGGGTTTGATCTGACCGCCGTTACCAAGGCGCTGTCCGATTTTGCTGATTACGCGCTGAATGCGGCCATTTGCGCTGCGATTGACGAGCGTACGCCGGGCGCGGCGGCTGTTGGTTTTGCGGCAATCGCGCTCGGCAAACAGGGCAGCCATGAGCTTAATTATTCGTCCGATATCGATCCCATCCTGATTTTTGATCCCGCGACCCTGCCGTGCCGCCCCCGCGAGACGCCCGATGATGCCGCCGTCCGCATTGGTCGCCGGGTGATCGAGCTGCTTCAGGCGCGCGATGCCCATGGTTATGTGCTTCGGGTTGATTTGCGGCTGCGCCCGTCGCCTGAAGTTACCCCAATTGTGCTGGGGGTGGATGCGGCGATTAGCTATTATGAGTCGCAGGCGCTCGCCTGGGAACGCGCGGCGTTCATTCGCGCGCGGGCGGCAGCGGGTGATGTGGCGCTGGGGCAGCGATTTCTGGCGGCGGTGCATCCCTTTGTGTGGCGGCGCGCGCTTGATTTTGGGGCGGTGGGCGAGATTCGGGCCATGTCGCGCCGCATTCGCGATCATTATGCGCAGGGGCAGCTATTTGGCCCCGGCTATGATCTGAAGCGCGGGCGCGGCGGCATTCGCGAAGTAGAGTTTTTTACGCAAATTCATCAGCTTATTCACGGCGGCCGCGACACCAGTGTTCGCGCGGGCGCAACCCGTATTGCCTTGAGCCAATTGGCCGCGGGCGGCTGGATTGATCCGGCCCAAGCCATCGTCCTGTGCGATGCGTACACGCTGCTGCGCACCATCGAGCACCGCGTGCAAATGGTCGATGATCGCCAGACGCACCAGTT
Source organism: Sphingomonas sp. (assembly GCA_021732465.1). Classification (GTDB taxonomy): domain Bacteria; phylum Pseudomonadota; class Alphaproteobacteria; order Sphingomonadales; family Sphingomonadaceae; genus Sphingomonas. The sequence continues at coordinate 14,235 of JAKFUX010000018.1, forward strand.
GCCGTTGGGGGCAGCGCTCGATTCATTGGCGCGGTTGCACGGGGTTGATGATGCCAATGCGCTGCTTGCCCTGCTGCGCCCGCATGTCGAGCAGGTCGGGGCTATTTATGACGGCCTAGAACCCGGCGGGGCACCGGCATTGGCGATTGATGGCGATCGGTTGCTGGCGGCATTGGCGGCGGCAGGATTTGATGCCGGTGCAGCGCAAACGGCGCGCGCGCGGATCGATAGCTGGCGGGCAGGGGCCTATCCGGCGCTGCGCAGCGGGCCTGCGCGACTGGCGCTGGAGGCGGTATTGCCGGGGTTGATTGATGCGCTGGGCCAATCGCCTGATCCCGCAGGGGCCATCATCAGGCTCGACCATATTTTGGCGCGGCTATCGAGCGCGATTAATTTCTTCCGATTGCTGGAGGCGCAACCGGCATTGGCGCGGCTGCTGGGCGCGATATTGAGCCACGCGCCGACGCTGGCCGATGCGCTGGGGCTGCGGCCGGAACTGCTGGACGGGCTGATCGATTCGTCGGCGCTTGATCCTGTCGGCAGCGTGGCGGTGCTGGCTGCGGAAATCGCGCCGCGTGCCGACATGGATTATCAGGCGCTGCTTGATCACGCACGGCGCGTGGTGGGCGAAAAACGGCTCGCGCTGGGCGTGCAGATTGTCGCCGGGGTTAGCGATCCGCTGACGGTCGCATCAGGCTATGCGCGCGTGGCGGAGGCGGCGATTGCGGTGATTGTTGCTGCAACCATCGACGAATTTGCGCGACGCCATGGTCGTGTGCCGGACAGTGAACTGGTGATTTTGGCGCTGGGCCGGATGGGCGGCGGGGTGCTGACCCACGCATCCGACCTTGATCTGGTATATTTGTTCACGGGCGATCATCTGGCTGAATCAGATGGGGAAAAGCCTTTAGGCGCAGTGCTTTACTATAACAGGCTGGCGCAGCGTGTGAGTGCTGCATTGTCGGTGCCGACCGCCGCCGGGCCGCTATATGAAATCGACACGCGGCTGCGCCCTTCGGGCACGCAAGGCCCGCTGGTCGTCTCCACCGCCGGCTTTGCACTGTACCAGCAGGAAAGCGCATGGACATGGGAACATATGGCGCTCACCCGTGCCCGCCCGGTGTTCGGATCGCCCGGTGCCCGCGCCGCGGTGGCGGATATGATTGCGGCGGTGCTCGCGGGTGCCCGCCCGGCGCGCGATGTGCTGGCCGATGCCGCCGCGATGCGCGCCGATATGGCAGCCCATAAGCCCCCTGCCGGGCCACTTGACGCCAAATTGCTGCCGGGCGGCCTGGTCGACCTGGAATTTACCGTGCATGTTGCGCAGCTTATCCACCGCACCGGCTTTGATCCTGATCTTGGCGGGGCAATTGACCAGCTGGTGGCGGGTGGCCTGTTGTCCCCGGCGATGCGCAGCGCGCATGATTTTTTGACCCGGTTGCTGGTAACGCTTCGCCTTGTTTCGCCGGACATGCAGCCGCCCGCTGCTGCCACCCAGGCGCTGATCGTGCGCGCGATGGCGGTCGCGGACTGGCCCGAACTGGTTGCACTGCTGGATCGGACACGGCAGGAAGTGCGCGAAAACTGGCAACGCATCAGCAAGAAGGCAGCGTGACGATGGCACTGAGCGAAGGCGAAAAAATTCCCGATATCGAGCTGACGACATCAAGCGGTGGCAAGGTGAACCTGCGCAGCTACACCGGCAAACCGTTCGTGCTGTATTTTTACCCCAAGGACGATACGTCGGGCTGCACCCGCGAAGCGCAGGATTTTAGCCAGCATCTCAAGGAGTTCGCCACGCTCGACACCGCCGTCCTTGGCGTGTCGAAGGATCCGCCCATCAAGCACCAGAAATTCATCGATAAATATGATCTCACCGTGCCGCTGGCCACGGATGACGACAGCAATGCGATGGAAGCATTTGGCGTCTGGGTGCAAAAAAGCATGTACGGCAAAACCTATATGGGCATTGACCGGTCGACCTTTCTTTTCGATGCCGAAGGCAAGCTGGCGCGCAGCTGGCGGCGGGTGAAGGTGCCTGGGCATGCCGTGGAGGTGCTTGAAGCGGTGCGTGATCTGCGCTGATGCGGCGGCAGCTTGCGCAAGTTTCGGATGCGAATCGGGGCTGATTTTGTCCAATTCTTGGCGTTTTGGTTACTGATTCGGTCGAATCGATACCGCAACATTTTCATGCCAAAACGAACGGCGTCCTGATTCGATCCATAATTAACAATTTTTGAACGATTCGCCGCACGGCACCTTCGGTCCAACCCATGCGGCTTCCCCCAGCCTTGCTGTTCGCGGCGCGGGTTGCAAAGAGGGATCGTCGATGCAGCGGAGGGGCCGTAAGCGCGACGACAGCAGGGGCCGTGCAAGTGGCCCCAGCAATCAGATCGCCGGGGATTCATGGGTAAGAAAACGACGATTTCGATTGCGGACCGCATTGCGCAGGTCCGGAGCCAGTTCAAGACGCGGGATTTCATCTTTCACGATGGTCGCGATCTTCGCCGGTTCAGCATCGGGGGGAACACGCAGGCCGCACTCGCCGGGGTGGCAGGCATCACGCTGTGCTTTTCGGCTTATGGCGTTGCCAATGCCGCAGTGACTGCCGTGCAGTTGAGCGGCGTGCTCCAGACGCCCGCCTCGCCCGAAGTGAAGGTTGCGCAGTTGCAGGATAAGCTGGCCATGATGCAGGCCAATCTTGCGGCGGTGAAACATGCCGCCGAAGTGCATGCCAACCGGGTCGAACAGCGTCAGGCGCTGATCACTGCCGTGCTTGAAGGCAAGAAATCCGGCAAGATCGTGCTGGGCAATGAAACGATCGATCCACAAACCGCCGCAATCGCAGCCGATGTCGTCGCACCGTTCAAGCGTGTTGAGCAGCGTCAGCTTTCAATGGCCGTAAAGGCAAAGGCGCTGGTTGATCAGCGTTACGCGCTTGCCGCCAGCCATGTCCGCAAGCTGGGCATTTCCCCCGAACGTTTCGTTCCGGCCCGCCTGGCGGTGGGCGGACCCTATGAACCCGTTGAAGCAGGTGCCGCTGCGCCAGACGCGCAGGCAGATCTGCAGTTCCGGTCGCTGTTCATGACGTGGAAGAAGCTGGATTCGCTGGAACGCGGCGTTATCGCCATTCCGTCGACCAAGCCTGTCATCCAGATGAACTTCACCAGCAATTTCGGCATCCGCAGCGATCCGTTCCACGGCACCGCAGCGATGCATGCCGGGGTTGATATCCCCGGTGCGATTGGCACGCCAATTTATGCCACGGCCGATGGCATCGTGTCGCGGTCTGAACGGGCAGGCGGCTATGGCAACCTGGTTGAGGTTGATCACGGTCGCGGTATCGCCACCCGCTATGGCCATTTGTCGAAGATCCTTGTCGGCGCAAACACCCGCGTCGTGCGTGGCCAGTTGATCGCGCTGATGGGCTCAACCGGTCGTTCAACCGGTAGCCATCTTCATTACGAAGTCCGCATTGACGGCCATGCCGTGAACCCGATGCCTTTCCTGCAATCACCGGATTTCCTGCGCTCTGTTCAGGATCGCGCACAGGTCAGCACCGGCGGCATTGGCGGGCCGCGCACCAGCAAATAATTGGGCTTTGCCAGTTTTGGCCAATCGGGGGCGTGCGGCTTGCAGGGTCGCGCGCCCTTGTTGAATCTGATGCCTGTGCATCTGCGGATCACGCTGTTGCCGTCATCCACCCAAGCGCCTATCTGTGGGGCATGACGATGACCCAAACCCCCACCCAATCCCCCACCCAAAGCAGCGACGTGACGATCACCGCCGCTGCTGCGGCCCGTGTTGCCGCAATCGCCGCCAAGCAGGGCAAGCCAGCCATCCTGCGGCTGGCGGTGGATGGCGGCGGGTGTTCGGGGTTCCAGTATAAGTTCGGTATGGCGGACGATGTCGCGGCGGATGACAGCATTGCCGAGTGCGACGGGGTAAAGCTGGTCGTCGATGCGATCAGCCTTGATCTGGTGCGCGGCTGCTCAGTAGATTTTGTTGAGACGCTGGGCGGCACGGCATTTCGGGTGGAAAATCCCCAGGCCGCATCAGGCTGTGGCTGCGGATCGAGCTTTGCGGTCTGATCCGCACAGACCCCGTATCCGATGAAAATCGTCTCCTATAATGTCAACGGCATCAAGGCGCGGCTGCCCCGGTTGATTGAATATCTGGCCGAACAGGCACCGGATGTCGTTTGCCTGCAGGAATTGAAATCCAGCGACGAGACCTTTCCAGAGGCTGATATCCGCGCTGCGGGATATGGCGCGCTATGGCACGGGCAAAAGGCGTTTAACGGCGTGGCGGTGCTCGCCCGGGGGATTGATCCCATAGAGCGGCAACGCGGCCTGGCGGGTGAGCCCGAGGACGAGCATAGCCGCTATCTTGAGGCAGAGGTGAACGGCGTAATCATCGCGTCCATTTACCTGCCCAACGGCAATCCGCAGCCCGGGCCGAAATTTGATTATAAATTGCGCTGGATTGATCGGCTGGCGGCGCGTGCCCGCGTGTTGCTGGCAGAGGAGCGGCCCGTGGTGCTGGCGGGCGATTACAACGTGATCCCCCATGATGACGACACCTATTCCGTGGCGGCCATGGCGGATGACGCGCTGATGCAGCCCGAAAGCCGCAGCGGGTTTCGGGCGCTGTTGGCGCAGGGCTGGACCGATGCACTGCGTACCCGGCATCCGCGCGGCGGCGTGTGGACGTTCTGGGATTATCAGGCAGGTGCCTGGCAGCGCGATGCAGGCTTCCGGATTGATCATCTGTTGCTAAGCCCGCAGGCAGCCGACCGCCTGATCGATGCCGATGTCGACAAGGCTTATCGCGGTCGCGAAAAGGCCAGCGACCATGCCCCAACCTGGGCGACGCTGGGCGCGGGTTGACCCGGCAGCTCGGCTGGTCATCCGGGTGACGCTGGGCTGATGGGGCCCGCGAGCGCCTGCCAGGGGAATTTTGCGAACAATTGGCGTTGTTTCCAAAGAGTCAGTGTATTGCACTTGCAATACAGTAAGGCGCATAAGGTTATCTATTTGATAAATATCAGATAAATTATCTGGCACGGTTGATGCAAATGACTTTGCACGGCGTCAATGAGCGCCGCATACAAGATCAGGAGGTTCCCCCCATGTCAGTTCGTACCGCAACAATCCGCACCCTTGCCACGGCCGCCACCGCCGGTGTCGTGGCGACCCTGTTCACCGCGTCGACCGCCTTTGCTGCGATTGCCCCGGCAAACACCACCACGGTGGAGGCACCAGCCCCATTGGCCGCCGCGCCCGCCAAGGCGGAGCAGGGCCAGGACAAGCGCCGCTACTGTGCTCGCATCAAAACCAGTGGTTCGATGATCACACCCAAAATCTGCAAGACGCGCACCGAATGGGCCGCGCGCGGCGTTGATGTGGATCATCCTAACGGCTGATCGACGTGCCGGTTTCAGCACGGGTCGCGGCGGCTCCCCCCAGCCGTCGCGGCCCTGCTGATTACAGCGGGCGGTGGTAGATCTGGTAAATACGGTTCACGCTGCCATTGAGTGTTTCGGCGATGGAGCGCATCCCCTGGTTGTCGTCCAGAATCCAGCCAATTTCGCCGCGCGAGCCGCCGTAATTCTTCACCGACGCCCGACGAATATATTCGATCATCATAAAGGCCAATTGGCTGGCCATGCGTGATGCCTGCAAATCCTTCACCACGCCCATCAATGGCACCCGCATCGTGCGGACCTGGGGTTTGCGCAGCCATAGCAGCAACTTTGCCCAGCCAAATGGGAACAGCGACCCCTTTAACGGGGCAATTGCCTCGTTCAAATCAGGCAGCGTAATCATGAACGCCACGGGCTTGCCATCCAGTTCCGCAACCATGATCAGGTCTTCAAAAACCAGCGGTTTCAGTTTCTTGCCAACATCGTCAATCTCTGGCTGGGTCAGCGGCACGAAACCCCAATTATCTGACCAGGCGTCGTTCAAAATGTCGACGATCAGCTTTGCTTCTTCGTCAAACCGCTTTTTGTCGACACCGCGGATGTGGATGCGGGGGTTCTTCTCCCCCGATTTGATGATGCGCTGCACGATCGGTGGAAATTCGACGGTGATGTCCAGTTCATAGGTGAACAGCTGCTTATACGGCAGGTATCCTGCATCCTCGATCCAGGGTTGATACCGCGCAGGGTGGTGCCCCATCATCACCGTCGGCGGGTGATCATGCCCCTTGATCAGCAGCCCGGGTTCTTCCCAGATGGACAGGCTGACGGGCCCCACCGCGCGGGTCATCCCCTGTTTGCGCAGCCAATCTTCTGCGGTGTTGATCAGCGCGCGGGCGACGGTGGCGTCAGTTGCTTCAAACAGCCCCCAAAAGCCGACGCCGGGGCCAAAACCGCGATCAGGCGCCATATCCAGCGCGAGCATGTCAAGGTGCGCCGATATCCGTCCGACGGGCTTGTCCCCCCGGGTGGCGATGAATAATTGCGCGCGGGCATGGCTGAACCAGCCGTTTTTCTTCGGATCGATCATCCCGGCAACTTCGCTGCGCAGCGGCGGCACCCAGTTGGGATCGTCGCTGTTCAACGCATAGCCGATATCGATAAACGTCTTGCGATCACGGTTCGTGTTGACCGGGCGTATCGCGAGTGGATTGCTTGCCAAGATAACGGCCCCCGTACCGAATGGATGTAGCGATTATGCCTGTGCAGTCCGTCCTTCGCCCGCGCGTGTCAAGCCGGGGGCATGCGGTGCGATTG
>JAKFUX010000045.1:0-20183 GCA_021732465.1 Sphingomonas sp.
CGCGACAGCATCGGCAAGTATCTTGAGAAAAACTACGATTTCGACACGCGCCAGAAACTGGTGCGAGGCGAGGCGCCTTGGTCGCAGGAGGCGTGGCAGCAATTCGCCGATTTCGGCCTGCTCGCGCTGCCCTTCACTGAGGAGCAGGGCGGGCTCGGCGGGTCGATCAGCGATTGCGTCGCCTTTGCCGAATTGTTCGGCAAGCATCTGGTGATCGAGCCCTACACCAGCGCAGTCATGCTTTCGGCCCCGGCTTTGGCGGCGAGCGCGAATCCTGTCGCGCAGGACTGGTTGGCAAAGGTCATCGGCGGCGAGGCGGTAGTCGCCTTTGCCTTCGAAGAAGGGCACGGCACGCCCTCGCCCGCGCATGTCGCGATGACGGCTACTGCTCATGACGAAGGTTACGTTCTCTCAGGCGAGAAGCGACTGGTAATCGCGGGCGCTGAAGCTCATGCGCTAGTGGTCGCAGCCCGCTCGCAAGAGGGGGCACCGGCGCTGTTTCTGGTCGAGGCAGGCGCGGCGGGGCTCGAACCCCGCGCCTATCGCACCATCGACGGCCGCAGCGCCGCCGACATCCGGTTCGATCAAGTCAAGGCGACCGCGCTCGACCTTCCGGGAAAGGCGCTGGACGATATCATCGCCCACGCCGTGATCGTCCAATGCGCCGAAGCGGTCGGCGCGATGGGGGCGCTCTGCGCAATTACGGCGGAATATGCCATGACCCGCAAGCAGTTCGGCGTGCCGATCGCGACCTTCCAGGCGGTGGCGCACCGGCTCGCCGACATGAAGATCGCTTACAGCAAGGCCCGCGCCAGCCTGCTCTACACCACCGCGCTGGCGCAAGGCGGCGCGGCAACCCCGCGCGATATCGCGATCCTCAAGGCCCAGACCGGCAAGCTTGGCCGCGCCATCGGCGAGGCGGCAATCCAGACCCATGGCGGGGTCGGCACCACCGACGAATTGAATGTGAGCCACTATCACAAGCGCTTGATCGCCTGCGACGCCATGTTCGGCGATCACGCCTACCACTTCCGCAAGATCGGTGAAGGCTGAACCGATGAACCGCTTGTTGAGCATTGGGATGGCGGCTGGATGCCTCGCGCTGGCCGGGTGCGGGGCGATGCGAACCGAAGCCACCAGCACGGAACTCAACGACACGACAAGCGACAGCGGCATGTCGAGCGCTGCCAACGGCAAAAGCGCGGCGCTGCTTTCGGCCTTTTTCGGGCTCGATAATAAACTCTTTCAGGTTTCAAACCTGATCTGCAACGGCGCAGCGGGCAAGGACGGGATGCCAGTGATATTCTCGACCGAAATTGACCACCGCACCATGCAGGCTGGCGATTTCAAGGTTTCGACCGCAAGCGGCAAGACCGGTACGATGCACTGCGTTTCGCTCCTGCCCGCAACCGACGCGGGTGAGTTGCGCACGGTGCTGCTGATCGGCGAATTCGGCAATGCCGACAGCGATCCGCCCGCGCGCGTTGAAATCGTCGGCAATTTGAATTCCATCGACGGCACGCTCAATTTCAAGGGCGCGCAAGTCGCGGTCACCCCGCTGGCGCCCGGCCCCACCTTGGTGATGGCGGAACGCGTCTCTGACCGGGAGGTCGACAAGGGACTGGGTCTTGCGCGGACCAAGGGAAGCGCGTGCCCATCAAAAGGTTTGGCCCAGCAAATCCGCGTGGTCTGGGCCGGCGGCGTCGCCCTGCCCAAGGGCGATGAACCGGGCGACGCCGAGCGTAACAAGTACAAGGTTACCGTGGCTGGGGTGGACGGCAAGACTCGCGAGATCACGCCCGTCGCCCTCGCCAACCTCGGGGATGGCGACAACAACCACGTGCTGTGCCTCGATACCGCCGATCAGGCCCTGTCGGTGTCGTTCCCAGGTGGTATATTCAAGGATCCCAACGGCGACCTAAACCCTGCCACGGCCATTACCGTGGCGCGGTGAGCGCGCGCCCGCTCAGCGGTTGTGCGCGGTTGCAAGCTTTTCGAGAATGCGATGCGCCGTCTCGTAGCCGCTGTTTTGGTTCTGGCCGGTGATCAGATTGCCATCGATCGTGGTGTGGGTGGCAAAGGGGTCGCGCCAGGCGTGTTGACATTCGAAGATCGCGCCGGCCTTGCGCAACTCCTCCTCGGGGTGCTTGGGCGTGACGGCGATGCCGAAGGTGTTGATCTGATCATTGGTAACGCCGGTGACGCGCCGTCCCTTGACCAGCAGTTCGCCGTCGATCCCTTTTGCGGCGCACAGGCCGAGTGCGCTGTGGCACACTGAGCCAAGGATCTTGCCCTGAGCGTTCGCGCGCGTGACGATATCGGCGAGCACTTCGCTCTGCATCAAATCATAGGCTGCGCCCCAGCCGCCAGCCATGAAGATCACGTCGTAATCGTCGGGATTGATGGTCGCGATCGGCAGCGAATTCATGAACTTCGCCATGGCTTCGGGATCGGCCATGAACCGGCGATCATCCGCGCAGGCCAGCGGCCAGTCCCAGGAGGGCGGCTGCAGCGGGATTTCGCCGCCCTTGATCGAGGCCATGTCGACCGTGAGCCCGGCATCAATGAACGCATAATAGGGCACGGTGAATTCCGAACCGAAGGCGCCGGTGCGCTTGCCGGTGGGGTCAAGCGTGGCGTGGCTGGTGCACACCACGAGCGCGCGTTTGCCCGGCAAGTGGAATTCGGGGATGGTATAATGTCGGTGCAGGCCCATTGCCCGCAGGATCGCCGGAAGATTGATGGCAATCAGGGCGACGACCGCCACGAGGATGACGAGAGCAGCGATAAGCCAGATCATGCGTTCACTCCGTATCGTTGGCGACCGAGACGAGCGGTTGATCGGTTCTCACGCGGCCTTGGGGCGCGCGGCCAGCTTCACGGTCCGGAACAGCAGGTAACCGAAGGCCACAAGCGCGAGCCCGAGTCCGAGCATATAAGGCCAATATTTGTGCAGCGCCTTGGAGATCAGCTTGTTGGTCAGTTCCTTGAAGGCCGAATCTTCCGGCCCAAGCTCAACCACGCCGACGCTCTTGGCATAAGCTGCGTATTCGGCCTTCATGCTATTGAACAGCGGCTGGTTCGCGGCCGACAGATCCCTTGTCTCGCCCGGATCGACCGAGATGTCGTAGAGGCGCCATTGACCATCGCCGCGCGGCGGAAAGTTGCGCGTGATCTTCCATTTGCCGCGGTAGAGCGCTGCATTGCCGCTGACCTCAAAGCCGAAGCTTTCGCCTTCGCCATAAGTGGATGTCGATCCACCCGCCAGCATGGGTAGCGCGCTCCGCCCGTAGAAGGTGGCTGGGTCATAGTCGACCTTGGCGGCCTGAAGCAGTGTCGGCACGAGATCGGTGACATGGACGGGTGCGCCCACCACCCCTTGCGGCGCAATGCCCGGGCCTGCAACGACAAACGGCACCCGCAGGCCGCCTTCGCTGGCGTAGAATTTATAGAGGTTGAACGGGGAGGCAGACACCGCGGCCCATTCCGGACCGATTGCGGTCAGGCTGTCCAGCTGGCCGAGATTGCCGGGCGAAGTATCGAAGCCTTCGACCAGCTTGACCGCATCGACCGCGACATTCGCAAGGCCTGCAAACTCGGTCTCTGCCGACTCCGGGCCGTTGTCCGACGTGACGACGACGATCGTGTTATCGAGAGCACCGGTCGCTCGAAGGTGCTGAAGCAAACGCCCGATGTGGAAATCGGCGGCCTCCATCATCCCGGCATTGACCTGCATTTTCCGCGCCGCCAACGCCCGCTGTTCAGAGGAAAGGCTGCTCCATGCTCGGTGGGTGCTGGGCACGGATGCCAATTTCGTCGACGCTGGCACCAGGCCGAGTGAGATTGCGCGCTGGTGGCGTTCGGCGCGCATCGCGTCCCAGCCTTTATCGAAAGTGCCGTTATAAGCATTGATGTATTTGGTCGGCGCCTGAACGGGGATATGCACGGCCTGCAGCGACAAAAAGGCAAGGAATGGCTTCTTGTTGTCGCCGGAATCGATATATTGGATCATCTTGTCGACCAGCGACCGTGATGAATAGTAATCGGCAGGCAGCTCGATCGGCTTGCCGTCTTCGAACCAGTGGACCTTGTCGTAACCGGGGAGATAGGGTTTGCGATCATAATTGCTGCCGCCGGTCGCATCCATGACATAGGAGCGCTGGAAGCCGAATTTGTTCGGCAGGTTGGCGCCGGTTTCACCGATGCCCCATTTGCCCGTGACATAAGTCCGGTAACCAGCCGATGAGAGCAGCGACCCGATCGTCTTCTGCCTGCCATTCCAGGTCATGGTGTAGCCGGGCAACCCACGCAGTTCCGGCTTCACCGTTTCGACGAGCGTACCCATGCCGGTCTGGTGATTGTCCATCCCGGTCACCAGCATCGCCCGGCTCGGCCCGCAAAAAGGCGAGGTGTAATAGCGCGAAAGCTTCGCGCCCTTGCGCGCAAGCCCATCGATGTTGGGTGTGCGCGAATTGCTGCCATAGGCGCCAAAATCGGTGAAACCGACGTCGTCGAACAACACGATCAGAATATTAGGTCGGCGGTCGTTTGCGAGCGCGGGCACACTCCCTAGCGATGCCGCGACGAGCCAGGCAGCAAGCTGCAGCTTGATCTTCACCGATGCGTCCCCTTTCGTAACGATCGCCCCCGCGACCACAGCTTGTCTTGTGTGCACCGCCGAGGGAGCTGACTCGCAGGGTCGTAAGAGAAGTTCGCCCAGATGATGTGCGACAATGGCCAAAAGCTGAAGTTCAGCTTCGGCCAAAGACCATTCAATTTCGACCAGGCTGGTCGGTTGGGCGCACGCCCGATCGGAACGCGCTTGGCGCGATGCCCGACCATTGTTTGAAGCTGCGGGTAAAGTTCGACGGTGTGTCGAAGCCGAGTTCGAAGGCGATTATCGCGATTGATCGCGTCGGATCGGACAGCAGCAGCTGCGCCTTGCCGTAGCGCGCCTCCTGCACCAATCGCCGGTAGCTGGTGCTGCTCCGCGCGAGCTGGCGTCTCAGGCCGCGTTCGGAGAGGCCGAGCGCCGATGCCACTTGCCCGATTGAGGCAGCAAACATACCGCTTTCCTCAAGATGGCGCAGCACTTGCCCGGCAGCGCTGCCGCCGGTCCGGGCCTGTCCCGCCAGCCGCTCACAGACACCGAGCAGCTGCTGGAGATTGATCGGATCATGGGTCGGCAGTGGCGTATCCAGCAGGCTGGCAGGAAAAATCAAGGCATTGCGCTCCGCTTCGAAGCGCACGGGGAAAGGGATTTCCGACGCGACCCCATCCCAGCCCTCAGGCTTAACGACGACCAGTTCTGCCCGTTGCGTGACCTGAGTTTCTTGGAGCAGCGCCCGGAAGATCCCGTCGCACACGACCAGCGCGCCGCTGGTCGCGAAATAAGCGATGTCGCCGAGCGGCCAAGTCGGGCGAATCGACACCGAAACGTCGCTGCCCGTGCCGCCAGCCGTGACGACCGGGCCTTCAAGGGCCAAGGCCGGGAACGTCAGGCGCAGGAACCGGCCCAGCATCTGGATCGCATCCGCAAAGGACGCGGCATGCATCGCGGCAAGAAATGGCAATCCGACCTGCGACGCCCGGAACCGCCCAGCCAGTCGCACGCCGATATGGGGATCGCCGCTGGCCGCAATAACATTGAGATAGAAGCGGCGAAGCTGGCCGAAATCGCCACGATGATGCGGATCGACCAGCAGCGGCTCGGTCAGCCCGGTACCCTCAAGCAGAGCAGCCGCTGAGACCCCGTCATCGCGCAGCGCCCGGAAGACGAAGCCCGGGTAATTCATGGGCAACGCCGTATCCAGGGGTGTCAGCATATTGGGGGCCATAATAAGCGCGCCGTTCGAGGGAGCAATAACAACAGATAAGGACTCTTTAGGGTTGCGTACGCAGCGACAGCGGAAATCGCACGTACATCGTCACCACTAGGCGGATGACCTCGGGCGACGCGTTAAAACGGCGGAAAGTGGTGGAGGGCAGGACTCTCGATTTGCGGTTCATGCGCTCTTTTTAGCGGATGCCCGGTTCGTCTGACAGAGCCCCCACCCGCGCTCAGAAGGCTCACATTGACCCCCGCAGCATTTCCCGTCATTAAGAGTGACAATAAAATTTGCTGGGCAGCGGCAAGGTGAAGGCGGGGAGGTCGTGATGGCCAAGAAGGGCGTTGATCTGGGTGGTGCCGACGAAGCGGGCGGCGCAGCGGGCGGCGGGCTGAACCCGATCGTGGGCATCGCGCGGGAGGACCTGCTGGGCGTCGTGACGATGATGCTGCGCGAAACCATGGGCAATCCGGCCAACAGTTTCAAGCATATGCGGGCCTTCACGGGCGATGTTGCTGATATCATCACGGCGAAATCCACGCTGGCGCCCGATCCCAAAGATAAGCGCTTCGCCGATTCGGCCTGGCAGTCCAACCCGCTGTTTCGCATGTCGATGCAATATTATCTGGCCAGCCAGAAGAATGTGAAGAACTGGGTGGCCGACATGAAGGTGGACGAACTGGAGCGGTCCCGCGCCAATTTCGTTTCGGCCATGATCATGGATTCGCTGGCGCCGTCGAACACGCTGGCCGGCAATCCATCGGCGTTGAAAAAGGTCATCGAAACCGGCGGCCAGTCGCTGATGAACGGGTTGAAGAACGCCTACAACGATATCGTCCACAATGATGGCATCGTCTCCCAGGTCGACAAGAAGCCATTCAAGCTCGGCGAGAATATCGCCATCCAGCCCGGTGCCGTGATCCACCGCACCGAGATGATGGAGCTGATCCAATATGCGCCCACCACAGAGCAGGTGCACGAAATCCCGGTGTTGGTGGTGCCGCCGCAGATCAACAAGGCCTATCTCAATGATCTGACCCCGGAAAAGAGCATGATGCGTTTTCTGCTTGGCCAAGGCCTGCAGCCGTTTCTGATCAGCTGGCGCAACCCGACCGTTGAGCATCGCGCCTGGGGCCTGAATGAATATATCGACGAGATCATCAATGCCATTGATGTGATCTGTGCCGTCACCGGCAGCGAAACGATCAATCTGTCGGGCGGCTGTTCTGGCGGCATCACCATGTCGACCCTGCTTTCAAAGATGAAAGCGAGCGGCGACGAGCGCGCCAATTCGGCCACTCTGATGGTGTGCGTGCTGCACCCGAAGCGTGACGACAGCGAGGTGGGAGCGCTGGTTTCAGACAACGGCATCAAGCTGGCGCGCGAACGCTCGGCCAAGAAAGGCATATTGGAGGGCAAGTCGCTCTCCCGCATGTTTGCCTGGTTGCGCCCGAATGATCTGGTCTGGAACTATGTCGTCAACAATTATCTGCACGGCGAGGACCCGCCGGCGTTCGACATCCTGTTCTGGAACAACGACACCACCAACCTGACCGCCGCGCTGCACAGCGACTATCTGCGTAACTATGAAGAACAGCCGTTCGTGAACCACGGCAAATCCACCATTGCTGGTCACCAGCTGGATATCAGCAAGGTGGATTGCGATCTGTTCATCCTGGGCGGCGTGACCGATCATATCACGCCATGGAAGGCCTGTTATCGCTCTACCCAGTTGTTCGGCTCGCAGAATGTCGAATTTGTCCTCTCCCATTCGGGCCATGTGCAGGCGATCATCAATCCGCCCGGCAACCCCAAGGCCAAATATTATCGCGCGCCCAAGGTGAAGCCGCCGGAAGCGCCGGAGAAATGGCTGAAGCTGGCGCAGGAGTTTCCCGGCAGCTGGTGGCCGCTGTGGGCCGAATGGCTGAAGGATCGCTCTGGCAACTTCAAGCCCGCGTCGGCCGAACTGGGCAATGCCGACCACCCGCCGGGCGACAAGGCCCCCGGCCGCTACGCCTTCGATTGAAAGGACAGTTCATGACCGTCAGCCACACCCCCGAATTCCACATCAAGCAGGTTGATGGACGTACATTGCGGGTGGCGCGCTGGCAGCCCCGCAGCGGCACCAACCGGCCGCTGCTGTTCTTCAATGGCATCGGCGCCAATATCGAACTGATGGCGCCGTTGCCCGAACAGCTGGATGATCGCGAGGTCATCACGTTCGACATGCCCGGTGTGGGCGAATCGCCCGATCCGGTGGTGCCCTATCGCCCGTGGATGATCGCCCGCATTGCCGAACGGATCATCAGCGATTTCGGCCACGACAAGGTCGACGTGATGGGGGTGAGTTGGGGCGGCGGCATGGCCCAGCAATTCGCCTGGCAATATGGCCGCCGAACCGGGCAGCTGGTGCTGGCCGCCACGTCGGCCGGCATGCTGATGGTGCCGGGCAAATTGGCAGCGCTGTCGAAAATGGCCGATCCGCGCCGCTATACCGATCCCGATTTCATGCTGAAGCATTTCCGCACGCTCTATGGCGGCAATACCAATGGCGCCGGCGGCCACGCCAGCCGCATCAGCCCGCCCAGCACGCTCGGATATCTGGGCCAGTTGATCGCCATGATAGGCTGGACCAGCGTCCCTTTCCTGCCCTTAATCTCGGCCCCTACTCTCATCCTGATGGGTGATGATGACCAGATCGTTCCGCTGGCCAACGGCAAGATCCTGAAAACCCTGCTCCCCGATGCGCGGTTGGAAATCATCAAGGGCGGTGGGCATCTGTTTTTGGTTAATCAGGCTGATGAGACAATGGCACTGATCCGGGACTTTCTGGGCGGTGGCCCGCCGCTGCGCGCCGTCGCCTGAAGCGGCGGCACCCGGCCTGAACGGGGGCCATCAGCCAGCGAAACGCCCTGAAACCGGCCATGAACAGGCATGCGCGGGGCATTCGCCGGCGCTGTCAAACCAATGTGGCAGTGAGCGAAGGGTGCTGCTAGCGGGCGCGAATGAGCCGCAGATCCAGAGAAAAAACCTCCCTCTCCTTTCCGCTGTTTCAACTCGTCGCCCGAGGTGGTCCGCCGCAACGAGCAAAGCTGCCCGTCGGGTTTCGGGAAAGTGGCCGCGACGACTGAACGGCAGTATTTGGGTCGCTTGTTGCCGCATCGCTCGGCGCCCATAAATGGCAGCTATTGCGCTCAGCCGTCCTAAAAGTTGCCTTGCAGCAATCCACCAATGCCGGACGCTCGAAGTGTTGCCGATGCGCCGATCTGCCTGAAAGCTGCCCTTCCGCTCTTGGCTAGAAAAGCGGCCGGTCGGCAACCGCCCAACCCCAGTCGTTCGGCGCAGATTTTCGGCTTCCTGAAACCAGCCGCTTGTTTGTTGCTTGCCGTGCTTCGACGAACGGCGACGTCTGGGACATTGCGGTCATTCGCAGCGGCGGCGGCGAACGGCAGCTTGCGGTAGAAGAAGACATTCAGCGTCCGTCCCTCCGTTCTCAAAGCCGGTCGCTCGTTCAGGTCATCTCTGCGGTTGTCTAAATAGCCATCTGCAGTTTCTTGCTCGCGGCTGATTGCCGGTTTGAACGAAAGCTTCGATTGTCCGCAGGATCGCGAGCGCCGCGTCTTCGCCGGTTCGAGTTTTCGACGAACCTTCGCCAATTCATGTCGTTCTCGGCGAGGGCGGAACTATCCCTCCCCGCAAGGGTTCCCGTTCCAACCCTTCGCTCTGCGCAATTTCCGGTCCGGCGGCTGTTGCCACCGCGCGGCAACCAGCGCGAAGTCGGGGAACTCCTGACATCGGCAGATTGAGCAGGAGCGCACCATGCAGCGGCGACAAATTCTGATTGCGGGTGGAAGCATCGCGGCGATTGGGGTCGGCGCGGGATGGGTCGGCGCCCGCCGGATGGGATCGACAGATGATTCAGCGAGCGCCGCCACCGCAGTGCGCGCAGCGCTGCCGCTTCACCCCGAACTGCGCGAGTTAATCCGTTACGCCACGCTCGCGCCGAACGGCCATAATACGCAGCCGTGGCTGTTCACCGCCCAACCCGGCCAAATCGTCATTCGTCCAGATTTTTCGCGGCGGACGCCGGTCGTCGACCCGGATGACCATCATGTTTTTGTCAGCCTTGGCTGCGCCGTCGAAAATCTCAGTCAGGCCGCCGCCGCGCGGGGGAAGCACGGCGATGTCGTGTTCGACAATGCCGGCGATGGCGCGATTGCCTGCACTTTCCAACCGGCGGCCAGCCAACGCTCGGTCCAGGAAACGGCCATGTTCGACGCCATCGCCCGACGGCAATCGACCCGCGCCGAGTACGATGGCCGCGCTGTCAGCGCGACTGAGCTGCACACGCTCGCTTCAGCCGCGGTGGTTCCTGGCGTTGATGCAATCCTCATTACCGACCGTCCTGCACTGGAACGCGTCCGCGATCTGGTCGTCGCTGGCAACAGTGCGCAAATGGCCGGCCCGGCCTTTGTCCGCGAGCTCAAATCCTGGCTGCGTTTCAGCCCAAGCCACGCTATCGAAGCCGGTGACGGCCTGTTCAGCGTCGCCAGTGGCAATGCAGCGCTGCCCGAATGGCTGGGGCCGCGCTTCTTCGACATGTTTGTGACCGCCGCTTCTGAAAATGACAGCTATGCCCGCCAGTTGCGGTCCTCGTCGGGCGTTGCCGTCTTTGTCAGCGAGCGCGACGATCGTGCGCATTGGGCCTTGGCTGGCCGCGCCTGCCAGCGTTTCGCCTTGCAGGCGACAGCACTCGGGCTGAAGCATGCCTTCATCAACCAGCCTGTCGAAGTCACCAGCCTGCGTCCTGAACTGGCGGCGCTTGTCGGCATGGCTGGCAGGCGACCCGATATCGTGATGCGCTTTGGCCATGGCCCGCTGCTGCCCTATTCGCAGCGGCGGCCCGTGGCAGCGGTGCTGGCGGGATGATCATGCCGTTCACCACCCAACAGTTTTTCGAGGTGTTCAGCGCCTATAACGCCGCGATCTGGCCAGCGCAGGTCGTGGCCTACGCCCTTGGATTGGCGGCGGTCGTTTCGCTCTTGCTGGTGCCGGAACATGCGTCCCGGTTCATCGCCTGGGTGCTGGCCCTGATGTGGCTATGGAACGGGGTTTGCTATCATTGGCTGGCCTTCTCCCCAATCAACCCAGCGGCGAAGATCTTCGCTGTGGTGTTCCTTGTGCAGGCCGTTTTACTCACGGTAGTTGCACTGTCGCGACAAGGGGTTTCGATCCGGGCTAGGCGCGATATCCGGTCGGTGGCCGGGTTTGGTTTCGTCGCCTTCGCAATGTTCATCTATCCCGCACTCGGTTTCTGGGCGGGCCATGGCTTGATGGGCGGGCCGATGTTCGGCGTCGCGCCGTGCCCGACGACCATTTTCACGATGGGACTGCTATTGCTGATGCGCGGGCGCGGAGTCGCCTGGCTTTCGGTCATCCCACTTCTCTGGTCGCTTATCGGCCTCGCTGCCGCGCTACAGCTTGGCATGATCGAGGACCTGGCGCTGCCCGTCGCAGGCATTGTTCTGGTCGTCATCCTTGCCGCCGAAGCCTTGCGGGCACGGCAGCGGCATGATCCATTCGTGCCGTTGTCCGATCGGGTGGCGCTGTGACCGCGCAACAACCCAATCCTTCAATCGCCGCACAAGGTCATCCTGCCCTGCAATCTCGTGTCCGGTCGCCATGCGCCATTTTCGTCTTTTTCGTCCTCGCTTTCGGTTGGTCTTGGGTGGTTGGTTATATAGGGGCGCAGGTGAAGTCGGACGCCCTTGGTCTTTCGGTGGTACTGGCGATGGTATCCGGCTTTGGACCAAGCCTCGCCGCGTTGGTTGTCGTGACGGCATTTAGCGACGGTAAAGGCTTTCGCGATTGGCGCGTGCACTGCCTCAACTGGCGCATCGGGTGGCGCTGGTTCGCCTTTGCGCTTTTGGCGCCTCCTGCCGTCATGTTGATTGCGCTTGGCATTAACGTCCTTTTGGGCGGGGATGTTCCGGAACCGATGGCCGCCGGTCACATGCCGCTCATGATCGCGAATTTTGGCTTGGTGTTTCTGCTGGGCCGGCCGCTCGGCGAAGAATTTGGCTTGCGCGGTTACGCCATGCCCGCGCTCGCCGAAAAAATGAACTGGCGCGCGGCAAGCCTTTTGATCGGGGTGATCTGGGGAGTCTGACATGTGAGCTGCACCCGGTTTTGCGGACACCGGGTTAGGCTACATTAGCCTGCTTCTCGAGGTCCATGGGGCTGAGATACCCCAAGGTCGAGTGCCTGCGTGTCGGGTTGTAGAAGCGCTCGATATAATCGAACACATCCGCCCTTGCCTGATTGCGCGTTCGGTATGTTTTCCGCGCGATCCGTTCGGTCTTGAGCGAGGAGAAGAAGCTCTCCATCGCGGCATTGTCCCAGACGTTGCCCGACCGGCTCATCGAGCAGGTGACGCCGTTATCGGCCATCAGGCGCTGGAACTGCTCGCTGGTATATTGGGTGCCCTGATCCGAGTGATGCAGCAGGGCATCGGGCTTGCCGCGCCGCCAGATCGCCATCACCAACGCATCGGTGACCAGTTGCGCCGTCATCGCATCGCTCATCGACCAGCCGACGACACGACGTGAGAACGGGTCGATGACAGCCGCCACGTAGAGCCACCCCTCGGCGGTCCAGATATAGGTGAAGTCTGCCACCCACTTCTGGTTCGGCGCATCGGCGGTGAACTGACGATCGAGCACGTTGCCGGCAATCACCGATCGCTGGCCTTCGTCCTTGGGAAGACCGCGCCGCCGGGGGCGAGCCTTGAGACCCTGCGCCCGCATCAGCCGTTCGACGCGGTGCAGGCCGCATGAAAGGCCTTCGGCCAGAAGATCGTGCCAGACACGTCGCGCGCCATAGGTGCGATAGCTGGAGATGAAGCTTGCACGGACCCGAGCGCCAAGCTCCTCGTCGCTGCGCGAACGCACGCTCGGCGTACGCACCAGCCAGGCGTGGAAACCACTGCGCGAGACCCCGAGCGCCTCACATATCCACGATACCGGCCAGATACCCCGGTGCTTCGCGATGAAGGCAAACCTCATATCGAGTCCTTCGCGAAGTAGGCCGCCGCTTTTTTTAGGATGTCACGCTCCGCCTTCATCCGGGCCAGCTCGCGGCGCAGCCGCTCAATCTCAAGCTGCTCTGGCCGCAGGTTGCCATGGCCGGGAAAGGCCGATCCCGGATCGCCTTCCGCTTCGCGGATCCACTTGCGCAGCACGTTGGCATGCACATCCAGATCGCGCGCCGCCTGCGCTGCGGAAACGCCCCGCTCCAATACCAGCTTCACCGCCTCGAGCTTGAACTCCCGGCTGTACTTCCGTCGTTGCATCATCACCCTCCGGTTCCAAAAACACCTTATCTTGGTGTCCACGAAACCGGGTGCAGCTCAGTTGTGCCAGCGAACCAAGTTAATGGTGTATCGACTAGGCATTCAAAGCGAAAGCTAGTTCACCACCGCTTTGGTCTACGCCTCAACACAGAGATCCCATAGGACCACGCCGCAGCTTCTTCGTGAGGCAGTATGGCGCAGGTGAGCCGATTTCCCCGCTCAAAGCGCCCCAAGCGGGATCCGAACGGCTACCCAATCGAAAGGTATTCCGCCCTATGTCTTAGAGATTGCTATGCTTTTGAGGGCTGGTGCCGCTTACAGGACTCGAACCTGTGACCCCCGCATTACGAATGCGATGCTCTACCAGCTGAGCTAAAGCGGCGCCTGGTGCGACGCGCATATTGGTGGCGTCAAGATCGCGGCCCCTATCAGACGGGTTGCTGGCTGGCAAGCCGCCCCAAGCTGCACGTTTATCGGCCAGCATGTCGGGCCTGGCGATGCCGTTCAAATTCCTGCGGCGCGCTTTACAGAAGATTTACCACAATCGGGCAGAAAGGATGTGGAATCGGGCACCTGCCCAAAGGGGAAATGCGCATGGACACGCTCCGCGGGTTCGAAGATGATCGTTATGACCGTCACGACGTGGACAGCCACGATCAGGCTGATTTGCACGTGGATGATAATCCCAGGCTGGATATCGGCACCGATGAGCGCCGGATGCACGTGCGCGCCTATAATCACTGGGTGTCACTGCTAAAGGCGCGCGCCTATCCCTGTATTGAGGATCTGGACCCGGAAAATATCGCAGATTTCGGGCCGCACAGCGTGTTGCTGGATTTCACCGGCGGCATAGACAACCCTGCAATTCAGTTTCTGGGCAAGGCGTTGCGCGAAGAATGCGCACTCGATTTCAGCGTTACGCATATCAGCCAGGTACCCAGCCGGTCGCTGCTTTCAAGGCTGACGGATCATTATCTGCAGATCATTGCCAACCGCGCGCCTATTGGATTTGAGGCAGAGTTCGTCGGCACGCGCGGCCATAACACGATGTATCGCGGCATCCTGATGCCGTTTTCGTCGGATGATGACACGATTGATTTCATTTACGGCGTCATCAACTGGAAAGAGCTGGTCGATGCGCAAACTCAGGCGGCATTGACCGCCGAAGTGGCAGAATCAGTGCGCACCGCCGCACGCGTCGCGGTTACCGCCCCCGCCTGGGCAAGCGGACCAAGTGCGGAAATGGGGGACGTGTTTGACGCCAAGGTGCCACATGACCTCATGCCGCATGATCTGACCGATGGGGCAGATGATTTCACCACCGCCGGCGACGTCGGTATGTTTGGCCCGCTAGCAGACCAACTGATGCTGGCCCAGCAAACCGCTGCGGCTGCGCGTGCATCCGACACGCGCAGCCGTGCCGCATTGTACCGGGCGCTTGGCCGCGCGTTTGATTTTGCCACCGCCACCAATAACGATCCTGCCGGCTATGCAGTATTGCTCTCGGCAGCAGGCATTAGCGAACAGGCGCGCGCACCGATGACGCCGATCGTCAAGCTCGTTTTTGGTGCCGATTATGACAAGACACGAATCACCGAATTTGCATCGGTGCTCGCCCACGCCAGGCGCTGCAACGTGCCAAGCGGGGCATTGGCTGACTTCCTCGACATGGCAGAGGGCGGGATAAAGGGCATTGTGGGCGCCGAACGGGCGCTGCGCCGCCCTGCCGCCAAGCCCGATCCGCTGGTGTCGGCGGCGACTGCTTTTGCTGATCGCACGCCGCTGGCCACGGTTGATTTTGCAACCGGGCTGGCAAGCGGCGAATTTGTGCTGCTGGTGGCACGCGCAGGCGTTGACGGGTCGGTTGACATCATGGGCAGCGTTTCCGCCACCGATACAGGCGCGGCAACACTGATCGGCAAAGCCGCCCGCAAACGTTGATCAGCGGCGCAGCGGCCATCGGGTGGCCAATTGAGCACCGGATTTGATGCACTATGACTTGAGCAACGGCGCGACCCGGCGCATAGCGGGCTATGGTCAAAGCCACGCTAAAATCACTGTCTGATGCGCTTGCTGTCAGGCTTGTCGAGGGGGCCCTACCGGGCGAGTTGGAGGGGTTCGGCAAGGCCGAGCGGGCAGAGGCTGCGCGCTTCATGGCCGCCATTGCCGGTCAGCGCGACCCCGGCACCCCGCGCCTGGACCTTGAAACGATTGCAGGCGACGCCGCACACCGCAAAATGCGGCTGGCGATCGTCAATGACGATATGCCGTTTTTGGTCGATTCGATTGCGGCCGCAATCAGCGCGCACGACATTGCGATCGACCGAATCATCCACCCGGTGTTGCCCGTAGAGCGTGACAATAGTGGCGCGCTGTTAGGCGTCGGGCAGGGCAAGCCCGAATCGATGATTTATATTGAGATGGAGCGCGCCGATGCCCGCGTCCGTCGCGCGTTGCTGAGCGATCTTGAGCGCGGTCTGGCCAATGTGCGCGCTGCGGTGGGCGATTGGCTGACGATGCAGGCGCGGCTGAGCGATGATGCCGCCCTGCTTGCGCGCACGACGATTGCAGAGGTGCGCGAGGGCGCTGCTTTGCTCGACTGGTTTGCTGATCGCAAGATGACACTGCTGGGCTATGAACGCTGGAACCGCGACGGCACAGTAGACGAACAACTGGGCATAACCCGGCAGCGCCAGCCCGTACCGCTGTTAGCAGATAACTCACGCGCGCTGGCGCTGGCGTGGTTTGAGGAAGGCAATGTCCCGCCGCTGGTGGTGAAATCCAACCTGATTTCCAGCGTGCATCGCCATGTGCCGCTCGACCTGGTGATCGTGCCAGTGCGCGACGGGAAAAAGATCACCGGCTTGTCCATCCATGCCGGATTATGGACCAGCGCAGCGCTCGGCGCGCCACCGCAGACGGTGCCCGTCATGCGGGCCCGGCTGGAGATGCTGGAGAAAAAGCTTGGCTTTGATCCGCGTGGCCATGCTGGCAAGGCGCTGAATCATGCGCTCGGCGCATTGCCGCATGATCTGGTGACAGCGTTCGACCAGGCATCGCTCGAACAAGTATCGCTGACCGCGATGTCGCTGGCTGATCGTCCGCGTGCAGAAATGGTGCTGGTGCGCAGCATGCTGGGGCGGCACATGTTTGCGTTTGTGTGGCTGCCGCGTGATGATGTGTCGACAGCGCGGCGCGTGGCGATTGGCGACATGCTCGCCCAGGCATCAAACGGGGTGCTGCTGAGCTGGTCAATTGCGCTGGAAGACGGCGTGATCGCCATGATCCGCTACACCTTTGATCTGCGCGGCGATGGCCGGATGCCGGAGGTGGCACCGCTGAACCAGCGATTGCAGCATATGGTGCGCGGCTGGGTGCCTGCGGTTGAAGCAGCGCTGGGCGAGGGACTGGAGCCCACCCGGGCAGCGCGGCTCGCGTTGCGCCACGCAGCTTCGTTTCCGGAAAGCTATCGCACCGCCAACACGGCCGCTGAGGCCGCGCGCGATATCGAACGGCTGGCGACGCTGCCAGATGGCAGCGCCCGATCAGTCCGGCTGTATCAGGCAGCCAGCGGTGCCCGCCTGAAAATCTATCGGCTGGGCGGCGCGCTGGCGCTGTCAGACGCCGTCCCGGTGCTCGAAAACTTTGGCTTTCGGGTGATTGAGGAAGTGCCGACCGCACTGACCGACGACGCCCAAGGGTTCGTCCATGATTTTGAGATTAGGGCGGGCGCTGGTGCGCCGGCTGGCGCGCTCGACGGCGATAATGCCGTGCTCGAACGCGCAATTGCTGCCGTGCTGGAGGGTCATGCAGAAAATGACGCTTTCAACCGGCTGATTGTCGATGCCGGGATGAAGCCGTCGTCGGTGGTGCTGTTTCGCGCATGGTTCCGATATCTGCGCCAGGCAGGCATGGCCTATAGTCTGCTGACGGTTGTCGACGCGCTACGCCGCGCGCCTGCAGTCGCCAAGGCCCTGATCGAGCGTTTTGATGCAGCGCATGGCCCCAAATCAAAAGCGAAGGTGGAGACGGCCATCGCCGCAATTGAAGCTGGACTGGAAACGGTTGCGGCAATTGATGACGATCGCATTCTGCGGGCGATAAACGGGGTGATTGCCGCCACGCTGCGCACCAATGCCTTTGCACCCGCCGCCGCCGAAGCCTTGGCGTTCAAGCTGGATAGTAAGCTGGTGCCCGGCCTGCCCGCGCCGGTGCCGTGGCGTGAGATTTGGGTGTACAGCCCGCGCGTTGAGGGGATTCATCTGCGCGCTGGCCCCGTCGCGCGTGGTGGCCTTCGCTGGTCTGATCGCCGCGATGATTTCCGCACGGAAATTCTGGGACTGATGAAGGCGCAGCGCGTGAAGAACGCGGTGATCGTGCCAACCGGGGCCAAAGGTGGTTTTTACCCCAAGCAACTGCCGCCCGTAGCAAACCGGGATGCGTGGCTGGCGGAGGGCACCGAAAGCTATCGCATCTTCATCCGCACATTGCTGTCGGTCACGGACAATATCGTCGATGGCAAAGTGGTTCACCCGCCTCAGGTCGCGATCCACGACGGTGACGATCCTTATTTCGTCGTCGCGGCGGACAAGGGCACCGCGACGTTTTCCGACGTTGCTAATGCCATCGCGCTGGAACGCGGTTTCTGGCTCGGTGACGCCTTCGCCTCGGGCGGCAGCCAGGGCTATGACCATAAAGCGATGGCAATCACCGCCAAGGGTGCGTGGATCAGCGTGCAGCGCCACTTCGCGGAACGCGGCGTGGATGTGCAAACCCAGGCAATCCGCATTGCCGGTTGCGGCGATATGTCGGGCGATGTGTTTGGCAATGGGCTGTTATTGTCAAAGGCAGTCAAGCTGGTCGCAGCGTTCGACCACCGGCATATCTTTATCGATCCCGATCCCGATCCTGCGACCAGCTGGGATGAACGCGCGCGGTTATTCGCACTGCCCCGGTCAAGCTGGGCGGACTATGATGCCAAGCTGATCTCCAAAGGCGGCGGCATTTTTTCGCGCACCGAAAAATCGATCAAGCTGTCAAAACAGATCCGTGATCTGATCGGCATGGATGTCGCTGAGTTGGACCCGGTGGCCCTGATTTCCGCCATTCTGAAGGCTCAGGTCGACCTGATCTGGTTCGGTGGCATTGGCACCTATGTGAAGGCAGCCGCAGAAAATAACATTCAGGTCGGTGACCCCGCCAATGATCGTTTGCGGATTAACGCCGAGGAAGTGCGAGCAACAGCAATTGGCGAGGGGGCCAATCTGGGTGTTACGCAAGCAGCGCGTATCGCCTTTGCGGCACGCGGCGGGCGGATCAACACTGATTTCATCGACAATTCAGCTGGCGTCGATTGCTCGGATAACGAAGTAAACATCAAGATCGCGCTGAACCGTGAGATGATTGAGGGGCGGCTATCGTTCGACAAGCGCAACAAGCTGCTCGTCGCGATGACCGATGATGTCGCCAATATCGTGCTGGAGGATAACCGGCTACAAACGCTCGCGCTATCGATCATGGAGCATGACGGCGCGCAGTCGCTGGCCAGCTATGTCCGCCTCATTGAGATATTTGAGGGCAGCGGCAAGCTCGACCGG
This sequence comes from Sphingomonas sp., assembly GCA_021732465.1. GTDB lineage: Bacteria > Pseudomonadota > Alphaproteobacteria > Sphingomonadales > Sphingomonadaceae > Sphingomonas. The sequence goes on from JAKFUX010000045.1 coordinate 18,777, forward strand.
GTGGTTGAAGGGTTGAGCGGCAATGAGGATCTGCTGCGCCGCGCACAGGAAGGCCAGGGGCTTACCCGGCCAGAACTCGCCGTGCTGCTCGCAACCGCCAAGCTGGCGCTGCAAGACGCAATTGAGACCAGCCCGCTGGCGACCGATGCGATGCTGTCGGCAGATTTGCGCGCAGCCTTTCCCAAAGCAATGCGTCAGAAATTCGCAGACGCTATCGACACGCACCAGTTGCGCGGTGAAATCGTGGCAACCAAATTGGCCAACCGGCTGATCAACCGGCTGGGCGTGCTGCACCCATTTGAGCTGGCCGAGGAAGAGGGCGCGGCGATGGCCGATATCGCGGCCATGTTCCTGGTGATCGAGCAATTGTTCGAATTGCCGGCATTGTGGGCCGAGATTGAGGCAACTGACATGCCGGAAATCGCGCGCATCATCCTGTTCGACGAAGTGGCCATCGCCACCCGCTCGCAGATCGCCGATCTGTTGCGCATCACTCGCCCCGGCACCAGCCCCGGCCCGGTACTCGACCGGATCGCAAAAGGGTTCGGCGCGCTCGACAAGCAGACCAAGGCGTTGCTGCTCGAAGAGGCACAAACGCAAAGCCAGCGCATCGTCGCGCGGCTGGAAGGATTTGGTGCGCCTTCAAAGCTGATCCACAAGATATTGCGTCTGTTTGAGCTCGACGGCGTTATCGGGCTGGCTGATCTCGGCCAGCGACTTGGGATTGACGAAACGGTGCTGACGCGCGCCTTCACCCGGCTGGGCCAGGCGCTGGGGCTTGATTGGGCGCAGGCGAACGCCGCGTGGATTACCTCAAGCGATCCGTGGGAGCGCTTGCTCATCGCCGGTCTGGCGCGCGATTTTCAGCAGCTGCGGCTGGAGTTTCTCGGCCGAAATGCAGGGGGCGATCCGCAGGCGTTGGTCGAGGCTTGGCTGACGAACAACCCCGCCCGCGTCGCGCAGTTCAAGGCGCTGGTCGACCGCGCCCGCCGCGCACCCGCGCCCAATGCGGCAATGCTGGCGCAGATTGCCGGGCAGGCGCGGGTGTTGCTGGGACGGTGATGCGGCTCCAGAGCATCGTGCCGTAATTCAGGATCACCCGTCATTGCGAGCGCAGCGAAGCAATCCAGCGGCGTGCTCGCGGAAAAGCTGGATTGCTTCGCTGCGCTCGCAATGACGATTCATACTTCAAGCACGATGCTCTAGCTGTGCTAACCCCGCCTCAGAAACGCGCGCGCAGAGTGAAACGGGCGTTGGTGGGCGCCCCTGTCGAGATATTAAAGTCGTTATGCGCGACCGGGAAATAGGTGGTGTTGGTGACGTTTTCGACGTTGATCTGCGCGTCGATCCGGTCAGTCAACTTCACGAACAGCGCCAGATCGAGCCGGGTATAGGCAGGCAGCGTCA
>JAKFUX010000041.1:0-19407 GCA_021732465.1 Sphingomonas sp.
GGGCAAGGCCACGGGCGAAGCGGCGGTGGACAGGCCCACCCCTAACCCCTCCCGCAAGCGGGAGGGGAATTACGTCGCGCTGTCCAGCGATTCCACGGTCAGCCGATCATTGGTGTACACGCAAATATCTGCCGCGACCGCCATCGCCTTGCGCGCCAGAACCTCGGCATCGCCCTCATAATCCGTCAGCGCGCGGGCGGCGGCGAGCGCGAAATTGCCGCCCGAACCAATTGCGGCGATGCCGGCTTCGGGTTCCAGCACATCGCCATTGCCCGTCAGGATCAGCGTGACGTCCTTGTCCGCCACGATCATCATCGCTTCCAGGTTGCGCAGATATTTGTCGGTCCGCCAGTCCTTGGCGAGTTCAACTGCCGCCCGCAGCAATTGACCATGATGCTGTTCCAGCTTGCGTTCCAGCCGCTCAAACAGCGTGAAGGCATCGGCAGTGGCGCCAGCAAAGCCGCTGATCACACTGCCGTCACCCAGCTTGCGGACCTTTTTCGCGTTGGGTTTCATCACCGTCTGGCCCATCGATACCTGGCCATCGCCAGCGATCACGACCTTGCCACCGCGCCGCACAGAAAGGATTGTGGTGCCGTGCCACACCATGTCGTTGTTGCTCATAAACGGCGATATGGGAATGCGAGTGCAGGTGCGCAATCCGTGGTGTCGGCGGATTCCGTTGGCCAAGGCAGCGTGGCTGCTACATCTGCTAACCAAGCCCCCAGTGCTCCCGCGTGCTCCCGCGAAGGCGGGAGCCCAGACTGGGTCCCCGTCTTCACGGGGACGCAAAAGCTTGGCTGACGCCCGGATACAAAAACCACTGCCCTACCGGCTATTCGCCTTCAGAAACGCGACGCTGTCCGCCAGCGTGGTTGCGTTGCCGCGGAAGGGGAGCGACAGGCCCATCACCAGATCATTGTGGCTCTTGCCCACATATTCCTTCAGCTCGAACCGCGCGCCAAGCTCGGTCAGCCGCTTGGCAAGGCGGGTGGCGTTGCGTGGTTTGACGACATCATCGGCGGTCCCCTGGGCGAGCAACAGCGGTGGGCTGTCCTTCATCGCATAGGTGATGGGCTGGGTTTCTGCAGGCGTTGGCCAGGCTGAAAACGCGGCGCGCGAACGATCGCTTTCCCAAGGGTAGAAGGAATATGGCCCCGCAAGCAATGCGGCGGCACGAACGATTTTGGGGTCAACCCCAATATCGCTGAGGAAGCGCCCGTCCAGCGCAAGCATGGCGGCATTATACGCCCCCGCCGAATGGCCGGACAGCGTAATCCGCGCCGGATCGCCGCCATATTCGGCAATGTGATCGCGCACCCATTTTACCGCCAGCGCTGAATCCTGCACAAAAATGGGGAAGCGCACGCCCGGCACCAGCCGGTAATCGGGGATGACGGCGATGAATCCCTGACCCGCAAAGGCGCGTCCCGCAAAGCCATATTCCTGGCGTGATCCCTTGGTCCATGCGCCGCCATAATAGAAAATGACCACTGGCAGCTTGGCCTTGCCCCGCTTTGTCGGTGCCCAAACGTCAAGCTGCTGGCGCGGCGCGGTGCCGAAATTCACGCCGTCTGCGACTTGCACGGCTTCCGGCTGGCCGGGCGTCATCTTGTCGATCATGTTCAGCATCATCGGCGGGGATGCGAAGAAATAGGCATAGCCGAGCCCGGCGGCGATCAGCGCCACGATTGCCAAAATCACGCGACCGATCGTCATGCACTATCCCCAATGATTGAACCGCCAGCGTGGGGCAGGCGCGGGCGCAGCACAAGCCCAATCATGGCCCCGTGATGGGGCGGTCGGCGATTGCCACCCAGCGTGAATCGGCATAGCAAGCGTCAAAATTATAACGGGAGAGAATGATGCGGAAATTGGCTTTTGTCGCGCTGCTTTTGGCTGGCGCAAGCAGCAGTGCCGCCCTTGCCAAGGGGCCCAGCTACAGCGCCGCCATCGTGCGCACCAGCTATGGCATCCCGCACATCACGGCCAGCAATTGGCGCGGGATCGGTTACGGCGTGGGCTATGCCTATGCGCAGGACAATCTGTGCATGCTGGCAGAGGAATTTGCGACCGTGGCGGGCGAGCGATCGCTGCATTTCGGGCCAAAGGAAACCGCGGTGCTCGGCTTTGAAAAAATCGACAATCTGTCGTCAGACACGTTCTTTCGCAGCGCGATGGATGTGCCCAAACTGCGGCGCGGTATCGCCACGCAAGGGGGGGAGGAACGGCAAGTCATTGCGGGCTATGTCGCTGGCTATAACCGGCTACTGCGCGATCTGGGGCCAGCGGGCGTCCCTGCCGAGTGTCGGGGCAAGGCATGGGTTCACCCCATCACCACTGATGATATGCTGCGGCTGACCGAGAAACAGGTACTGCTCGCCAGCTCGCTGGCGCTGGCAGGCGCGGTGGTGAACGCCACTCCGCCGGGCGCGACCCAGGCGGCCGATCAAACCGTGACGCTGCCCGATCAGGAAAAAATTGGCATTGGCAGCAACGGCTGGGCTTTTGGCGGCGATGTAACCGAAAGCGGGCGCGGCGTGCTGATCGGCAATCCGCATTTTCCGTGGAACGGCCCGGCGCGCTTTTGGGAAATGCACCTGACGATCCCGGGCGTATATGATGTGATGGGCGTCGGCATTGCCGGTACGCCGATCGTGTCGCTTGGCTTCAACAAGGATATCGGCTGGACCCACACCGTCACTGCCGCCCAGCATTTCACGCTTTTTGAACTCGCGGTCGATCCCGCTGATCCGACCAGTTATATCGTCGACGGCAAATCCGAAAAAATGGCCACGAAGACAATCAGCATCCCGATGCCAGGCGGGGCTGCGCCGGTTACCCGCACGCTATATTCCAGCCGTTTTGGGCCAATGGTGGCCGCACCTGCGCTGCTGCTCAGCTGGAGCAACACCAAGGCATTTTCGATGCGCGATGCCAATGCGGGCAACCAGCGCGGGCTGGCCGCGTGGATCGCGATTGGCAAGGCGAAATCGGTGGCGGACATCAAGGCAGCGGTATCGACCACGCTCGGCATTCCGTGGGTGAACACGATCGCGGTCGACCGGATGGGCAATGCGCTCCACGCCGATGTTACCGCTGTGCCCAATGTCTCTGCAGCCAAGGCAAAGGATTGCGCAACGCCCGCCTCCGCGCTGCTCGCCGGGCGGGTTGTGCTGCTTGATGGCAAGCGCTCGGCTTGTGATTGGGATAACACACCGGGCACCGCCGCGCCGCGTTTGCTGCCGGCAGGCGATCAGGCGGTCTGGGAACGCCGCGATTACCTTGCCAACAGCAATGACAGCTATTGGCTGAGCAATGCCAGCGCACCCTATCGGCAATTGTCGCCGATTTTGGGCGCATGGGGCACGGTGCGCACGCCGCGCACGCGATCTGGCTTGACGGAAATTGCGCGGCGGTTGGCGGGCACCGATGGGCTGGCCGGCACCAAGATTGATCTGCCGCGCGCTGAGGCGATGGCCTTTGCCAATAAAAGCCTGGTTGCAGAGCTGGTGGTGGACAAGCTGCTCGTGCTGTGTGCGGATAAGGCAGAGGTTGCTGCTGCTTGCGACGCGCTGGGCAAATGGGATCGCCGATATGACGTCGACAGCCGGGGTGCCTATCTTTTCGCGACCTTCGCCGCGAGCATCCGTGCGATACCCAATTTATGGGCGACCAAATTTGACGTGAGCGATCCGGTCAACACGCCGCGCGACCTGATCACGGATGGCGACAATGGCACAAAGATGATCGCCGCGCTCGCCAAGGCGGCGGCTACGCTGGCGTCCGAAGGTATCGCGCTAGATGCGCGTTGGGGCGACGTTCAGTTCGCCAGGCGAGGCGATCAACGGATCGCGATCCACGGCGCAGATGGTGCGTTGGGTGTGCTGAACGTGCAAATGGCGCAAAAGGTGCCGACCGGCGTGACCCCCGTGCACGGCTCCAGTTATGTTCAGGCTGTTACGTTTGACGAGGCCGGGCCGGTGGTTGATGCCGTGCTCAGCTATTCGCAATCGACCAATCCTGCCTCACCGCATTTCGGCGACCAGACGTTGCTGTATTCGGCAAAGCGTTGGGTGCGGTTGCCGTTCAGCAAGGCGCAGATCGCTGCAGACGCGATTTCTGCTCCGGTGCAGATCAGCGAATAGCGGCGGTAAACACCGGCGGCATCAGCGGTGCCGCCGGTCGCTCCAGCGAGCGCGCCTGGCTACTTAGCCTTGGTATAGGGGGTGAAGTCGCCCAGCGCGCACGAGCCGGTTTCAATGCCCACGAACAGGTCAACCGTCTGGATGATCTGGCCACGACAAAGCTGCGGGCCAACATTGCGTATGACCAGCGCATCTGATCTGCGTACGTTGTCGCACCGCCCGGAAGTTTTGTTGAGGTAAATCAGCCGGTTGTTAAACCGGTATAGGATGGAATCGCCAATTGCCTCAGTGCTGTACGTAGGGCGAAATTGCGGGATGCAGTTCACTGGCTTGCCAGGGGTAAATCCCGCCAGCGCCTTTGCTATCCGCGTTTCGTCGTTTTTGGACCCGGCTGAATTGGATCCGGGTGCAGGCGCGGCACCGCCGCACGCAATCAGGGCAAGCGAAGCAATGACAAAACGCCGCATGATACTCTCCCGCGTAAATGGCCGTCCCCTGCCATAACTAGCATAACCCGTTCAGCCGCGAAATGCATCCTTATCTGCGCGCCGCTCCGCCAGCATCGCCGGAGAGGTTGCGCGCATGAACGGGTTGGTCGCCCGTTCCAGTCCAATGCTGGTCGGCACGGTTGCTTCGCCGCGCGCGCGCGCGGCCACAACATCGGCCATTCGCGCGATAATTGCTGCGTTGTCGGGTTCAGCGACCAGCGCATACCGGCCGTTTGATTCGGTATATTCATGCGCGCAATAAACGGTTGTTTCGTCGGGCAATGTCGACAGGCGCTGCATATTGGCGAACATCTGTTCAGCCGTTCCTTCAAACAGCCGACCACAGCCCATCGCGAATAGCGTGTCGCCGGTAAAGGCGATGGCATCATCAGCAAAATGGAATGTAATATGCCCGGCGGTATGCGCCGGTGTTTCAAGCACGGTTGCGATGTGTGCGCCCAGCCGCACGATATCGCCCTCCGCCAGGTGCACGTCCAGCGTTGGAATGCGCGCTGCCTCCGCTGCGGGACCATACACCGTCGCGCCGGTCGTGGCCTTGATCGCTGCATTGCCGCCGGTGTGATCGGGGTGCCAATGGGTGTTCCAGATCGCGGTAATCGTCCACCCGCGCGCCGCCGCCGCGTCCAGCACCGGTTCGGCGACGGCTGGGTCAACCACCATCGTTTCGCCCGATGCGGCATCATGCACCAGCCAGATGTAGTTATCGCTCAGCACTGGAATGCGGATGACGTCCAACGCTATCACCAATGTCCCGTGTTTGGCATCGACGCCCAGGGTTCGGCGGGCGGCAAATGGCCGTCCTGCAGCAGTTCGATAGAGATGTTATCGGGCGAGCGCACAAACGCCATATGGCCGTCGCGCGGCGGGCGGTTGATCGTGACGCCCGCGTCCATCAATCGCTGGCAGGTTTCGTAGATATTATCGACGCGGTAGGCGAGGTGGCCAAAATTGCGGCCCTCGCCATATTCTTCCGGGTCCCAATTATGGGTCAGCTCAACCTGGGCCTTTTCATCACCCGGTGCGGCAAGGAAGATCAGGGTGAAGCGGCCCTGCTCGCTGTCAAAGCGCTTCAATTCCTCCAGCCCTAGCAGGTTGAAGAATTTCACCGTCGCGTCGGGGTCGCTCACCCGGATCATCGTGTGAAGATAGTGCATCGTCGCGCTCCGCAGTTTCTGGTTATGTCGCTCTGCCAGCGGAATAGGGCGCAGGCCGGTGCATGGCCAGCGATTCTAGGGCCGGGGTCTAGGGTTGGGGCGGGTCAGCGAATTGTTTCAGGGCGTTGCGCGCATTTGCGGCGGCCTCGCTGGAAGGGGCAATGCGCGCGGCATCATTCCATGCCGATTTTGCGCCATCGGCATCACCGCTGAGCGCGGCAATATTGCCAATCTCCAGATAGACGGATGGATCGTCGGATGACCGCCGAAATGCCTCGGCAATGTCCTTTCGCGCGCGGGGCAGGTCATCCATCCGGCGCGCCAGCGTGGCCGATGCCAGCCAGATCAACGGGTCTTCGCCCGCCAACGTCAGTGCTTGATCAATGTCATTGCGCGCGCCCTCCAGCTCGCCTGCGGCAACCATCGCACGGGCGCGATCAAACTGCGCTTCCCCGCGCTCCAATCCCACCAGCGTGCCCGCTGCCAATGCGGCCTCCAGCGCGGCGCGGGCCTTTGCGACATCGCCCGCTGCCAGCCGGGCATTGCCCGCTTGCGCCCAAAACTGTGCGGCTTTGCTGTTGCGGGCAACCTCAGCCTCTTGCGCTGCTGCTTCAAATTCCTCGGCGGCGGGGGACCATTTGGCTTGGTTGGCATAGGCAATGCCGATGCATTGCCGTGCGAAAAACCCCCCGCCGCTCGCGCGCCACTGCGTTCCATCAACCACGCCTTGGGGTGGATTGACCGTGGCAAGATCAACGCAGCGATCATAGCGTGCCTCCATCGAGTCGGCAGCAGGCGGCAGCGGTGCGGGCAGGGGCGTTACCGCCTGGGCAATCAGCATCAGGAACATCATGGCAGGTCGATCACTTCCTCCACTGCGCGGATCAGCAGGGCGATATCGCCGTCCCGCGACAGGCGGTGATCACCATCTTTGATGATGTTTAGCTGCACGTCCGCTGAACGGATCAACTCGGTCAGTCGGATCGCGCGGGCGATTGGCACATCATTGTCGCGCAGCCCATGCAGCAGTCGCACGGGCGTATCGATCGCGATCACGCCGTGCATCAGCCGGTTGGCCTCGCCGGAAGTCCAAAAGGCCCGGGTATAAAGTGTCGGCTGGTCGCTATAGGGCGAGGGCCGCTCGATCCGCCCGCCGCTCAGCAGCGCAAGCTTCTCATCGGTTGAAAAGCCCCAATCGGTGAAATCAGCGGCGGCGGCAACGCCCACCAGCGCCTTTACCCGGCCCGGCCGCGCGAGCGTGGCGAGCAGCATCAGCCAGCCGCCCATCGATGATCCCACCAGCACCACCGGTGCGGGCGCGACCAGATCGATCATCGCCAGCACATCATCGCGCCAGCCCGCCAGCGTCTGTTCGTCGAAGGCACCCTCGCTTTGTCCGCAGCCGCCATAGTCAAACCGCAGAAACGCACGGCCTGCGCTGCGTGCCCAGCTTTCCAGCGCCAGCGCCTTGGCGCCGTTCATGTCGGAAGCATAGCCCGGCAGAAAGATCGTCACCGGGCCACCAGCCGGGCCCGTGCCCGCTGTCAGGTGATAGGCAAGCGCGGGGCGGGGCAGGGGATCGGACATTTGGGCGGTTTAGGCGTCGACGCCCGGCTTGGGAAGCAAGGCGCGCTAAAACCCCATGATCGTGCGTGATTCGGGCTTGGCGCCCTTGCAGATGGATTTCAGCGCAGCCCATTGTTCGGCACCCAGCGCGGGGGTGTCGCCTGCGCTGCCGGTGGCGGCGCGCGCAAACCGTTCCGCCCGCAAGGCCGATACCGGGTGCGATGAAATATAGGCAAGCACCGATGCTGCGCCGGATTTGTCGACCGGCGACTTGCCGCCCAGCCGCCGAAAAAACGCTGCGGTGTCGCGCGTGGAAATTTTGCTCTGCTTCAGCACATCGATCGCGAAATCATCTGCGCGGCTTTCGGCACTGCGCGAATAGGCGGTGGAAAGCACCATGTTGGTATAGCCGCTGATATTGCCGTCCAGCCCGCCCAGCAGCACGCTTAGCCCCAATTGCCGCAGGAGGGATTCGAGCACGTCGCGATTGGCGACATGGCCCAGTTCGTGCCCCAATACGCCCGCAATCTCGTCGGGCGATTTTGCGTCCTTCAACAGCCCGTTGAACAGGATGATCCGCCCGCCGGGCAGCGTGATGGCGTTATTCATCGCAATATTGGCAACGCTGATATCGCTATCGGCATAAGCGGGGCCAAGCCGCGCTTTCAGCGCATCAATTGCCGCTTCACCTGCCGGATCGGTGCATAGCCGCCCGCCGAAATCGCCGATCATCGCATCGCCCAACCGGCGCTCCACCGCAGGCGGCACCAGCTTGGCGACGAGCGCGGGGGTTTGTGCCAACAGGTACAGCGAAAGGGCGGCGATCACCGCAAACAGCGCCGCCATTGGCCAAAGGCCCAGCCGGTCGATCAGGCCACCATAGCGGATCAGCGGGGGCAGCTGATAGGCAATGGCTGCAGGCGGGTCCTCCGCCAGCGTGATTGACCAACCGGTGTGGCGCTTCATCCCGAATACGCGCTGCCCGCCCACCGGCTCGCGCGCAACCAGATCAGCAAATGCCCAGGGACCGTTGCCGGCCGCGCCGTCATCCTCCGTCAGGGTGAAGCGCGCGCCGTCTGCAACCAGCATCACGCTGCGTCGCCGGGCGACCTGCCCGTCGAAATGCCAGACGCGCACCGTTTCAGCCATCAGAATGCGCCAACATCAAATGCGTCGAGCAGTCCTTCGCCCTGGCCGGGCTCGCGCGTGGTCGATTGCGTCAGCGCATCAATCCGCACATCGCCATAAGCGCGCATGTGCCGGACAAAGAAGGTCCAGTTGCGATAGCCGATGAAAATCTGGCCAATCCCCAGCGTCAACACCACCAGCAACAGGCTGCCTAGCGCCAGCTTCAGCCAATCCCATGTGGTTGCGGTAAATTCAAACGACAGCTCACCCAGCGTCAGATTGCCGATGACTTCGCGGAAATACGCGGCGTAAAACACGAGTGCGATCAATCCCAGCACGACAAAAAATATCACATAGGCGAGGATCGCGATCACGATGGCCTGTTGTTGCATTGTGGCGGGCGTCGGTGCCAGCTTGCCGGGTGCGGGAACCATTCCCCAAAAAGCCAGCAAGCCAGCCAGAACCAAAATGAAGATCGGGGACAGGTAAAACAACAGAAACCGCCCAAATATTGGCCCCACCCGCGCATGTGAATCGAACTGCATCGGGCCAAAGCTCATCGCGTCCCACCGTTTGTTCCATAGCGACACCATCGACCAGGGGATCAGCAGCCCCAGCAGCAACGACCCGGTAATCGTGCGCCACACATAGCTGAATCCAAAGCTCAACCCCTGTTCATGGCTGCCGCCGCGAATGCCGCGCCAGAAGGTGCGGCTGAGCCGATATCGCAGCGCCCGAAAAATCGCGATGCCAATCAGATAGAGCAAGCCGAAATACAAGACGATGCCGGTTATCCCCGCATAACCGGGGTAACCACGCAGGATCATCGCCTGCAGCCCGAATTGCAGCGCCGCCAATGGCAGGCCGAACATCACGATCGCCAGCACATAGCCGATCATCAATTCCAGCCCGGTGCCCGTCCATTCCAGTTGATCGTCAATGAAGCGCGTCTGGCTCCACAAATATCGCCGTTCGCGGGTGCGTGCCCAAAATGTGTAGAGACCAAGCGTTACAATACACAGCAGCAGGTTGGTAAAGGCGATCGGCGCAAATTCCCGCCAGTTGCTGTTGAAACCAAATGCACTTTGTTCATCACCGCTCGACATGATTTTTCCCCCGGCCCCGCTCCCTGTGTGGAGCCGAGCGGCGCGCCGGGGTCAATTGCTTCGTGCGGCGATTGTGCAGTTTCCACCGGTTATTCGGATCATTTCGGACCAAGAAAGGCGTTCAGCGCCTGTTCGAACGCGGCTGGCTGATCGAGCATGATGAAATGCCAGCTGTCTGCGATGGGCACCAACGTGGCGGGCGACCCGGCATAACCCAGCTCCCATAGCTGCTTGGCCTGCGGCCCCGCCCCGGTCGCGTACAGCACGGTGAAGGGCTTGGCGGTTACCTTCGCCAGTTCGGGGCGCAGATCGGTCGTCATCACCTCATAAACTGCCTGGGCAGAAACGCGCGGATCAGCCTTGGCGCTCCAATTGGCGACCTTGATCCGGCCAGCTGGCGTGATTGACCAAATGCCGCCGGGATCGGTGGTAACGGGCTCGGTCGGCACGGGCGTTGCCAGGGTACGGGCGCGGGCCTGTTCGGCGAAGGGCTTGGCCCCCTCCACCGTCGCGGTTGGGCCGAACAACAGGCTGAAAAAGGGCAGGCTATCGACCACCAGCACACTGCCGGTTGATTGCGGATAGCGCGCGCCCATCATCATCGCGAGCAGACCACCCATCGAATGTCCTGCAATTGCGGGGTTCTTGATCTTGTTGGCGACGATATAGCCGTTCAGGTCAGTGGCAATCCCGTCGAGCAGCCCTGGTTTGGCATTTTCGCCAATATCGCCCCCGGCAAAGCCGTTTACCTGAACCAGATACACGCGGTGCGTTTTGGCGAGATTGGCGACCACCCCGTCCCACACCGCGCGCGGGGAGGCGAGGCCGGGGATCAGGAACACCGCCGGCCCTTTACCTGTGGTGGCGATGCTGATGTGCGGCAATTGCGTGATGACGGGTTCAGCCACGGGGGCAGGGAACGCGTCTGCCGGGGTGGGTGCGGGTGCCGAGCGGCAATGCGCAACATCTGGATGCAGAATGGCGATCGGGGCCAGCGCGGCAACGGCAAGCCGAAGAGCAATATACTTCATGTCTCACGACTCCTTGGAGGGACTGACGAAAATGGATTCAATAGGAAGGTCAAATAGTTCGGCGATACGAAAGGCGAGCGGCAGCGATGGATCATATCGCCCGGTCTCAATCGCGTTGACGCTTTGGCGGGAGACTTCGAGCCGGTCGGCCAGATCGCCCTGGCTCCATTCGCGTTCGGCGCGCAGCACGCGGAGGCGGTTTTTCATGCGCTATCGTCCGCGCCGCTCCGACGCATCACGATGACATTGGCAACTGCGCCGATCGCAAGCCCGCCAAACCACAGGATCGGCACTGTAAACAGCGGCAGATGCGGCGCATCGGCATAGACTTCTAGAAAGCCCCATCCGCTTGCGGCAGACATGGCAAAGCCCGTCGCCACCAGCGCCTTTCGAATTTCGAGCATCCGGATATATTCGTCGCGCAGTTCGATCAGCAGCGCCCCGATGATCAAAAACACCAGCATCAACGGCAGCGCTGGCAAGATGGCCATTGCCCACAATAGCGGCCCTTGCGGTTCGATCGCCTGAATCGCCCAGGGCACGGTGAGGACGAGCACGACATAGACCGTCATTGTCGGGAAAAAACGGCGCAGATAGCGGCTGAATGCGGGGTCGGCGCGGGGCGATCGGCTCATGCTGCATTTCCAGTAGGTTGGCGGTCAATCACCATGATGGCCTCTGTCTCGGAGCCACAGGACAAGCTGTGCGCATGCCAGCCCAACGCACCATAATGGAAAGGCAAGATGTCGGGGGCGGGGTGGGACCATATTGGTATCTTCAATGAACGCCCAAACGGTCTGGACCGAAAGCGACAGCGCGAGTGCAATCAGCATCGCTTGCATCATGCGCATCCGAACGAATTCGTCAGGCTGCTCGATCACCCACATCCCCATCGACCATATGACGGCGACAATCGCGAGGGCGGGAAGCAGGGCGATCGCGATCACGGCAGCGCCTTGCGGCTGAAATCGCTCAATCACGATGTTTGAACCAACCAGTAGCAGCACATATGCCGTTATACTCGGAATGAACCGGGCCATGTATCGGCGGTGGGTTTGTGCAGGCGTCAACATGACAAGCGTCCTTTCGAATCAGTGAAGGAAGCTTTACATTTCGACGGCGTATACGTCAAGGGTGCTTTCCATAATGGAGCGCTGGCTTGTCATTGCTATCGGACGATGGCGGATAGATTCTGCACATGTGGTTGTTTGGAAAGGACATTCCACCGGGCCAGCCATCGCGTCGGTGGTCTCCATCATCCCGTCACTACGGGCGGCGTAATGCGCCCATCACAGTGGCGATTCTCGCCTTCGGGAGCTAGATCGTCGCGCGCTAATTCTGCATCACTTCCGTCACCCACGAGCGCAGCGAAGCAATCCAGCCCATCCGCGAGCACGCCGCTGGATTGCTTCGATGCGCTCGCAATGACGATTCATATTTTACGCAGGCAGCTCTAAATTGGCAGGCTGGGCTGAACGCGCGGCTGGCCCGCCAAGGTCGCGGGCTGGGCCTTTCGCCGCCGCTACTTGCCCGGCTTACCCCCCGGTTTCCAGCTTGGTGCATAATCACTGCTCGCCAGCCAGCGCATCGGTTCGATCAGCGATTGGATGGCGGCGGTCATGAAGGCGATATCGATATTTTCGACGGTGTCGTTGGGGGAGTGATAGGTTGGCACCAACGCCCAGCCCGAAACCGTGTGGGCGACCACACCCTGCAGCGCGAGCGCGTAATTATCGGATCGCTGGAAGAAATTTTGTTCAGGGTACGGGTCTGCGGTCACCAGCGCGCCGTGGCTTTTCAGCGTTTCGCCAAAGGTGGATCGGTCATAACCGGTCATCATCATTACCCCCTTGGGCAATTTGGGATCTTGCGCGCCGATCATCTCAATTTCCAGATTGGCGACGATTTGGCTCAGCGGCACCGGGGGATGATCGACGAAATATCGCGCGCCAAAACCGCCTGCTTCTTCGCTGCCATAGGCGACAAACAAAATGCCGCGCTTCATGGGCTTGCCCGCCGCCAGCGCGCGGGCAAGCTCGATAACGGCGGTGGTGCCCGATGCATCGTCATTCGCGCCCGGCATGACCACGCCGTCGCCACGCACCCCGATATGATCGAGATGCGCAGAAAGCAGCAGCACCCCGGCCTTGGGGTCAGTGCCCGGCAGATACCCGACCGCATTGGTCGTGGGACCGGTGCTGAGCACCACTTCAGGTAGCGCGAGCGCCACGATACTTCCCGGCGCGGCGGCGAGCTTTTCAATCGCTGCGCTGGGCAGGCTGGCAAGCGCGGCGCGCGGCGCCGGGGTGGCCCCTTCAGCATAAAGCGGCAATTGCGGTTCGCCCCCGCTCATCGCGGTGCGCGCGCGTGTCAGGTCGCTTTCGGGGATGATCAGCAGCTTGATCTTCTTGGCGGTCGCCGCGCGCAGCAGGGCAAAGCCATTTGCCTTGGTGGACGTGGCGAGCACGACATCTGCGCTTGGCAAATCCTTTGCATCATCACCCGCAAACACGGTCAGCGCGCCGCGCACGCCCTGTCCACTGGCGATCAACAGCGATGCGCCAACCAATGGCAATCCGCCTGCGCTCAGCACCGCACGGCCATTCAAGCGCATCCGGGTGATGTTGGTGGTTTGCAGATAACCGGACATCCCCGGCGCTGTTTTCAGCCCGAACCCCCGAAATTGCGCGGCGACATAGGCAGCGGCAATCGCCTCATCCCGGGTCGCGCTGCCGCGCCCCTGCAGCTCGGGTCCGGCCAGGAAAGTCTCATGCGCCAGCACCCATTCGGGCTTTACCGTCCAGCGCTGTTTCTGCCGCGCGGGCGCGACGCCGGGGATAACAAGCACCAGCGCGGTTAGCGCCGCGATCATGTGCCGAGTGATCGTCATCAATGTTCTCCCGTAAAATCGCGCCATCACACCACCATCCCGAACGGCACCAGCTTGTTCTGCGCATCATGGCCGATATCGGCGGCCCCCAAATAGGGCACGCCCAAGTCCCGCGCCCAGCGGGTGATCATCACCTCCAGCGGTTCCCCCCAGGGCGGATCATTGGGCTGCACATCGGCGATCCGACCCAGCCGAATGCCTGCCACACCTTTTAACTGCGTCGCCTGTGCCAGCTGAAACAACATCCGGTCGATGCGGTATAGCGGTTCGGAAACATCCTCGATCATCAGGATGTGATCGGTCAGGTCGGGCAGCCACGGGGTGCCGATCAGCGTGGTCAGGATGGCCAGGTTGAATGCCGCCACCGGCTGCGCGGCGATGCTCGCCTCAAGCCCGGCCTTGTCGCGCTTCACCAGCCAGCCAAGCGCGCGCGCCACCGCTGCATCGCCGCCGCTGCGGGCCATATCCATCACCAGCGGGCCATGGACTGGCCGCCCGATCCGCCGGGCATAGAGCGCGCCAAGCAGAAACCCCATGTCTGAATAGCCCAGATACGTCTTATTCGCGGCGGCATCGGTCAGTGCGGGCATGACGGCTGACAAAATCCGGTTCGATCCATATCCACCACGTGCAAACCAGATCGCGTCAATCGCCGGATCATTGGCGTAATCCAGAAAAGCCGCCGCGCGCGCCGAATCCGGCCCCGCAAAATGCCCGTCGGATAAAAAGCATTGCGGGTGGATCACCAACTCCACGGATGGAAAGCTGATTGCTGCAAATGCCTGCACTTCTGCCGCCACCGCCCGGTCGAGCAGTTTCGCCGGCGCGACAATCCCGATCCGCATCACTTGCTCCTGTTTCGACAGCTTGCCCCGCTGCGCAAATCCCGCGATAGCGCGGGGCCATGAGTACAGGCAAATCCTACTTCTTCATCGGCATTGGCGGCAGTGGCATGATGCCGCTGGCGATGATCCTTGCCGGGCAAGGCGCGCGCGTCGCCGGGTCTGACCGCAGCCTTGATCAGGCCCGTCTGCCCGCCAAGTTTGACCAGTTGCGCGCGCTGGGCATCGGCCTGTTTCCGCAGGATGGCAGCGGCATCACCAGCGCCGACCAGATCGTCATCGCCTCTGCCGCGATTGAAGCCACTGTCCCTGACATGATTGCTGCCGGGCGGGTGGGTGCCACGCAGATGAGCCGCGCGGAATTGCTCAGCAGCCTGTTTAATGCAGCACCCCAGGCGATTGGCGTGGCGGGCACCAGCGGCAAATCGACTGTTACCGGCATGATCGGCTGGATGCTCCATGCGCTGGGCCGTGATCCGACCGTGATGAACGGCGCGGTGATGAAGAATTTTGCCGCGCCCGATGCGCCTTTTGCCAGCGCATTAGTGGGTGGGGGCGAATTGTTCGTCAGCGAAGTGGACGAAAGCGATGGTTCGATCGCGCTGTACCGGCCAGCGGTGGCGGTGCTCAACAATGTCAGCCTGGACCATAAATCGCTGGAGGAATTGCGCGCGCTGTTTGCCGATTTCATCGGGCGGGCGGGGCATGCCGTGGTCAATATCGATAACCCCGATGCAGCCGCACTTGCGGCGGCCTTGCCAGCGGACCGCGTCACCAGCTTTTCCATCGAGCGCGCCGCTGATTTGCAGGCGATTTTTATTGAAGAAGCGCCGTTTGGTGTCACCTTCATGGTCACGCAGGAAGACCTGATCGTTGAGGTATCGCTGCAGGTGCCCGGGCGACATAATGTGGCAAATGCGCTGGCGGCGATTGGCGCGGCGCGGGCGGCGGGGGTGTCACTCCATGATGCCGCCGCCGCGCTGGCGGGATTTGCCGGGCTGAAGCGGCGGTTCGATCTGGTCGGGCGCGCAGGCGACATCGCGGTGATCGACGATTTCGGGCATAATCCCGACAAGATTGGCGCGACGCTAGATACGCTGCACGCGTTTCCCGGGCGGGTGCTGATGCTGTTTCAGCCGCACGGTTATGGCCCGTTAAAGGTGATGCGACATGAACTCGTGGCCAGTTTGGTTGAGCGCATGGCGGCAGACGATGTGCTGGTGCTCCCCGATCCGGTGTATCACGGCGGCACCGTCAGCCGCGACGTGACCAGCGCGGATATCGTTGCTGACATTGCCGCTGCCGGGCGGACGGCGCACCACATCGCGCTGCGGGAGGATGCTGCGGCGTTCTTGGTCGATCAGGCGCGTGCGGGTGACCGCATTGTCGTGATGGGCGCGCGGGATGATACGCTCAGCCAGCTTGCTGCTGATATGGTGAAGGCGCTGGCATCGCGCGGCTAGCGTGATAAGATTAGTGCGCAGTACAGAAGGGATTACCGATGTTCCGCCGCCTTTTTCTCGATCATCCGGCTTCGGTTGGCGAAAGCTATACCGAGCATTTTCGCGTCGCGGGCGGCTTTGGCGTGGCGATGATTGTCGGTGGGGTCGGCGCGCTGCTCCATGCCTTCCTGCCCTTTGTGTGCCAGACGCGCGGCAGTGATACGATCAACACGCTCCACGCGCGGTTGGTTGCCAAGCGCGAAGCAAAGCGCGCCGCGACCACCCAGATGAAGACCGTCGACTATATTATTTAGCGGCGCCCGCGTGAAATAGCCGTGACGATTGCTGCGCCGCGCTCGCTGTCGCGCCGCGCGCTCAGGCGGCGATGGCCAGTGCTTGCATCGCCTCGGCGGCGATCGTCAGACTGTGCTTGCGGGCCTGGTGATCAAAAATTGAGCTCGTCAGCATCAGCTCATCGGCCCCCGTTCGTGCGATAAAGGCGGCGATTTCGCGCGCCACCTTGGCGGGGCCGCCAATAGCGGAGCATTGCAGCACATGATCAAGGATCGCGGCACCTTGTGCCCCCAATGTATCGCGATATCCGGCCACCGGCGGCGGCAATTGGCGCGGATTGCCGGTGCGCAGTGCGACAAACGCCTGTTGCTGAGACGTCGCAAGCAACGCCGCTTCGGCATCGGTATCGGCACCGAATACGTTAAACCCGGCCATGAAATGGGGCTTTGCCAGCACCGGCGATGGCCGGAAATAATGCCGGTATAACCCCGCTGCCTCATCCAGCAAGTCAGGCGCAAAATGCGATGCAAAGGCATAGGGCAGGCCAAGCGCGGCGGCGAGTTGCGCGCCGTAAGTGCTTGATCCCAATATCCACATTTTCACTTTCGCGCCCGCACCCGGTGTCGCGCGAATGCCGGTTTGCTGGTCGTCCGCAAAATAGCTTTGCAGCTCCATCACATCATTGGGAAAGCCGTTGGGATCACTGTCGAGCGTGCGGCGCAGCGCGCGGGCCACCTGCATGTCAGATCCCGGCGCACGGCCCAACCCCAGATCAATGCGGCCCGGAAACAGCGCATCAAGCGTGCCGAATTGTTCGGCAATGACCAGCGGAGCATGATTGGGCAGCATGATGCCGCCCGAACCGACGCGGATATGGCGGGTCGCCGCCGCCACATGGCCGATAACGACAGAGGTTGCCGCGCCCGCAATCCCGGCCATACCGTGATGTTCGGCAATCCAGTAGCGGGTAAAGCCCAGTCCCTCGCAATGCTGGGCCAGATCGGCTGCGTTGGCCAGCGCCTGCGCCACGCTGCCCCCTTCGACGACGGGGACGAGATCAAGAAGGGAATAAGCGGTCATGTCAGCCTAAATGGGGTGGAAGCTGCCGTCGCGCCAGCCCCATCAGAATTCGCGCGCAAAACGCAGCGCTACACCGATATCGTCGTTGATCGCGGCGAAGTTGCCGGGGTCTCGCCGGACATACAGGTTGGTCTGCAACGCGCCGCCCCATAACGGCATTGCGTACCGCGCCTCGAAATCAATTTCGCGGCCGGTGGGGGCCAGGTTCAGGCGCTGCACCGCATAACTGCCAACGCTGTTGGTGGCGTAATCGAAGAATGTCGGCAGCCGCAGATCAAGCCCGCTGCCGTGCGTAACGCGCAATGGTTGCGACACGCGCAGGCCCATATTGTCCCCGCCGAACAAAATGTCTCGCTTGGCAACATCGGCAGCAAAGGCGTTGGTGCCAATCACGCCTGATCCGTCAAAACCCGCCCGGGTGCGCGCTGCCGTCCAGCCTTGCCGCCACGCGCCGCCGACTGACCATCCGGCCCCCATCTCAAGCCGGGCGGCGGCATCAAGGAACCAGCTCGTTGCCTCGCTGGCGCCCAGCCCGTCGCCAAAGCGCGCGCCCAACACCGTGTCGCGTTCGCGCAAATGGGATGCGGTCATCGTGGCGAACAGCCCGCCGAACCGGCGATCAAGCCCAACCGACAGCTTGTCATAGCCTGATCGTTGGCCGCGGTTCTGCAGGGCGGCGGGCGTGTTAAGGCCTGGTGTCTGCACCCCGCCATTCTCCCCCGCCACCGTCAGCGCAAATTTGCCCAGATCACGCCGTATCGCAAAGGCAGCATCGGCAGCGCTGGCAAAACCCAGCGCCTGTGCAGGATCATGCGCGATCAGGAAGGCGGGGTCGCTGCGCCCAGCCAGCTGCGCGGTCATCGCCCCGGCGCTTTGGGAAAAGCCGATCGCAAAACTTGCCTTGCTGCCCAGTTTGCTGGTGATCATCGCCGCCAATGTGCGGGCCTGATCGGCATCGCCGGGCGACAGCAACAGACGCTCGACCATGGGTCGATCACGCCCCGGTGCAATGGTGAGCGCAATCGCGGCGTTCCCCGCGCGGACGCTGTAATTGCGCTGGACGCCCGTCAAAGCCCCCGTCAGCATCCGCTGCACCGGCGATGCACCCAGCGTGCGGCCAAGGTCGAGCGCATAGGCGCGGCCGTAACTGTCCTGGATCGCTGTGCTCAGCCCGGTTTGCCGCGCATCGCCCATCGGTGCCGATGTCGTGCCGTTGCTCGTCAGCGAAACGGGCACTTGCGATCCGGCAAGCGAGGTTTGCCCCAATGGCGCAAAAGCTCTGGTGAGATCCAGAATACCCCGCCCAAAAATCGTATCGATCCCGCTCGTGCCGGCATCCCGGGCGCTGCGGTACAGGATGTCGACGATCTGCGCGCCCGTCAGCGTGGGGAAGGCCTGGGCAAGCAGCGCCACTGCACCGCTGATTTGCGGGGCGGAAAACGATGTGCCGCTCCACAAAAAGGGTACGTTCTCCTGGTTGGGCGCCCGAACGCGCTCCCCCACGGCGGCCAGATAGAAATTCGCGCCGGTACCGGCGCGGTTGCTGAAAGTTGATATTGTGTCGGCGGCGCTGACTGATCCGGCGATGATCACCAGCCCGCGCGACACCGCCGCATTAGTGGCAATACCGGCGAATGGATCAGGGTTTACCCCGGTGGGTTGATCGCCGTCATTCCCAGCGGAAATGACGATGATGACACCTGCCGCTGTCGCCCGGTCGATCGCCTGAACCAGAACGGTTGACGGTGCCGATCCGCCAAGTGACACGTTGACGACGCGGGCCCGATTTGTCGTCGCGATATCAAGCGCTGCTGCAATGTTGCGGTCATTATGCGAACAGCCACTGGTCGTTGCCCCGGTGGAAGGGGCGGTGCCCGCGCAACTGCCGACCGTGTCTGTCCGCAGCACCAGCAAGGTCGAATCAAATGCGATGCCGTGGGTTCCAGCATCGTTGCGTCGCCCGGCGATGGTAAAGGCAACAGCGGTGCCGTGGCCGGATTCGTCATCAATCGTGCTGTTCATCGCTGTGCTGGTGGATGCAGCGCTAATCCGCGTGCCAAATTCCAGGCTCTGCAAATCGATGCCGCTGTCAATCACACCCACCACAATCCCAGCCCCCGTCGCTCCGCGCTGATACGCGACCAGCGCGTTGGCAGAGACATTGCCGACAGTCGCCCGGTACTCGGCGGTGTCAAAGCCGGCGGTGGGGGAGGGTGT
>JAKFUX010000036.1:0-19139 GCA_021732465.1 Sphingomonas sp.
AAAGTCCGACCCCAAAGTCCGACCCCAAAGTCCTACCCTGATCAGTCCTCCTGCTTTGCCAGCCACTCTTCCAGCCATTTGATCGTGTACTCGCCCTTTTGAAAATCGGGTTCGTCGAGCAGCGCCTGATGCAGCGGAATCGTGGTTTTCATGCCGTCGATCACGAATTCCTTCAGTGCGCGGCGCAGGCGGCGCAGCGCGCCGTTGCGGGTGGTGCCGTACACGATCAGCTTGGCGATCATGCTGTCGTAATAAGGCGGCACGCGGTATCCCGCATACAGCCCGCTATCGACGCGCACGTTCATGCCGCCGGGCGCGTGGAATTGCTTCACCAGGCCGGGGGAGGGGGCAAAGGTGCGCGGATCTTCGGCGTTGATCCGGCATTCGATGGCATGGCCGCGAAAATGCACATCTTCCTGACGCAGCGTCAGCGGATGCCCCTCTGCAATACGAATCTGTTCGCGGACCAGATCAAGCCCGGTAATCGCCTCTGTCACCGGATGTTCCACCTGCAACCGAGTGTTCATTTCGATGAAGTAAAACTCGCCGTCTTCCCACAGAAACTCGATCGTTCCGGCACCACGATAGCCCATATCGGCCATCGCCTTGGACACGATGCCGCCCATCCGCTCGCGGTCTTCGTGCCCAAGCACGGGCGAGGGCGCTTCTTCCAGCACCTTTTGGTGGCGGCGTTGCAGCGAGCAATCGCGCTCCCCCAGATGGATCGCGTTGCCATTGCCGTCGCCAAACACCTGAAATTCGATATGGCGCGGATTGCCCAGATATTTTTCCAGATACACCGTCGCATCGCCAAACGCGGCCTTTGCCTCGGTACCCGCCTGCTGCATCTGCGTTTCGAGATCGGCGGCGTTGGTAACCACCTTCATCCCGCGCCCACCGCCGCCCGATGCTGCCTTGATGATGACGGGATAGCCAA
This sequence comes from Sphingomonas sp., assembly GCA_021732465.1. Lineage (GTDB taxonomy): Bacteria > Pseudomonadota > Alphaproteobacteria > Sphingomonadales > Sphingomonadaceae > Sphingomonas. The sequence goes on from JAKFUX010000036.1 coordinate 938, forward strand.
CGCGCTCTGCAATCGCCTTGGCCTCGCCAATGTCGCTGATCGCGCCATCAGAGCCGGGGACGAGCGGCAGGCCGAGCGCGCCTGCGGTGCGCTTTGCCTCCACCTTGTCGCCCATCGTGCGGATATGTTCGGGCTTGGGGCCGACAAAGATGATGTCGTGCGCTTCAACGATTTCGGCGAATTTGGCGTTTTCGCTCAGGAAACCATAGCCGGGGTGAATCGCGTCTGCGCCCGAAATTTCGGCGGCAGAAATGATGTTGGGGATGTTGAGATAGCTTGCAGTGGCCGATGGCGGGCCAATGCAGATCGCCTGATCCGCCAGCCGCACATGCATCGCATCAGCATCGGCGGTGGAATGCACCGCGACGGTTTCAATCCCCATTTCGTGGCAGGCACGGTGGATGCGCAGGGCAATTTCGCCGCGATTGGCGATCAGCAACTTCTTGATCTGGGCCAAGGCGATTACTCGACGATGACGAGCGGTTGGTCGAATTCGACCGGTTGGCCATTTTCGACCAGCATCGCCTTCACCGTGCCGCCCGATGGGGCGAGGATGGGGTTCATGACCTTCATCGCCTCAATAATCACCAGCGTGTCACCGGCAGCAACCTTGTCCCCCACCGATGCAAACGGCTTCGCGCCGGGTTCAGCCGACAGATACACGGTGCCGACCATCGGCGATTTCACCGCATTGGCCAAATTGGGCGCAGCAGCCTCTACGGGGGCTGCAGCAACGGGCGCTGCGGGCGCTGCTGGCGCGGCAGGTGCAGCGGGGGCATAAACCGGCATTTGCGGCGCGGCGCTCATCGTCACGGTGCGCGCAACGCGCACCCGGCGCGCGCCATCTTCAACCTCAATCTCGGTCAGATGCGTTTCGTCGAGCAGTTCTGCCAATTGGCGCACCAACCCAACATCAATCCGCATCGGTCCTTCGGTTGCCCCCGTCTCGTCCGCCATGCTTGTCCCTTTTTTCCCTGTTTGGCCTAGTGTCCTGTCAGAACCGCGCCGCCGCTTCAAGCGCCAGAAGATATGAGGTTGCGCCAAATCCGGCAATGGTGCCGCGCGCGGCCATGCCGACATAGCTGTGGTGGCGGTAAGCCTCTCGCGCTGCCGGGTTGGAAATATGCACCTCGATCACCGGCGTGGTGATGGATCTGATCGCATCATACAGCGCCAGCGAGGTATGCGTGAGCGCGCCCGAATTGAGCAGCACCGCCTTTGCGCCGGTGGCCTGCGCCTCGTGCAGCCAGTCGATCAGATGGCCTTCATGGTTTGATTGGCGCACATCGACCACCAGATCGAGCGCGCGGGCGCGATCCTCCAGCATGCCGGCGATATCGTCCAGCGTGTCATGGCCATAGATTTCGGGCTCGCGCATGCCGAGCAGATTGAGGTTCGGGCCGTTCAGGACAAAAATGGTGTCGGTCACGATATGACTTTCGATTGAGCGCTGGCGATTACGCGCTGGCAATTGCGCGCTGGCGGTTGCGAGTTGGCTGCTTACCCCATATCTGCGCCCCATGCACAACGACAACATGGTTTTGGTCCACATCAATGGCGAACCGCGCCGGGTTACCGCGGGGCTTAGCCTGGCCGCGCTTGCCGAACAGCTTGGGCTCGTACCTGAAAAAGTGGCGGTGGAACGCAATTTGGCGATCGTGCCCCGTTCGACGCTGGCCCAGGTGTTTGTAGAGGATGGCGACGCGCTGGAGATCGTCCATTTTGTCGGTGGGGGGGATCAAGCCCCAACACCCGATCAGGATAGCTGGACGGTCGCTGGACGGACATTTCGGTCGCGGCTGATTGTCGGCACCGGCAAATACCGCGATTTCGCCCAGAATGCGGCGGCGCTGGAAGCGTCTGGCGCGGAGATCGTCACGGTCGCGGTGCGGCGGGTGAATGTGTCTGATCCAAACGCGCCGATGCTGACCGACTTTATCGATCCGAAGAAATTCACCTATCTGCCCAACACCGCCGGGTGCTTTACAGGCGATGATGCCGTTCGCACGCTGCGGCTGGCGCGTGAGGCAGGCGGTTGGGATCTGGTGAAGCTGGAAGTGCTGGGCGAGGCAAAGACGCTGTATCCCGATATGGTCGAAACACTGCGCGCGACCGAGATTTTGGCCAAGGAGGGTTTCCTGCCGATGGTCTATTGCGTTGATGATCCCATTGCCGCGAAACGCCTGGAAAATGCAGGCGCGGTGGCCATCATGCCGCTCGGCGCGCCAATTGGCTCGGGGCTGGGCATTCAGAACCGGGTGACGATAAGGCTGATTGTCGAAGGCGCTGGCGTGCCGGTGCTGGTTGATGCGGGGGTGGGCACCGCTTCGGATGCGACCGTTGCGATGGAACTGGGCTGCGACGGCGTGCTGATGAACACCGCGATTGCCGAGGCGAAGAACCCGATCATGATGGCGGCCGCGATGAAGCACGCGGTGGAAGCCGGGCGACTGGCCTATCTTGCCGGGCGCATGGGGCAGCGCCGCTATGCCGATCCGTCGAGCCCGCTTGCCGGGCTGATCTGAATTCAGTAACCTTTTTGGCGAAGGAAACGAATTCCCAGCATGAACCGGCTTGCCGCCCTGTTTGCGATCATCGCTTTTGCTGTGATGAGCACCGGGATGGCGCGCGCTCAGCCGTTGGTGCCCATGGCGATGTCGGCGCACCACGCGGCCAATAAAGCCGACGATCGCCAGGCGCCTTGCGATGAGATGGCCAGCACGTCATGCCATGCATGTTGTATGGTTATTGCCCCAGCCGTGACGATTCCCCTGGCGGGCGTTGTTGGCGCCACCGGGTTTGCGCCCGTTGATTTCCTTTCCCAAATTGGCCGTATCGTTCCGCCAGCTTTGCCGCCGCCGCGCGCCTGAACGCGAACATTTGACGACCGTTATTTTCGACGCGGCGTTTGGCCCTGTCAGCATTTATTGGAGAACACCCATGTTTCGTTTCATCAAAGTCGCCGTTCTTGGTCTCGCCGTTACCGGCACTGCCGCTTATGCCGCTGCACCGGCTGCGTTTGCGGCTGCATGCAGTGCTGCATGCATGACGGCATGTGCCGTGCTTGGCACCGATTGCGGCATGCCAAATTGCTGAACTGACATGATCGGGTGACCTGCCCGGTTATAGGACTGATGGAGTGCCGGGGTGGAAATGCTCCGGCATTTTTCTTTGGGAGCGGCGTGATGCGGATGATGGTGGCGATTTTGGCGGCAGCGGCGCTTGCCGGTTGCAATGCTCCTGAGCGCGCGGGCAGCGCGCCATCATCCGACGCTGCCAAAGCGATGGTGGAGGGATATCAGGCGCTGAAATCAGCAATTGGTGCGCCGATCACGCTGAAGGCAGCCGACGGCGTGACCGTTTATGCGACGCTTTATGCGGCACCGCAGCCAAAGGCCGTCATCCTGCTGTTCCATCAAGCCGGGTCGGGCAAGGGCGAATATGCCACGATCGCGCCGCGACTGGTGAAGCTTGGCTATACCGCGCTGGCGATTGATCAGCGATCGGGTGGGGATTTGTTCGGCCCCAATCAAACAGCGCGCGCGGTATCTGGGCAACCAACCTATCTTGACGCCACGGCCGATCTTCAGGCCGCGCTCGATTGGGCAAAACCGCAAGGCAAGCCGATATTATTGTGGGGCAGCAGCTATTCTTCAGCGTTGGTGTTTCTGGTCGCGGCGGAAAATCCCGGTGCGGTGGCTGGTCTGTTGTCGTTTTCGCCTGGCGAATATCTGGGGCAAGCCGATCTGGTCAGGCGCAATGCTGCAAAGCTGGCGATCCCGGTGTTCGTTACCTCGGCCAAGGATGCTGATGAGATTGCTGCAGCCAAGGCGATTGTTGATGCGGTGCCGGGCACCGGCAATGTCGATGCCGTGCCAGCGATTGCGGGCGTCCACGGATCATCCACGCTGATCGCGGCGCGCAACGCCGCCGGCGCAGAGGACAATTGGCGCGCGGTTGAGGCATTTTTGGGCCGGGTTGCGCCCTGATCAATCCGGGATCTGGCGAGCTAGAGCAGTTTGTAATCACATGGCAGCACTCTCAAGCCCCTCCCCTTCAGGGGAGGGGTTGGGGTGGGGGCTCTCCCAAGGCACGTTGATCTCGGTGAGACTGATAGCCCCCACCCCCGGCCCCTCCCCTAAAGGGGAGGGGTGAGTTGGTTTAATGGCAAGCAGCTCCAGAGTATCGTTCATGGTCCAGCGTGTTCGGCGGTGGATATTCGGTCAACCTCGCGCAGCGCTTGTGGCCTGTTTCTCGACTTCGCTCGAAACGAACGGGTCAGAGTAAAGTCACCAGACTCTCAATCGCCACTCAGCGCTTGCGCACATACCAGATGTCGCGGCCACCGCAGGCGGGATCATCGGCGCGGTAATCGATTTCGATCAGCTCGGCGCGGACGAATGCCTCGCGATATTCGTGCGGATCAAGGCTCTGATGATAGAGCGATTGATCATAATTTTTGCCCGTCGACAGGCTTTTTGCAGGCGATGTGTTGAACAATGCCCGCCCGTCCGGGCTCAACCAGGCGCCGATCCGCTCGATTACTGCCGCCTGTTCGTCACCGCGCAAATGGAACAGGCTGTCCCAGGCAAGCACGCCGTCATAAAATCCGTCCATCGCCACGCGCCGCATATCGGCATTGATCCAGCGGTGGCGGGGAAATCGAGTGCGGCACAGCCCGACCATTTTGGCTGATATATCAACGCCGGAAACCATGAAGCCGCGATCGATCAGGTGGCGCGTTACCGGTTCGCCTGCGCCGCAACCCAGATCGAGAATACGCCCGCCTTTGGGCAGCGGCTGAATGAAGCGATCCAGCCAGGCGCGTTCAGTAAATGATTTGCGGCGTTCGCTGTCGAACTTTCCGCTGTTGCGCTCGTAAAAGGCGGCAATCAAATCAGACAAATTCTTACACTCGTTTCAATGGCATGTCGGGGCCATGTCGGGATCGTTCATTGATGCGCTTTGGAACCGAAAGGCACATCACCCGTTCAATATTCCATGCGTCCCGAACCCGGATCGTCCGGCCGACCGGCGCGCTGAGGAGTAGTATCATGGGTGAACTCACCGACAAGATCAAAGGCAATGTCAACGAGGTGATCGGCAAGATCAAGCAGAATAGCAGCGATGCCGAAACCCAGGCAGAGGGCAAGGCCCAGGAACTGAAGGGCAAGGCCCAACAGGCCGTTGGCAAGGTTAAAGGCGCGCTTGGCGACGACATCTGATCGCGCCGTTACAACGCCCGAAATCGCGTTCAAACAGGGCCGCCCGGGCAACCGGTGCGGCCCTTTTCACAGTGCGACTGCACAGGTGACTTTAGGGACGACTTTGTGCCGATAGGGTCGCTGCGCAGACCGATACCGAGCAATATTGATTCGCGTGTTGCTGGCGCGGCTTAAAAAAACGACGTCGCCGCGAACGCGGATAGTCTTACCCGGCTGTATTCACTTTCGAAAATTCGCCACTGCCCACAATAGGTATATTCGGTGTTGTAATGACCGCGCGCTGCGTGCGCATGGAGGCCAACAGCCTTTGAGGGGAGGGTGATTTTGGCCGATATGATTGATGACGAGCTTGCCGAATCGCGGCCCGTCCTTCCCTTTGCGCCCGAACAGTTTCTGGAAGTCAGGCAATGTGCCATTGGCGCTGCGCTGCGGGCTGCCCGGCTCGCTTCCAACCTGACCGTGAAAGCCGTTTCAGAACGCACCTGCATCCGCGCTGTTTACATCGAAGCGCTTGAAGAAGGGCGGCTCGAACAGTTTACCGCGCCGCTCTATGCGGTGGGCTTTGCCAGCAACTATGCGCGCGAAATTGGACTGGACCCTCAATGGGCCGCGCAGGAAATGCGGGCATATATCGGTGCAGCGCCCAATGCCTGGCGGCGTTCGGGCTGGTTGCATTAAGGCTGCGCCTTCTCTTACCGGCCCCTGATCGCGCTGATCGTGGTGCCGTTGGTGATGACTTCGATATCGGTTTTCAGATGGAGCAGCCGCACCCCGGTTAGCGCCAATGCCCGGTCGAGCGCTGGGGCGAATTCTTCGGTGGTGGTAACGGTTTGCGACCAACAGCCATAGGCGGTGGCGAGCAGCGCGAAATCCGGGTTGTGCAGCGCCGTACCGCTCAGCCGCGTGGGATATTCGCGTTCCTGATGCATGCGGATGGTGCCGTATCCGCCATTATCGACCACGATGACGAGCATGTTTGCGCCGTGCTGGACGGCGGTCGCCAGCTCCTGGCCGTTCATCAGGAAATCGCCGTCCCCTGCGACCGCCACCACCGTTTTGTCTGGGCAGCGCAGGGCACCCGCAACGGCGGCGGGGACGCCATATCCCATTGCGCCTGCGGTGGGGGCAAGCTGGGTGCCGGGGTTGCCGTAATGCCAGTAACGGTGCCACCAGCCGGAAAAATTGCCCGCGCCATTGCAGATGATCGTTGTGTGCGCATCGAGCCGCGCCCGCATCGCCGCGACGCACGGCCCAAGATCAAGGGTGATCCCTTCACGGGGTTTGGGCGTCGACCACTCCAGCCATTCTGCGTGCGCTTCGGCCCCATCTGATCGCGGCCAGGCCGGCGCTTCGGCCCGCGCCAGCATGTCAGCGGCATAAAATGGTGCAGAGGTAATCGCGGTATCGGCGCGGTACACCCGGTTCAGTTCGGCTGGATCGGGGTGGATATGCACCAGCTTTTGGCCTGGATGCTCTGGCGTCACCAATGTGTACCCATCAGTCGTCGCTTCACCGAGCCGCGCGCCGATCACCAGCAGCAGATCAGCCGCCTTGATCCGTGCGACCAGTTTTGGATTGGGGCCATAGCCCAGATTGCCCGCCCAGACCGGTGACGCATTTGAAACCGCATCCTGTCGCCGGAAAGCGCCTGCCACGGGAATGCCCCAGTGTTGCGCGAAACGATCAAAGGCAGCGGCGGTCGGCTGGTCCCAGCCTGCGCCACCGATGATCGCAACCGGGCGCCTGGCGGTGGCAAGCTGATCGAGCAGATCGCTGTAATCGAATGGATCAAGTGCCGCCGGGTGGCGCGTAATCGCTGGCCGATCAACCACCTCCACCACATCGCACAGCATATCTTCGGGCAGCGCGATGACGACCGGACCGGGACGTCCGCTGGTCGCCACAGTATAGGCGCGCGCGATATATTCCGGGATGCGGCGGGCATCCTCAATCCGCGTCGCCCATTTGCACAGCGGCGCGAACATCGCGGGCAGATCGATTTCCTGAAAACCTTCCCGGTCACGCATGCCGCGATCGACATCGCCGATGAACAGGATCATCGGCTGGCTGTCCTGCATCGCGACATGCACACCGATGCTGGCATTGGTCGCGCCCGGCCCGCGTGTGACGAAGCAGATTCCGGGACGCTGCGTCAGCGTGCCATCAGCGCACGCCATGAATGCAGCGCCGCCCTCTTGCCGACATGTGACCACATCGATCGCAGGCACATCATGCAGCGCATCAAGCACCGCGAGAAAGCTCTCGCCCGGCACCTGATAAATCCGGTCGCAGCCCTGCGCGATCAAGTTATCGACAAGAATCCGGCCGCCGGTTCGTAATGTCATCCCGCTCTCCTTGGCACCCCCATAGCCAAGGTATAGGCTCAGGCAAAACCGCAGGAGAGAATATGACCAACTTCACCACGATCGCCAGCGGCCTGCGCTTTCCCGAAGGCCCGGTTGCGATGCCCGATGGCAGCGTGATTTTGGTTGAGATTGAAGCCGGGCGAATCACCCGGGTCCGCCCCGATGGGTCGACGGAAACCGTGGCAACCCCCGGTGGCGGGCCGAACGGGCTGGCGATGGGGCAAGATGGCAAGCTGTATTGCTGCAACAATGGCGGGTTCAATTATGTTGAGCATCCGAACGGCCTGCTGATCCCGCACGGCCAGGCCGATCATTATTCGGGCGGGCGGATTGAACGGATCGATATCGACACAGGCGCGGTGGAGGTGCTGTACAAGGACGGTGATTTCGGCTGCGTGTTGCGCGGGCCGAATGATATTGTGTTCGATGCACATGGCGGCTTCTGGTTCACCGATCACGGCAAAACCCGCCCACGCGAACGCGACGTTACGGGCATTTTTTACGCGAAAGCCGATGGCAGTCATCTGGAAGAAGTGGTGTTCCCCAGCGAGAACCCGAACGGCATCGGCCTGTCGCCAGACGGCAACACGCTGTATGCGGCAGAAACCTATACGTGCCGGTTGATGGCCTTCAAGGTAACAGCACCCGGCAAGGTTGATCATGCCGGTGGGCTGGGAGGTGCTGGCATCCCGCTATACCGCCCGGCTGGTTACAAGTTCTTCGATTCACTTGGGGTGGAAGAATGCGGTAACATCTGCGTCGCGACGATCGGCGAGAGCGGCATTTCGGTCATTTCGCCCACCGGGGAATTGGTCGAGTTCGTGGCCACGCCCGATCCCTTCACGACCAACATCTGCTGGGGCGGCGCGGATAGGAAGACCGCCTATATTACGCTATCGGGAACGGGGCAGTTGATCGCGATGCCATGGGCGCGGGCGGGATTGCAGCTCGCTTATTAAGCCTGGCGACGTCAGTGGTTGAGCAGCACCGGGTAGCGCGCGGAATCGAGGAAGCGCTGCGTTACGCCCCCGAAAATCGTCTCGCGGAAGCGGCTATGGCCATAGGCGCCCATGACGATCCAGTCCGCATGTAAAGACTGGGCAGCGTCCTCGAGCGCGACGGCGATACCCTGGGCATCGCGCGGACGTTCGACCAATTCGGCGTGGATGCCGTGGCGCGAAAGATAACGGGCCGCATCGGTCGAGGGGAAAAGGCCGGGCGAATCGACGATCGTTACCAGCTTTACCGCCTTTGCCCGCGCCAGCAGCGGGACGGCGGCGCGTAACGCCCCGGCGGCCTCGACCGTGCCAGACCAGGCGATCATCGCGGTCCCGGTGATGAAAAGCGGCTTGGCAATCGCCGGCACGGCAAGTACCGGGCACCGGGCGGCGAGCACGACATCGCCGACCAGCTGCACCGCATCGGGGCTGCTATCCGTGCCGGCATGATTAAGCGCCATCACGATCAGGTCCGACAGCATCGATGCCGTGCCCAGCTCTTCGCTGGGAATGCCGCTGCTTGTCCGGCAATCCCAGGGAACATCGTCTTTCGCCAGTTGGCTGCTCAGCAGCGCGATCAGCTCGCGCTCGTCTTTTTCGGCCTCGGCGAATGCAGTGGCGAGGAAATAACTGCCGCCGAACGGGTCCATCGTCATGAAGCGCCGAAGCGGCGTGTTGATATGGAGCGTGATGTGGCCGTTCGTCAGCCGGGCGATATCGAGCGCGGCTTGCAGGCGGGCATGATTATCGGGCGAACCATCAGCGTAGACGAGAAGCGATTGCATCGGGCATCTCCTGTCGAGGCGAGTTGATATGTGCGCCACCGATCGACTCGGCGGATGGCAGCGCTATCCAAGCCGCAAACGGCGGCGACCGCTTTGACGCCGATCAAATTTGGGCGGTCGGGATGCCATGGTCGCGATCGGGGGTGATTCCGCACCAGCCCGGCGTTGACCGCCGCCCGCGCACGGGACTAAGCGACAGGCAATCCCTTCGAACCTGCGGAGCCAATTGCGATGAACAAGGTCTATCCCAATGCCGCTGCCGCGCTGGAAGGCGTGTTGTTTGATGGCATGATGATTTGCGCAGGCGGCTTTGGCCTGTGCGGCATTCCCGACCGGCTGATCGATGCGATTCGCGATGCGGGCACCACCGGGCTGACGATCGCCAGCAACAATGCCGGCATCGACGGCGAAGGACTGGGTAAGCTGCTCCGCACCCGGCAGGTGAAGAAGATGATCTCCAGCTATGTCGGCGAGAATAAGGAGTTTGAGCGGCAGTATCTGAGTGGTGAGCTGGAGGTGGAGTTTTGCCCGCAGGGCACGCTGGCGGAGCGGTGCCGGGCAGGGGGGGCAGGCATTCCGGGCTTTTACACCAAAACGGGCGTCGGCACGTTGGTGGCAGAGGGCAAGGAAACCATGATGTTCGACGGCCAGGAATATATTCTGGAACGCGGCATCGTCGCCGATCTGTCAATCGTGAAGGGCTGGAAGGCAGATGAGGCGGGGAACCTGATTTTCCGCAAAACCGCGCGCAATTTCAACCAGCCAATGGCGACCGCAGGCAAGATGTGTATCGCGGAGGTGGAGGAGATTGTGCCCGTCGGTGCGCTCGACGCCGATCAGGTCCACTTGCCGGGCATTTACGTAAACCGCCTGATCCTCGGCGCGCCCTATCACAAGAAAATCGAATTTGTAACGACGCGCGAAAGGGAGGCGGCATAATGGCCTGGACTCGTGACGATATGGCGGCCCGCGCCGCACGTGAGTTGCAGGACGGGTTTTATGTAAACCTGGGCATTGGCATTCCCACATTGGTGGCCAATCACATTCCGGCAGGCATGGATGTGACGCTGCAGAGCGAGAACGGCATGCTCGGCATTGGGCCGTTTCCTTATCCCGATCAGGTCGACCCCGATCTGATCAACGCGGGCAAGCAGACGATCAGCGAACTGCCGTCATCGGTGTTTTTCAGCAGCGCGGATAGCTTTGCGATGATCCGGGGTGGGCATATCGACCTGACCGTGCTCGGCGCAATGGAGGTTTCCGAAGGCGGCGACATTGCCAACTGGATGATCCCCGGCAAGCTGATCAAGGGCATGGGCGGCGCGATGGATTTGGTCGCGGGTGTGAAGCGGATCGTGGTGGTGATGGAACACACGTCGAAGAACGGCGACCCCAAATTCATCCCGGCCTGTACCTTGCCACTGACCGGCAAGAATGTGATCGACATGATCATCACCGATCTGGCGGTGTTCCACCGGCCCGATCACGCCAGCCCGTTTGAGCTGATTGAGCTGGCCCCCGGCGTGACGGCAGATGACGTGCGCGCCAAAACGACTGCGCACTATAAGGGGTAGCCGTATGCGCATTCTGCTGACGGGATCGTCGGGCTGGCTTGGGCGCTATCTGGCGCCGCTGCTGCGCAGTGCCGGGCATGACGTGACCGGGCTGGATGTTGCGCCGGGCGTTGATACCGATGTGATCGGTTCGGTGGCAGACCGCGCGCTGATCGACCGGATCTTTGCCGATCGCGGGATACAGGCGGTGATTCATTCGGCCGCGCTGCACAAGCCCGATATTGCGCGCTACCCCACCCAGGCCTTTGTCGACGTGAATATCACCGGCACGCTGAACTTGCTGGAGGCGGCAAGTGCCGCAGGGCATGATCGGTTCATCTTCACCTCCACCACATCGCTGATGATTTCCGATGCCATCCGCCGTGCGGAAGGCGACAAGGCGGTGTGGATGGACGAGACGATGACCCCGCTTGAGCCGCGCAACATTTACGGTGTGACGAAGCTGGCTGCCGAGCATTTGTGCCGCCTGTTCCATCAGGAGCGCGGCCTTGCCTGCCTGGTGCTGCGCACAGGGCGCTTTTTCCCCGAGGATGACGATACCCACACAGCGCCATCGGGCGAAAATCTGAAGGCGAATGAACTGCTCAATCGCCGCCTGACGGTGGAGGATGCCGCAGCCGCGCATCTGGTGGCGCTGAACCGGGCGGTAGATATCGGCTTTGGCACGTTCATCCTGTCCGCGCCGACGCCGTTTGTGCCGGACGACGCACACGCCCTGAAGGCGGATGCGCCTGCGGTGATTGCGCGCTATTTTCCTGATGCGGCGGCGCTTTATGCCCGGCGCGGCTGGGTGCTGCCGCGCTCGATTGACCGTGTGTATGATGCGGGCCTTGCTGAACGCGTGCTCGGTTTTCGCGCCGCGACCTATTTCGGCACGGTGCTTGATGCAATCCGGGCGGGTGCGCCGCTGCCGGTGGCGCATGATGCAGCCTATATCAGTCCCAAGGAACAGCCCGGCGCGCGCCAAACTGTGTCAGGATGACGCCAATTTTCGCGGCGGCCGCGTAACGATCCACTTACGCCCGACATGCTAAGCGCGTAGGAGTTTTTCGTGCAGCGACGGCCCCGCCAGCGGGCCGCGCGCAGGCGGGGCTGATTACGGGGGAAATTCGGTGAAAAAGATACTGTACGTGTTGGTTGCCGGCACCGTCATCAGCGGGCTGTGCGCGTTTGCCGCCGGTGGCCAAACGCCGGGCAGCACCAAGCTGTGGCGGCTCGATTGCGGATCGACCTATATCCCCGATCTTAACCTGTTTTCTGATACCCGCGCCTATCCGGGTCAGGGCAAGGCGCTGACCGCGAGCTGCTATCTGATCAAGCATGGCGACCGCTATATGCTGTGGGATGCCGGGCTGCCCGCATCAATGAAGGGCGCCAAGATTGACCCGAAAACCGGCGGGGCCACGATCACCAAGACCATCGTCGAACAACTTGGCGAATTGGGCGTCAAGCCCGAACAGATCGAGATGATCGGCATCAGCCATTATCATTACGACCATATCGGCCAGGCCGAATCATTCCCCGGCGCAACGCTGATGATCGGCAAGGGTGATCTGGATGCGCTGAGCGCAACGCCGCCGGCATTTGGTGCCAATCCGGCAGCGCTGAAGACCTGGATTAGTGGCGCGGGCAAATCCGTGCCCGTCTCTGGCGACCGCGACATTTTCAGCGATGGCAGCGTGACGATGGTCGATACGCCCGGCCATACCCCCGGCCACCACGCCTTGCTGGTAAAGCTGGGCAGCGGAAAAACGTTTCTGCTCACCGGCGATCTGGCGCATTTTCAGGAAAATTACGCGTCGAACGGCGTGCCGACCTTCAACACCAATCGCGCCGATACGCTGGCGTCGTTTGATCGGTTCAAGAAGCTGGCTGCCAATGTGAAGGCAACGGTGATCATCCAGCATGATCCGCGCGACATCGCCAAGCTGCCCGCCTTTCCCGCTGCCGCCGAATAAGCGGCTAGACGAGACCGGCCTGTCGCTGGCAAGGACACCGCATCATATGGTGGGGGTGGGGTGGCAACGACCCGGCACCTGGCCGAACTGCGGGAGATTATCGATGCGTGCACTGCTTTCCACCGCCCCCGGCGGACCAGAAACCCTGTCGCTTCAAACATTGCCCGATCCGGTTGCGGGTAAGGGCCAGGTGGTGGTCGCGGTAAAGGCGTGCTCGATCAATTATCCCGATGTGCTGATTATTGAGGACAGATACCAGTTCAAGCCTGCTCGCCCCTTTGCGCCGGGCGGCGAAATTGCCGGAGTTGTCGACAGCGTTGGCGAAGGCGTGACGGGCTGGGCGCCCGGCGACCGGGTGGTGGCAACGGTTGGGCATGGCGGCCTGGTTGAAAAGATCGTGGTCGATGCAGCACGCCTGTTCCGGTTGCCCGAAGGGCGCAGCTTTGAAGAAGGATCGGCGCTGCTGCTTACCTATGCAACGACGATCCATGCCCTGCTTGATCGCGGGCATCTGGCAGAGGGGCAGACGTTGCTGGTGCTTGGGGCCGCGGGCGGCGTTGGGCTGGCGGCGGTGGAACTGGGCAAGGCATTTGGCGCACGCGTGATTGCGGCGGTATCCAGCGAGGAAAAGGCAGCGGCTTGCAAGGCGGCGGGCGCTGATGAGACGATTGTTTATGGCCGCGCGCCGTTTGACAAGGATCAGTCAAAGGCATTGGCGGAGGCTTTCAAGGCAGTGCTGGGGCCGAATGGCGCGGATGTGATCTATGATCCGGTCGGCGGCGATTATGCCGAGCCTGCGCTGCGATCCATCGCGTGGGAGGGGCGTTACCTGGTGGTTGGCTTCCCGGCTGGTATCCCCAAATTGCCGCTGAACCTGACGCTGTTGAAAAGCTGCGACGTGTGCGGCGTGTTCTGGGGTGCATTTGCGGCACGTGATCCAAAGGCCAATCAGGACCATGTCGAACGCCTGTTCCGGCTGTGGAAGGAAGGGGCGATCAATCCGCTCGTCACCGATGTTTTCGCGTTTGAAGACGGTGGCCAGGCGATTGCAAAAATGGCGGCGCGCGGGGCAATCGGCAAGCTGGTCGTTCGCGTAGCGGCGTAACGCGCGGCATCGCGGGGCGTTGCTTTAGGCAGACTGGCTCCCTATTTGGGGGCGCATAATAACCATCACCGGGACATCCGCTTCATGACGACCTTTGACGATCGCGAACGTGCCGCCGAAAACCATTTCGCGCTGGAGCAGGATATGGCTTTTCGTGTCACGGCCCGGCGTAACAAGCTGGTCGGGCAATGGGCAGCCGAGCTGATGAAGTTTTCGCCAGAAGAAGCTGATGCCTATGCAAAGTCTGTCGTCCAGTCGGACTTTGAAGAAGCAGGCGATGAGGATGTTGTCCGCAAGATTCTGGGCGATCTGACCGCTGCAGGTGTGGCGATTGATGATAACGGCGTTCGCGGGCAACTGGCGCATCAGCTGCTCGTCGCCCGCCAGCAATTGTCGGAAGCGAACTGACAATGCCGATGCCGGCTACCGAGATCGAACAGCTGATTATTGCCGCCATTCCCGATGCTCAGGTCGACATTACCGATCTGGCTGGTGACGGCGATCATTATGCCGCGATTGTTACCGCCGAAAGTTTTCGCGGCTTGCCACGGATTAAACAACATCAGGCAGTATATGCCGCGCTTGGAGGCCGCATGGGAGGCGTTCTTCACGCGCTGAAGCTTACGACTGCCGTCCCCGCCTAAACTTTTGCTTACCTGCCCGAGAAGGAGCGACCGATGACCGACGACGCCCAAGCCCGCATTGCCGATATGGTGGCGAGCACAGATGTATTGCTGTTCATGAAGGGCAGCCCGCTTTTTCCCCAGTGCGGCTTTTCCAGCACTGCGGTGTCGATCCTTAATCATTTGAACGTCGAATTCGGCAGTGTCGATGTGTTGCAGGACCAGGGCGTGCGCCAGGGCATCAAGGCATTTTCTGACTGGCCGACCATCCCGCAGCTCTATGTGAAGGGCGAATTCATCGGCGGGTCCGATATCATGATGGAAATGTATGAAAGCGGCGAATTGTCGCAATTGCTGACCGATAAGGGGCTGGTCAGCGCAAGCTGACACGCGGCTGGGGGCTTCACATGCTGCTGGACAATGGCGACCCGCATAAGGGCTATCTGCCGATCGGCCCCAATGCGGGATCGGGCGGCAGCCCGCGAGGCGGCGTGGCGCCGATGCTGCTATGTGATCTGACGCAAAGCTATTCGCCAGCCGGCGGCGGGGGCGTGAGCACCTATCTGCGTGAAAAGCGTGACTATATCCTTGCAAAAACCCCGCATAGCTTGTTGCAGATTGTGCCAGGCCCTGAAGACAAGGTGGTCATCAACGGGCGGCATATCTGGGCTGAAGTAGGGTCAGATCCGGTGCGGGGCAGCCCCAATTACCGGTTCATTCTTCGCACCAAGATTGTGCGGGAGCTGCTCGCACGGTTCCGCCCGGATATCATCGAATCGCTGTGTCCGTGGGTGCTGCCCTGGACGGCGATTCACCACCGCCGCGCCTTTCCCGATACCGCCCTGGTCGCCGCTTACAGCACCGATTTTCCCAACGCCCATGTCTATCGTGTGGCGCAGGCCAAGTTCGGCACCTTGATCGGCAAGGGCTTTCGCTGGCTGTCCTATGGCTATGCCGAGATCACCTATCGCGAGTTCGACTGGGTTTATACCCTGAGCGATGATGTTTGCGACGTGCTGGCCAAGCATAATGTGCCGCGCACCAGCGTGCTGCAGTTGGGCGTCGACATCGATACTTTTCACCCCAGCAAGCGCGATCCGGCATTCCGGGCAGAGCTTGGCCTGCCGGGTGATGGGCCGCTGCTCGTCTATGCCGGGCGGTTGGACAATGAAAAGCGCGCAGACCGGCTGGTTGATATGTTCCGCCGCTTGCCCGCTGATCTGGATGCGGCAATGGTGCTGATTGGCGACGGCAAGCTGCGTGAACGCCTGATGGCGGAAAGCCAGGACCTGCCCATCAAGTTCATGGGCTTTGTGCATGACCGCGACGTGCTGGCGCGGGCGCTGGCATCGTCGGATATCTATGTGTCGGGCATGGCGGACGAAACCTTCGGCATCTCGATTGTGGAGGCGCAGGCGTCTGGCTTGCCCGTGGTGGGCGTTGCCAGCGGGGCCATGGTTGATCGCGTGCCGGGCGGATTGGGGCTGTTGGGGCCGGTCGATGACACGCAGGCGATGGCGGACAATGTCGTGTCAATTTGGCGTGATGATCATGATGCGATTGGCGAGGCAGCCCGCGCGCATGTGGAGGCACGGTTTAGCTGGGATCGCACATTTGAGCGGTTGTTGACTGATATCTACCCCGACGCGCTGCAAAGTGTCGCGTCGCGCCGCATAACCGGGGGGCGTCCGCGCGCGCCGATTAAATCTGCACCGGTGCCGGCCATCTGAGTCTTTGCGATTGGGGAAGGCCGGGTTGGGCGGATCGACGCGAAACCGGAAATGCAGCTGTCGATCCGCCCTGCTAAAGCGTCACCGCTCGGCGTGCCTAAACTAAAGCAGCTTGCGTGCCAAAGTCCGGACTTTGGCGGTTTACCGCCGCTCGCAATGGTTAATGCACCGGGCGCATGCCCCCTGCGTGTAAGCTTTTCCGACAGTTGAGCCGTTCACCTGCCAGTCAGGCGGGATCTGCCAAAACCCCTGCATTCCGCAATCGATAAATCTCCTATTGACTACGTTTGTAATCACTGCGATTACATCCGTAATCAAGGGAGCCAGCGATGACCGAGCGAATCAGCGATGCCGAACATGCGGTGATGGAAGTCTTGTGGGATCGATCGCCCTTGTCTGCGCAGGATGTCGCAGAAGGCGTGGCACCCGGGCGTGACTGGAATATCAACACCGTCAAAACGCTGCTTGGCCGGCTGCTCGCCAAAAACGTGATTGCGCATGAGGAGGATGGCCGCCGCTACCTCTATCGCCCGTTGGTCGCGCGCGAGGATTATGTTGCAGGCGAATCGCGGCGCCTGATGGATCGGCTCTTCGGCGGCAAGCTGATGCCGCTCGTCGCCCATCTCGCCGAGCGTGACGAACTGACCGATCAGGACATTGCCGAGATTGAGGCGCTGCTGAAGGGGCTGAAATCATGATCAGCTGGGCATTCGAGGCGCTGATCGCCTCCACGATTTTGATGCTGGTGGTGCTGGTGCTGCGCGCACCAGTGCGCCGGGAATTTGGCGCCAATGTCGCCTATCTTTTGTGGGTGTTGCCGGTCGCCCGGCTGCTGTTGCCGCCGATGCCGGGGGAGTGGCAGTGGAGCCGCTTGTTTGCACCGGTGGTTGATCGGCTGGCGAACACCCAGATTGCGGCCGGCGTGCTGAACGGCGCGCATGCAAGCCCGGCAATTATCGAGCAGGCAGCGATGCGGGCTGAGATTACGACGTCGGCGGGCATTGCCGATATCCTCATGGTTCCGCCCGTTGTTGTCGAACAGGGCGCGCCCATCGCGGCGTTGCTGCTGGGCTTCTGGGCAATCGGCGCACTGTCGTTCATCGGCTGGCACCTGATCCGCTACCACATGTTCGTGCGATCAATTGTGCGCCAGGCCGAAGCGACGATGCTCGACGGTGTCCGGATGATCGAAACCGATGCCGCAACGGGGCCGCTGGCGTTCGGCATCTGGCGCAAATATGTCGCCTTCCCGCGCGATTTTCGGGAGCGTTATGATCGCGAGGAGCAGGCGCTCGCGCTGGCGCATGAGCTCACGCACCACGCCCGGGGCGATCTGATCGCCAACTGGGTGGCGCTGGTGGTGCTTGCCTTGCACTGGTTTAATCCGTTGGCCTGGCGCGCTTTTCGGGCGTTTCGCGCCGACCAGGAAATGGCATGCGACGCGCGGGTTCTGGCGGGCCGCAGCGCTGCCTTAACCCACGCTTATGGCCGCGCCATCGTGAAATCCGCCCATGGGCGCGCGGTATCTGCGGCTTGCCATCTGCACACGATCAACGATTTGAAAGGGAGATTGAGGATGCTTTCGACGACGAAAAAATCACGCCTGCGCATTGCGAGTGGCGCACTTTCGGTATTCGGGGTCACGATGGCCGGGCTGGTGCTGACGGCGTCGGGGACGCAGGCTGCAGAACGGCTGCGCAGCAAGGTTGGTTCGACCATCGGTGCCGAACTGGCCAAGCTTGACCGCCTGGCCGCCGATGCCACGGCACCGCTTGCGCCGTTGCCGCCGCTGCGTCCTGCTGCTGCACAGGCAACAACAGCCCCGCAGACGGTGCAGT
>JAKFUX010000034.1:0-18436 GCA_021732465.1 Sphingomonas sp.
GGTCAGCAGCGTGAGGCATCTAAAATCCTCCCCGGCACGGGGAGGGGGACCGCGAAGCGGTGGAGGGGGAAGGC
Source organism: Sphingomonas sp. (assembly GCA_021732465.1). Taxonomy (GTDB): domain Bacteria; phylum Pseudomonadota; class Alphaproteobacteria; order Sphingomonadales; family Sphingomonadaceae; genus Sphingomonas. The sequence continues at coordinate 75 of JAKFUX010000034.1, forward strand.
CGCAAGCACATCGCGGGAGGATAACCCCCTCCACCATGCTGCGCATGGTCCCCCTCCCCGTGCCGGGGAGGATTTGGCGTGATCACATCAACCAAGATGCGCCACGCTGGCGATTTCCACCAGGCAATCGGGCTTCACCAGCCCGCACACGATGCAATAGCGCGCAGGCTTCGCCCCCGGAAAATACTCGGCATAGACCGCGTTCATCGCGGCATAATCGGCCCAGTCCTTCAGGAAAATATGGTTGAACGCCACGTCTTCCAGCGTTGCGCCCGCTGCCGCCAGCGTCGTCTTTATCACCTCCAGCACATGACGGGTCTGCGCGGTTGCATCGCCGGGATGCAGCACCACGCCGCCTTCGCCCAGCGCCAGCGTGCCCGATACATAAACGGTGTTGCCCGCCTTGCTGCCTGCCGAAAAGGGCGCGATTGGGGTGGGGAATTGCGGGGGGTTGATCGCTTCGAATGGCATGGCTGGTTTCCTCAGATAATCAAAGTGCCGTGCTCCTGCGAAGGCAGGAGCCCAGGGTTGCCGGGTACGGTGCTTGAAAGCCTGGGTTCCTGCCTTCGCAGGAACACAGTGGCAGCCGACTTCACCGCGCCATCTGCCCAAAGGTGCCGCAGAAATCAGCCACCGTCGATACCCAGCCAAAGAATTTCTCGACGTTATAGACGGTTGCCTCCTGCATCGCGGGTGGCCCCAGATGGTGCGTTGCATCCTCCAGCATCACGCCGAAATATTCGAGGTGAAACCCGTCGCGCAGCGTACTTTCCACGCACACATTCGTCGCAATCCCGACGAACACGATATGGCGGATGCCGCGCGCGCGCAGCACGCTGTCGAGCTGTGAATTGAAAAACGCCGAATAGCGCGTCTTGTGGAGCGAGATATCGCCCGGCTGCGGCTTCAGCGCGTCGACCAGCGCATAATCCCATCCGCCGCGCGCCAGCAATTGCCCGGCAAGCTCTGGCCGCGCGCGCATCGTTTTCAGCGCGTTGGACTTATGCCAGTTGGGCGATCCCGGCCCGCCCGCCTCGACATAATCGGGGTCCCAGCCATTTTGCAGATACACCACCTGCACCCCGGCGGCGCGGGCGGTATCCAGCACTGTCGCGATCTTGCCAATTGTGCCTGCAGCACCAGCAATGTCGAACCCGGCCAGATCGACATAGCCTCCCTCGCTCGCATAGGCGTTCTGCATGTCGATCACGACGACGGCGGTGTCCTGCGCGGTCATGCGGATCGGCTCTGGCCGGGCGGGCAGTGTTACCTTGGCGCCCGGGCCATGCGGATTGCTGTCGACCGTCATCGCGCTATTGCCCCGGATGATAGCTGCGCACGATGTGCGGCGTCAGCTCATCGGTATGGAAATACACGTCACGCAAATTGCCGGTGGCATAGCGCACCGCCTGATCGGCAAAATAGGGCGAGGCAGGGTTGCCGCTTTCGCCGCCTGCTGTCACCGCGCGGGCGTGCACCCGGTCGCCAAATTCCACGATCGCGACAAAGCTGTTCCCGCTGGTGCCGTAATAGCGCTTTGTCCCCGGATAGCGCCGCGCCCCGAACGAGGCGAGCGAGCCCCATTGTGCAGAAGTAAAGGCAACAGGCGTGCTTGGCTTGGCATCGTCAAATTGCTGCACGATCGCGCCGTCATTGCGCTGGAACCGGTTGATTTCGCCCCACGGCGTTTTCCAGCTGCCAAAATCAGCGGTTAACCGGTCAGACGCTGCTTCCAGCGCGGCCAGTTTCCTTGCAGGCGCGGTGCCCAGCAAATGATTGTACCGGCCCATGCCTGCCGTTTCCAGATCCGCATCATCGGCGGTCGCCCCCCACAGCGCCTCCCCCCAGAATACGGCGAGTGATGTCGCGACAGATTGCGCGCTCCAGGTGAAATCCCAGCGACGAAGCTCTGCAATCTGATCGGCCAGCTTTACCTTGATCGGATCACCGTTGGGCAGCGCGTCCCATGCCGCAATCAGCGACGGGATCAGCGGGGCAAATGCCGTCAGATACGGATCAAACGCCGCATCGCGCAGCGCATCAATCGTAAAGTCACGCTTCCCCGTCAGCACGCGCGCAGCGTGCAGCCCGCGCGGATTTTCACCGGCGGTGTCCATGTACCGGGGAAAGGCGGTGCGCACCGGGCTGTCAGCACCAGCGGCAGACCATGGCGCGTTGTTGGTATTGGCAATCCAGCCAGTGCCCGGTGACGTTAGCTGCGGCAGTTCGGACAGGGCATGCAGCCCCTGCCAGTCAGTCGCCGGGTCGCTGCCATCGACGGGCTTGGTATAATCGAACCGGTCATCACGCTTCGGCACAAATTGCGGGTGGAGATAGGCAATGGCGCCGGTCGCATCGGCCAGGATCGTGTTGTTCGACGAATTGGCCTTTAGCGACATCACTTTCATGTAACTGGCCAGGTCGCGCGCCTTGGTGCGCTCAAAGCTTTGCTGGAGCGCAGCGATGGGCGAATTGAGCAACGCCGTCGCCACCCATTTGCCGTCTGCCGCGCGCACGATGGGGCCGTGATGCGTGGCATAGGTGGTGAATTGCCGCCGCGCCATCGTGCCATCGCCCAGCCGATAGTTCAGCGTGATGCGGTTAATCCGCACCGGGCGCAGTTCCTTGCCATATCGGTAAAACGGCTTGCCGCCCTGATCGACGATCGTTTCGGCAAATTCATCGACTGAATCGACGCCGCTTGATGTGTGCATCCAGCCGATCCGCGCGTTAAACCCCTGATAGATGAAAAACTGGCCCCAGGTGGCCGCACCATAGGCGTTCAGCCCTTCGTCGCTGGTCACCTGCTGTTCGCTGCGGAAGAAAAAGCTGGTGTGCGGGTTGATCAGCAACAGCGCATGGCCGTCTTTGGTATTGCCCGGCGCAATCGCGATGCCGTTTGATCCTGATGGTTCGCGGAACAGCCCCGCTCGCGCGGTATCGGCCAGCGCGAGTTTGTTCTGGCCGTAAAACCCCTCCAACGGGCGCAGCGCGACGCGTTCAATATCGCCGCCGATGCTGCCTTCTGAAAAGCTGAGCGCCATCCAGGGTTCGAATGTCTTGATAGCGCGCGGTTTAACATCCGGATGGGTCAGCAGATAATAGTTCAGCCCGTCCGCCCAACCCACCATCAGCCGCTGTAGCCATGCAGGCGCAACCTCATATTGGCGGCGAAGATGGGCAGGATCAATGAACAGGCGCTGGCGCAGATCCTGCCAGATTGCCTTTTCCCCTTCTGCCTCCGCCAGCCGCCCCAGCGAGACGAGGTAGTTGGTCTCAATCCGGTTAAAGTCATCCTCGGCCTGCGCATAGACCATTGCGAACACCGCATCGGCATCGGTTTTGCCGTAAACATGGGCAATGCCCCAATCGTCGCGGATGATGCGCACACGGCTGGCGGTGGCTTCCAGCCGATAGCGGTCGCTGACCGGGCTGGCGTTGGCCGGGGCCGAAAGCGCAAGGGGCAGGGCGATCATCGCGCTGAGCGACAGGGCAAATTTGGTCATTGCCTGATCGTATCGGTGTGTTGCTGCGGCGGCAAGGCGCGGCTTGCGGGCCAATTGTATCATTAAACGCCTTGCCCCGCCCGTCCCTGGCAAGGGGCGGGCGGGGCGCGGCAATGGTCAGGCTGGGTGTCGGTTAGAACGTCAGGCGGACACCACCGGTGTAGCGACGGCCAAAGGTTTCACGCTCAGTCGTGCGCTGGCGGATGCCAACAAAACGACGACCCGGGCCGTTGAGCAGGTTCGATGCGTCAACATACACTTCGAAATTCTTGGTGATGGAATAGCGCGCTGATACGTCCAGCTCGTCATCCGTCGCCCAGAAAATGTCTCCGCCAATAGTCGGGTCGCCCAGCTGGTCAATATAATCGGTGCGGTATTGGTACTGCGCCCGAACCGAGAAGCCGTATTTTTCATAATATGGCCCGACGTTGAACGTCACATTTGAGGCACCCGGCAGGCGCACCTTGCGGCCATCAGGCGTCGTGGCGTCGCTGCGGTTCAGCGTAATGTTGCCCTGGAAACCAAAGCCACCAATCCAGCTGTCGTTCTTCAGCAGATCACCAAGCTGAAACTGCAATGCAGCCTCCGCGCCATAGATCCGGCCAGAGCCACCGTTCACCGTCGTGCTGAACACATATTGTGAACGATCAGTACCGGGCACATCAAGCACGTCCGAATTGAAAATCCGGGTCGACTGAAACAACACGTCCTGCACATCTTTGTAATAGACGCCGACCGAAAAAAAGCCGCCAAAATTCGGGTAGTATTCGTAATACAGATCAACGCCTCGGGTCCGTTCTGGCGTGGCATTGGGGTTGCCACCGGAAATTGTCATGTTGGCATCGTTGAACGTAAAGTTCGGGCGGAGCACCGGATAATCGGGGCGTGCCGCGCCGGTGTTCAGCGACAGGCGAATCTTGTGTTCGTCGGTCACGTTCCAGTTGGCGTGAATGCTGGGGTATGCCGAAATAAAGCCGCTGCCGACATTAATCAGCGTAACGGGCTGACCGGCGACCGGGTTTTGCGAGAAGGCCTGGGCAGAGTTGCTCACGCCTTCAACGCGTACGCCGTACACCACATTGCCCCAATCAAACGTCGATGTGCCCTTGATATAACCCGACACAACCCGTTCGCGGACTTCGTAAAAGTTCGCGGTCGATTGGACGAAGTTGCCAAAGGGTCGAACCCGGTCGACGAGGCCGTTGATCTGGTCCTTGCCGAAATAGAAGAAGTCATAACCGCGTGGCAGCTTACCCTTGAACGGATCGGCAATGCTGATCGCAGCGATGCCGCTTGGCACACCGGCCAACGTGGCGGTTGCCGCATTCACATCAAGCAGGCTTTCATCAACCGCCTTTACGCGGTTGTCATATTGCATGCCGAACTGGACCTTGGTGTCACCCAAAATGTCCGTTTTGCGGATCACATCGACCTTGGCACTATAGGCATCGGTGGTATCGACCGCTGCAAGCGAGCGGATCCGGGACAGGGCCAGCGGGAAATCTTCGATCTGGCGCACGGCTGCCCCGGCAGACAGCGTGCCATCGGCGGCGCGCAGCGTGCGGAACAATTGAACGCGGGCAAGCTGCGGATTGGTGAAATCATAGGCAACCGTGGGACGATTGATTGCGGTTGCGCCGTTGGTACCAAAGCCAGGGCTGTCATAGTTGATTTGTGCCGGTGCCGAACGGTCGTCAATCGACTGGGTGTAATTGGCGCGCCACGCCACGTTCCACTCGCCGAATTCATGATCGCCGCCCAGCGTGTTGACGAACACCGACTGCAGGAATTCACGCGACAGCGCGTTGTGGTTGATGTCGATCCCGCGAACGACGCCAACCAGCGGCGTATTGCCCGCACACACATCAGCATAACCTGTTGTGTTGGGTGCGAGGAACGGCACTGCGGGGCAGGCCGCTGTCGAGTTGGGGACGCGGCTTTCCTGATCGTCGAAATCAAAGATGTAGTTCGACCGCAGCTCATTATCGGTGAATGCCGAATAGATGCTGGTGCCGAAAATCCGGTTGTTATCGTCCGGCTTCCATTCGAGCCGCGCTGAGCCGCTATAGTTGCGACGCGTCAGCCGATAGAGCTTGTTCTCAGTTTCACGGCCCCACACCCGTTGCGGCTCACCGGCGGCGAGGGGACGAAGATCGCGGGACACGGTTTCATAATCGGTTTCGAAATTGTCGGTCGCCATATCGCGCGTGTAATAGGTGCCCGAAACCAGCAGGCCGACTTCGCCCATGCTGGTGTTCCAGCGGTTCGACAGGACCAGCGTTTCTTCGAATTCATTGCCATTGCCCAAATCAACCTTGCCAAAGCTGCTCCGCAGCGCGGCGTGGAAGCCTTTGTAATCAAACGGTGATCGCGTGACGATGTTGATGTTGCCCGCGATTGTTTCTGCGGTCAGATCGGGCGTCACCGCCTTTTTAACGATGATCTGCGCAGCGATGGCCGACGGGATCGAATCAAAACGCGCGTCGCGGCCTTCAGGGCTGATGATGTTGATGCCGTCAAACGACAGCGTCGTCCAATTGATCGGCGCACCGCGCAAATTGACGTACCGGGCTTGGCCCTGATCGCGCACCACGCCCACGCCGGGAAGCCGGCCAACGGCTTGCGCGATATTCTGGTCGGGCAAACGGCCCACGGCGTCTGCCGAGATGACACTGACCAGCGAGTCCGATTCCTTTTGAACCTTCAGCGCGGCTTCCTGTGATTCCTTGATCGGGCGGCTGCCCTTGACGACGATGTCGTCGGAAGCGTCGTCAACGGCCGGATCAGCGGCGAGCGCGACAGGCGCGTTTTGAGCATGCGCCGCTGGCGCGATCAACGCAGTGACGGCAATGCCACCCATTAACACAGAACGAATGGCATTCACCGCAGAATGGCGGTCCCGGAAGGTAATCATGATGTGCGTCCCCCAAAGGCCGTCATTTAAAAACGGCATGGTGAGTGCCGCTAACGGGCTTTGGTGACGCTTTTCCGGCTAAGCCTTTACGGTTCCGTTACGAATATAATTCAGTTCAACTTCGGCGAAACTGTGGCGTGAAAGCGACACCTAGGCTAATGGCGGTATAGCAATCAGCGCCATATCGGCTCCTGCGATGGGAGCTGCGAGCGGCGCCGGGGCAGGCGTTGCTGAAAAGCGGGGCGCAGGGGCGGGCTGGGTTGCGCCGCCTAGCGTCATAAAGGTGCCGCGCGCGTGGTTATGCGGGTGCTGCGGCGCCTCTGCCATCGACAGCACGGGCGCAAAGCACACATCGGTCATCTCCATCAGCGCACACCAATCGTCGCGGGTTCGGGTGGCAAAGATGGCGGCGAGCCGCTCCTTGCGCGCGGGCCAGGCGCTTTTGTCGAACTGCGCCGCAAAGGCGGGATCATCGGCAATGCCCAATTTGTCGCGCAGCAACGCATAGAATTGCGGTTCGATGGAGCCAATCGCGATCCATTTGCCGTCGGCGCAGGTGTAGGTGTCGTAAAACGGCGCGCCACCATCGAGCAAATTGGTGCCGGGCACGTCGCTGGTCGTGCCCTGGGCGAGCATCGCATGGCTCATGCCCGCCAGCAGCGCCGATCCGTCCGTCATCGCGGCATCAATGACCTGGCCGGGCGCGCCATTCTTCACCGCCAGCAGCCCCGCAACCATGCCGAACGCCAAAAACATCGCCCCGCCGCCGAAATCGCCGACATAATTCACCGGCGGCACCGGCTTTGCCCCCGCCACGCCAATCGTGTGCAGCACGCCCGACAGCGCAATGTAATTAATGTCATGCCCGGCGGATTGGGCATAGGGGCCGGTTTGCCCCCAGCCGGTCATCCGGCCATAAACGAGGCGGGGATTTTCCGCGATCAGCACATCCGGCCCCAGCCCCAGCCGCTCCATCACGCCAGGGCGGAACCCCTCGATCAGCCCATCGGCGCTGGCGCAAAGCGCTTTGGCGGCGGCAATCCCGTCGGCGGATTTCAGGTCAATCAGCACCGATTTGCGATTGCGCGACAGGGCATCACGCGGATCAAGCTGGGCACCAGGACGATCGATACGGATCACCTCTGCACCATGATCGCCCAGCATCATCCCGCAAAACGGGCCGGGGCCAATGCCGGCAAATTCGATAATCCGAATGCCCGAAAGCGCGCCTGCCATAATCCTGCTCCCATCCGCTTTTTTGCTTGGCGCGCCCGGCAGGAGTCGAACCTGCGGCCTCAAGATTAGAAGTCTCGTGCTCTATCCAACTGAGCTACGGGCGCGCGCGGTACCGCCGTTAGCGCGGATTGCACGGGTGCGAAACCGGCATCATAACCGCAATCGTAACAATAGGGGTAATCGATGAGCATCAAACCAGTGTCGGCGCGCGATCTGGCAGGCGGGCAGTTGCGTTATTTTGATTTCGTGATGGCGGCGTTCGTGGCGATCATCCTGCTGTCAAACGTCATCGGTGCCGGCAAAGTGGCGCAAATCTGGCTGCCGGGCATTGGCTATTGGCCATTTGGCGCCGGGATTTTGTTCTTCCCCATTTCCTATGTGATCGGCGACGTGCTGACCGAGGTATATGGCTATGCCCGCGCGCGCCGCGTCATCTGGGCGGGGACGGTGGCGGTGTTGTTCATGGCGTTCATGTCGTTTGTGGTGGTCGCGCTGCCGCCAGCACCCGACTGGAAGAACCAGGCCGCCTATGAAGTGATTTTCGGGCAGGTGCCGCGCATCGTGCTCGCGTCGGTTTGTGCGTTTTGGGCGGGGGAGTTCGTCAATGCCTTTGTGCTGGCGCGGATGAAGCTGTGGACCGGGGGTAAGATGCTGTGGACCCGCACGATTGGCTCCACGGTGGCGGGGCAGGCGGTCGACAGCCTGATCTTCTATCCGCTCGCCTTTTGGGGCGCCGAAGGCTGGACCAATGATCTGGTGATCAAGGTGTTGATCACCCAGTGGGTGCTGAAGGTCAGCTGGGAAGTGATCCTGACGCCGGTGACCTATCTGGTGGTGGGTTTCCTGAAGAATCGCGAGGGCGTGGACGTGTTCGACGAAGGCACCAACTTCACCCCCTTCAAGGCGGCGCTGTAATCATGAGCGCCCTTCAGGCCGCAAAGCTGTGGCTGATCGGCCTGACCGGGCTGGGGAAGGACGCGCTGCACATCTATGTCGGGCTGGCGCTGTTTTTGGGCAGTGCGGTGCTGTTCAAATGGTCGCTGGCAAGCTGGAAACCCTGGGCCATCGTGCTCGCCGCCGCGCTGCTGGGGGAGGCATGGGATATTCGCGACCGGATCGCCAGCGATATTGCGCTCGATCTGGCCGGGGACTGGCACGACATCTGGAACACGCTGTTCTGGCCCAGCGTATTGGCGTTGCTGGCGCGGTATGGCGGGCTGGCGGCGATTTCTGCTGTTTCTGCCGTCAAGTAAGCAAATAGCTATCGACTTCATCGGCATTGGCGAGGGCAATGATTTTACCCCGTTTAAGGCTGCGCTCAAAGATGGAGATTGACCAAGTCGTCAGGCGCCTACCGTCTCCAGCAACCCCTCAAACAGCCGTCGCCCGGCATCGCCGCCATGCGCTGGCTCAATGCAGCGTTCGGGGTGGGGCATCATGCCCAGCACATTGCCGCCTGCGTTCAGCACGCCCGCGATCTGCCGGGCAGAGCCATTGACGGGTTCGGCATAGCGAAAGGCGACACGGCCTTCGCCTTCAATCCGGTCAAGCGTGTCGGCATCGGCGGTGAAGTTGCCGTCGTGATGGGCAATGGGCAGCATGATCCGCTCCCCCTTGGCATATAGGTTGGTGAAGGCGCTTTGGGCGTTGTCGACGGTCAAGGCGACATCGCGGCACACGAAATCGAGCCCTTCATTGCGCATCAGCGCGCCCGGCAACAGGCCAATTTCCGTCAGCACCTGAAAACCATTGCAGATGCCCAGCACCGGCACCCCGCGCCCGGCCGCTGCCACAATCGCCGCGATAATCGGGGAGCGCGCTGCAATCGCCCCGCAGCGCAAATAATCGCCATAGGAAAATCCACCGGGCAGGCCCACCAGGCCGATATCATCGGGCAGTGCGGTGTCGCCGTGCCACACCATGTGCGGTTTGGTGCCGGTTACAGCCTCCAGCGCCACGGCCAGATCACGGTCGCAGTTGGAACCGGGGAAAACGATAACCGCCGTCTTCATCACACGCGCTCGACGCGGTAATTTTCGATGACGGTGTTCGCGAGCAGCTTGCGGCACATCTCGTCAATCGCGCTGTCGGCGGTATCGTCGGCCACGTCGAGCTCGATCAGCTTGCCCGCGCGAACATCGTTGATGCCGGCAAAGCCCAGCCCGTCCAGTGCCTTGTGAATCGCCTTGCCCTGCGGGTCGAGAACGCCGGGCTTCAGGGTGACGAAGATGCGCAGTTTCATCGGATGTGCTCGCGTCAATTGGCGGGTGATGCGGTTGCTATGCCGGGGCGCGCGCGCGGCTGCAACCGTCACTTGCCGCGTTTCAGCCGATGTTCTTCCAGATCGAGCACAGCGCTGTCGGCACCCTCAGGCAGCAAGCCCAGCCGCCGCGCAACTTCCTGATAGGCCTCTACCTCACCGCCCAGATCGCGCCGGAACCGATCCTTGTCCAGCTTTTCGCCGGTCGTCATATCCCAAAGGCGACAACCATCGGGGCTGATTTCGTCCGCCAGGATGATCCGGGCATAATCATTGTCCCAAATCCGCCCGAATTCCAGCTTGAAGTCGACCAGGCGGATGCCGATGCCCGCGAAAAGCCCGCACAGAAAATCATTCACGCGAATGGCCAGATCGGTGATGTCGTGCATCTCCTCCTGGCTGGCCCAGCCAAAGCACGAGATATGCTCTTCGGTGATCATCGGATCACCCAGCGCATCATCCTTGTAAAAATATTCGATGATCGTGCGGGGCAATTGCGTGCCCTCTTCAATCCCCAGCCGCTTGCTGAGCGATCCGGCGGCAACGTTGCGGATCACCACTTCGATCGGCACAATTTCAACCTGGCGGATCAATTGTTCGCGCATGTTGAGGCGGCGGATAAAATGCGTCGGCACGCCAATGGTGGCGAGCAGCGTGAAGATATGCTCCGAAATTCGGTTGTTCAGCACGCCCTTGCCGCTGATCGTGCCTTTTTTCTGGGCGTTGAAAGCGGTCGCATCATCCTTGAAATACTGGATCAGCGTGCCGGGTTCAGGCCCTTCGTAAAGGATTTTGGCCTTGCCCTCATAGATTTGGCGGCGGCGTGCCATGGCGGCGGTACCTTATGATGGACGTGTACAAAAACGAAGCTGCCCCGTCTGCGCGTGCATTGGTGTCGCGCAGGCCGGGGCAGTAGATTTAGTCTATATCGAAAGCGCCGGGGCGGCGCAATCGCAGGCGTGGTTCAGTGCGCGTCCTCGGTTTCGGCGGGCGCTGCGTTATCCTCGCGGCCGAAGAAGCGCTGGAGGGCACCGCGATTTTCGCCCTTGGCTGGCTCTGCATCGCGCATTGGCGTCACGCGTTCCGCCTCTGCCTCTTCGCGCGGCACAAACTGGCGCAGGATCAGCGCGACGCCCAGCAGCACGACAATCCACGGGCCAACGCCTGCCAGTATCTGGGTCATCGCCGCAGCGGACTGAATAAACGTCTCACCAGCATTATCGAATGTGGCGGAAGCGGAGCCGCCCAGCGAGGGGATTACCGTGCCCGATTGATAGGTGAACAGCACCGGCGTCGTCGCCAGCCCCTGCATCATCGCCCGGTCAAGCTCGCCGATCGTGGCAATCGCCTCGCGCAGCCGCGCTTGCTTTTCAGCGCCGGCCTGGCGTTGGGCGTCGCTTGCCGTGCCCTTCATCTGCATGTCGATATTGGCAATTTCTTCGCGCAACCGGGCCACCGTGCCGCCGCCGCGCGCAGCACCATCACTGCCGATCATCCGTAAGTCCATCACCAGGCCGCCAGCCGCCTTGACCGTGGCACCCGCCGTGCGGCCAAAGCTGCGCGCGATGACGGGATCGATCTGGAAGGCGAGGACGGCGGTGACGCTATTGTCCACATCATTGACATGGTACCGGTTCGTCAGCACCCGGCAGCGCGTTCTGCCGAGCTGATCGCAGGCGCGGACATGCGCGTCCTGCGTTTCGGCAACGCGTGCCGCTGGCATGCGGAAGGCGTAACGATAATCGAAATCACCGCCAAGCGCTGCATCGCTGGCATCACCGCGATTGGCCGCCGGGCTTTGCCCGCCCGCCATTGCCGCCGGATCAACCCCGATGGGCGAACAGCCCGCCAGCAGGAGCAAAAGCCCTGCAAATCCACCCGCGAATCGCATCGCCTTCTCCCATGAACCAGCGTTAACTATATCCGGGATGGGCGGCGCGACCAAACCAAAGACTAGGTGACGGCGTACCGCTTTGAGAATTCAGGCGCGCGGTGCAATTCTCCCGCCAGAATCGTCGCCAGAATATCCCCTGCGCGGCTCACATCTCCATGGCTCAAATATAAGGGCGTCAGCCCGAAGCGAAGAATATCAGGGTCGCGGAAATCGCCGATGACGCCGTGCGCGATCAATGCCTGACACAATGCATAAGCCTGGGGGTGGCGAAAGCTGATATGGCTGCCGCGCTGGGCGGGATCGCGCGGGCTTACACATTCAAGCCCCAATGTGTCGCCAATGTCGGCAAAAACGTCAAAAAGACTGGCACTCTTGGCGCAAACCGCGTCAAAATTGGCCGAAAGCATCAAATCTACGCCCGTTTCCAGCGCCGCCATCGCCAACATCGGCGGGGTCCCGGCCAGCCAACGCTTGATGCCGGGGGCGGGGGTGTATCCGTCGGCAAAGTCGAACGGCGCTGCATGGCCCATCCATCCGGATACAGGATTTGCCAGTTTTTCCTGAAGGTTACGCGCGACATACAGATAGGCTGGTGCGCCGGGGCCACCGTTCAGATATTTATATCCGCACCCCACCGCCAGATCAGCGCCGCCGTCATTCAGCGATACAGCAACCGCACCCGCGCTATGGCTCAAATCCCACAGCACCAGCGCGCCAGCCGCATGGGCGCGCGCAGAAAAGGATTTCATATCAAAGCGTTCGGCGGTTTTGTAATGAACATGCGTTAGCAGCACCAGCGCGGTTCTATCATCAATCGCACCGCCAATCTGGTCGCGCGGCACCGCCCTCAGCGTCGCGCCGGGCACACAGGCCACCGCGCCCTCTGCAATGTGCAGATCCGTCGGAAAATTGCCCGCCTCGCTGACAATCACGGTGCGGCGGGGATCAAGCCGGAGCGCAGAAACAAGTAATTTGAATAGGTTAACGGATGTGGAATCGGTAACAATCACCTCGTCTGCCTCGGCGCCGATCAGCCGGGCGATCTTGCCGCCAATGCGCTGCGGGGCATCGATCCAGCCCTCGTTCCAACTGCGGATCAGCCGATCGCCCCATTGTCTCTCCACCATATCGGCAAGGGCAGGGCCAGCCGCGCGGGGCAGGGGCCCAAGCGAGTTCCCGTCGAGGTAAATCACCCCCGGCGGCAGCGCGAACAAGTCGCGAAAGCTGGCCAGCGGATCAGCGGCGTCCAGCGCGCGCGCCTGTTCCAGCGTCATCATTTCAGCGCGCCCAGAATCAGCGACCGCGCCTTGGCCCAGGCGGCGCTTTCGGGCGCGATCAGTTCGACATGGCCGGTCGCGGGGATGCGGTGAAGCACCGCCTTGTCGCCCGCTTTGCTGGCTTGCGCGCCATAATTGATGCCAAGCCGCATCGGGATGATCCGGTCATTTTCGCCATTCACCAGATCCTGTGGCACGCCAATCGGCAACAGGCGCGGCACCGATGTGTCGGCGAACACATCCGCGTGCGCCGCCGTTTTTGGTCCGGTCAGCCGGGCGATGATATCGGTGCCGCAGCCATTGTCCGGGCTGGCAGCGGTCGCCTCCAGATCAGGCAGGCCACCCAGGCTGATGACATGCTTGATCGGTAGCGGGTGCGCGGTGCGCAAAACGCTGCCTTTGGGCAATTTTGCCCGGCCAGCCAGCCATAGCGCCATATGCCCGCCCGCCGAATGCCCCACCGCGACGACGTGCTGCAGATCAAGCTGGTATCGCGCCGCATTGGCTGCCAACGCATCAGCCGCCGCCGCTGCATCCTGAAACGTGCCCGGATACCCGCCACCGGGCCGGTCTACCCCGCGATAATCGATGTTCCACACCGCTATCCCGCGCCCGCGCAGATCATCGGCGATCCAGTTCATCAGCGTGCGATCGGCAATCTCGGTCTGCCAGCAGCCGCCATGCACCATCAGCACAACCGGGTGCCGCCCATCGCCCTTGGGTAACCATAGATCGACCTTTTGATACGCATCGCTGCCATAGGCGATTGTCGCATTGGGCGCAGGCCGGGCGCGGCTGGTCAGGTCGGGCCAGGTGAGCAGGGGGGTATCCATCGCCATCATTGGCGTGATGGCGAACAGCGCGAAAAGAGCAAGTCTGAGCATTTCACCGGCCTAACCGCACGGCGATGCGTTGTCCAAGGGGCACCATGTGCTGCTACCCCCTCGCCACCATAGAATCGCGCTGCTATCGGGCCGGGGATGACCACTGACGTGCTTGACCCCGACGCCCCGGCTCCCCAGCCCGATCCAATTCCGGGCCAAACCGATGCCCCGTTCGATAGTGCGCTGTCAGAGCGTTACCTTGTCTATGCGATGTCGACGATTACAGCGCGGTCGCTGCCCGATGTGCGCGATGGGCTGAAGCCTGTTCACCGGCGGCTGTTATGGGCGATGCGGCTGCTGAAGCTTGATCCGGCGCAGGGCTATAAAAAATGCGCGCGCGTGGTGGGCGACGTTATCGGCAAATATCACCCGCATGGCGACCAGTCGGTTTATGACGCCATGGTCCGCCTCGCGCAGGATTTTGCGCTGCGGTATCCGCTGGTCGACGGGCAGGGCAATTTCGGCAACATCGATGGCGATAACGCCGCTGCCTATCGGTACACAGAGGCCCGGCTGACGCAGGTCGCGATCGACCTGATGGATGGCCTTGATGAGAACGCGACGGATCTGAAGCCCACCTATAATGGCGAGGAAGAAGAACCCGAACTGTTCCCCGGCCTGTTCCCCAATCTGCTGGCCAATGGCGCGAGCGGAATCGCGGTGGGCATGGCGACCAGCATCCCGCCGCACAATGCCGCCGAGTTGATCGAAGCGGCGCTGCTGCTGATCGATGATCCCAGCGCTGATGATGCCGCCATCATGACCAAGGTTTCAGGACCAGATTTTCCAACGGGCGGGCTGGTGGTCGACAGTGCGGCGAGCATTGCGGAAACCTATGCGACCGGGCGCGGCAGCTTTCGGGTGCGGGCGCGCTGGCACATTGAGGATCAGGGGCGCGGCACGTGGAACGCGATCGTCACCCAAATCCCTTACGGCATCCAGAAGGGCAAGCTGATCGAGGCGATTGCCGCGATCATCAACGACAAGAAACTGCCGATCCTGGCCGATGTGCGCGATGAATCGGACAGCGAAATCCGCGTCGTCATCGAACCGCGCAGCCGCACCGTTGACGCCGATATGCTGATGGAAAGCCTGTTCCGGCTGAGCGATCTCGAAGTCCGGGTCCCGCTGAACCTGAACGTGCTCGACGCGCGCCGCACCCCGCGCGTGATGAGCTTGCGGGAGGCTTTGTCGGCCTGGCTCGACCATCAGTTCATCGTGCTTCAGCGCAAATCGCAGCACCGGCTCGACAAGATTGCTGACCGGGTGGAATTGCTCGACGGGTATATCATCGCCTTTTTGAACCTTGACCGGGTGATCGAGATCATCCGGACCGAGGATGAGCCCAAACCGGTGATGATCGCCGAATTTGAGCTGAATGACCGTCAGGCTGAGGCGATCCTGAACATGCGCCTGCGCAGTTTGCGGCGGCTGGAGGAAATGCAGCTTCGCAAGGAACGCGACACCTTGCAGGAAGAGCGCGCGGGGCTTGAGGCGTTGCTGGGCAGCGATGCCCGCCAGCGGACGCGGATGAAGAAGGATCTGGGCAAGCTGCTGGTCCGCTATGGCGAGAATACGCCGCTCGGCAAACGCCGGACGACCGTGGCCGAGGCCGCCCCTGCGCGCGACATCCCGCTGGAGGCGATGATCGATCGTGAACCGATCACCGTCATCCTGTCGCAGCGCGGGTGGATCCGCGCGATGAAGGGCCATATCGATACGGCAGGCACCGAAGCGCTGAAGTTCAAGGAGGGGGATGGCCCGGCCTTTGCCTTCCACGCGCAAACCACGGACAAGATCCTGCTCGCCGCCGAAACCGGGCGCTTCTACACACTGGCAGCAGATAAACTGCCCGGCGGGCGCGGCTTTGGCGAGCCGGTGCGGTTGATGATCGACCTGGATGGTGAGGCAGGCATCCTTGATCTGTTTCCGGCAAGCCGCGCCGATCGGCACGTGGTTGCCGCCAATGATGGGCGCGGTTTTATCGTCAAAACGGCGGACCTGATCGCAGAGACGCGCAAGGGCAAAACCGTGGTGACGCCGCGGCTGGGCGCGCGGCTGGTGCGGCTGAAGCCGCTTGATCCGCTGGCGGATTACATTGCCGTGATCGGTGATAACCGCCGCCTGCTGGTGTTCCCGATTGCGGAACTGCCCGAAAAGGCGCGCGGCCAGGGGGTGCAGTTGCAACGCTATCGCGACGGTGGCCTTGCTGACGTGACCGGCTTTGTGATGGCGCATGGGTTGAGCTGGGCGATGGGCGGCGATAGCGGGCGCACCCGCAATGAACCCGATATGGGGCCATGGCGCGCCGCGCGTGGCGCTGCCGGACGCATGCCCCCCAACGGCTTCCCGCGCGACAATCGCTTCTAGGCTGGAAACTAACGAAAACCGGCCTGTCGGCTAACGCCCCATTCTTCGGCATAGGAGGCGTATGCAGCCAATTCCGAAAGCAGCCGCTCAATTTGTCCTCGTCGCGCAATGCAGAATGGCGACGTCGGGACTTTGTCGGCGTTGCAGGTGCAATTGCCTAATTACGGCTCGCGTCAGAAGCAGATTTTCCACAGTTCGCAGTTTCTCCTAGGGGATCGGGCAAAACAATGCGAACAGCAGAATGAAAGGTGGCAAATAGTCCGGTCTGACGCATTCCTGGCTCCCGTTAGCCCGAATGAATCAAACTACGCCCAACTAAATGGGAGATTTTTAGACGTCTCCACCTGGTTTGCCGACTCGAATAACAACTCGTTCGCTTTAGCTCGCATCCCGTCCGGATGACTTCGAGCCCCTTCCTGATCTGGGTGCGCGCGGCGGGCCGAGTCATTGCCCGATAGTCGCGATAAATGACTGACCAAATCAAGTCCCACACTCAACGTTGTAGTGCGTGACAGTGAATTGCCTTCATGTTAGCTAAAACTATAAAAACGGATAGGATAGACGAATGCCCACCATCAACGGGACGAGCGGAAACGACACTTTGATAGGTAGCGATGGTGACGATTTCATCTTCGGCGGAGACGGCAACGATACGATAGACGGCGGTGACGGTGATGATGTAATCGACCCAGGGTCCGGCGCAGATACAGTTCTCGGTGGCGCCGGTAACGACACTCTCCGAGTAACATCGGTGACGACAGGATTTCCTACCCCGACGCCCACTACCTTCAACGGAGGATCTGGTTTCGACACCTTCGATTTCTCAAGTTTCAGTCTTGGTCCACAGGCGTTCTGGTCGTTTGACACCAGTACAAATATTATATCAGTCGCAAATTATCGCTTTTCCCAGGTGGAAAGGATACTTGGAACAAGCGGCATAGATTTTTTCAATTTCTTCAATATCAATTTTTCAATCGAGATTCGCGGCAATGCTGGTAATGACAATATAGTTGGTGGCAGCCGTGCTGACCTACTATTTGGTGGAGCTGGGGACGATGTGATTACCGGTGCAGCCGGGGATTCGATTTTCGGCGAACAGGGCAACGACCGTCTAACAGTAGAAGAATTCACAACCGTTCTAGCCGATGGCGGTGATGGCGTAGACACTTTGAGGCTGGGCGGGTCGTCGAGAATGATATTTCTCGACGGCCGTAACGTGGCTGGGTCGACACAATACCTGAACATCGAAAATGTCGAAATTCAATCTTTTTCGTCTGAGTCCTTTACAGTTTGGGGGAGCGACACAGCTAACCGACTATCTGTCACGTCGGCTTTTAGTGGCGGGTCGTCCTCCGTCACATTCCATGGACTGGGTGGCGGTGACACGCTGATTGGTGGAGAGCAGCAAGACTCGCTCTTTGGCGGCGACGGCGACGACTTCCTGATCGGTGGAGGGGGTGACGACAGGATTGACGGTGGCGCAGGTATCGACACGGTCTCCTACGAAAATCAGTTATTGTTGGGGGTAACAGTAGATCTAGCCGCAGGGTCTTCGGCAGGAGGCACCGATAGTGGTGTAGACATGCTCGTTGGCATCGAGAACATTCGGGGGTCTGACTTTGCGGATGTCCTCCGAGGAAACAATCTGAACAACCGATTGGAAGGGTCGTCCGGTATTGATATGCTGTTCGGAGGAGACGGCGATGACATGCTGGTTGGCGGATCCGGATCCGACACGCTAGACGGTGGCACGGGCTTCGACACTGCAATCTATACATCGACGCGTGCGCAAACCACAGTAACTCGCAATGCCAATGGCACCATGGCGGTCACCTCCTCCGGCAGCACCGACACCGTGTCGAACGTCGAACTGTTTCAGTTCGCCGACGGGCTCTATTCCTTCCGCTATGCCGATCCCGGCGGCACGCGTGTTAGCAACTTCGCGGTGAATGCGGGTGGCTGGTCGTCGCAGGACCGGTTTCCGCGGCAGGTGGCGGATGTGAACGGCGATGGCTTTGCCG
>JAKFUX010000037.1:0-17675 GCA_021732465.1 Sphingomonas sp.
CCCCAAGCGCGTCGCCCCCGCTGAAGTATCCGATCGCTAAATCAGTAGTGAGCTTCGCGAGAATTGGAGAGCCCCCACCCCCAACCCCTCCCCTGAAGGGGAGGGGCTTGAAGAATTTGGCCATTGGGTGGCGCGCGGTGGCTCCGGCGAGGTCAGAGCCTTTGATCGATGCAACGGTCTGCGTCGATGAGAGCTTCCAGCCCTCCCAATTGCGGCTGGCATGATCGGGACTGGTTTTCGCAAGACGGTCGAGGAATGCAGCGACGAGCGGCGTGGCAACGACCCAACGCACTTCGTCGATCAGGATGACTTCGTATTCAATCTCCGGCCCATAAGCCAAAGCCTGGTTCACCGGGATCGTCCAAGGCGTCGTCGTCCAGATCACCGCGTGCGCGCCAACCAGTTCGGGCGCGTTCGGCGCGTCGACAATCTCAAACGCCACGTCGATCTGCGTTGAGACGATGTCCTCATACTCAACCTCGGCCTCGGCGAGCGCGGTCTTTTCCACCGGCGACCACATCACCGGCTTGGCCCCGCGATACAATTGGCCAGACTCCGCGAATTTCATCAGCTCGGTGACGATCGTCGCCTCGGCCTGGAAATCCATCGTCAGATACGGATGGTCCCAGTCGCCATTAATGCCCAGCCGCTTGAGCTGTTCGCGCTGCGTATCAACCCATTTCTGCGCGTAGGCCCGGCATTCCGCACGAAACTCCGCTGCGGGCACCTCATCCTTGTTGAGCTTCTTGGCGCGATATTGCTCCTCCACCTTCCACTCAATCGGCAGGCCGTGGCAGTCCCAGCCGGGCACATAGGGCGCATCCTTGCCGAGCAAATTCTGCGTGCGGCACACCGTGTCCTTCAGGATATGGTTCAGCGCATGGCCGATATGCATGTCGCCATTGGCGTAGGGCGGGCCATCATGCAGGATGAACTTCTCGCGCCCTGCCCGCGCGGCGCGCAGTTTTTCATACAGGCCCATCGCCTGCCAGCGCGCCAAGATCGTCGGCTCCTTCGCGGGCAAACCGGCTTTCATCGGAAAGTCGGTCTTCGGCAGGAAGACGGTGTCGCGATAATCCTTCGCGGCGGCGGGCGGTGTGTCATTGATATCGGTCATCGGAGCGCTGCTCTATCGCCTCTGATCGCATTCGTCACGCTTCGCGATGCACTGCGGCATTTCACGGATTGAAATCAGATCGAAACGCTCTAGTTGCGACGGTATATCATTTCGGAGCCGTAATATGGCCTTGTCACTTCTCATTGCCACGCTTGGCGTTGCGGTTACCAATCCGTCGACGTCAGGGCTTGATCAACCACCCGCCCCGGTTTCTTATTCACTGACCGCACCAGCCGATGCGGCAAGTGAAGATCAGGCCTCGCCGCCCTCGCCCCCGCCGCCGCGACCAATGACTTTCGGCCCTTATCCGCCCGCATGGCAAATCGATATCGGACCTGGCGTTTTCGCGACGCCGCAATTTCCGGGCAGTGACAGCCTGCGCGTGCTGCCCATTCCGGCGCTCGAGGTGCGCTACAAAAACCAGTTCTTCGCTTCGGTGCAAACCGGCATTGGCTATAACCTGCTCAACACCCGAAAATGGCGTGCCGGGCCGATCATCCGGCCAGAATTCGGGCGAACGCGCGGCGACATCGCCGTATTCCCCGGCCTGAGGTCAATCAGCGTTGCCCCTGAACTGGGCGGGTTTGTTACTTTTCAGCCGTCCTTGTTCACATCGGTTCAGCTTGAAGTGCGTCAGGCGGTTGCTGGGCATGACGGGCTTGTGGCTGATCTTACGCTGCGCCGGGTTGCGCTGAAGGGCAAATGGACCTTGGGCTATAGTGGTCGGCTGCGGTTTGCCGACGCGACCTATCTGCGCGCCTATCACGGCGTCACGCCCGCCGAATCAATCACCAGCGGGCTCCGCGCCTATCGCCCCGGCGCCAGTTTTACCGATGTTGGGGTGTCGGGCTTTGCCTCACGCCGGCTGGGCGGCAAGTGGAGCGCATCGGCATTTGCCAGCTATGCCCGCTTGGTCGGCGACGCGGCAGCATCGCCAATTTCGGGTAGCCAGTTTGGCAGCCGTAACCAGATCACGCTTGGTACGTCGATCAGTTACCGGTTCCGGTTTGAGTAGCTGATCAGGCTACCCCCGCAAGAATCGACCGCGCCCGCGCGCAATCAGCGTCCATCTGCGCCACCAGCGCGTCCAGCCCGTCAAACTTGGCCTCGGGGCGCAGATAGGCGATCAGGTCGACCTCGATCATCTGGCCGTATAAATGCTCGGCGAAGTCGAACAGGAACACTTCCAGCAATTCCTTGGGTGGATCAAATGTCGGCCGCACGCCGATATTTGCCGCGCCATCGATGACACGGCCATCGGCCAATCGCGCGCGCACCGCATAAATGCCATATGCCGGGCGCAGATAGCTGCCCATGTCGATGTTCGCCGTGGGATAGCCGATCGTGCGGCCCACCTTGTCGCCGTGCTGCACCTGGCCCGCAATCGCAAAGGGCCGCGTTAGCAACCGCGCTGCGCCGACGGGGTCGGCCCCATGGAGCAAATCGCGAATCCGGCTGGAGGAAACAACCTCGTCGCCTGCCGTTACCGGCCCCACCGTATCGCAGCTAAAGCCATTTGCCGCGCCCAGTGCCGCCAGCACGCCCACATTGCCGCCCCGCTTTGCGCCAAAGGTAAAGTCCTGCCCCGTCACCACGCCCGCCACGCCCAGATTGGTGACCAGGCATTCATCAACAAACGCCGCCGCCGTCAGCTGCGCAAGCGCGCTATCGAAGTGCAGCACCACCATCGCATCGGCCCCCGCATCGGCAAAAAGCCGCTGGCGCTGATCAAGCGTCGTCAGCCGAAACGGCGCGGTATCGGGCTTGAAGAAGCGCACCGGATGCGGATCAAACGTCGCGACCAGCGCAGCCACGCCGCGCGCGCGCGCCAGCGCCACCGCGCGGCCGATCACCGCCTGGTGCCCCAGATGAAATCCATCGAAATTGCCCAGTGCGACAATGCCACCGCGATAGCGTTCGGGCACTGGCGCACCCCCGTCGAGACGCTCCATGTGCCGGGCTATAGGGGGCAGGTGCGCGGGGCGCTAGGGGCGCGCGAGCGTGACATAGCTATAGCCGGGCACGGCACCCTCCGGCGGGAAATCGGTCCGCGCCGTTTCACGCCAGCCGGTGAACGGCGGCACCACCGCGTCACCGGGGGGCGACAGGTGCACTTCGGTCAACTCGATCAGCGTCGCCTGATCGATCAGCAGTGCAAAGATGTCGACCCCACCGATCACCGCCACATCATCCCCGGCGAGCGCGAGCGCCTGGGTTATGTCATGAGCCACCTCGGCGCCCGTTGCCTGCCAATGGGGGTCGCGCGTCAGGACGACATGCCGCCTGCCTGGCAAGGGGCTGGGAAAGCTCTCAAAGGTCTTGCGGCCCATGATCATCGGCCGGCCCATCGTCATCGCCTTGAACCGGCGTTGCTCGCCGGGGATATGCCAGGGAATAATGCCGTCAGCGCCGATCACGCCATTATCGGCGCGCGCAAGGTGCAGCGAAATCACACCGCCACCGGGGCCGCGATATGCGGCTGCGCGACATAATCGTGCAGCTTGAAATCTTCATATTCATAGCCGTCGATGCCATCCGGCTTGCGGAGAATCTCCAGTCGCGGCTGGGGGCCGGGCGTGCGCGTCAAAAGCAGCCGTGCCTGATCAAGGTGGTTCAGATACAGATGGCAATCGCCGCCCGTCCAGATGAACTCGCCCACCTCCAGATCGCATTGCTGCGCGAGCATATGGGTGAGCAGCGCATAGCTGGCGATGTTGAACGGCACCCCCAAAAACACATCAGCAGAACGTTGATAAAGTTGCAGCGATAACTTGCCGTTCGATACATGCGTCTGGAACAGGCAGTGGCACGGGGCGAGCGCCATCGCGTGCAGATCGCCCGGGTTCCACGCGCTGACGATCTGGCGGCGCGATGTGGGGTTGGTTTTTATTTGGGTGATCAGTTCGGCAATCTGGTCAATCTGGCGGCCATCGCCGGCCGCCCAATCGCGCCATTGCTTGCCATAAATGGGCCCAAGATCGCCGTCGTCGCGGGCCCATTCGTCCCAAATCGCAACCTTGCGGTCCTGCAACCAGCGCACATTGGTGTCGCCGCGCAGGAACCACAACAGCTCGACGATGATCGATCGCAGATGCAGTTTCTTGGTGGTGAGCACCGGAAAACCGCGTGCCAGATCAAACCGCATCTGATGGCCGAACACCGATAAGGTGCCAACGCCGGTCCGGTCCGCAGTCTCAACACCGGTGTCGAGAATATGCTGCATCAGATCGTGATAGGCGCGCATGATCAGTCTTCCGTGCAGGCTTTAATGGCACGCGGATCAGGGCGCGGACCCTGCGCGCGGAATGATGCCACATAGCCGCCTGCAGACGGCATATCACTGGTCGCGACCTGCACATAGCCGACGGCGGCGAATTCGCATTTCAGCAGTTTGGGCGGCGTGCCATGGTTCTGCGTCGGGCGGTTGGCGTCGACCACGATGACAAGCCCGTCCGCCTTCAGCGCAGGCCGCATCCGCCACAAAAATTCATAAGGCTGCTCAATCTCATGATACATGTGCACCATCAGCACCCGGTCAAAACTATTTTCGGGCAGCTTGGGATCGGCGGGGTCGCCAAGCCGCACGCTGACGCTCTGCAAGCGCTCGCGCACCACGCGCTCGGCAAGCGAATCGCGGACCTCAGGAACGATATCCTCGGCGAGCACGCGGCCCTCCTTGCCGACGCGTTCGGCCAACCGAATCGTGTAATATCCTTCACCCGCGCCAATATCCGCCACGGTCATGCCGGGTTTGATCCCGGCCTTGTCCATCACTTCATCGGCCTCGTTCAGCCGGTCGCGGGCTTCCTCGGTTGACCAGCGCGACGAAACGATTCGGGCCACCGGGCGATCGGCGGCGGGGAACGGCCCGGCCCCGTCCTTGGCCGGGGAAAGTGTGCCCGCGCCTACATCGCAGGCGGCAAGGAGCATAAGCCCGGCCAAGACAGCGAGGCGGCGCATGCTAGTCGACATCCTCCACCTCAACCGTCTCGCCCGTCACGCGCTGCGACAGGGCCGCCGCCATGAATGGATCGAGTGCCCCGTCTAACACATCGCCCGGCGCGGTCGATACCACGCCCGTGCGCAGGTCTTTCACCATCTGATAGGGCTGCAATACGTATGACCGGATCTGGTGGCCCCAGCCGATGTCGGTTTTGCTGTCATTTTCCGCATTGGCCGCCGCCTCGCGGATCGCGAGTTCGCGCTCATACAGGCGGGCGCGCAGCTGGTTATACGCCTCCGCCTTGTTCTTATGCTGCGATCGCTGGTTCTGGCACTGCACAACGATACCGGTGGGGATATGCGTGATGCGCACAGCCGAATCGGTGGTGTTGATGTGCTGCCCGCCCGCGCCAGATGCGCGGTATGTGTCGATCCGCAGGTCGCTCTCGTTATAATCGACCTCGATATTGTCGTCGATCACGGGATAGACCCAGACGCTGGCAAAGCTGGTGTGCCGCCGCGCCGCACTGTCATAGGGGCTGATGCGAACCAGACGGTGGACGCCGCTTTCGGTTTTGGCATAGCCATAGGCGTTCTCGCCCTTCAGCAGCAGCGTGGCCGATTTGATGCCGGCCTGCTCGCCCGAATGCTGATCGATCAGTTCCACCTTCATGCCGCGCCGTTCGGCCCAGCGTGTGTACATCCGGCTCAGCATGCCGGCCCAATCCTGGCTTTCAGTGCCACCCGCCCCGGCATTCACTTCGATATAGGTGTCGTTGCCATCGGCTTCACCCGCCAGCAGCGCCTTGATCTTGTCCTCATTGGCGCGCTCTGACAGCATTGCCAGCCCGGCGACGCCTTCATCGACCATCGCGGTATCGCCCTCTCCCTCGGCCATTTCCATCAGTTCGACGGTGTCCGAAAGCTCAATTTCAATCGCGCGCGTGGCGGTGATTGCTTCATCAAGGCGGCGGCGTTCGCGCATCACTTCCTGCGCGGCTTTGGGATCATTCCACAGCGCCTGATCTTCAACGCGCGCGTTCAGTTCGTCGAGGCGGCGAAGCGCACGGTCCCAATCGAGGAACCGGCGCAGCAGCGCCAGCGCGTCGTTGATGCTATCGACATAGGCTTGCGCTTCAGCGCGCATGGGAAGAACTCCGCAAAAACAAATAGTGGCGCCCTGCAACGAGCGGCATCCGCGATATGGGAACCGCGCTAGTAGATTCCGCCCTGCCTTTGCAAGAAATCGCTGTCTTTCTTGCTGTCATCCCGGCGCGCAGCCTTTGTGT
This sequence comes from Sphingomonas sp., assembly GCA_021732465.1. Lineage (GTDB taxonomy): Bacteria > Pseudomonadota > Alphaproteobacteria > Sphingomonadales > Sphingomonadaceae > Sphingomonas. The sequence continues at coordinate 6,349 of JAKFUX010000037.1, forward strand.
CACGTGTAGGGGCCAGATCAGACTGGCGGGCAACGTCACGACGCGGCTCGCTTTCGGGCTTGAATGCCTCCCAAATCACCGATGCTTGCGGGTCATCGCCCGGCCACGCGCCGTAAACCTGCTTGCCCGACGCGCGATCAACGCGCACCATCCGCACGCCCGGTGGCGCGCGGAACGGCAGCACCGGCATGCCCTCATAGGCTTTTTGCGCGAACTGCTTGAATATTGGCGCGGCAAGCGTGCCGCCCTGCGCATAACCGCCCAAGCTCGCTGGCTTATCATAGCCAATATACAGCCCAGCGATCAGCTGGGGCGTGCCGCCGATGAACCACACATTGGTTGGCCCGGTGGACGTGCCGGTTTTGCCCATGATTGGTCGGTTCAGATCCCGCAGTACCGTAGCGGTGCCGCGCTGGATGACGCCTTCGGTGATGTGGACCATCTGGTATGCTGTAATCGGATCAATCACCTGCCGCGCGCGGATCACCGGACGGGGCATTGCCTTGCCATTCCAGTCGGCCGCGTTGCAGCGATCACAGGCGCGCCAATTATCGGGCCAAATTACCTTGCCATGCCGGTTCTGGACAAAATCGATCAGCGTCGACGGGTGGCCGCGCCCCTGGTTGGCGATGATCGAAAAGGCGTTGACCATGCGCTGAACGGTGGTTTCGCCCGCCCCCAGCGCGATCGACAGGAACGCCGGATATTTACCCACGCCCATCCGGTCGATCACATCAACAACGCGCTCCATGCCCGTCTGTGAGGCGGCTTTTACCGTCATCAAGTTGCGTGATTGCTCAATGCCCCAGCGCATCGTGTGTGGGCCAGACCCGCGGCTGCCGCCAAAATTGGTAAAGCATTTCTGCCCCAGTCGGGCACCCTGATAGACGCAGAATGGCCCATCGATGATGATTGAGCTGGGTGTCATCCCGTTTTCCAGCGCCGCGGCATAGACCAGCGGCTTGATGGTCGATCCCGGCTGACGCATCGCCTGCGTTGCGCGGTTAAACGACCCCAATCGCGAATCAAATCCGCCCTGCATCGCCAGCACGCGCCCGGATTGCGGTTGCTCGACCACAATCCCGCCTGACACCCGTGGGATGGACCGCAGCGCATAACTGCCCGCTTCTGGCGCAACCGCGATAATGTCTCCCAGTTCCAGCGCCGCAAAAGCCGTGCCGCCCTGGTTGCGCACCGGCATTTGCGCCGCCCATTTTGGCAAGCTGCCCGTCGATCCATCCGCAAAGCCGATGGACGCGCTGTCGCTGTTGCGCGCGATGACGATTGCGGCCCGCCAATCGGCGTAATCCAGCCCGATATTGGTGTTCACCAGCGCTTGAAGCCAGCCCTGCCCGCCGGTTTGCGCCGCGGCATCGCCAGCAATATCCTGATGGCCCAGCGGCCCATTCCACCCCCGGCCACGATCATAGCGCAGCAGTCCATCGCGCAGCGCGGTTTGCGCATATTGCTGGAGCTTCGGGTCATAGGATGTCCGCACCCACAGCCCGCCCGAATAAACGCTGAAGGGCCCTGCCTTGTCCGTTTCACCAAATTTGTCGATCAGCTGGCGGCGGACTTCTTCAACAAAATAGCCGCCGACGCGCTCAAATTTGGGCTTTTGCCGTGCCACCGCGCCGATCGGCTCGTCCTTGGCAGCATCAAATTGCGCTTGATCAATAAAATCGTTCCGCAACATTTCGCGCAGCACATAATTGCGCCGTTCCAGCGCGCGCGCGGTGTTGCGGAATGGATCATAATTGGCCGGCCCCTTGGGCAGAATGGCCAGATAAGCGAGCTGGCCAAGGCTCAACTCGTTCAATTCCTTATCGAAATAAGCGTGGCTTGCCGCCTCGACCCCAAAAGCATTCCGACCAAGCGGTATCTGGTTCAGATACAGCTCCAGGATCTGCTGCTTGGTCAGCGAATCCTCAATCCGATAGGCGAGAATGGCTTCCCTGATTTTGCGTGACGGCGAATAGCTGTTGCCAATCAACAGGTTCTTGGCGACCTGCTGGGTGATCGTGGAGCCGCCGCGCGCGCGCTTGCCCGATCCGAATTTTGTCACATAATCCAGCACCGCGCCCAGCGTGCCAGGATAATCAACGCCATTATGGCTGAAAAAGGTGCGGTCTTCGGCCGCCAGAAACGCATTGACCAGCATCTTGGGATATTCGTCAAACGCCAGCTCTACCCTGCGCTCGCGGGCATAGCTGTGGATGGGAGCACCATCGATAGACCGCACATTGGTGGGCAGCGGCGGTTCATAGGCGCGCAGCCCGTCGACTGAGGGAAGGTCGCGCGCAAACAGCAGCCATAACAACGCATAAGCCAGCATCGCGAACCCGGCCAGAATCGCGAGCAGCTTTACCCACCAGCGATCCCAGGCGCGCTCAATATAGCCCTGCAGGCCGCTCACATCGCGCCGGATGCGGAAATTTACGGTGTTGGATGGGTCAGCCATATCTGCCCCAGCCCCTAGCCAAGTTTGCGCGCGCTTGCCAGCCTTCGCGCGCCGGGCCTCGCGGAATGCCTGGCAGCCGGGCCCCCGCCCCTATCGTGCCGCCATGCGCCGCGCGAAGTGAACGTCCACCGCGCGCCGAATGCTCTGGGCAATGGCAGCGCGGCCTTCGCGCGAATCGATGAATGCTGCGTCGGTTGGGTTCGAAATATAGCCCGTTTCGAACAGAATTGAGGGCATATCGGGTGCTTTTAGGACAACAAGTGACGCCATTCGGTGGAAATTGGGCTTAATTGGCATCAATTGTTTCGCTTCGCGCCCCAAAAGGCGGGCAAAATTGGCGGAGCTGTTCATCGTCTCGCGCTGGGTGAGATCAATCAGGATCGACGAAATGTCGACCGAGGTCGATGCCAGGTTAACGCCCTGAATAATGTCCGCCTTGTTTTCCCGCGCTGCCAGCCGTGCCGATTCCTTGTCGGATGCCACTTCGGAAAGCGTGTACACGGTCGCGCCGCTGGCTGATCCACCGCCCACGCTGTCGCAGTGAATGGAGATGAACAGATCGGCCTTTAGTTTGCGGGCAATGCCATAGCGTTCCTGCAGGATCAGATATTTGTCGTCCTCCCGCGTCAGCGCCACGCGCACGCGGCCTGAGGCGACCAGATCATCGCGGATCGCGCGCGCAATCTTCAGCGTCACGTCTTTTTCGCGCAGGCCACTATCCGGCGAGATCGCGCCGGGATCGACACCGCCATGCCCGGCATCAATCACCACCAGCGGCCGGCTGTCATCATCCCCATAAACGCGCGGCAGTGAAAGCTTGCGGCTGGCGAGCGGCACCGGCGTCGACACGCGGTACACCGCCGGGGTTATGCCCGATCCATAGTTGAACGGCGGCAAAAAGCGCATCCGCCCTTCGGCTGCGGCCCGCGCAAACTGTGCGTCGTCTACGGTGCGCAGCAGCAGCGTGAGTTCATGGCCGTTGCGACCAAAGGTGCCCTCGGTAACGATGGCGGGTGCTGCCAGATCGAACACAATCCGGGCACCATTGCTGCCCCGCGCCGCCTGGCGCACGCCATCAACCATATCATAGGTTTCAACCCGCCCCCCCGGCGTTGCGCCGTCAACATCCAGTGCGATGCGCTGCGGCTCATCCAGCATGAAGCTGGAGGCTTGGGCGACGACCCCGTCGAACCTGATCACGATCCGGTCCGGGCGCACATCTATCCGCTCGACGGTCGCAGCCCAGGCGGGCGCGCCGCCCAGCCAGAAAGCGAGCAGGGCAAGAAGGAAGGACACAGGGCGACAATGCCGTGCGGATGGCCCGCCGGTCCAGTAAAAAGGCATATAGGGATTGCTCCCGCTGGGGATAACTGATGCGACCGGCCTAGGGGGCAGCTTCTCAAATCGCGGTGAAACGATGCGGTTAACTTGCCGTTCGGCATTTTTTTGCCGGTTGGCGGCAAATCAGTGCCGGTTGCTGTTGCAGCAAGGGGATGCTAGGCCACCCCCATCCGCGATTGTGCGCATTCTGTGCACGGCCGGGTAATCCCCCGCGCGATGCCGTCCGGCCCGTGCGCGGTTCTTCAGGTTGACGCTCGCATGATGCATTTCCCTTTCCCTGCAAACCGCCCGGTCAATACCGGCGGCTATGCGGGCGCGTGGGGTGCCGCGGACCATATGTCCCGGCGTGCACTGGCGGCAGAGGCAATTTCTATCGCAACTCGATCGACTGGAGCAGGCGGCGTTGCCGCCCCTTCGTCGACGCCACTTAATCGCATGCGGCCCGGCCTGAACGGCCCCGGCACGCGTGCACGGAGACATATTAATGACCATGCGTATGCTGATCGACGCACGGCACCGGGAAGAAACCCGGGTTGCCGTCGTCAAGGGAACTCGAATCGAGGAGTTTGATTTCGAATCCGCTGAGCGCAAGCAGCTCAAAGGCAATATCTATCTCGCCAAGGTAACCAGGGTTGAACCGTCGCTTCAGGCGGCCTTCATCGATTATGGCGGCAATCGCCACGGGTTTTTAGCGTTCAGCGAAATCCACCCCGATTATTATCAGATCCCCAAGGAAGATCGCGACGCATTGCTGCGCGAAGAAGCCGAACATGCCGCTGAGGAAGCGGCGCTGCGCGCGCAGGCCGATGCCGAGGATGATGCGCGCGGCGATGATTATAACGACGATGATTCGGATCACGACGACACCGCACGGGGCGATCGCGGCCGGGATGACGATGACGCGCAGCATGATGATGACGGCGAAAGCGGCGATGCCGATGCGCCACCGCGCGCGCGCAGCCGGGGCGGTTCGGACGATGCCGTAGAAGCATTGCGCCAGCGCCGCATGAACCTGCGTCGTCGCTACAAAATTCAGGACGTTATCCACCGCCGCCAGGTGTTGCTGGTCCAGGTCGTGAAGGAAGAACGCGGCAATAAAGGTGCGGCACTGACGACCTATTTGTCGCTTGCCGGGCGCTATTGCGTGCTGATGCCCAACACGTCGCATGGCGGCGGCATCAGCCGCAAGATTTCGAACGCAGGCGATCGCAAGCGGCTAAAATCAATCATGGCCGATATGAAGTTGCCGCCATCAATGGGCTGCATCGTGCGTACCGCCGGGCTTCAGCGGACCAAGGTAGAGATCAAGCGCGATTTTGATTATCTTGCACGGCTGTGGGACGGCATTCGCGAAACGACGCTCAAATCAGCGGCCCCTGCGATCGTTTACGGCGACAGCGACCTGATAAAGCGCGCGATCCGCGATATTTATAACAAGGAAATCGACGAAGTAATCGTCGAGGGCGAAGACGGTTATCGCCAGGCCAAGGAATTCATGAAGCTGCTGATGCCCAGCCACGCGCGGCGGGTGAAGCATTATTCCGATCCGGTGCCGCTGTTCCAGCGCAGCAAGGTCGAAGATCAGTTGGGGGCAATGTATCACCCGGTCGTCCAGCTGAAATCGGGCGGCTATCTGGTGATCAACCCAACCGAGGCACTGGTGTCGATTGACATCAACTCAGGCCGTTCCACCCGCGAACATAATATCGAACAGACTGCAACGGCGACCAATCTGGAAGCGGCACAGGAAATCGCCCGCCAGTTGCGCCTGCGCGACATGGCCGGGCTGGTCGTGATCGATTTTATCGACATGGATAACCCGTCGAACAACCGCAAGGTTGAAAAGGCGATGAAGGAAGCGCTGAAAAACGATCGCGCACGCATTCAGGTGGGCCGCATATCGTCGTTCGGGCTGATGGAAATGAGCCGCCAGCGGCTGCGTACCGGTGTGCTGGAAGCGTCGACCCGCCCGTGCCCGCATTGCGAAGGATCAGGCTTTGTTCGCACAGCGTCGTCAGCCGGGCTGAGCGCGCTGCGGATGATTGAAGACGAGGCCGCACGGGGCCGTGGATCGCAGTTGTTGCTGCGCGCCAGCCAGGAAGCCGCTTTCTATCTGCTCAACCGCAAGCGGACTGAACTCGCCGAGATCGAGGAACGGTACGGCGTGATGATCGAAGTCGCTGCCGACGGCGAGCAGGAGGGCGCGCGCATGTCGGTTGAGGCGGGCGGTCCGCCACCTGCCTATGTGCCACGCTTTGAAGCGGCAATCATCGACAATGACGATGATGAGGAAGAGATCGAAGAGATCGACGAAGAGGACGCCGAGGAAGAGCGCGCAGCAGAAGCGCGCGAGGATGCCGAGGCTCGCCCGGACGAAACGGAAGGCGAGCGCGAGGCACGCCGCAACAAGCGTCGCCGTCGGCGCGGTCGGCGCGGTCGTGGTCGCCCCGAAGGTGAAGGCGGCACTGCCGAAGGTCAAGCCAGCGAAGGGGCCAGCGCAGAGGCCAGCGATGGTGATGATGCGGCACCAGGCGAAGGCACAGAAGACGGCGGCGCGGGCGAAGCACCACGCTCAACCGACGAAAATGGCGAACCCCGCCGTCGTCGCGGACGCCGGGGACGGCGTGGCGGTCGTCGCGGTGAAGGTCGGCCTGAGGGTGATCGTGCGGAAGGGGCAAATGATGCCGCCTCGGCTGATGCCGTTGCCGACGACGATGCCGCTGGCGCAACCGGCGACATCGCTGCGGACCCCGTTATGGACAGCGAAGCGCCCAAGCGCCCACGCCGCCGCCCGCGTGCCAAGGCGCCTGCCCTGCCCGAAACTGGTGCACCCGAAACTGGCGCACCCGAAGCTGCTCCACCGGCAGCGGATGCGCCCGTAGCACAGGCAGATGCACCAGCGGCCGAAGCAGAGGCCCCGGCCAAGCCAAAGCGTGCTCGCCGCGCCAAAGCTGACCCGGTCGACGCTGCCGCACCAGAGGCCGCATCGGAAACGGTGCCAGAAGCGGTTGCCGCGCCAACCGCCGAAGAGGCTCCGGCCAAGCCGAAGCGCCGCGCCGCTGCAAAGGGCACGGGCAAGGGCAAGACCGCTGCAAAGGATGAGGCAAAGGATGAGGCAAAGGGTGTGACCGTCGGCGACGAACCGGCAGCAGCAACCGTCGATGCCGATCCAGCCCCCGCATCGGCTGTTCCGGCGGCTGTTCCGGCGCCCGTTGCTGCCGCAGCAGCACCCACCGACAGCGAACCTCGCGAAGGCGGGTCCACCGAAGGCGGCCCGCCCCGGCGGGGCTGGTGGCAGCGCACCTTTGGTGCCTGATCACCTCGGTTGATCTTCATGCTGGCCCGGATCGACAGGTTTATCTGTCCATCCGGGCCAGTTGCCATTCTGGTCCGTTGAATAATTGGCAGAACTGGCCGATATCAGCATCATGAAGAAATTCGCCGCTGCGCTCGCGCTTTCGTTGCTGATTCTGGCGCAGCCGGTGCGCGCGCAATCGATTTTGCGCGATGCCGAAACGGAAGCGATGTTCGCCGACATGTCGAAACCGCTGATCATCGCGGCCGGGCTGTCACCACGCGACGTGCGCGTCATTTTGATCAACGACGAATCGGTCAACGCCTTTGTGGTCGGCGGGCAGACGGTTTACGTCCATTCGGGGCTGATCAATTCAGCCGACAACGCCAATCAGGTCCAGGGCGTGATCGCGCATGAACTCGGCCATATCGCCGACGGGCATGTCGTGCTGCAAAGCGATGGTGCGCGCCCGGCGCTGGGCATCATGCTGGTCAGCCTGTTGCTGGGTGTCGCCGCCATCGCCGCGGGATCGGCAGAGGGCGGCGCGGGCATTATCGCTGCCGGCCAGCAGGTCGCACAGAGCAAATTTCTGGCCTTTACGCGCGTTCAGGAAGCCACTGCCGATGCAACGGCGGCAAAATTTCTCCAGGATGCGGGCGTATCGGGCAAGGGCTTTCTGCAATTTTTCAAGAAGCTGCAAAGCCTGGAGTTCCGGGCCGGGTACACGAATATCGATCCCTTTGCGCAAAGCCATCCGCTGAGCGGCGAGCGTGTTGCCACATTGACCCACACGTTGATGCAATCCCCGTCCTGGAACACCCCCTTTGATCCCGCGCTGGAAATTCGATTTCAGCGGGTGCGCGCCAAGCTGATCGGCTTTGTGGGCGAGCCGCCGCGCACGCTGAATGCCTATCCGCCTGAAAACCAAAGCGTCTATGCGCATTATGCCCGCGCTTATGCCTATCACAAGGCGGGTTACCCCGAAAAAGCCAATGCAGAGGCCGATGCGCTGGTGGCGACTGCGCCGCATGATCCCTATTTTCTGGAGGTGAAGGGCCAGATCCTGCTCGAATCGGGCAAGCCGTTTGAGGCGCTGGCCCCGCTGCGCGAGGCAACGCAGGCGACCAATTATCAGCCGCTGATCGCCACCAGTTTCGGCCACGCCCTGATCGCCACCGAAGACCCCGCCAATTATCCTGAAGCCGAAAAGGTGCTCCGCCAGGCGGTGTCGCGCGACTATGAAAACCCGTTTGGCTGGTATCAGCTCGGCACGGTCTATGATCTGCGCGGCGATAAGGCGCGCGCCCTGCTGGCCACAGCCGAACGCGCCAGCCTGTCAGGCGATTCGCGCACTGCCGCGTTCAGCGCCCGCGCGGCAATGGCCGCGCTGCCCCAGAATACCGCCGACTGGATCAGGGCACAGGACATCGCTGTCGCCTCGCAGAACGTGCTTGATGACACACGCGGCGGAAGGCGGCGGTAATGATTGATAGAATTGCAGGAAACCGGCTCGTGTTGCTCGCCATAGCGTGCGGATCAGCGTTGGTCGGTGCAGGCGCGGTGGCTGGTGTAAACCAGTTGAACAGCACGACGCCGCAGCGCGCCGCGATTGAGCGCGTGGTGCATGATTATGTGCTCGCCCATCCCGAAATCATCCCGGAGGCACTGGGGCGGATGCGTGACCGCGAAACAGGCGAGACCATTGCCGCCAATCGCGCCGCAATCATGACGCCATATGGCAACGCCTGGATCGGCAACCCCAAGGGCGATGTGACCATCGTCGAATATTTCGATTATAATTGTGGTTTTTGCCGGTCCAGCCTGCCGGTCATCACCAAACTGGTCGCGAGCGACCCCAATTTACGCGTTATCTTCCGCGAACTGCCCATCCTGTCAGAGGAAAGCCGCACCGCCGCCCGGCTGAGCCTGGTCGCCGCCGAACGCGGTCGCTTCCAGCAGTTTCACGAGGCGCTCTATGCGGGCGGGCGCATCACCGATCAATCGATCAACAACGCCCTGGCAGCCGCAGGCATTGATGCTGCCACCGCGCAGGCAGCAGGCGGCAACCTGCGCATTGATGCCGAGATTCAGCGCAATCTGGGCGTTGCGCAAAAGCTGGGGATGACGGGCACGCCCTCATGGGTGATCGGCAATCATGTCGTTTCCGCTGCCCTGCCGATCGAAGAACTCCGCGCCCAAATCGCCAAGGTGCGCAAGAAAAGCTGACGGGGTTTGGGGGGCAAGCGATTGTAGTGCGGCAATAGCGACCCTACCTACTCGACAAGCGCAGGGCGAACGGGCTTCGGGGGGCCGAACAACCCGATCATCATTTCAGCGGGGCATGAATGGAACCGATCCTGGCCGTAACCGGCCTGACCAAAACCTATGCGTCGGGCCTCACCGCGCTTGACCATGTCGACCTGACGATCAACCGGGGCGAGATTTTCGCGCTGCTTGGCCCCAATGGCGCGGGCAAGACGACGCTGATCAGCATCATTTGCGGGCTGGTGACGCCCAGCAGCGGCAATGTGCGCGTGGCGGGCCACGATATTCAGCGCGATTACCGGGCCGCACGCTACCGGATCGGGCTGGTGCCGCAGGAGCTATCCACCGACGCGTTTGAAACCGTGCTTGCTACGGTGAAGCTCAGCCGGGGGCTGTTCGGCCGCCCCGCCAACCCCGCTATCATCGAGCAGATCCTGCGTGACCTGTCGTTATGGGACAAGCGTTCAGCCAAGATCATGGAGCTATCCGGCGGCATGAAACGCCGGGTACTGATCGCCAAGGCGCTGAGCCACGAGCCCGATATCCTGTTCCTCGATGAGCCAACCGCCGGTGTCGATGTCGAGCTGCGCCGCGATATGTGGAAGCTGGTGCGGAGCTTACGTGACCGCGGCACCACCATCATCCTGACGACGCATTATCTGGAAGAGGCCGAGGAGATGGCCGACCGGGTGGGCGTGATCCTGAAGGGCAAGCTGATCCTGGTGGAGGACAAGACCACGCTGATGCAAAAGCTTGGCAAGAAAACGCTGACGATCAACCTGTCAGAACCGCTCGCCGCCGTGCCGCCCGAACTCGCCGAGTGGCAGCCGGTGCTGAAGGCCGACGGGCATGAGCTGGAATATGTGTTTGAGGCGCATGCCGAACGCACCGGCATCCCCTCCCTGCTCCGCGCGCTGGGCGATCTGGGGATTGGCTTCAAGGATTTGAACACCGCGCAAAGCTCGCTGGAGGACATCTTTGTCGGGCTGGTGCATCAATCGACGCAAAGCACGACGGAGCAGGCCGCATGACCGGGTTCAACTGGCACGGCATTGCCGCCATCTATCAGTTCGAAGTCGCCCGGTTCGGCCGCACCATCGCGACCAGCCTGCTGACGCCCGTCATCACCACATCGCTATATTTCATTGTGTTCGGCTCTGCGATTGGGTCGAAGATCACCACGGTGGACGGGGTGCCATATGGCGCGTTCATCGTGCCCGGCCTGATCATGCTGTCGATGCTGACCGAGGGGATCGGCAATGCAAGCTTTGGCATCTACATGCCCAAATGGTCGGGCACGATTTACGAACTGCTGTCTGCGCCCATCTCTCCGCTGGAAACGGTCATTGCCTATGTCGGCGCGGCGGCAACCAAATCGATGATCCTGGGACTGGTGATATTGGCAACCGCGCATTTGTTTGTCGCGCTGCCGATTGCACACCCGCTGGCGATGCTCTGTTTCATGCTGCTGACCGCGATTACATTTTGCCTGTTCGGCTTTGCGCTGGGCATCTGGGCGAAAAGTTTTGAGCAATTGCAGATCGTACCGCTGCTGGTCATCACCCCGCTGACGTTTCTGGGCGGCACATTTTACTCGATCAAGATGCTCCCGCCCGCGTGGCAGGCAGTGACGCTGTTCAACCCGATCGTCTATTTGATCAGCGGCTTTCGCTGGACCTTCTTTGGGCAGGGCGATGTGGCGATCGAGTGGAGCTTGCTGGCGATCGGGGTGTTTCTGGCGCTGACGCTGGGGGCAATCGCGTGGATTTTCCGGACGGGGTATCGGCTGAAGAGTTGAGGGGGGGGTCCCGCTTCTCGGTGGCCGGGCAAGGCAGCGGGACCCCGGGTCGAGCCCGGGGTGACGGTTAGGGGGGGGCATACTCACGCTACCGACTACCCAACAATCCACGTCACCCCGGGCTTGGCCGGGGTCCCGCTTTTCTCATCCGACGACGATGGAGCGAG
>JAKFUX010000067.1:0-17519 GCA_021732465.1 Sphingomonas sp.
GCTGCTGCACAGGCACCCACCGCCCCGCAGGCGGTGCCCGTGCCGCCTTCCGCCGCCGCTGATCCAACGCCACCCGCCCCGCCTGCCCCACCTGCTCCACCCATCGTTGTGATGGGCGACAAGGGCGACAAGGGCGGCAAGCAGATCATCTTGATCCGCAGACACGGGGACGCGGACAAGGGCGATGGCGATACGGTCGAAAAAACGGTGCGCGTGTTGATGCGCGGTAAAAACGGCACGGTGATCACCGATGACTCTAATTTCATGCCCGATATGCCGGACGTACCCGAAGTCATGTCGCTCCGCTGCAAGGACGGCATATCCGGTGCAGACAAGGATCTCGTGATCAACGAGGTCAAGGACGGCAAGCACCGCATTGTGATCTGCACTGATCGGGTAAAACGGATGGCATCCAACACCAGCGTCAAAATTATCGATAGTGCTGAAATTGAGCGCAAAGCCTATCGCGCTGCGCTGGATGGCCTTCGCAGCGCGCGTACCCGGATGTCCGCCAAGACGGGCCCCGGCCAAAGCGAGGCGGTGAATGCCATCGATCAGGCGATTGCCGAAGTTGAGGCTGATCTGGCCAAGGTCAAGTAATCGCCACCCCAGCATTCGGTGCCGAACGGCATTGGACGCAGTCCCGGCAGGCAGTGCCCCTTGCCTGCCGGGACTGTGCTGCACCGCACACCTTGTTTTTCTCTCCGCAAGCCGCCATTTGATGGGCTATGGAAGGGCTTCCGACTGGCGATTGTATCGCAATTGGGCCGCTCGTGGCGCGGGTGCTCGCGCCCAATCCGTCGCCGTTCACCTTTACGGGGACGCAGACGCATCTGGTCGGCACGACCGACATAGCGGTTATTGATCCCGGCCCCGCTGATCCCGCGCATATCGATGCGATCATGCGCGCCGTGGCGGGCCGCAAGCTGGCGGCGATCATGATCACCCATACCCATAATGATCACAGCCCCGGCAGCCGCCCGTTACAGGCGCTGACAGGCGCGCCGATCATCGGCTGTGCACCGCTGGCGCTGGACAATCTGGGGCCGCGTGCCGATGCCGCGTTTGATGCTGATTATGCGCCTGATCGGGTGATGGCCGACGGCGATGTGGTGATAGGGGACGGCTGGACACTGGCAGCAGTGGAAACCCCTGGCCACACATCGAACCATCTGTGTTTTGCGCTGCCAGAGGCCAAGGCGTTGTTCAGCGGTGATCATGTGATGGGCTGGTCCACCACCGTCGTCGCCCCGCCGGACGGTGACATGACAGCCTATATGGCCAGCCTCGCCAAGCTCCAGACGCGTGACGATGTCGTCTATTACCCAGCGCACGGCGACCCGATTACCAATCCGGCGCAAAAGGTGCGCGGTTTTCTGGGCCATCGCCGCCAGCGTGAGGCGCAGATATTGCGGCTGATCGGCGAAGGGGTGGGCGCCATCCCCGATCTGGTTGAGCGCATGTATGTGGGCGTCGATCCCCGGTTGTTCGGGGCGGCGGGCGGATCAGTGCTCGCGCACCTGATTGATCTGCAGGGGCGCGGGTTGGTGGTCGTCGATGGACAGGTCTGGGCAATCGGCAGCGAAGCGCAATCATGACGACACCGGCAGAGCCAGAAGGCGAACCCAAGGCAAGGTCGATGGGCTGCCTGGTGCGCACATTGATTACGCTGATGGTGCTGATTGGCGCGGGGGTGGCGGCCAAGATCGGTTATGATTGGTATCACCGCGATTACACGATCACCCGGGAAGATGATGGTCAGGTGATCACCAAGGTTGTGCAGGCGACCTTCGCGCGGGCCAGTGCCCTGAAAGTCGGTTCCGTGTCAGGCACCGTGCAGTCGAGCGCAACTGATGTGCGGGGCGGCGGATGGCTGCGGTCGGATAAGGTCGTCAAGGCACCTTTCACCGTCGATTATTTTATTGATCTGTCGACAATGGGCCCGGACAAATATCGCTGGGATGCCGATAATCGTCGGCTGACGATTGACGTGCCCGATATCACCGTGGCGCGCGCAAATGTTGATGAGAGCGCGGTGACGCTGGACGAGACGCGCGGCCTGTTCGTCACGCGCGATGCCGCAGCAACACTGGCGCGCAAAGTCTCCGCCTTTGCGCAGCGTGCTGCACAGCAAGAGGCTCAGAAGCCAGCGCGAATTAAGGCAGCGCGCGATAATGCGCGACGGGCGGTGCAGGATCTTATCGGCAGCGCGGTGGCCGCAGCAAAGATGGAAAATGTTGAGGTCGTCATTGCCTTTCCGTCCGAGCGGCGCGGCGATGGTGAACGCTGGGATCAGTCGCGCTCGCTACAGGAAGTGCTCGGGAACGGGCAATAGAGTGCGCCCGTAAGCCCCGACAGCGCGTGCCCGAACTGACAATTTCGCCCCGGCGTGCTACGAATAACCGCCGATGGTTCTACGGGCATTGCTGACGAATTTTTTCGGGGGGCTGGGAATGGTATCGGCAACGGTAATGCGGGCGGGGCAATCAGAAGGTCCGCGCAGCGAGCGCTTTTTTCTCATCATGGCAATCGCGATGGCGGTAACGGCGGTTGCCGGTTTTTCCACCCAGCTAGCGGCGGGCCGGTCCACCTTCAACGCGCCGCTGCTGGTCCATGTCCATGCGATCGTATTTTTCGGCTGGATCGTCCTGTATGTGCTGCAAAATGCGCTGGCGGCCAATCGCGCGACCGCATGGCACCGGCGGCTCGGTTGGCTGGCGACGATCTGGATTGCCGCAATGGTCATCATCGGCTGCGCGGTCACTCTCGCCATGGTCCGGCGGGGGCAGGTACCCTTTTTCTTCATGCCCCTGCAGTTTTTGGTCTTTGATCCGGTGTCGGTCATGACCTTTGCAGGGCTGTCAGCTGCGGCGATTTTCATGCGCCGCCAGACGCAATGGCACCGGCGGCTGCATTATTGCGGCACGGCGCTGCTGATGGGACCGGCGCTGGGGCGCTTGCTGCCAATGCCGCTGCTCGCGCCTGTTGCGTTTGAAGCAACGCAAATCGGCGTGCTCCTTTTTCCGGCAATCGGCATGATCACCGATTGGCGCCGCCGGGGTGCCGTACACATCGCATGGTGGTGGGGGGTCGGCGCGATGATCGCGAGCGTGGTGCTGGTGGAGGCGGTTACGTACAGCCCGGTCGGCGATGCGCTCTATGGTGCAGTGACGGCGGGGTCGCCGGGCGCGCAAGTACCGGCGCGGGAATTTGCGCCGCCGCCATCCGGTCCCTTGATCGCGGGGCGCAGCACGTCCACATGAGCGCCATCACCGGGGAGTATCGAGATGGACGCACGCAACGGCATGGGCGGTAACCCGACGGGCACTGATCTGCGCGACGAGATTGATCGGCTGCGCAAGGATCGCAACGCCGTGATCCTGGCGCATTATTACCAGCGGCCCGAAATTCAGGACATTGCCGATTTCGTGGGCGATTCGCTGGATCTGTCGCGCAAGGCGGCGGCGACCGATGCGGATGTCATCGCGTTTTGCGGCGTGAAGTTCATGGCAGACACAGCCAAAATCCTCAGCCCCGAAAAGATCGTCGTCCTGCCCGATCTGCGCGCCGGCTGCAGCCTGGAGGATAGCTGCCCGCCCGATAAATTCGCCGCCTTCCGCGCCGCGCATCCCGATCATATCGCGCTGACGTACATCAACTGTTCGACTGAGGTGAAGGCGCTGTCCGATGTGATCGTCACGTCGTCGTCGGCGGAAAAAATCCTGAGCCAAATCCCGCCTGAACAGAAAATCATCTTTGGGCCCGACAAGCATCTGGGCGGCTATCTGGCGCGCAAAACCGGGCGCGACATGTTGTTATGGCCGGGCGTGTGCATTGTGCATGAGGCGTTTAGCGAAACCGAGCTGCTGAAGTTGAAGGCAAAGCACCCCGGTGCTCCAGTGGCGGCGCACCCCGAATGCCCGCCCTATATTCTGGATCATGCCGATTATGTCGGATCGACCAGCGGCATCCTGGATTTTGCCAAGACGATTCCCGGCGACACGCTGATCGTCGCGACTGAGCCGCATATCATCCACCAGATGCAAAAGACTGATCCGACCAAGAATTTCATCGGTGCGCCGGGTGCAGACGGCAACTGCAATTGCAACATCTGCCCGTATATGGCGATGAACACGATGGAAAAGCTCTACATCGCGCTGCGTGATCTGGAGCCACGGATTGAGATTGAGGAAGGCTTGCGGCTGCGCGCGAAGAAATCGCTGGACGCTATGCTGGCAATGGCAAGCGCGACGGTGGGGCAGGGCGATCTGGGGCCGGTGCGGATTAGCGGGGATTAGGGTTGGCGGCGGGTGAGCGCTTAGCCCGATAGGGTAGGGCTATTCCCCTTCAATCAAAACCGACATGCGGCATATCGGCAGCGGCGACGGCCTTCTGCGCGGGTCGCCTAAGGAGAAGCACCAGCGGCAGCGCGAGGATCGTCAGGATCATCATCAGGCGGAAATCGTCGAGATAGGCGATCATCGCGGCCTGGCGGTTTATCTCGGCATTCAGCAGCATCAACATCGACTGTCCGGTCGGGCCAAGGATTGCGCTCATGGCGGGGTCAACCGCGCTCAGGCTGGAACTCGTCAGGTTCGACCCAATGTCTTGATGTGCCGTCTGGATGTTGTTTCCCAGCAGCGCAGTCACCATCGAAATGCCCACCGACGCACCGATATTGCGCGCCAGGTTCATCAGGCTTGATCCTTCGGTGCGATAGCGCGGCGACAGGGTGGCAAACGCAGCGATGTTCAGCGGGATGAAGATCAGCCCCAGCCCGATGCCCTGAATAAAGCCGGTGATGATGAACGGGGTTGTGCTCATCACCAGCGTCCACTGCGTCATATCCCATAACGACCATGCCGCGATCATCAGCCCGGTGCCCACCAGCAGGCGCGGATCAATGCCGCGCTGGATGGCCTGGCCTGCCACGGCCATGCTGATGACGATGCCAATGCCGCGTGGCATCAACAAGATGCCGGTATTGAGAACGGGGTAACCGAACAGTGATTGCAACATCGGCGGCAGCAGCGCCATCGTCGCCATCATCAACACGCCGACCACGAGCATGAAGCCAAGCCCGGTCATCAGGTTGCGATTGCGCAGCAATTCGCGGTCGAACATTGGGTGATCGGCGGTGAACATATGGATCACGAACATGATCGCGGCGCACAGCGACACCAGCCCCTCGATCACCACTTCCCAAGACTGAAACCAGTCGTTTGATTGGCCGCGATCACACATGACCTGAAACGCGGCAATCGCGATGGCGAGCAGCGAAAACCCGAAGATATCGAACCGCCGCATGGTGATTGGGCGCGAGGGCAGCAGCGCCCACAGGATCGCAAAACAGGCAATGCCGACGGGCACGTTGACGTAAAAGACCCAGCGCCAGTTAAAATTGTCGGTCAGATAGCCGCCGATCACCGGGCCAAGCACGGGGCCAACCATGATGCCCATGCCCCACACCGCCATCGCGCCCGCCTGACGCGATGGCTTGTTGATATCCATCATCACCGTTTGGCTCAGCGGGTTCATAAACGCTGCTGCCACCCCCTGCAGAATGCGAAACCCGACCATTTCAGGGAGCGTTTGGGCCAGGCCACACAGCATCGATGCAAGTACAAAGCCCACCACAGCGAACAGGAACAGGTTGCGCGACCCGATCCGGTCGGCGAGCCAGCCGGTCAGCGGAATGGCCACCGCTGACGCGACGATATAGCTGGTCAATACCCAGGTAACGGTATCCGCCGTCGCCCCCAAAGACGCCTGCATATTGGGCAGCGCGACATTGGCGATCGTCGAATCGAGGATCTGCATGATGGTGGCCGCCATCACGCCAAGCGTCAGCAGAGCGCGGTTGCGCGTCTGCAACGCGGGCGCGTCGGCCAGGGGAACGGCGCTGGCGCTGGCCCCGCCGATATCAGCGCCTGCCATTGCCGCGCACGTCGACGCTCACCTTGGCGCTCAGCCCGGCGATCAGCTGGCGGGGACTCGGCTCATCAATGGCGATCCGAACGGGCACGCGCTGCGTTACCTTCACCCAATTGCCGTTGGCATTCTGGGCGGGCAAAACCGAGAATTCGGATCCCGTGCCCGCGCCTATCGATTGCACATGACCCTTCAGTTTCAACCCGCCATAGGCATCGAAGCTGACGATGGCGGGCTGGCCCACCCGCATGCTGTTGAGATCGGTTTCCTTGAAATTGGCCTCTACCCATGCCTTGCCTCCGCCGCCGACGATGCTGAGGGCGGGCAGGCCGCTGAGCATTGTCTGGCCGACCTGCAGCCGTTCCGACTGGCTGATCGTGCCGCTGGTCGGCGCAAAAACGGCGGTGCGGGCAAGATCAAGCTGCGCCTTTTCCCGCTGAACCTGCGCTGCGGCGATGGCGGGGCTTACGCCCGGCACCGCAGCCCCTGTTGCCAGCTTGGCACGGGCTTCGTCGGCATTGGCGGTAGCATTGGCGAGTGCCGCATTGGCTTGCTGCACAGCGTGTTCAGACTGTTGCAGCCGCGCGCGCGTCGTGAAACCGCGTGCCATCAGGGCGTTTTGGCGGTCGAGATCTTCCTGCGCCGCGATTACCTGGTCTCGCGCCGCGCGGATATCGGCGGCAGTGCCGCGAAAGCTCGATTGCAGCGTTGCTACATTCACTTGCGCAGCGGCAATCGCGGCATTGGCTTGCTCAACCGCGATCCGGTACGGCGCGGGATCGATACGGAACAGCAGATCACCTGCCTGAACGTGCTGGTTTTCCTTCACGGCAACCTGGACGATGCGCCCGGCAACATCGGCAGAAACCGATACCTTGTCCTGCTGCACATAAGCATTGTCGGTTTCGACAAAGCGACCTGATGTCAGCCAAAAATACCCTGCAATCGTCGCAATGATCAGCGGTACGGCGATCATCGCCGCCGTTCGCCGCCATTTGCTGACGGGGCGCTTCGCTGATGGCTGAGCGGGCGCGGCAGCATCTGCCGTGAAGGATTGAACGGGATCGGCCTCAGCCATGATGTGCCTCTTGCGTGAAATCGACTTCGGCCAGGTTGGCGCGCAAATGGGAAAGTGTGGCGGTAAACGTGGCCTGATGATCAGCATCAATCCCCGCCAGCGCCTGATCGAAAAGCGCATCGGCGATGGTGCGTAACTGATCGATCAGCGGGCGTGCCGAATCGGTAAGGTAGATTTTCCATGCCCGCCGGTCCTGCGGATCGCGCCGCCGTTCGAGATGGCCCGCCTCTTCAAGGCGGTCGACCATCCGGCACAGGGTAATGGCTTCCACTTCGAGCAATTCGGCGAGCTTGCCCTGATTAATGCCTTCGTTGCGGTTGACCATTGTCAGCGTGCGCCACTGCGCGCGGGTGACGCCAATCTGGCGCGCGCGATCATCAAACCGGCGGCGCATCAGGCGGGAAACGTCGCTAATCAGGAAGCCGATATTATCTGTCATATCGCGCATATAGTAAGCAGGCTTATCATCATCAAGGCATGATAAGTTATTGTCTGCGGCTCCGGCGCCAGATTGTTACGGGGGTTATGCAAGGTTGCGTTGCCGCAAAATTCGGTTCTCTGGTTGCGGGAACAATAATGCTGCGGCTTCGTTTCCTCTCGGCGCTAAAAACCAATTGCGGCATTTTCGCCGATAATTGATCGCCGGTGGGGCAGGGGACGTTACTGATAATGCCAAATGCGTCGCCGCCACCCGTCTCCTTGCCGTTTCTTGCCAGCGATTCCGCCACAGCAATCCTCATCCGCGATCATGATTGGTTATCCACGCCGCTTGGTCCCATTCAGCAATGGTCGCAGCCGCTGCAAACCGCGGTTGGCATGTTGTGCCGTGCCGGGCTGCCCATGTGCCTGATCTGGGGTGAAGCCGGCATCATGATCTATAACGACGGTTATGCCGAGATTGGCGGAAAGCGGCATCCTCGAATTCTTGGCGCCAAAATAGTGGATGCATGGCCCGAAGCAGCAGCTTTCAATGCGAATGTCTTGAAGCAGGGACTGGCGGGCCGCGCACTGTCGTATCGAAATTCCGAATTCAGGTTGATGCGCAACGGCAGGCTAGAAGATGCTTGGTTTAATCTCGATTATACGCCCGTATTTGGCGGTGACGGGCAGCCTGCCGGGGTGATTGCCTTTGTAAATGAGACCACGGCGCTGGTGAAGGAAACCGCCGCGCTGAAGCACAGCGAACAACAGTTTCGGGTCTTTGCCCAGGCAATGCCCAATCAAATTTGGGCCGCGCGCGCCAATGGCGACCTTTATTGGCTGAATGATCAATCATACGCCTATAGTGGCACGTCTGCTGGCGCCTTGGACGGGGCGACGGCCTGGGGCAATATCGTCCACCCCGATGATTTCCCTCAGGCGGGGGCGCGCTGGGCCGCCGCAATTGCTGCGGGTGTCGTGTATGAAACCGAGTTCCGGATTCGGCGGGCAGATGGCCATTATCGCTGGTTCCTGGTGCGTGCCGAACCCATTTATGATGCAGAGGGTTTGCTGACCGGCTGGGTGGGCACCAACACCGATATCGACGATCTGCGCGAGACTGAAGCGGCACTGCGGATCGCCAATGAAACGTTGGAAGAACAAGTGCACGCACGCACCGCCGAGGTGCAGGCCAAAGAAGCGCGGCTGCGGACCATCTTTGAAACCAGCTTTGGATTTCAGGGCTTGCTCGATCCAGACGGGATATTGCTCGATGCCAACTCAACGGCGCTCGCGGCGATCAATTGCACGCTGAACGACATTGTCGGCATGCGTTTTTGGGAAACGCCCTGGTTTGCTGGCAACCTGGGCATGGATGAAGCGATTCAGCAGGCGGTGAATGCCGTGGCGAGTGGAGCGGTCATCAAACAGGAATTGCTGCTCAACCTGCCCGTTGGGGGATGGCGGTGGTTCGATTTTGTCCTGCGGCCCATTATGTCGGCGCAAGGCGAGGTGATTGCGATCGTACCCGAAGCGCAGGAAACGACCGATCGGCGCGCGGCTGAAGAAGCGCTTCGCCAATCGCAAAAGCTGGAGGCGATGGGCCAGTTAACGGGCGGCGTGGCGCATGATTTCAACAATCTGCTGACCCCGATCATCGGCACGCTTGATCTGCTGAGCCGGCGGGGATTTGGCGGCGAGCGCGAGCAACGACTGATTGAGGGCGGGCTGCAATCAGCGGAACGTGCCCGCACGCTGGTGCAGCGCCTGCTGGCATTTGCACGCCGCCAACCCTTGCAGCCCCAGCCGGTCGATGTCGCCGGGCTGATCCGATCAATGAGCGATCTGATCGCCAGTACGTCGGGTCCGCGCATCCGCATCGATCTGGCGATCCGCGAGCCACTGCCAGCGGCTACGGCAGAGGTGAACCAGCTTGAAATGGCGCTGCTGAACCTGGCCGTAAACGCGCGCGATGCGATGTCGGCTGGCGGTACGCTGACGATTGGGGCGTCGGCACAGACCATCGCGGCGGGTGCCCGACCGGGCCTAGCAGCCGGGCGTTATGTGATGATCACCGTCAGCGACACCGGCGTTGGCATGAACGAACATACGTTGCGTCACGCGATTGAGCCGTTTTTTTCCACCAAGGGCATTGGCAAGGGCACCGGGCTTGGCCTGTCGATGGTGCATGGGCTGGCATCGCAACTGGGCGGTGCGCTGACAATTTCGAGCAAGCCTGGACTGGGCACGACGATCGAGCTGTTGCTGCCGGTATCCGATTCAGCTGCCGCTGCGATTGAACCGCCAGCCGAGCTGATCGCCGCCCCGCGCGGGGCAGGCACCGTGCTGCTTGTCGATGACGAGGAACAGGTGCGCGTGACGACGGCCGATATGCTGATCGAAATCGGATATGACGTGATCGAAGTTGCATCGGGTGAAGCCGCCATTGAACTGCTGGATCGCCGAAAGGTGGATTTGATTGTTACCGATCATCTGATGGGGGGCATGACCGGGATGGCGCTGATTGACCATGTGCGGACCAGTACGCCTGACATGCCCGTGCTGGTCATTTCGGGCTATGCCGATGCGGCGGGAATCGCCGCCGATGTGCCCCGTTTGACCAAGCCGTTCCGCAGTGCTGAACTGGCGGCAATGCTATCCGGGCTCCACGTGCGCTGAGCGCCAACGGCCAATTTTCGATGGCGGATAGAGGCGGATAGCGGTTTTCATCAGTCTCGTGCGGGGACGGGCACGAAATACCGCATAACGACCAGTGGATTCGCCGCCAATCTTGGCTTAGTACCGCGCTCGTGCCGTCGATTCATGCCCTTGCCAATCCTGCCCGCTTTCTAAAGCTGGCCCGTCCGCTTACCCCGGCGCTGTTCTGGGCGGGGGCGCTGCTGATCGCATTTGGCAGCTGGGCCGGGCTGACACAGACGCCAGCGGATTATCTTCAGGGCGAAACCGTCCGCATCCTGTACATCCATGTGCCGACCGCCTGGCTGGGCATGGCCGGGTGGAGCGGCATTGCGGTGTCGAGCCTTACCTATCTGATCTGGCGTCACCCGCTGTCGATGCTCGCCGCGCGCGCCATGGCGCTGCCGGGCGCGATGTTTGCCGCGCTGTGCCTGGCAACCGGATCGATCTGGGGTCGCCCGACCTGGGGCACATGGTGGGAATGGGACGGTCGGCTGACGTCGATGTTGTTGCTGTTCTTTGTGTATCTGGGTTTCATGGGCCTTGCCCGGGCCGATGCTGATCGTGGCGGCGATGGCCGCATTCCGGCGCTGTACGGGATTGCCGGATCGGTGCTGCTGCCCATCATCCGCTATTCGGTGGTGTGGTGGAATACGCTGCATCAGGGGCAGAGCATTGGCTTGACCAAGCAATCAATCGACGGATCGCTCATCTGGCCGCTGTGGTACACATTGGGCGGTTTCACGCTGTTTTTTGCGAGCATTGTGCTGATGCGGATGCGCGCCGCGCTTGCCAACAGCAAGGCAGAAGCGCGGATGCGACGGATGGCGCAGGCATGAACCCCTGGCCCTTTGTTACTGCCGCATATGCGATTACGCTGGTTGCTTCAGCCGGCATCGCGCTATTCAGCTATCTGGCGATGCGCGCCGCCGAAAAGGGCAGTAAATGAAAGCGAAGCATCAACGAATGACGCTGGCGGTGCTCGCTGTGGCGGCAATTGCCGGATCAAGCGGCCTGGCCTTATCGGCACTGAAGGATCAGGCCGCGTTTTTCTATGCGCCGGGTGATGTCGCCAAGCAGGGCCTGCCGCTGGGGCGGGCAGTGCGGCTGGGCGGCATGGTTGAGGGCGGATCGATCAAGAAACAGGCGGATGGCGTTACGATCCGCTTCATCGTCACCGATGGCAAGGCGACCGTGCCGGTCACATTCAGCGGCATCACGCCTGATCTGTTCAAGGAAAAATCCGGCGTTGTTGCCGAAGGCAAGTTTCAGCCCGATGGCAGCTTTGTCGCCGATAACCTGCTGGCCAAGCATGATGAACGGTATATGCCTCCCGAAATGGCAGGCAAAATGGCGGCGAATATGACGCCGGGGAAAAGCGCACCACAATGATTGCTGAAGCGGGGCTCGCCGCACTCTGGATCGCAGCTGCGCTGGCCGCGCTGCAATTCGCCTTGGCCGCACTTGGTGTGGCGCGGGGTGACCCCGATGTGATGAATGCTGTGCGCCCGGTTGCGGTGGTGCAGGGCCTGGTCATCATGGTCGCGCTGGCGGTGCTGATGTGGTTGTTCATCACATCGGACATGTCGGTATTGCTGGTCGCGCAGCACAGCCATGCGGCCAAGCCGATGCTGTATAAAATCGCTGGTACCTGGGGCAATCACGAGGGATCGATGCTGCTCTGGGTGACGATTCTGGGCATGGCGGGCGGCGCGGTGGCGGTGCTGGAACGGCGGCTGCAAGTGTCGACGCTGGTGGCGACGCTGGGCGCACAGGCGCTGATCGCGCTGGGATTTTACGCGTTCTTGTTGTTCTCATCCAATCCGTTCGCGCGGCTAACCCCGTCGCCGGTTGACGGGAACGGACTGAACCCGTTGCTGCAAGACCCCGGCCTCGCCTTCCACCCGCCCACCTTGTACATCGGTTATGTCGGTATTTCGGTGGCGTTTTCGTTCGCCGTTGGCGCGATGGTGACCCGCGATGTTGGCCCCGCCTTTGCGCGCGCGATGCGCCCCTGGGTGCTGGGGGCGTGGATTTTCCTGACGCTGGGCATCACCGCCGGCAGTTACTGGGCCTATTATGAGCTTGGCTGGGGCGGCTGGTGGTTCTGGGATCCGGTTGAAAACGCATCGCTGATGCCCTGGCTTGCCGCGACCGCACTCCTCCATTCGGTGACGGTGCTCGCCACGCGAGACGGGCTGCGCGCGTGGACGATCATGCTGGCGGTGGTTGCCTTTTCGATGTCGATGATCGGCACGTTTTTGGTGCGATCAGGCATTTTGCTGAGCGTGCATGCTTTTGCCGTTGATCCTAAGCGCGGCAGCTTCATCCTGGCGCTGCTCGCGCTCTATATTGGCGGCGCGCTGGCGCTGTTCGCGCTGCGGGTGGGCACCATTCGCGCGGGCAACACGTTTGAACTCGTCAGCCGTGAAGGCGCGTTGGTCGCCAACAACCTGCTGCTATCGGTGATCCTGGGCATCGTGCTGATCGGCACATTGTACCCGATCGTCGCCGCCGGGCTGTTCGGCTTGCAGCTGTCCATTGGCCCGCCATTCTTTAACAAAGCCGCCGGGCCGGTTGCGCTCGCGCTCGTCGCGATCATGGCGGCAGGGCCGTTGGTGCGTTGGCGCCGTGATGAGGCTGGCGCCGTCGCCAAACGCATCATCGTGCCGATTGTGATCACCGTGCTGGTCTTGCTTGCGCTTGTCGTGTTCGCGGCCAATGCCGGTATCTTGCCGATCCTTGGCCTGTGCCTGGCAGCGGGCCTAGCGGTGGCCAGCCTTGCGCCGTTGTGGAAGCGCAATCTGCGCCGCACGCCGATGTTCACTTATGGTATGGTGCTCGCGCATCTGGGCATCGCGGTGAGTCTGGCCGGGATGGCATCAGAGACCGCGTTTACGCAGCAGACCCTGGTCGCCGCCACCGTGGGTGAGCCGCAGCGGGTGGGGCCGTACACAATCACGCTGCAGGGAATTACGCCGGTTGCGGGCGAAAACTGGTCGGCATTGCAGGCCCGGCTGAAGGTGCAGCGCGATGGCGGTACGCCCTTTACGCTGACACCGCAGTCGCGCTTTTTCTCCAGCCCCGTCACCGTCACCAGTGAATCGGCGATTGCCACGGTGTTCGACGGACAGCTTTATACCGTGCTCGGCCAGCCTGATGAGGCCGGGCGGTGGCAGTTGCGCCTGTGGTGGAAGCCATTTGTAACGCTGATCTGGGCGGGGGGCGCGATGATTGCGCTTGGCGGCTTGCTGTCGCTGATCGGGCGCGTCAGCCGTGATCGCAAAGCCGTGCTGCGGGAGGCTGCGGCGTGAAGTCTGGGCTGCTCTGGGTGCCGCTGGCGGTGTTTGCGGGGCTGTTCGTGGTCGCGGGCTATGCGCTGATCAAGCCCGCCGATCGCACGGTGCGGTCAGCGATGATTGGCCGGCCTGTCCCGGAATTTGCGCTGCCGCCCATGCTGCCGGGGAAGCCGGGCCTCGAAACCGCGATGTTCCGCCAAGGCAAGCCCCGCCTGCTGAACGTCTTTGCAAGCTGGTGCATCCCGTGCGCGGCAGAAGCGGCCCAGTTGGATCGCTTGCGCGCGATGGGCGTGCCGATTGACGCGGTCGCCATTCGTGACCGACCAGAGGATATTCGCCGCTTTCTGGCGCGATACGGCGATCCATATGAAACAATCGGCGATGATCCTGAAAGCGCTGTGCAGCTGGCCTTTGGCTCTGCTGGCGTGCCCGAAACCTTCGTGATTGACGGGCAGGGCAAGATCATCCTCCAGCATGTCGGCGAGATTCGCGACGAAGATGTGCCGAAGATCCTTGAAGCGATGGGCAAGTCATTGTGATGCGCTGGATAATCGCGCTTTTGTTGCTGATGGCGGCTGGCCCGGCGCTCGCTGATTCGGCGCGCCCGCCTGCACGGCTGGCGGACACGCAATTGCCCGATCCCAAGCAGGAAGCGGAGGCGCAAAAGCTGATGCTCACGCTGCGCTGTCTGGTGTGCCAGGGCCAATCGATTGGCGACAGCAATGCCGAAATGGCGGGCGATATGCGCGCGTTGGTGCGCCGCCAGATTTCTGAAGGATCAACGCCTGAACAGGTGCGCGATTGGTTGATCGTGCGCTATGGAGATTATGTGACCTATGATCCGCCACTTTCGGCCGCAACGGTGCCGCTATGGATCGCGCCGATCGCGTTTATCGTGATTGGGCTGTGGCTGGCGCGCGCCAGTTTCAAGCGACGGAAGCGCGCCTGATGGGCTGGGTGATGCTGATCGGTATTGCGCTGGTTGCAGCCGCATTGCTGTGGCGGTTGGGCGTGCCCAAAATATTGTGGACGTCGACGGCGGCGGCGCTGATATTTGGCGCGGCAGGATATGCATTGCAGGGGTCGCCCAATCTGCCCGCGAGCCCGGCAAAGGGCGAGATTTCGAAGCTTGATGTCGGTGCCGACATTGTCGAATTGCGCGGCGCGTTTTTTGGCCGCTTCACGCTGGATGCCGCCTATCAAACCGCCGCTGACGCGATGATCCGCAGCAATGACCCCAGCAGCGCGGTGAAGGTGACGCTGGGCGGCATCGACAAGATTCCACGAAGCGTCGCGCTGTGGACGCAGCTTGGCACCGTGCTGGTCACGCATGATGGCGGCAACCTGTCGCCCGCCGCGCTGTTTGCGTTTCGGCGCGCGATGTTCATTTCGCCGCGCCATCCCGGTCCGCCATTCTTTCTGGGGCTTGGCTATGCGCAGTCAGGCCAGTTGCAAAATGCCCGTCTCTGGTGGCAGCGCTCGCTCGATCTGTCGCCACCGGGCGCAAGCTATCGCACGGCCATTCAGGAACGACTGATGTTGCTCGATCAGTTCATTCTATCGACGCAGCAACAGGGCCAAGGCGCGCCGCCGCCGGCCCAGTGAGGGTTTGTATCGGCGCTTTCCAATACCGCGCTTCCCCGGCCTTTTCCGGGAAAGCTTCTGTTTCAGCGTTGGGACTTCGGGAGAAATCCTCGAGTTTCAGGCGAACGGTCGGTTGAGCCTCACGATTGCCCAGTTAAGCCACGCCGCAAAGCTTACCCACAGCAGATAGGGCATGATCAACAGGCTCGCAAAGCTGGAGATGGGTGCGATGAGTACCACCAGCAGCAGCAGCGATATCCACAGGAATACCACCTCCACCAGCGCCCAATCGGGCCGCTGCGCCCGGAAGAATAGCGGGCTCCACAGCAAATGGCAGACGGCGTTGGTGGAAAACAGGCAGATCACGCGGCTGCGCTCCCAATCCTGATCGGCGGCATACCAGGCGGTAATCGCCGACCATGCCGCCAGCCCCAAGATGATGGTCCAGGCGGGGCCGAACAGCCAGTTTGGCGGTTGCAGGCTGGGCTTTTTCAGATTGTCATACCAGGGGCCGATGGGCGTCATCAAACCGCCTGCGCCGCCGAGGAATATTGCGCCGCCAACGCCGATGATAACGGGTATTTCCATATTGGTCGGTCCTGCCCGCCTTGAAGAGTGTCAAACAACTGGTACACGCAAAGGATGCGAGCGTCCTTTCCTTTCTCCGCCATCGTCGGCCAAGACGAGATGAAACTGGCCCTGTTGATCGCCGCGGTGGATGCGCGGATCGGCGGGGTGATGGTGTTTGGTGATCGCGGCACCGGCAAATCGACTGCGGTGCGTGCGCTTGCGGCGTTGCTGCCGCCGATGCAGGTGGTGCCGGGATGTCGTTATGGCTGCGCGCCGGGCCAGTCGCTATGCCCTACGCCCGAAACGCACCGCCCCGGCCGTGCCACCGCGCCAGTGCCGTTTGTCGACTTGCCGCTGGGCGCGACGGAGGACCGGGTGGTGGGCGCGCTTGATCTGGAAAAGGCGCTTGGCCAGGGCGAAAAAGCGTTTGAACCCGGCCTGTTAGCCCGCGCGCATCGCGGGTTTTTGTATATCGATGAGATCAATCTGCTGGAAGATCATATCGTTGATCTGCTGCTTGACGTGGCAGCATCAGGCGAAAATGTTGTTGAACGCGAGGGGCTTAGCGTGCGTCATGCCGCGCGGTTCGTTCTGGTCGGCAGCGGCAACCCGGAAGAAGGCGAGCTTCGCCCGCAGTTGCTCGACCGGTTTGGCCTGTCGGTGGAAGTGCGTACCCCGCAGGAGTTGAAGCAGCGCGTCGAAATATTGAAGCGATGTGACGCTTTTGAACGCAAACCGGATGAATTTGCCGCGGAATGGGCGAAAACGGAACGAAAAACGCTGAAAAAGATCGCAAAAGGCAAGGAATTGCTGGCGATGGTTGTGGTGCCTGATGCGGTGCTGACGCGCGCGTCCGAACTATGCATGGCAGTGGGGGCCGATGGGCTGCGCGGCGAATTGACGCTGATGCGTTCGGCGCGCGCGCTGGCCGCGTTGGAGGGCGATGTGGAGGTGACACAGACCCATCTGAAACGCGTCGCCCCGCTCGCACTGCGGCACCGGCTGCGGCGCAGCGTGCTCGACGATACCGGATCGACCGCGCGCATTGAGCGGGCGATGGAAACCATGTTTGCGGCATGACGCCGACGGACGCGCCGCCACCCGATTCAGGCGCGCCGGATGTTTGGGCGGATGCGCTGCTGGCAGCCCGGTTATGTGCCATCGATCCTTTGCTGGGCGGCGTCATGCTGCGCGGTGGGGGCGAGGCGCGCGATGCGGTGATAGCCGCGCTGTCGGGCGGGCTTGGCGCCGAGGCCCCGGTGCGGCGGGTGCCTTCGCATATTGATGATGAGCGGCTGTTGGGCGGGCTGGATTTGGGGGCGACGCTGTCCACCGGGCGCGCGGTATCGCGGATCGGCTTGCTGGCGGAAGCCGATGGCGGGTTGGTGATCGTGCCGATGGCTGAACGCATGGCGAGCAACACGGCGGCCCCGATCGCCGCCGCGCTGGACACCGGCGAAGTGATTGCTGAGCGCGAGGGGATGGCGCTGCGATCGCCGGCGCGCTTTGCCGTGGTGTTGCTGGATGACGGGGTGGAGGCGGATGAGCGGCCGCCCGTTGCGCTGGCTGAGCGGCTGGCGTTCTGGTTTGATTTCGCTGGTGCTATGCCGCCACAATCCGTTCGGGCTGCGCTTGTCGACGGTGGAGAAGAAAAACAGCCCTTCGACACGCTCAAGGCGACCGGAACGGGTCGCTTGGCCCCACCCTCCACCGACATTCTGGAAGCCATTGCCGCAACTACGCTGGCGTTGGGCATTGATTCGGGCCGCGCGCCCATTTTCGCGCTGCGGGCGGCGCGGGCGGCGGCGATATTGGCGGGAAGGCCGGGCATCAGCGAGGATGATGTGATGGTGGCTGCCCGGCTGGTGCTCGGCCCCCGCGCCACCCGCATGCCAGCGCCGCCCCAGGCCGAGCCCGAAGGCGAAGCGCCCGAGCCGCCA
>JAKFUX010000061.1:0-17169 GCA_021732465.1 Sphingomonas sp.
GGCCAATCGCGTCCTGATGCTCGAACATACGATTTATTCGGTGATTTCGCCCGAAGGGTGTGCATCGATCCTCTGGCGGAGCGCCTCGCGGGCCGCCGAAGCGGCCGAGGCGATGAAGATCACGGCGGGGGAATTGCTGAACCTGCGCGTGATTGACCGGATTGTATACGAGCCCGCCGGCGGCGCGCACCGCGATCATGAAACGACGATCAAGCGTGTTGGCGTGGCGATTGGCGCAGAACTGGCGGCGCTCAGCGCGCTGTCACCGGCAGCCTTGCGCGCGGAACGGCGGACCAAATATCTGCAAATCGGGCGGATGCGCGATTAAGCGATCAAAATGTAAGGATGATGAAATGAGATCTGCGCATATGTTTGCTGTCTTGATCACAGCACTCGCTTTGCCGGCCTGTACCGAGAGTGAGCGCGCCAAGAATGAAGCCAAGTTCAACGACCGGGCCGCTGAAATCACGTGCTGGACGCATGGCACAGAAATCTACACCGGCAAGTCGACGGGCAAGGTGGAATATAATGACGATGGCCGCATCTCGTTCGTCGATGCCGCCAACAAACGCTACACGACAATCACGGGCGACTGTCGGGTCGTGTACCTGCTACAGACCAAATAACGCGCGCTAACGACATCGGTTGAAAATCAATGGCTTGCACGCTGTACGGCATCAAAAACTGCGATACGATGAAAAAGGCGCGGGGCTGGCTCGACGCCGCTGGGGTCGCGTACCAGTTTCACGATTATAAGGCGCAGGGCATCGACGCGGCATTGCTGCGCGGCTGGGTCGATCAGGCGGGGTGGGAAACGGTGTTGAACCGCGCTGGCACCACGTTTCGCGGGTTGCCCGATGCCGATAAGCAGGGGATCGACGCGGTAAAGGCCGTGGCGCTGATGCTGGCCAATCCATCGATGATAAAACGCCCGGTGCTGGTGGATGGCACCCGGATGCTGATCGGGTTTAAGCCGGACGCATATAGCGCCTTTTTTGGTTGATCGCGCACTTGGCGCTTGGCCTGGGTCGCCCCATATCATTGCTTCACCGTCAGGAGCCTGCCCGCATGCCGACCGCCACCTGGAACGACACCGTCATCGCGCAATCCGATGATACGATTGTGGTGGAGGGCAATCATTATTTCCCGCCCGAATCGGTGAATATGGCGCTGCTCGCCGATAGCGCCACGCACAGCCATTGCCCATGGAAGGGCGAAGCAAGCTATAAGACAATCGTGGTGGACGGGGCCAAAAATGTCGATGCGGTTTGGTACTACCCTGCACCCAAGGACAAGGCCGCGCAGATCAAGGGCCATTTCGCGTTCTGGAAGGGCGTGAAGATCACCTGAGCGGGTGTTCGGACATGTAACAAAATATTGCCAATAGCATCTGGCGGCCCCATCCATTTCCAACGGAAATTTGGGGAGGGTCTGATGACGTCGACAAACACCAAACTGCCAGCTTGGTTCTGGGCAGTGAGCGTTTTGCTACTGCTGTGGGACGCAGCAGGCCTATTTGCTTTTTACGCGCATGTCACATTGGGTGAGGCTGGTCTTGCGGCGATGAGCGCCTATGATCGGCAGGCGTATCTGGCGCTGCCCGGCTGGTTCAACTGGGCCTTTGCAATGGCGACCTGGCCTGCACTGCTTGGTTCAACTGCGTTGCTGCTGCGTTCGCGGTTTGCCTTGCCCCTATACGTCGTATCGATGGTTGGCGTGATCGTGCAGTTCGGCTGGGTATTCGGCGCTACCGATCTAATTGCGGTCAAGGGGGCAGCGGCGACGGTGCCGTTTCCATTCGTCATCTTCGTGCTCGCGGCGGTACAGATCTGGTTTGCACGGATGGCGTTGCAGCGTGGATGGCTCCGGTAATGTGACGCTGCCGTTTGATGCGATCCGGGTGCGTGCCGCGCGGTTTGGGCTGTTCGAAACGCCTTTGCTGCATGGCAAGCTGGCTGATGCAGATGTGGGCAAATGTGTCGTCGCCCGGTGCGCTGAATACAAGCCATGCGCCTCCGGGTGTGCTGAAGGCGGCCGTCTATTACATCGACCTATTACATCGACATGGGCATGGCTCCGAACGATCCTGAAGGTGGAGAGCTTTATTTTGAAGATCCGCGCTTTCCGGTGCCGCAAATCACGTTTCCCGGCTTTGTCCGGCACGGCGTGCGCCCGCACCGGGGCAGCCGCGACCGCGTGTCGATCGCGATGAACATCTACGCCACGGGATAGATCAGCCTGCCCATTGAAACACCTCGTCAATGGGTTTGCCGAAAACATCGGCAATGCGGAACGCGGCTTCGAGCGAGGGAGAGTATTTCCCCGCCTCAATCGCGGCCACGGTTTGGCGGGTGACGCCAATCCGCTCGGCAAGCTCGGCCTGGGTCATTTCGCCAGCCATGAACCGCAGGGTTCGGATCGTGTTGGTGATGGGCGGTGCGGCCATGATCAGCCCTCCCGGCGATAGCGCCACAGCTGCGCCGTCGTCCGCACCGTATGGGCAAGCACCAGCGCCATCAGCAGCGCGTTGCCGATGACAACAGCATAGATTGTTTCGCGGTCCCCGCTCAGCCAGCGCGGCGCTGCGGTGACGATAGCGGGAGTCGCTATCATCACGCCCACCACGAGCAACGACAGCAGATTATATGCAGGAACTGACGCGGTGGCGGCAAAGTCGCGGTCGCGCGCATCTTCGGGGGCATTGGCGTCAGATGGAGCCATGATCGCCAGGACAGTGGCAGCGACAACCTCCACCACGACCAGCCAAATCACGGAGCGGATAAACCCGCCAAGCGCCTGTTCCGCATCCACCACACCGCGCGATAGCAGCCAGCCAACGTCAAACAGATATGATCCCCAGATCGCGGTCTCTGCGATCAATGACACCCACAGCATTTTTTCCCTGAAGGACATGATTCCGATTCCTCAATGTCACATATTATGTGCTTAATGTTAGATATATCTAACATTGAGTCAAGTCTGATGTACAACAATGTGTATCGGCTCTGGCCCTGCCATGCGTGATCCGCTAGCGAACAGCGATGTCCACGACCTTTACGCTCGACACATCCACCAGCCGCGCGAACCCCACGCCGTCGCCGATGAAGCGGCTGACCGTTCCCGCAATCCGCAAGCGAAAGGGCGGCGAGCCGCTCGTTATGCTGACGGCCTATACCGTGCGGATGGCACAACTGCTCGATCCGCACTGCGACATGCTGCTGGTGGGGGACAGTTTGGGGCAAGTGATTTACGGCCTGCCTTCAACCGTCCCGGTAACGCTCGAGATGATGGCGGCGCATGGTGCCGCGGTCGTGCGGGGCAGTTACCATAGCGTCGTGGTGATCGACATGCCGTTTGGCAGTTATGAAGCGTCACCTGAAAAGGCATTTGAAAGTGCCGCCTGGCTGCTGAAGCAAACCGGCGCGGCTGCGGTGAAGCTGGAAGGCGGCGCGGCGATGGCACCAACGGTTGCGTTTTTGAGAGAGCGCGGCATTCCGGTGATGGGCCATGTGGGCCTGACGCCCCAGGCGGTGAACGTGCTGGGCGGGTATGGCGCACGCGGGCGAACGCCGCAGGAGGCATCGAAGATAATCGCCGATGCGACCGCCATCGCCGATGCGGGGGCGTTTGCCATCGTGGTCGAGGGGGTCGTGGAGCCGATTGCGATTGAAATTACGCAGGCGATTGACTGCCCGACGATTGGTATTGGCGCGTCTGCGCAGTGTGATGGCCAGGTGCTGGTGAGCGAGGATATGCTGGGCATGTTTGAGCGCACACCGCGTTTTGTGAAGCGTTTCGATGATCTGGCTGGCCGCATTTCCGCCGCGGTTGCCACCTATGCGACCGATGTTCGAAGCCGGGAATTTCCGGGGGCGGAACAGACCTATGCGCCAAAGGATTGATACCCTTTCGTTTGATGAATGCCACCGCTAAGGTCCGCGCCTTCCTGTCCTGTCCTCCCGTTACGTAATGGAGCCTGTCTTGGCCTTAACGCCGCAAACCAATGAAGCCTTTCTGCGCGAAGTCGATGAAGAGCTGCGCCGTGATCAGGCAGTGCAATTTTGGAAGCGCTATGGTCGCTGGCTGATCGGCGCAGTGGTGCTTGGGCTCGCGATTTTTGGCGGCGTGCTGTTCTGGCAGAACCAGCGCCAGCAACAGGCCGGCATTCAGGGCGAAGAATTGGCGACCGCCTTTGAAAAGCTGGGCACGGGCGACGACAAGGCAGCTGCCGCGCCGCTGGCGGCGATGGCGGGATCGGGCATCGGCGGCTATCGCTCGCTAGCCCGCTTCACCCAAGCTGATGTGTTGTTGCAAAAGAACGACTTAAAGGGTGCGGCTGCAAAATTCGCTGAAGTGGCCAACGATACCAGTGCGGCAAAGCCGTTTCGTGATCTGGCGCTGATCCGCCAGACCTATGCCGAATTCGACACACTGAAACCCCAGAGAGTAATTGATCGGTTGAAGCCACTGGCCGTGAAGGGGCAGCCATGGTTCGGCTCTGCTGGTGAGCTTGTTGCCGTGGCCTATTTGCAGCTGCGCAAAAATCGGGAAGCGGGGGCGCTTTTTGGTGAGATAGCCCGCGATCAAAAATTGCCGGAAAGTCTGCGCCAGCGTGCGGTGCAAATGGCAGGGGTGCTGGGCGTCGATGCCGTTGTTCAGGTTGAGGAAAAGAAACCGCAATGATGAAATCTTTTAAAACGTCGATCGCCATTGCGGTGGTGGTGGCGTTGAGCGGCTGCGGTGCATTCAAGGGCGGGCCAAAGAAGACGCCGACGCTGGGCAATCGCGTGCCCATTCTGGTGTCAGAAAGCGGTGCCGAAGCCGACAAGACGATAAGTGACGTGCAAGTGCTGCTGCCCCCGCCCAGCCCGAATGGCGATTGGGCACAGCCGGGCGGCAATGCGGCAAAATCGATTGGGCATGTCACGCTGGGAAGCAGCCTGAAAAGGCAATGGTCGGCGAGCATTGATGGCGGATCTGTTCGCCAACGGCTGGCCGCCGCGCCGGTGATTGCCGATAGTAAATTGTTTGCGGTTGATGTGGATGCCGTGGTGCACGCCTTTGGCACTGATACGGGCAAACAGCTATGGTCCGCCAAGCTCGCCGAGAACAAGGATAACCGCGCCGCGCGTTTCGGGGGCGGGGTCAGCTTTGATGATGGCAAGGTTTTTGCAACCGATGGGCTGGGCGATGTCGTCGCGTTGGATGCTGCCGATGGCAAGATTTTGTGGCGCGCGCGGCCTGCGGGGCCGCTGCGCGGGGCACCTACGGTTGCCAATGGCGCGCTATATGTGATCAGCCAGAACAACGAACTGGTTGCCCTATCGCAAGCCGATGGAACGATCCAATGGACCGGCAGCGGCTCGCTTGAATCGCAAGGCGTGTTCGGCGTGGGCGCGCCAGCAGCGGGGCGCGGCACGATTGTCGCTGGCTTCTCGTCGGGTGAACTCTACGCTTATCGTTATGAAAACGGTCGCGTTTTGTGGACTGAGATCTTGTCACGCACCAGCGTGTCGACATCGGTTTCCAGCTTGGTGGATATTGATGCCAATCCGGTGATTGACCAGAACCGGGTATATGCCGTGGGCGAGGGCGGTCGCATGGTGTCGCTTGAACTCACCACAGGTCGGCGCTTGTGGGAGCAAAATCTTGCGGGCGTTTCGACGCCCTGGATCGCGGGCGAATGGCTGTTCGTGGTGACCGAGGAGGGCAAGCTATATTGCCTGTCGCGCGCCAACGGCAAAATTCGCTGGATCAGCGATATCGGCGGCTTCAAAAATGCAAAGAAGCGCAAAAACCCGATTCACTGGACGGGGCCCGTCCTCGCAGGTGGGCGGTTGATTCTGCTCAATTCCGAAGGCCAGATTGTCTCTGTATCGCCGACCACCGGCGAAAAGGGTGCCATCATCAAGGGGGGCGCGGGCTTCAGCTTGCCGCCAGTTGTGGCCAACGACACCTTGTACACCATAGACTCCAAGGGGCGGATCACGGCCTATAAATAGTCCCTTGTTCACAGCGGGTGGCGAAAATCGGCAACGGCGCTAAAAGGCGCCGATGTCAAAGCTTCCAGTCGTCGCAATTATTGGCCGTCCTAATGTCGGCAAATCCACCTTGTTCAACCGATTGGTCGGCAAAAAGCTGGCGCTGGTCGATGATCGGCCCGGCGTCACGCGTGATCGGCGCGAGGGTGACGCCCATCTGATCGGGCTCGATTTTCGTATCATCGATACCGCCGGCTATGAAGACGAAGACCCCGCCTCGCTGCCCGGCCGGATGCGCCAGCAGACAGAGGCGGCGGTGAAGATGGCCGATGTCGCGCTGTTCCTGATCGATGCACGTGTTGGCCTGGTGCCGCTGGATGAGGAAATCGCGCGCTGGCTTCGCGGATCAACCACACCAATCGTGCTGGTCGCCAACAAGGCCGAAGGGCGCGCAGGGGAGGCAGGCGTGCTCGATTCGCTGTCGCTGGGGCTGGGCGATCCTGTCCAACTGTCTGCCGAGCACGGCGAAGGGCTGGGCGATCTGTTCGAGGCCTTGTTTCCGCATCTCGATGGCAAATCCATTGAGGACGAGGAGATTGAGGAAGACGATAACCCCAATGCAGTGTTGAAGCTTGCGATTGTCGGGCGCCCGAATGCCGGTAAATCGACGCTGATTAACCGCATATTGGGCGAAGATCGTCTGATTACCGGGCCAGAAGCTGGCATTACCCGCGATTCAATCGCGATTGATTGGGAATGGCATGATCCGGCGGGTGGCGTCCGGCCGGTGCGGCTGATCGACACTGCCGGGATGCGCAAGCGTGCCAATGTGCAGGACAAGTTGGAAAAGCTGTCCGTTGCCGATGCACTGCATGCGATTGATTTTGCAGAGGTGGTGGTGCTGCTGCTGGATGCAACGCGCGGGCTGGAGGTGCAGGATCTGAAAATCGCTGACCGCGCATTGCAGGAGGGGCGCGCGCTGGTCATTGCGTTGAACAAATGGGACGTGGCCGAAGGCGCAAGTAAACTGTTCAACGGTGTACGCGCCGCGCTGGACGAAGGCCTGGCGCAGGTGCGCGGCGTGCCGTTGCTCACCATCTCAGGCGCGACGGGCAAGGGCATTGACCAGTTGATCGCCGCTGCCTTTGAAACGCGCGATGCCTGGTCGCGGCGCGTGGGCACGGGCGAGCTTAACCGCTGGTTCGAACGCGCGGTTGAGGCAAACCCGCCGCCCGCGCCCGGCGGCAAGCGCATCAAACTGCGTTATCTGACGCAGGCCAAAACCCGCCCACCCGGCTTTGTGCTGTTTGGCACGCGCGTGGATCAGCTGCCCGAAAGCTATCAGCGCTATCTGATCAACGGCATCCGCCGCGATCTGGGATTCGGCGCGGTACCGGTGCGGCTGACGCTGCGGGCACCAAAGAACCCGTTCGATCAGTGACGTTGGTCATTGACGCGCGCGGCCAGCGTTGCCCCTGGCCGTCGATCCGGCTGGCGCGCGCGCTCCGTGAGGATCACCGCGCTATTGAGATTACCGCTGATGACCCGGCGGCCGAGCGCGAACTGACCGCCGTCGCCCATGCTGCAGGTGCAAAAATTGCGCGAGTGCCGAATGGTTTAGCTGATGTTTATCACATTATTTTGCCCGCCGCCGTCAACGTCTCGTTTACTCCCGACGTGTAAAAGCAAAATCGAGATTTGCCTCTGATGTATGATTTGGGAGCAACAGGTGACGATGCAAACGGATATGCTGGTCGATTGGGATGCCTTTACGCAGGCGCGCAGTGAACTCGGCGCGGGGTTTGTGCGCATCCTTGGCTATTTTCAGGAAGACGGCATCAAATCAGTCGCAGCAATTGAGGTTGCGATGCGCGCTGGTAGTGCCGCCGCGCTGGTTCTGCCTGCGCATACGCTAAAGGGGGAAGCCCGACAGTTCGGGGCCGAGCCGCTTGGCATCGTTGCGGAAAAAATTGAGACAATTGCGCGAACCTGCGTCGAAAAACGCGACGCGCCTGATGCGGCGCTCGAACATGTCGTTAGGCTGCGCGACCTGTTCGAATCGACGATGGCGCTGCTGCTGCGCGAAGCCAATCCACTGGTCGAACGCCGCCCCACAGGCTTTGGCCGCCGCGCTGTCGGCGGGATGTAACCGACTATTCGCTGCTCATTTCCGCCTGGCTGTTGAGCTGGACGTAGTTTTGCAGGCCCATGCGTTCGATCATGTCGAATTGCCGCTCAAGCATATCCAAATGATCCTCTTCATTACTGAGGATCGAGGCAAACAGATCACGCGACACATAATCGCGAACTTTTTCGGAATATTCCACAGCGTCGCGTAACGTTGCAATCGCTTCTTCTTCCAGCGCGTGATCGGCCTTTAATATCTCTTCGACCGTTTCGCCGATGCGGAGCCGACCGAGCATCTGGAAATTAGGGAGCCCTTCAAGAAACAGAATCCGCTCGGCCAATTGGTCAGCATGTTTCATTTCATCGATTGATTCGTGGCGTTCGAGCGCAGCCAGCTTTCGCACACCCCAATTATCGAGCATCCGGTAATGCAGCCAATATTGGTTGACGGCGGTCAGTTCGTTCTTGAGCACCTCGTTCAGATACTCGACGACCTTGGCATCACCCTTCATTACGACTCTCCATATGCGTTGGGCGTAGGAGACAGCGTCGCTACGCAGCCGTCAAGCCGCTGCGCGTTCCTGATCGATGATGGTGCGTGCGAAAGACAGGCACTGGCCGCATTTTGCCCGGCGGCCAAGCGCGCGGTACGCGGCACAGGCACTGGTTGCGCCATTGCGCGCCGCCTGGCGGACATCGTTTTCACGAATCGCATTGCAGACACAGACGACCATTGCCACCCTCG
Organism: Sphingomonas sp.; assembly: GCA_021732465.1. Taxonomy (GTDB): domain Bacteria; phylum Pseudomonadota; class Alphaproteobacteria; order Sphingomonadales; family Sphingomonadaceae; genus Sphingomonas. Next base: position 8,854 of record JAKFUX010000061.1, read on the forward strand.
CTCTCTGCCAGCATCATGTAGCTATTGAGAGTGATTCGCAAGCATTTATTGCGTCGCATTCGCAAAAACTCGCTCGGCGCGTCATCTGATCCTGTTCGCCACCAGATCATCAACCACCGCAGGATCGGCAAGCGTGCTGGTATCACCCAGCGACGATACGTCGCCCTCGGCGATTTTGCGCAGGATCCGCCGCATGATCTTGCCGCTGCGCGTCTTGGGCAGGCCGGGAGCGAATTGCAGCGCGTCGGGCGTGGCGATCGGGCCGATTTCGGTGCGCACCCACGCTCGCAGGGCCTGGCGCAATTCTTCATTGCCCAGCTCGCCTGCGTTCAGCGTGACATAAGCATAGATGCCCTGGCCTTTGATATCATGCGGCATGCCGACCACCGCGGCTTCGGCGACTTGCGGGTGGAGCACGAGCGCGCTCTCCACTTCGGCGGTGCCCATCCGGTGGCCGCTGACGTTGATCACGTCGTCAACGCGCCCGGTAATCCAGTAATCGCCATCGGCATCGCGGCGGCAGCCATCGCCGGTGAAATATTTGCCGGGATAGGTGGTGAAATAGGTTTGGAAGAACCGCGCGTGATCTCCCCATACGGTGCGCATCTGGCCCGGCCAGCTTCGCGCGATGACCAAATTGCCCTCGGTCGCGCCGTCCTGAACGCGCCCTTCTGTATCGACAATCTGGGGCACCACGCCGGGCATTGGCCGCGTCGCGCTGCCGGGTTTCAGAGTCGTTGCGCCAGGCATTGGGGCGATCATCGCCCCCCCGGTTTCGGTTTGCCACCAGGTGTCGATAATCGGGCAGCGGTTGTCGCCCACCACCTCATGATACCACCGCCATGCCTCTGGGTTGATGGGCTCACCCACCGTGCCAAGCAGCTTCAGCGAGGCGCGCGATGTCGCTTTTACCGGCGCGTCCCCCTCTTTCATCAGCGCGCGCAAAGCGGTGGGCGCGGTGAAGATGCTATGGACCTTGTGGCGATCGACGATTTGCCAGATGCGACTGGCATCGGGCCAGTTGGGCAGCCCTTCATACATCAGCGTCGTCGCGCCATTCGCCAGCGGACCATATAGAATATAGCTGTGGCCGGTCACCCAGCCGATATCAGCCGCACACCACCACACATCACCGGGGCGATAATCAAAACACCATTCATGCGTCAGGCTGGCCCAGAGCAGGTATCCGCCCGATGAGTGGAGCACGCCCTTGGGCTTGCCGGTCGAACCGCTGGTGTACAGGATGAACAGCGGGTCTTCCGCCCCCATTGGTTCGGGCGGACAATCGGCGGATACCAGCGCGGCGGCTTCGTGATACCATACATCCCGGCCTTCAAGCATCGTCACCGCGCCGCCAGTTGCCTTGATGACAATCACCTTTTGCAGCGCAGGCGCGTGATTCGCGGCCGCATCGACAGCGCCCTTGAGCGGAATTTTCTTGCCGCCGCGTCGGCCTTCGTCGGCCGTGATCACCAGCGTTGAATCGCAATCGGTAATCCGCCCGGCCAGCGCCTCTGCCGAAAAACCGCCGAACACCACCGAATGGATCGCGCCAATCCGCGCACAGGCCAAGATGGCAAACGCCGCCTCGGGGATCATCGGCATGTAAATCGTCACCCGGTCGCCGCGCTTGGCTCCCTGCGCCTTCAGCACATTGGCAAAGCGGCATACTTCGGCATGGAGTTGGCGGTAGGTGAAGCGGCGCGGTTCTTCCTCAGGCGCATCGGGTTCCCAGATTAATGCGGTCTGGTCGCCGCGTTTGGCCAGATGGCGGTCGATGCAGTTTGCCGCGACGTTCAGCTTGCCATCGGCAAACCACTGGATGTGAAAATCCTTTTCGTCGAACGACCAGTCGCCGGCGATTTCGGGCCGCTTAATCCAATCCAGCCGGCGCGCCTGTTCGAGCCAGAAACTGCCCGAATCACCCAGTGCCCGGCCATAGAGCCGGTCATAACCCTGGGCATCAATGCGCGCCTTTGCGGCCCATGCGTCGGGGACGGGATATAGCTTTTCGGCCATTGCATTCTCCTGGATACTAACTGTGGCGCAATGGCTGCAATTGGCCAAGCCAAACTGCTTGGCAGCAAACCAGTTTCGATATAAAACTGATCAATCCTATGGGGAGATCAAGCGATGAGCGGGCGCGTTCTGGTAACCGGCGGCAGCGGGTATATTGGCAGTTTCATCATCCGCCAGCTGGTTGAACAGGGTTGGACGGTGAACACCACGGTGCGTTCACTGAAGCGCGAGGCAGAGGTGCGGGCGAGCCTTGCCGTGCCCGCCGACAAGCTGAAATTCTTCGCCGCTGACCTGTTGAACGATTCAGGCTGGGCCGATGCCGTGGCCGGGTGCAGCCATGTCGTCCATGTTGCGTCCCCATTGCCGAGCGGCGCTGTGAAGCATGAGGACGACCTGATCGTGCCCGCGCGGGAAGGTGCCTTGCGGGCGCTACGCTTTGCCAAGGCGGCGGGGGTGCAGCGGGTGGTGATGACATCGTCGGTTGCGGCAATTGCCTATGGGCACGGCAAGAAGATCGGCACCTATACCGAAGCGGACTGGACCGATGTGAACGGGCCGCAAGTCCATGCCTATGCCAAGTCCAAAACGCTGGCAGAACGGGCAGCGCGCGACTGGATCGCGGGCGAGGGGGCGGGCATGGAATATGTCTCCGTCAATCCCGCCGCCGTGCTTGGCCCAGTGCTGAGCGCGGATTTCTCCAGCTCGGTGCAGATCATCACGCGGTTGCTGTCCGGATCGCTGCCGGGCTTGCCCAATTTCGGCTTTGGCGTGGTCGATGTGCGCGACGTGGCCGACCTGCACGTCCGCGCGCTGACGGCACCGGGGATGGACGGCGAGCGGTTCATCGCTTCCGGCCCGTTCATGATGATGAAGCAAGTCGCCGCGGTGCTGCGCGACCGGATGGGCAATGAAGCGCGCAAGGTGCCGACGCGGGGCCTGCCCGATTTTGTGCTGCAGTTGACCAGTCTGGTTGACCCCACGATCCGCATGGTAACGGGCGAGCTAGGCAAGCAACGCATCACCCCGTCAGATCATGCACGGGATGTGCTCGGCTGGGTGCCGCGCCCCGCCGCCGACACGATCGTCGATACCGCGCGCAGCTTGATCGACAAGGGCGTCATCACCGTCTGATTGCCGATGGCGGTTGCGTTTCGCGCGATTCCTTGAAAAAGGGGGGCTGTCCGTGTTCGGGGAGCCCTATGGAAACGATCGTCGACCGTCTGGAAGCAAAGCGCGCGGCGGCGCGATTGGGCGGGGGCGAGAAACGGATCGCGGCACAGCACGCCAAAGGCAAGCTGACCGCGCGGGAACGGCTAAACGTGCTGCTCGACCAAGGATCGTTCGAAGAGCTCGACATGTATGTCGAGCATAATTGCGTCGATTTCGGCATGGCGGACCAGATTATCCCCGGCGACGGCGTCGTCACCGGCTCTGGCACCATCAACGGACGATTGGTGTTCGTGTTCAGCCAGGATTTCACGGTGTTCGGCGGATCATTGTCCGAACGTCATGCGCAGAAAATCTGCAAGATCATGGATATGGCGATGAAGGTCGGCGCGCCCGTGATCGGCATCAACGATTCGGGCGGCGCGCGGATTCAGGAGGGCGTTGCCTCGCTCGGCGGCTATGCCGAGGTGTTCCAGCGCAATGTGCTGGCATCGGGCGTCGTCCCGCAGCTCAGCCTCATCATGGGGCCATGCGCGGGGGGCGCTGTTTATAGCCCTGCCATGACCGACTTCATCTTCATGGTGAAGGATAGCTCATATATGTTCGTCACCGGCCCTGATGTCGTGAAGACCGTCACTAACGAAATGGTCTCGCAGGAGGAACTCGGGGGTGCCGTGACGCATACCACGAAGTCGGGGGTCGCCGATGTTGCGTTCGATGATGATATCGAAGCGCTGCTCGCGGCCCGCGACTTCGTGGACTTCTTGCCCGCGTCAAACCGCGACGCAGCGCCGGAACGCCCAACGGCTGATCCGTGGGACCGGCTCGAGGACAGCCTCGATCTGCTGATCCCGGCTAATGCGAACCAGCCTTACGACATGCACGAAGTGATCCGAAAAACGCTTGATGAGGGCGATTTTTTCGAAGTGCAGCCGGCGCATGCAGGCAACATCATCACTGGCTTCGGGCGGATAGAGGGGCGCACCGTGGGCGTGGTCGCCAATCAGCCGATGGTGCTCGCCGGGTGCCTCGACATCAATTCATCGAAAAAGGCGGCGCGCTTCGTGCGTTTCTGCGATGCGTTCGAGATTCCGATTTTGACGTTTGTCGATGTGCCGGGCTTCCTGCCGGGGACGGCGCAGGAACTGAACGGCATCATCAAGCACGGCGCGAAACTGCTGTTCGCCTATGCCGAGGCGACCGTGCCCAAGATCACTGTCATCACCCGCAAAGCTTATGGCGGGGCGTATGACGTGATGGCGTCAAAGCACCTGCGCGGCGACCTGAACTATGCCTGGCCGACTGCGGAAATCGCGGTGATGGGCGCGAAAGGCGCGGTGGAGATCATCTTCCGCGGCAAAACGCCCGAGGAAATCGCCGAGCGGACGGCGGAATATGAAGCACGCTTCGCCAACCCGTTCGTGGCGGCATCGAAGGGCTTCATCGACGAGGTGATCCAGCCGCATTCGACGCGGCGGCGGGTGGCGCTGGGGTTACGCAAACTGCGGGGGAAGGTGCTGGAGAACCCGTGGAAGAAGCATGACAATATTCCGTTGTGAGGAGGTCGTCGGATGAGCCTGATCCCAACATTTTTCCTGATGGCGATAGCGGCTGCAAGTCCCAACGCCGACGTGCTTGCTGTCGAACGCGCGATTGCGCAGGCGCAGGTCGAGAACGACATAGCTACGATTGAGGCATCGCTTGCCCCGGGTTACACATTCACGCTTCCTGACGGTAAGATCGTTACCCGCGACCGCTTTGTGGCCGATATGCGCGCCTGGTGGCGTCCTTTGGCGGTCGAGAATAGTGGACAGCAGGTCCGGGTTATTGGCTCGGTCGCAATTATCAACGGCAAGGCGCTTTATCGCTGGCAGACCAAGGGAAAGCCGGTCGAGGAGGCGCGCGAGCAATATACCGATACCTATGCGTTCAACGATGGGCGGTGGCAGCGTGTGGCGTCGCACTCTTCATGCCTTTCGGGGCGCTGCACCTGACGTTGAACGGGATTTATTCGCTGTGCGCTCAATGACGGCTAAGGGGGACTAACTTTGAAACTCGGTCGCCTCAATCATATCGGCGTCGCCACACCCTCCATCGAGGCGAGTATCGCGCTCTACCGCGACATCCTCGGCGCGACGAAAATCCACGATCCCTTCGATCTGCCCGCACAAGGCGTGAAAGTGTGTTTCGTCGACACGCCCAATACCCAGATCGAACTGATCGAGCCGTTGGGGGAGGCGTCTCCCATCCATGGCTTCCTCGCCAAGAACCCGGCGGGGGGGCAGCACCATGTCTGTTACGAAGTGCCTGATATCCATGTGGCCAAGGCCTGGTTTGAGGGCAAGGGCGCCAAGGTGCTGGGTGAACCGCGAATCGGGGCGCATGGCACGCTGATCTTCTTCGTTCACCCAAAGGATATGGGTGGCGTGCTGACCGAGATTATGGAAACGCCGAACGGGCATTGAGGCGCGGGGGAAGCGCGGGGATGCCGTAGCGTCGCCATTTGTTGCGCCATACCCGATCTTCAAAACGTAGAGCGCTAGTTGCATGAAGGGCGATTTTCCAGCATACTGCGCCTTGAAAACCAGTCGATGCAATGCGGGAAGAGGGGATGCGCGATGACCTATGAAATGATTCGTACCGAGCGCCAGGGCGATGTGCTTGTCCTCACACTCAACCGGCCCGAGCGGTTGAACGCAGCGCCGCCACAGATGTTCGTGGAAATCGGCCACGTGCTGGACAATCTGGATGGCGCGCGCGCCGTGCTGATCACGGGCGAGGGCCGCGCCTTTTGTTCGGGGGCCGACCTTGCGGGGCGTGATTCTTCGCAGGCATCGCCCGCTGATCGCGCCAAGCAATCGCTGACCAACAGCTATAACCCCACGATGCTGAAAATCGCCAACGCCAGCGTGCCCATCGTCAGTGCCGTTAATGGTCCGGCGGCAGGCATCGGGTGCAGCCTGGCGCTGGCCGCTGATTTCTGCATCGCGGGCGAAAGCGGCTATTTCCTGCAAGCGTTCGTCAATATCGGGCTGGTGCCCGATGGCGGGGCGTCATGGATGCTCGCCCGGCTGGTGGGTAAGGCGCGCGCGACCGAGATGATGTTGCTGGGCGAACGCGTTCATGGGCCAAAGGCGGCGGATTGGGGCTTGATCTACAAATGCGTGCCCGATGCGGTGCTGCGCGAAGAGGCGATGACGCTGGCAACGCGGCTGGCGGCGGGGCCAACGCTGGCGCTGGGGCTGATGCGGCAGGGCCTCGCCGCTGCGCTTGAGAGCGATTATGCGACCGCCATGGCAGGTGAGGCGGATCGCCAATCGATTGCCGGGCAGTCGGCAGACGCGGTGGAGGGTGCGGTTAGCTTCCTGCAAAAGCGCAAGGCGGTGTTCAAGGGGGCTTAGCATCAAAATTAACCGTTCGTCCCGAGCCCTTCGGCTGGCTGGCAAGCCAGCTGCTCAGGACAGGCTTCGGCCATTTGGGCCGAAATCGAGGGACGTGTCGCAAGCGCTGCGCGGGGTGTCTCGACTTCGCTCGACACGAACGGCTAGGGGTATGGAATGAGCGAAGAATCGTCCACCGAACCAACCCTTGCCGATTGGCAGGCCCTTGCCGCCAAGGAAGTAAAGGGCGCTGACCTCACCTGGCACACGCCAGAAGGCATTGCCGTCAAGCCGCTCTACACGGCGGAAGATGTGCGCGATGATCCCGGCCTGCCCGGTTTTGCCCCTTTCACGCGCGGCGTGCGGGCCAGCATGTATGCCGGGCGCGCCTGGACGATCCGGCAATATGCGGGTTTCTCCACTGCAGAGGCATCCAACGCCTTTTACCGCCGTAATCTGGCGGCCGGGCAAAAGGGTTTGAGCGTCGCCTTCGATCTGGCAACTCACCGGGGCTATGACAGCGATCACCCGCGCGTGACGGGCGATGTCGGCAAGGCGGGCGTCGCCATCGACACGATCGACGACATGAAAATCCTGTTTGACGGCATCCCGCTCGACAAGATGAGCGTCAGCATGACGATGAACGGCGCGGTCATCCCGATCCTCGCCTTTTTCATCGTGGCGGGTGAGGAGCAGGGCGTGCCGCAGGCGCAGCTCGACGGGACGATTCAGAATGACATTCTGAAGGAGTTCATGGTCCGCAACACCTATATCTACCCGCCCGAACCCAGCATGCGGATCATATCGGACATCATCGCCTATACGTCTGCCAACATGCCGAAATTCAACAGCATTTCGATCAGCGGCTATCATATGCAGGAAGCCGGGGCCACGCAGCTGCAGGAACTGGCGTTCACGATTGCCGACGGGCGCGAATATGCCAAGGCTGCGATGGCGGCGGGCATGGATATCGATGCATTTGCCGGCAGGTTGAGCTTCTTTTTCGCAATCGGCATGAACTTCTTCATGGAAGTCGCCAAGCTGCGCGCCGCGCGCACGCTCTGGTACCGCGTGATGACCGAGCTGGGCGCGAAGGACGAGCGGAGCAAAATGCTGCGCACGCATTGCCAGACATCAGGCGTGTCGCTGACCGAGCAAGACCCCTATAACAACGTCGTCCGCACAACCGTTGAGGCGCTGGCGGCGGCATTGGGGGGCACCCAGTCGCTCCACACCAATGCGCTGGATGAGGCGATTGCGCTGCCAACTGATTTCTCGGCGCGGATCGCGCGCAACACGCAGATCGTGCTGCAGGAAGAAACCGGCATTACCAAGGTCGTCGATCCGCTGGGCGGCAGCTATTATGTCGAGGCGCTGACGAGCGAACTGGTCGACAAGGCGTGGGAGATTATCCAGCGCGTCGATGCCGAAGGCGGCATGGCCAGCGCGGTCGCGGCGGGCTGGCCCAAATCGATGATTGAGGAAGCCGCCGCCGCGCGCCAGGCCCGGGTCGATCGCGGCGAGGACGTGATTGTCGGCGTCAACAAATATGCGCTGGCCGAACAGGACTCGATCGACATTCTCGATGTGGACAATGTCGCCGTGCGCGCTGGCCAGATCGCGCGGATCGAACGCGTGAAGGCGGGGCGTGACGAGGCGGTGTGCCAGGCGGCGCTGGCGGCGCTGAGGGAGGGAGCCCGTCACCAAAATCCCCCCCGGGACGGGGGGGTGGCATCGCGCAGCGATGACG
>JAKFUX010000002.1:0-17163 GCA_021732465.1 Sphingomonas sp.
CGGCAAAGCCATCGCCGTTCACATCCGCCACCTGCCGCGGAAACCGGTCCTGCGACGACCAGCCACCCGCATTCACCGCGAAGTTGCTAACACGCGTGCCGCCGGGATCGGCATAGCGGAAGGAATAAAGCCCGTCGGCGAACTGAAACAGCTCGACTCCCGAAACGGTGTCGGTACCGTCGGCGGCGGAGGTGACCGCCATCGTGCTGTTGGCGTTGCGCGTCACGGTGGATTGTGCGCGGGTCGCGGTGTAGATCGCCGTGTCGACGCCCACGCCGCCATCGAGCGTATCGTTGCCAGCGCCGCCAAACAGGAAATCGCTTTCGCCAAGGCCGGATAAACTGTCGTTGCCGCCGCCGCCGTCGAGGTAATCCCGGCCAGTTTGACCGCTCAGTGTATCTGCAGCATTTGTGCCGGCAGCATAGAGGCCCACAGGTTGGGCCTTAACATCTGTAACACCAACGGCGGTGCCCCCAGAAAAATTCACTCTGAAGGTTCCGGCCAGTCCGACTCCAGTCAACTGGTTGCCGCCTACGACCGCGAGGTTCCAAACAGGAAAGGCCGTAAGGTCGATTGTATCGACCCCGGAGGTGAAGCCCGAAATGCTATCAGGCGTTAGTGTCGGCGAATCGTTGGCGCTCAGAAAAACAAATGTGTCAGCGCCGTTTCCGCCGGTTAGAAAATCTCGGCTAAGGCCCCCGATTATGATATCGTTACCGTCGCTACCAAAGATTACATCTGCAAAGTCAGAGCCCGTTAGCGAATCATTGCCGCTTGATCCCTGTAATTGAAAGGTTTCAAATCCCGTGAATCGGCTCCCACTTGCGATGCTGGCTCCGATCGAAAATGACAGCGACTGAGTTCCAAAGTAACTAATAAATAGAGTATCGGAACCTGATCCACCATTTAAATTGAGGTCTGAAATAAAACTTCTTGTTGTATCATTTAATCTAATAGAAATAGAATCATTTCCGTCCCCTCCATCAACGTTAATTATAGAGTCACTCATCCTGTCAAATGTTATAGAATCATTACCGCCACCAGATTTGATAGACAAATTTCCCTGAAACTGGTCAATGTTGATCCTATCTGAACCAATTCCTGTATCAATGCTTGTAACACCGCTTGATGCGGCTAAAGTTATCAAATTATCACCGTCACCCGCATTAACAATGTTATTTCGGCTGAGTCCTGGAATAAATATTGTATCCGCTCCAGAGCCGGCGTTAATATTATTATTTGCCCCGACTCCCTTAATATTATTTACACCAGAGGTCGCCGTCTGACTTAAGGTGTGAGTTACATCATTCCATGACCAACTTTCGATCTGTGTTCCATCTTTATCTGGCGTTCCGTAAATAAATTGAATCGCTTGAACGTCAAATATACCGAGATTTCCTGTAAAACCTCTACCTTGTCCTGACCAAAGTATACTATTGGTGGCATTGTCTACAGTTGGAGCAAATGTCGTTTCGCCATCAAAGCCATGCTTAAACCCAACAGCATGAGCGATCTCATGTAGAAGCAAATACGAATTTGTATCATTAGATGTTGCTCTAAAATCTATGAACACATCTGATCCAACGGCGGAACTCGTAGGCAAAAAGGCAAAGCCCGCCGCCCCTGGATTGCCCAGGGCAGCAGTGTCACCAATGATGAGCTGGATTTCGCCCATACCCGAAGGGACTTCAAAAAAAGTCAGTCCCGACACATCTCCAAATTTTGCGATAGCAGCGCGTGCTACCGCCCGATAAGCTTCGCTAAACGGTTGAAATGTTGCCAGTCCTGCGGCTGGAAGAAAGGCGTTGAGATAACTCGGAACAACTGTCGGGAACGAGTAAGTGACAAATGCGGGTTTTCCAGGGCTCGCACTCAGCGAAGATCCCGAAATCAGTGCCGTGAAATCCGTGACCTGAGCCATAATCTAAGTCCCCAAAGACCATATTCTAGTGGTAATAAATATGATGATTATTATTTTACTAGACTATGAGATTATTGGAATATGAGACTTTCTGGAGTTCCGGACTACAATTACATTCTTATGAATATCAAGCCGCACTCAATAACGAATCTCCGACCGTCGCCTGCACATGAATACAAAATCGGACAGGTTCCGACAATGGCTTCTCACCGCAGATTCCACGCCACGCAATCCAGCTTTTCGCCACCGCTTGCTGACCCCGCGATGGCTGCATCTGCGAACACCCCGTCGAACCCGAACCCGACGACGGCCGCCCTGCCATCATTGGTGAGATCGGCGCGTTTGCGGTGTCGGAGGAACGAAACGATCTCCACAGGCATGTTGCCCCAACCATGGGCATCAACAAGGGCCTGAGCTCTACTCATACACGCTTCGGCCCAATCTCATCTTTCCCTTCCCGCTTGCGAGACCGAAGTCTGGATCGGGCTCAACAGCCAGGAAATGATCCGCCGCCGCCCGGTTCGGATATCGGCAGTCACGGCGAGGCCCGAGGTCAACGGCACGGGCTTGCCATCGACCACAATAGTCGAACGGCCCAGGCGGATTCGGGCGACATAGGTCGGGCCAAGCTTGGAATCGGCAACGGCGTCGCGGCTGAGGGAGACGACGCTGCCGGGAACCGTGCCGTAGCGGGTAAACGGAAACGCCTCGAACTTCACCTCGGCGCTCTGCCCCTCACGCACGAACCCGATATCCTTGTTCAAAACGCGGGCTTCGACTTCGATTTCACCGTGCGTCGGCACGATGACCATCAGCGTGCGAGCCGGTTCGATCACGCCGCCGATCGTATGCACCGCAAGCTGCTGGACGGTGCCGTTATCGGGCGACAGCAGTCGCTTAAGGCCATTGCGTCGAATGGCCTTGGTCACCTCCTCGCGCTTCTGGATGGCCTCGCTCTCGGCCTTGGCGAGTTCGGCCAGGGTCTGCCGCATTGCCTGATCTCGCGTCTGCGCCATTTGCGCCGCAAGACGCCGCGCTTCGGCCATGGCGCGCGCGTGCTGCGCCAAGGCGACATCGCGATCGCCCTGCTCAGCGCGGCGCTGACGTTGCAGTTCGAGCAGGCGCAGCCCAGGCGCATAGCCCTGAGCATCAAGCCGGTTCATCGCGTCGAGTTCGTGGTCGAGGATCGGTAGCGTCGCATCGTACTTGCGGCGCTGCGCATCGGCGGCGCGTGCATCGGCGAGCGCGGACGACCGCGCGGCGCTATACCCTGCGACGGTCGAGTTAACCTCGGCGAGTTGGGCGGCAATCAACTTCTGTTGTGTCGCAGAGATGTCCCCAGGCGTTCCAGGAGGTGGCGCGAAATGTAGCCCACCGCCAGTAAGCGCGGTGCCAATAGCGCGGTTGCGCGCGACATCCAGTTCTGCGGCGAGCAGCGCCTTGTTCGCCTGTTCGAGCTCGGCTGACGATAGCGTCAGATCGAGGTCGATGAGTACCTGCCCCTTGGTAACGCGGTCGCCGTCGGCAACGTGGATTGCAGCAACCACGCCAGACCCGGCCGACTGGACGATCTTGATGCTGCCGCTGGGCAGGACCTTGCCACTGGCCGACGCAACCACATCGATCTTGCCCAGAATAAGCCACGCCAGCGTCGCGACGAGCAAGGCAAACAGCACCCAGGCGGTGACCCTTCCAGTAGGGGAAACTGGCCGTTCGACCACTTCGAGTGCAGCAGGGAGGAACTCCGTTTCCTGACTGACTTGATACGTTTTGCGCCGCTCTCGATCGGCACGCAGCGCCTCGCGGATCACCCGCCAATAGTGACCGGGCCCGCTCATGCAGCACCGCTATCGGCAAGACCGCTCTGGCGGCGGTGCAGATCGGCATAGCGGCCACCCGCGCGCAAAAGTTCAGCATGTGTGCCGCGCTCGACAATCCTGCCGCCTTCAAGCGCGATGATGGTATCGCAATGCCGCACCGCCGAAAGGCGATGCGCGATAATCAACACAGTCCGGCCCTGGCTCATCGCTTTCAAGTTGGCCTGGATGATCTCCTCGCTTTCAGCATCAAGGGCAGAGGTTGCCTCATCAAGGATCAGGATTCGCGGTCGTGTGACCAGCGCGCGGGCAATCGCAAGCCGCTGGCGTTGGCCGCCCGACAGGTTGGTCCCGCGCTCCTCGACGGGGGTGTCATAGCCGCCGGGTAGCTTGAGAATGAAGTCGTGTGCACCAGCCAATCGTGCGGCCTCAATCACCGCTGAGAGCGGCATTGCCGGATTGGGCAAAGCGATATTCTCTCGGATCGAGCGATTGAATAGCAGGTTCTCCTGCAGCACAACGCCGATCTGGCGGCGCAACCACGCGGGGTCGATCTGTGCAATGTCCACATCGTCGATCATGATCCGCCCGGCTTGTGGGACGTAGAGCCGCTGCAGGAGCTTGGTCAACGTCGACTTGCCAGAACCGGACGAGCCGACGATCCCGAGCGAAGCGCCCGCTGCAATCTTCAAATCAATGTCTTCAAGCGTCCACGGCCCTTCAAGGCCATAGCGAAACCGCACCATGTTGAACGCGACGTCACCCCTGATGGCGGGCAATGCGGTGCGACTGCCCGCGCCGGGCTCTACTGGCTGGTTGAGCACGTCACCCAGCCTTGCGATCGCGATGCGTACCTGCTGGAAATCCTGCCACAGCTGCGCCATCCGAATGACAGGGCCCGAAACACGCTGCGCAAACATATTGAACGCGACAAGGCCGCCAACGGTTAGCTTGTGCGCGATCACCGCCTCGGCACCAAAATAGAGGATCGCCGCAAGGTTGAGCTTGGAGATTAGCTGGATCAGTTGCGACCCGGTATTGCCTATGTTGATCACCCTTTGGCTGGCGGTGCTGTAGCCGGCGAGTTGTCGCTCCCACCGTTCCTGCCACTGCGGCTCAACCGCGCCGGCCTTAAGCGTGTTGATGCCAGAAATGCTCTCGACGAGCAGCGCGTTATTAGCGGCTCCGCGCTCGAATTTCTCCTCGATCCGGGCCTGCAGGGGGCGGGTCACGAACACTGCGACCAGGATGTAAGCCGGGATCGTCAGCACCGAGATCAGAAACAGTTTGACCGAGTAAAACCACATGACGACAAGGAAGATCACCGTGAAGGCGGGATCGACCAGCACCGTAAGAGAGGCGTTGGTCAGGAATTCGCGTATTGTTTCCAGCTGTCGCACGCGCATCGCAATATCACCCACGCGCCGCGCCTCGAAGTAGCCAATCGGAAGCCCGAGTAGGTGCCGAAACAGCCGCGCACCGAGTTCGACGTCGATCTTCTGGCTGGTTTCGGAATAAAGCCGCGTACGCAACCACCCAAACAGGGTTTCCCAGAACGAGACCGCGACATAGCCGATTGCCAGCACGGTGAGGGTGTCGAGTGTGCCGTGGACCAAGACCTTGTCGACAACGTTTTGGAAAAACAGCGGCGCTGCAAGGCCGAGCAGGTTAAGCGCGAGCGTGATCAGCAGGACTTCGCCGATCAGCCGACGGTATTTGACAATCTGGGGGATGAACCAGGTAAAGTCGAAGGGTCGTCCAGCCGCGCCCAAACCCTCGCGCGTGGTGACCAACACCAATTCGCCTGACCAGATCGCTTCGAGTTCGGCGCGGGTGAGCTTTCGGATCGGAAATTCCGTGACGCCTGGCTGAGAGTGCACGAATTGAACGAGCGCTTCGTCTCCAGCTACCCGCCCCACGATGAACCAACCCTGCGGTCCGTTGGCAAGCGCGGGCAATGGCGTACGCGCAAGCTTATCGAAGCTAGTCCGAATCGAACGAGCCTTCACCTCCCCGTGACCCTTAGCGATACGGAGCAAATCGCGCGTGGTTGCCGCGTGATAATGTCCAAGACTGTGGCGCAATTGCAAGGGATCGACCACGATCCGATGCATCGCAAACAGCGCAGCCAGAGCGATCGGTCCGCTGTCGTCGCTCACCTGGCCGATCTCGACTTCGGGATTGGCTCCGCTCATGGTCGTTTGAGGCTCCGGTCAGGTCGCGGACGCCCCGTCGTACCCGAGATCGGGACGACTGGAGAGGTGCTTGCGGTTGGAATTGGCGGCTGCTCAGGCGCAGGCACGATCGCGGGGGTGCCTGCGCCGGCCGGCGGCTGTTCGAGGCCGGCCTGTCTGGGCGGGGCGGGGTCAATCCGGTCGAGCGCCCGGACTGCGCCGGCCCATGGCACTGCGAAGCGCTGGTTAATCTTTTCAAAATGGAGATCGGGATTGTGCAGGCCCGTCCCGGTTAACAACGCTCGCGCTTCGAGGAGACCGAGATGGCGCAGCAGTGTCGCTTGAGCGACATAGGTATCGCGGCGGGCATTGACCAACGCAATCTGGGCATCGCGCAGCGAGCCATGTGCAAACAGCACGTCAAACGTCGAACGCAGCCCTGCACGATATTCCTCAAACGTTCCCTCGTCGAATACGCGTGCCGAAGCGAGTTGCGCCTTGCTTACTTCGACGTTGCGCTGACCGGTGGCAATAGCATTCCAGCTGGTGACGATCCTCTCGACCACACGCCGACGCATTGCCTCGATCCCAACGCGATCGACGGCATTGCGATCCTGCGCCTGGCTAACCAGCGAGCGCACACGCCCCCCAGTGCTGATCGGGATCGTTAGCACCGCCTGCCCATCGAAAACCTGATTTCTGTTGACGAGATCAAAGGGTGTGATCTGCCCACCCAGACTCGCCGACCCGCGCAACGACACGGTCGGCCTACCTTCCGCGCGAGCACCGGCAATGCGCGCGCGCGACGCGCGCTCGGTGGCGATCGCTTGCGCCAGGTCGGGGTTGGAAGTGTAAGCAAGGTCGAATGCCGTATCGATCGATCCCGGCAGTTGCGGCAGGGGGGGTGACGGTGCGAGCGCGCCGGGATCATGCCCCACCAGCGCCGCATAAGTCGCACGATCAGCCTCGCGTTGTTGTTCGGCGACGTTGAACTGAGCCTGCGCGAGCAAGAGCTGCGTTTCAGCCTGCGCGATATCTGTTCGCGTCAGCTCCCCTGCTTCCCGCCGCGCCTTCACCTCATCAAGCGTCGCCCTAAGCTGCTTGAGGTTTGCGGCACGCAATCGCAACACTTCGGAGTCACGCCGGATGTCGGCATAGCTGGTGATCACTTGTAAAAGCAGGTCGCCTTCACCGCTTCGTAGTTGGTCGCGTCCAGCCCCGATCGCAGCTAACGCTGCCTCGCGGTCTGCGGTGGCACGCCCCCCGGTATAAAGGGGTTGAACGACAGAAACCCGTGCTTGCGTCGTCTGATCTTGAACGGTCCGGCCATAGCCACCGACGATCTCGAAAGTGCTGGAAGGGTTCAGTTCGGCAATTGCTTGCGCATAGTCCTCGTCGGTCGCCTGAAGCTGGTAACGCTGCGCAGCAAGGGCCGGTGCGGTTCGGTACGCAGCCTCAAGCGCCTCAGCAAGCGTTTCGTTTGGCTGCGGCTCAGGCTCGACGTCAAACGAAGGCAATCTCAACTGCTGTGACGTCCTCGTTGAACTCGTGCAGGTTGCGCGGGGACGACCGGCGCACTTTATCGCGATCGGGTCAGCAAACGCGGTGCTGTTTTTACTAGACGCTCGGGCGTCCGCGCTGTCGATCTCGACGGAGCCCGCGATAAACGGCGCCGACAGCGTCAGCAGTAATATACCCACCATCATCGCTCAACAAAACGGCTGTCCGGTGCGCAGCCTCGCGCTATTGCAATATCGTGCAGCGCTCGTAGCCCGCGGAACTGAAAATCGGAAGGTTTGCGGTTGGGCTGCGCCTGGATGGTAACCTGATTAGCTTCGACCAGCCGATCATAGGGAATCCAGACGAGACCCCCGCTAGCATTGTCCATTCCACCGCGATCGATCGGCACCTTTAGTGCCAAGAGTTGGGGAAGATCATCCCGGCTATGGCGCGGCGCAGCGCCGTCTACGCGATAGACAGCCTCGCGGAGGTCCCAACGCGACTTGAAACGGAACGCTACAGCGCCGTTTGCGTAAAACGCCGCGTGATTGGCGGCGCGTAGCCTACACGCCTGCCTTTCCGAAAATGGATCTCGCGAAATTTCAACTTCCCAGTCGCCAATCCGTTGTTTCGTACGAACAATTTTGGCGTGATGCAAGAAAACTGGTGCCGCCAGCCCAGGTTCCACCAATGACAGTACTACCAGCGCCATGATGAAGGAGCGCATACGCATCGCTGTCATCAGCAAAGCCGCTGTGGTGAAAATTCCATAACAATCGTGCCGGCGCTACAGGCCCTAAAAATTGCCTTTTTCCGTACCGCTACGGCTGTGCGGATTTTCGTGTTAGCGCAAAGATTTATGGATCGCCAAAGTAGAATTTTGCCACGAATACATCCGCCGAGGAATGCTTGGTAATACAAAATGCTCGAACGATAGATTTTTTTACTACACGCTTTCGGTGTAGATACCGAAAGGTCCAATTTAGACTTGCCGCCGATCGCCTCGTAAAATCCCGCAATCACCAAAACGGCGAAGGCACCAGCGCCTGTAAACGCAACTATAATGCTTCCATTAAAACTATTTAGACGATCGATATAGCGTAGGGCTCGATTTTTCACGATCTCACTATCCAAGTCATTAATCACCAAACCTGAAGGTGCTCAGTCGAGGTTCTAATCTTCCTAACTTGAACCGATGGAGCCGTCTAGGAGTTTGATCTCGCATTATGATCGCAATCTGATGCTACGGACGCCTTGCGCCGCATCAGCAAAGGACCATCGAGATCACCAAGCGATCAGATGCCGATAAGGCCTTCGGGGTCTTATCACGCCTTTGAATCGTCGAACGAACGCTTGTATCGCTCAGCCGCAACCGCCGCCTCGCCAAGAACTTCGAGCAAACCATCGCTTCCGACCGCGACCAAAAAGTGCGGTGGATTCTGCAGGTGCCGACTTGAACACGGCGTCATGCCCACCGGCGGCTGTGCCACCCGCTTCACATACGGACCAAGACAAGCCGGATGTCCGGGGTTATATGCCGATCGCTTGCCCGTTGGTACTCCGAGGACATATAATGAAGACGGCCGTGATTACAGGCATTACCGGGCAGGATGGTGCCTATCTGGCGGAGCTTCTGCTCCACAAGGGCTATCTTGTTTATGGCACCTACCGGCGTACGAGCTCGGTAAATTTCTGGCGGCTCGAGGATCTCGGCATTGCCGATCATCCGAGCCTCACGCTGGTGGAGTATGATTTAACCGACCTGTCTTCGTCGGTGCGACTCTTGAAACAGACTGGGGCGAGGGAGGTTTACAATCTGGCAGCGCAAAGCTTTGTCGGCGTGTCGTTCGATCAGCCGGTAACGACCGCAGAGATTACCGGGATAGGCGCGGTAAACCTCTTGGAAGCGATTCGGATCGTCGATCCGTCAATCCGCTTTTACCAGGCCAGCACGTCGGAGATGTTCGGCAAGGTGCAGGCCGTGCCACAAGATGAAACCACGTTCTTCTGGCCCCGCAGCCCTTACGGCATCGCCAAGCTTTATGCGCATTGGATGACGATCAATTATCGAGAAAGCTATAATATCTTTGGCTGCAGCGGCATCCTTTTCAATCATGAAAGCCCCCTGCGCGGTCGCGAATTCGTCACGCGCAAGATCACGGACGGCGTCGCACGCATTAAGCTTGGCAAGCTCGATTGCCTGGAACTCGGCAATATTGACGCCAAGCGCGACTGGGGCTTTGCGCGTGATTATGTCGATGGCATGTGGCGGATGATGCAAGCAGACCGGCCCGAAACTTATGTGCTGGCCACCAATCGAACCGAGACAGTCCGCGATTTCACTACCATGGCGTTCAAGGCAGCTGAAATCCAGATTGCTTTCTCGGGTAGCGATGCCGATGAAATCGCCACCGACACTGCAACTGGCAAGGTCGTCGTCCGCATTAATCCGCGCTTCTACCGTCCTTCAGAGGTCGACCTGTTGATCGGCAATCCGGCCAAAGCAAAAGCGGAGCTTGGCTGGGAAGCCAAGGCAACGCTGGAAGAGCTGTGCCAGATGATGGTCGAGGCGGATCTGCGCCGCGTCGCTGCCGGCTACCGGTTCTGATAATGCCATACCGGCTGAATTCAGGGGCGCTGCCAGCATCGCCGCGCTGGCCTGCGCGGCGATGAGCCGCGTTCTCATCACCGGTATCGACAGCTTTACCGGGCGTTATGTAGCACAGGCGCTGATTGATCGTGGCCATGAAGTGGTTGGTATGGCGCGCGACCGGTCCATTTCGCACGAGGTCCAGGTTACCGCGACCTATGAAGCCGACCTGGAAGATCCAGCCGCGTTATCGGCGATGATGGCACAGGGGCGCCCCGATCGCATCGTGCATCTGGCGGGGATTTCAGCGGTCACGCACGGCGATGTCGCGGCAATGTATCAAACCAACGTGGTTGGTACGCGCAACCTGCTCCAGGCAATCGTGTCGGCAGGCATTCAGCCGGATGCTATCCTGCTCGCCAGCAGTGCCAACACCTATGGCAATGCAAGCCAGGGGCAGATCGACGAAACCGCGCCATTGGTGCCGGTGAATGATTACGGCGTCAGCAAGCTCGCCATGGAACATATCGGCAGGATCTATGGTGATCGCCTGCCGATCATCATCGTCCGGCCGTTCAACTATACCGGCGTTGGTCAATCCTCAGCCTTCATCATTCCCAAGCTGATTGATCATGCGCGCCGGCGCGAAACGCAAATCGAATTGGGCAATCTGGATGTCGCCAGAGATTTTTCGGATGTGCGCACCGTGGCTGCCTGTTACGCGCGGTTGCTGGAAGTGCCCGATGCCATTGGCAAGACATTCAACACCTGTTCGGGCCACGCCTATGTGCTGCGCGATATCGTGGGAATGGTTGAACGGCTCGCCAATCTGCGATTCAACATCAGCATCAACCCCGATTTTGTGCGCGCCACCGATCTGCTGACGCTTTTTGGCAGCCGCGCGGCGCTGGAACAGGCGATCGGTCCGGTTGACATGCCACCGCTTGAGGAGACGCTGCTGTGGATGCTGCGAACCTAGGCCTGGGGCATTTGCGCACTGCGTTTTCGGTGGATGCGCTGGTTTCCAACCTGACGGGGATTGGCCGTTAATGCTGGGAACTGACCCAGCGTATTGAGCGCCAGCCGTACAATCGGGCCAACCTTTTCAATCGGCGGGGTGGGCGGGCATTGCCGATTCCGCCCGCATCACCGCCAGGTCAGCGCGCACCATGTCCCGCGCTAGATCGCGGGCAGATGTTTCGTGCCGCCAGCCCAGTTTTTGGTGTGCCTTTGATGCGTCGCCGATCAGCAATTCAACCTCATTGGGTCGGAAATAGCGGGCGTCGACTTCGATCAGGCAGCGACCGGTGTCGCGGCAGAACCCCTTTTCATCGATTCCGGTGCCGCGCCATTCCAGCGCAATGCCCACATCTCCAAATGCCCATTCGACAAACTGGCGCACCATGGTGGCAACCCCTGTCGCGAGCACATAATCATCCGGCTGGTCCTGCTGCAGCATCAGCCACATGCCGACGACATATTCACGGGCATGGCCCCAATCGCGCACGGCATCCAGATTGCCAAGGTACAGCCGGTCCTGCTGCCCTAGGGATATTGCAGCGGCAGCGCGTGTTATCTTGCGCGTGACAAAGGTTTCGCCGCGCATCGGGCTTTCATGGTTGAATAATATGCCGTTCGATGCGTGCATGCCGTACGCTTCACGGTAGTTGATCACCGTCCAATAAGCGAACAGCTTAGCTGTGGCATAGGGCGAGCGCGGATAGAACGGCGTCGCCTCGGTTTGCGGCACTTGCTGTGCAAAGCCATATAGTTCGGATGTCGACGCCTGATAGAAGCGGCAGCTCTGCTCCATGCCAAGAATACGGATCGCCTCCAGCAGGCGAAGGGTGCCCAGCGCATCGGCGTTGGCGGTGTATTCGGGCGTGTTGAACGATACCGCGACGTGGCTTTGGGCTGCCAGATTATAAATTTCGGTCGGGCGCACCTGCTGGACGATATGGATCAGGTTCGTTGCGTCGGTCAGGTCACCATAATGCAGCGTGAACCGGGCGTTCTCGACATGGGGATCGCGGTAGATATCCTCAATCCGGCTGGTGTTGAAAGAAGATGACCGGCGCTTGATTCCATGAACGACGTACCCCTTGTCCAGCAACAGCCGCGCCAGATATGCCCCATCCTGCCCGGTAACGCCCGTGATCAGCGCAACCGGCGCTTGTTTAGCGGATGTCATGCCGATTCATCCATCGCTGCGCGTGTTGCGACAACGCCCCGTCCCATGGTCGTCTCTGTCCCTGCCCCCAAAATTCGCATGCAAATTTACATTGCAGAAACCGGATGGGGGAACAAGCGCCCGCCGGTAACGCGTGTTGGCTGATTGACGATTAGGTTTTTAGGTTTTGCAATCCAAACATCAGCTGTGCGACCTGATGGCGTTCACGTCTTAAGGGAGGAGTTGGATGCCTGTTCTTGGTCGCCACGCGCGCTGGTCAAAGAAGCGCGGTTACCGCATGCTGGCTTCAACTGCCGCAGCAATCGCCGGGGCCTTTATCTCCTTGATGCCGGTCGCCGCGCAGACGGTGCAAACCGGGGACCGGATCGACGGCACCGCCGTGATCGACAAGCTTGACACAAGTGATCTGGCGCCGGGCAAGGTGCATCGTTTCTGGTTCCGGGTAAGTGACAACGCGATTGGCCAGGGCTGGTATGTGCCCGTCATCGTCGTGCGCGGTGCGCAGCCGGGCCACCGGTTGTTGCTGACGGCGGGGATTCACGGCGACGAACTGAATGGCATTGACGTGATCCACCGGCTGGTCAGCAAGATTGATCCGGCCAGGCTGTCGGGCACGATGATCGCAGTGCCGGGGCTGAACACGCCGGGCTTGCTGCACCACACCCGCGCCTTCACGCCAGGCGACGGGGTGGATGGGGCGAACCTGAACCGGTTGATGCCGGGTGATCCCAGCAGCAGCGATCGCGCCAGCCTGTATGCAGGGCGGCTCTGGTCGCAAGTCCTGCGCCCCAATGCGGACACTGCGATTGACCTGCACACGCAGTCGCGCGGCACCGCCTATCCGATGTATGTCTTTGCCGGATCAGACCGGGCGCGCGCGATTGGCGAATTGATCGGCCCGGACATGATCAAGATAGATCCCGGCGTTGCGGGCAGCGTTGAAACCGAAATGCTGAAAAGCGGCGTCCCGGCCATCACGCTGGAGCTTGAACGCCCCGAAATGTTTGACCGGGTGGTCATTTCCCGCGCGGTTGATGGCATTGAACGCGTCATGGTTGATCTGAAAATGCTGCCGCCCGGCAGCGCCCCTGCCCGCACCGTCAAACCCTATATCGGCGATACGCTCGCCCGGGTTGCGACCAGCCGGGGCGGCTATGCCACGCTGCTCGTCGATTTAGGTAACGCGGTGAGCAAGGGCCAGCCGGTCGCGACGCTTGCTGATCCATTTGGCCGAATCATCGAAACGCTGGCCGCACCCGAATCAGGCCGTGTGAACAGCATCGCCACCGATCCGCTGCGCGATCCTGGCGATACGGTGATGCGGATTTTGTACACCGCATCCCCACAGCAGCAGCCCGCGCCCGGCAAATAGGCCCCGCCGCCGCCCGACGGCCGGCACAAGAACGCACCCGCCAGAAACAATTTAGCAATGTACGTGACTTTTCAGTTACACTTATAAAAAGTCTCCGCTGAGTCGGACCTCGACTTTCCTGCTGCATTGCAACCAAACAAAAGTTGGTACACCCTTAATTGGTAATTTTGTTACCTGAGGGGATATAAATGCGGTTGAATTAGAAACTTTCGGTGCTCGCTGGCGCATCTGTTGTGGCAATGATGCTGGCGGCACCAGTGCACGTGCAAACTGCGCCAGTTGCCGCAGAAGAAGCGGCAGACGAGGGTGCGATTGTTGTTACCGGCAGTCGGCTAAAGCGCGATCCCAACGCAACCTCTCCTCTGCCGATAAGCACTGTTAACGCCGAGCAATTGCGTGCATCGGGCAATACCGACGTTTCAGCCACAATTCGCACGCTTCCGGCGCTGCTTTCGTCCGGTACTGTGGCTGACTCGATTGAGCGCGGTGCCGGCGGCGCGGGGCAGGCAACGCTGAACCTGCGCCAATTGGGCGCGAACCGCACGCTGGTGCTGGTCGAGGGGTATCGGCACGTATCCGGCGTGGTGGGCGCACAGACGGTGGACGTCGCGACGATCCCCCGCGCGCTGATTGACAGTGTCGAAGTGCTGACCGGCGGTGCATCGGCGGTTTATGGTGCAGATGCCGTGACCGGCGTGGTCAATTTCAAACTGAAGAAGAATTTTGAAGGATTAAGCGTTGATGCTCAGGGGTGTATTTCCACCTTTGGCGATGGCGAAACCTTCCGCATCGAATGCACTTATGGCAAGAATTTTGCCGGAGGCCGTGGCAACTTCACCTTCAGCGCAGGGTATACCAACGACGCCGAAGTGCTGTTCGGCGACCGTGATTTCACCGCCAATAATGGCCGCGGTAACAACTCGACCACCTATCAAAACCCCGTGCGTCGGTTCCAGGTAGGCGACATCAGCGCTGCGGCGACCCCCAATTTTGCCAACCGTTTCCGCGTCGGTGGCCCCGGCCCGCGCGGCACCCGGATCGCTTTTGGCCCCACAATTCCAACGGCGGCGCAATTTGCCACCTTGTTCCCTGGCATCACGCCGACAGCGGCTGAACAGGCGCTAATCACGCGTGCTGCCAATTCGCCGACCCTCGTCATCGGTCGCGCGCCGGTGTTCGCAATCAGCTCAAACGCGGGGCTTATCTTCCGCGCCGATTTCGCGGATTTCACTACCGATTTGAACAATAATGGCATTCGCGATTGTAACGAAAGCTTTATCGGGCTGACCGGCTTTGGTGGTGGTGGCTGCTATGTCTCGACAGACAATGGCGGCGTCCGCATCTTCCAGGACGGCATTATTTCAACCGCCCAGAACCAGTTTGGCGGCGACGGCGCGGTTGAGCGCACCAACCAGTCCTCGCTGATCCCGGGCAGCGAGCGTTTTTACGGCGATTTCCGCGCGAATTTTGAACTGTCGCCGGCAGCGGAATTCTTCGTTGATGCAAAATATGCGCGCACCAACACCACAACGCGCAATAACTACAACACCTTTTATGATTCGCTGCTGATCACCCCGGACAACCCCTTTATCCCAGCCGCGTTGCAGGCGGAAGCGAACGCCGCAGGCGGCCTTCGCGTCAGCCGCGACTTTCTTGATCTGGGGCCGAACATCCAGACCGCAAAGCGTGATACCTATCGTATCGTTGGCGGGGTGCGCGGTGAAGTGACCAGTAACCTGGACTATGAACTGGTCGCCAATTATGGTCGGACGGATAATTCGGTGACGCAGGGCAATTCGGTGCGCTATGATCGCCTGTTCGCATCGATCGACGTTGTGCGCGGCCCCAATGGCCAGCCGATCTGCCGGTCTGACATCAGCAATGTGCCCTATGTCGGATCAGAAACCTTCCCCTTCATCGAAGGCGGAATTTTCACCTTCCGGCCCGGCGACGGCCAATGCCGGCCAGCCAGCCTGTTCAACGGGGTAAATTCGGTAAGCCAGGCGGCGGTGGATTTCATCACCACGCCAACCACCGATTTTTTCCGCCTGACCCAGTTCGTTATCACCGGTTCGGTAACGGGTGACACCAGCGGCTTCTTCAACCTGCCCGGCGGCGCAGTGCGCTTCTCGGCCGGTGGTGAGTATCGCCGTGAAACATCCAGCTCGCGGTTCAGCGATCTTGAACTCGGCCTGTTGCCCGCCAACTCGCCGGCGGGGCCAGCCGGCACCTTTATCGGCGACATATCGGCAAACCAGCAGCTGATCTTCGATCCCTCAACACGCACCCTAAACACCGGGGGCTCGTTCGATGTGAAGGAAGTGTTTGGTGAATTCGAACTGCCGATCCTGAAGGAAACGCCATTCTTCCACGAACTGACGGTGGGCGCTGCAGGCCGTTACGCCGATTATTCCACCACGGGCGGTGCCTTTACATGGAACGTCAACGGGGTTTGGGCACCAATTCCGGATATCCGGTTCCGCGGCACCTATGCCCGTGCAATCCGGGCACCAAATATCGCCGAATTGTTTACCCCGGCGCAGGGCGCAACCTTCCGCCCGTCTGATCCGTGCGATTCAGTCAACATTGGGGCGACGCCCGCCCGCCGTGCCAACTGCATCGCAGCGGCAACGGCGCTTGGCATTCCCAATGCAGCGGCTTTCCTTGACACGTACAGCGATCCACTGACCGGGCGTTTTTCAGGAACCCGCGGCGGCAACCCCAATCTGATCCAGGAAACCGCATCAACCTTCACGGTTGGCGCGGTGGTGCAGCCGCGCTTTATCCGCGGATTGACGGTGTCTGCCGATTATTATTCGATCAACATCGAAAACGCGATTGCGGCGGTACAGGCGCAGGATATTGTAAACACCTGTTATGATAACACCGCCTTCCCGAACCAGTTCTGCAGCCTGTTCACTCGCAATGGCCCGTCCGCTGGCCCTGCCACATTCGGCTTCAATTTCCTGACGCAAACCCAGCTCAACTTTGGCCGGATTGAAACATCGGGCATCGACGCCAGCATCAACTATGGGTTCGACATCGCCCGCGAGTATAAGGTCAATATCGGGCTGAACGGCAACTGGACTGAAAAGGTTAACCGCTTCTTCGATCCGGGCAATCCAACCCTGGTGAACCCGGCCCTCCGCGAACTCAGCGTGCCGGAATTCCAGGGTACAGCGAACCTGAACATCCAGCGCGGGCCGTTTTCCTTTGGCTATAACGTGCAATATATCGATAGCACGGCGGCCGCCGCAGCAATCCAGATCGAGCGGATTGCCGTTGAATTTGGCGATGCAGGCTTTGCACCGACCTATTTCATCCATGGCCTGTCGTTCAACGTCGATGTGTTCAAAAACAGCGCCATCTATGGTGGTGTGAACAACCTGACCGACGCGCAGCCCTATCTGTCGAGCTCGGCTTTTCCCGTATCGGGTCTTGGCCGGTTGTTCTTCCTGGGCATCCGCACCAAATTGTAAGGTACCTGCCGGGCGGGCGCCCGGTGGCCGACCACCAAATCGCGGCGGGGGAGCAATCCCCCGCCGTTTTTTGTGGGGACGCCAGTACGATCAAGCGGCCCTGCCCCCCCCTGTCAAAC
>JAKFUX010000048.1:0-16677 GCA_021732465.1 Sphingomonas sp.
GGAGCGGGCCTGGGCTTGGCTCAGCCCGATGGCCCACGGGCTTAATGGCCGACATTGGGGGAAAGCGCTCGGGCAGCTTTTGGTTCGCAAACCCCATATAGTCGCCCTTCGAAGGTGCCGCTCTCTTCCAGCGACTTCCGAGCCAGTTATCGCCTTTCCTGTGCGCTAGGAGCGCCCCCCGCTTCACCCGACGACGCGCCAAGTTCCTGTTGCGTCCCACCGCCTCGCGCCGCAACGTTGCGCTCCATCGGGTTCTTATCGGAGCCCATCTGGCGTATGTCGGTTCAATGATCGTTCAGCTGTAATCGGCGAACCTGCCGCAGGCAGAAGAAAACGCGCGTGATCGGCGGATGATTGGAGCAGGGCGATGGGCAGGTGGAAACGCTACTTGGCGGCAATCCTTAGCATTGGCATGTCGGGCACAGCTTATGCGCAGGGCGCGCGGGCAGAAATTCATGGCGGCTTTGATCATGTTTCGCACAGAAGCTTCTTCAGCCCTTCGGATGCAACATTTGGGCCGGTAGAGGGCGGCGTTTATGGTGTCGGCGTTGGATATGATGCGAAAATCCAAGGCCGGGTATTCGCTGGGATTGAGGGTAACATCGATTTCAGCACGGCTCGCAGGTGCCAAGTAAACCCGCTCGTGGCTTTTGTTGCACCCGGCATTTTTGAATCCTGCCTGAGCCCGGAGCGCGATCTCAGCGCGAATGCTCGTCTCGGCGTCGCTCTCGGCGCCGGCCGGACAAGGATTTACGGGCTGGTTGGCTACACTAATCTTGGACTGACCTCGTCGTTTCAGATTAACCGTGGCCCGGCGACATCACTGCGATCCGAGAACCGCGATGGCGTGCGCGTCGGTGCTGGGCTTGAACATAATCTTACTGATCGCTTCTATGGGAAGATCGAATATCGATTTTCGGATTATGGAAGCGGCATCAATCGAAATCAGGCGATCGTGGGCGTCGGTATCCGATTTTGATCGCGGAAATCTCCGCTTAAACGGCCCAAAGCTGAGGAACGACCGCAGTACCGGGGCGATCAGCATTTCGGCGAAGGCAGGAGATTACGGCAGCCGCTGATCGCCATATAACCCTGATCACGTCAACCGAGCAGTCTGGTTTTTCGTCAGTGTAGACGATAATCAGCGCGCCAAGAGGCTGTCCGCTAAAAATTCAAAACGGGTGGCGGCTTTCGGGATAGGTTAACGACGTCCTCTATGGCAGCAACTGGCGCTTGCAAAAGGGCCGCTTGATGAGCGCTCCCCCTAAAACAAGCTCACCAGCAGCGTCACGTTGAGCGTGATGATCACCGCCGTCACCCCCCATGCCGCCCATTTCACCCACGGCGCGTTGGCGAAATTGCCCATCACCGCGCGGTCGCTGGTGAACATCACCAGCGGCACTACCGCGAACGGCAGTTGCAGGCTCAATATCACCTGGCTCAGCAGCAGCAGATCGGTGGCACCCCGGTCGCCCATCAATGCGACGACGATCACCGCGGGCACAATCGCCAGCATGCGCGTCGCCATGCGGCGCAGCCAGAGCGGGATTTTCAGGTCAAGAAACCCCTCCGCCACAATCTGCCCTGCCAGCGTTCCCGTAACGGTGGAATTCTGCCCCGCCGCCAACAGCGCCACCGCAAACACCACGCTGGCGGCGCCAGCGCCCAGCGTCGGGCTGAGCAATTCATAGGCACGGCCAATCTCCGCCACATCGGTGCGTCCCGTGACATGAAATGCCGACGCCGCCAGAATCAGGATCGCGGCGTTGATGAACAGCGCGAGGCCCAGCGCCACGCTGCTGTCAATCGTCGCCAGGCGGATCGCGTGGCGCTTGCCCGCATCATCGGTATCGAACGCACGGGTCTGGACGATGGAGGAATGGAGGTACAGGTTATGCGGCATCACCGTCGCGCCCAATATGCCGATGGCGATATACAGCATCGCTGGATTGGTGATGATGTGCGTGGTCGGTACCAGCCCCCCGGCGATGGCGGCCAGGTCTGGCTGGGCAATCCACAGCTCATACGCAAAGCACCCCGCGATCACGATCAGCAGTGTGACGATGAACGCTTCAAGCAGGCGAAAGCCGAAGCGCTGGAGCGCGAGGATCAACAAGACATCAAATGCGGTGATGACCACGCCAGCGATTAGCGGCAAGCCGAACAACAGGTTCAGCGCGATTGCGGTGCCCAGCACCTCCGCCAGATCACAGGCGATGATCGCGATTTCGCACAACACCCACAATATCAGCCCGACGGGGCGCGAATAGCGCACACGGCAGGCCTGGGCGAGATCAAGCCCCGCCACGATGCCCAGCCGCGCGGCAAGCGCCTGCAGCAGCATCGCCATCAGGTTCGATATCAGGATGACCGACAGCAACGTATAGCCAAATGCGGAGCCGCCCGCGATATCGGTCGCCCAATTGCCGGGGTCCATATAGCCGACGGCAACCAGATACCCCGGCCCGCTAAATGCCAGCATCCGCCGCCAGAACGGCGCCTGGCGCGGAACCGGTACGCTGCGATAGCTTTCGCTCAACGTCACCTGGCGTGCGATTCCCTCGTCCGTGCCGCCAGGCATGGTGCCGAAATCGCCGTCAAAGGGTGGGGGTGGGGCCATTGCAGCTCTTTGGCCCGCTATCGGGCGCGCGTCCAATTGCGATTATGGGGTAGTTATACTGGGATAGACACGTAACCTGCGTCGTCACCCTGGCCTTCCCCGGGAAGCGCCGGGGTTGGGCTTGGCTGTGCGGAATAAGTCTTGAACACGCCCAGCGTGACAACCCGCATTCTTACCCGCTAGATCGTCATGCGCAAAATTCTGCACCACTTCCGTCCTTGCGAGCGCAGCGAAGCAATCCAGTGTGCCGCAAGTGGTGAAGCTGGATTGCTTCGCTGCGCTCGCAAGGACGATTCAGATTTTACGCAGGCAGCTCTAGCCGCCATTCACCCGCGCCAGCACCGCGTCCAGCTTTGCCAGCAATGCTGGATCACGCTTTGCCGGATCGGTCATCAGCGCAAAATCGAGCACGGTATCGATGGGCGATGGCGTGCGCTCGGCAGGTAATGACGCGATCAGCGCCGCCACCGTCTTGCGGGCAGTATCGCCATTCTTGTGCATCTGCTCGATCACCTCGGCCACATCGACCGCTGCCTCGCTCTCGCGCCAGCAATCATAATCGGTCACCATGCCGATCAGCGCATAGGGTAGCTCTGCCTCCCGCGCGAGCTTGGCTTCGGGCATGGCGGTCATGCCAATCACATCGGCACCCCATTGGCGGTACATCAGGCTCTCGGCGCGGCTCGAAAACTGCGGCCCCTCCATCGCGAGGTACGTCGCCCCGTGCGTCGCCTTGCCGCCTGCGCTGGCCACGGCTTGCGCTGCCAGCGTGGACAGGCGCGGGCAGACGGGTTCGGCCATGGATACATGGCCCACCAGCCCTGTCGTAAAAAAGCTAGGTGCGCGCGCGACCGTGCGATCAATAAACTGATCGACCACCACGAACCGCCCCGGCTCCAGTTCCTCGCGCAGGCTGCCGATGGAGGATATGGCGATGATGTCGGTACAGCCGCTGCGCTTCAGCACATCGATATTGGCGCGCGCGTTCAGCTCGCTGGGGCTGATCCGGTGGCCCCGGCCATGGCGCGGCAGGAATACCAGGTTCACATCGCCCAATTGGCCGAACAGCAATTGATCGGACGGATCACCCCAGGGCGAGGCCACATCGCGCCATTCGGCATTGGCCAGCCCGTCAATTGCATACAACCCCGAACCACCGATGATCCCAATCGTCCACGTTGCGTTCATTTTGTGCCTTTCATGGGATAAGTCTGAAAATCTTGGGCAAAAACGCGCCCGAAACTGCCAAAGGATGCCCCGTTTTATGCGATTCGTGATCGTTTTTGCCGCTTTGGCGCTACCCTTTGCTGCTCATGCCGCCACGCCGATCACGGGGCAATGGCTGACCGTCGATGGCAAGGCGATCGTGACGATTGCGGAATGTGGCAAGGGCGTGTGCGGGCGGGTGACCAAGGTGCTGAAACCCAATCCCAATGGCCCCACCACCGATTTCCGTAACCCCGATCCCGCCAAGCACAGCCGCCCGATCGAAGGCCTGCAGATCCTCGCCAATTTTGCGGACAGCGGCAAGGACTGGCAGGGCAAAATCTACAGCCCGGAAGCGGGGCGCGAGTATAAATCCTACATCACTCGCAAGCCCGATGGCCGGTTGCAGGTAAAGGGGTGCATCGCCTTTTTCTGCCAGACGCAGCTATGGACGCCCGCGCGCTGAGGCCAGGCCGCCGTTAAATCACTGCCATATCAACCTTATAATGGTGCCATGCCATGATCGCGGCGGCGCCCCGGTGCGGGCGCCAGGGGTCGGCGATCAGGCGGGTGGCTTTTTCGGTGGGGCGCGCGTCCAGCCCCATGATCCGTCCGATTTCGATCTGCACGGCCAGGTCGCCTGCGGGCCAGATGTCGGTGCGCCCTTCGGCGAACAACAGGTATATCTCGGCTGACCAGCGGCCAATGCCCTTCACGCTGGTCAGCGCGGCGATGGCCGCTTCATCGTCGGCGGGCAGGTGATGCAGATCGAGCCTGCCGCTCGTCACTTCCTCTGCCAGGCTTTTGGCATAGCTGGCTTTCTGGCGGGACAGCCCGGCAGCGCGCAAGGCGTCGTCGCTGGCTTGTGCCAATGTGTCGGGGGCATCAAGGTCGCCTAATCCGGCTTCAAGCTTGCGCCAGATCGACGCCGCCGCCGCCACGCTCACCTGCTGGCCCACAATCGTGCGCAGCAGCGTGCCATAGCCGCGATCGCGGATGCGCGGTTCAGGATAGCCCGCCCGTTCCACCGCCCGCGCCATCGCCGGTTCGATCGCGGCAATGGCATCCAGCGCTTCGGTCAATTGCGCGGCGGTTAATCCCATCGAATGTTTCCTTGAAATCGGCGCGGCAAGGCGGCAAGGCGGCACGTCACACGCCGTTTGGAGGATCGAATGCCGCAGCTTACCGTCGTCATGCGCAATGGGGAAGAACGGACGATCGAGGGCGAGGCTGGCCTGTCGGTGATGGAAGTGATCCGCGACGCGGGCATTGATGAAATCCTGGCATTATGTGGCGGCTGTGCGAGCTGCGCGACTTGCCATGTCCATGTCGACCCGGAATTTGCGGCCAAACTGCCGAAAATGGGGCCGGACGAGGATGATCTGCTCGACAGCACGTCTGATCGCGACGCCTATTCGCGGCTGTCGTGCCAGGTACCGTTCACCGATGCGCTCGACGGGCTGCGCGTAACGGTGGCAGCAGAGGATTGATTTGGCGCGCGCGGCTATCAGTCTAAGCTCCCCGCGCACTGCATCCGTCTGCATCAAATCGTCGCGCTGACGCCCTTTTCGGTGATGTAACCGGTCACCAGCCGCGCAGGCGTTACATCAAACGCCGGGTTGGCGGCGCTGGACGCGGTCACCCGCATGGCGCCAGTTTCGCCTTGCACATGCGTCACCTCGTCACCCGAACGCTCTTCGATTGGCACGTCAGCGCCGGTTGGCGTCGTCGCGTCAAAGGTCGTGCTGGGCAGCGCGACGTAGAAGGGGATGTTGTTATCCTTGGCCGCCAGCGCCTTTAGGTAGGTGCCGATCTTGTTGCAGACATCACCGTTCGCCGCGACCCGGTCTGTCCCGACGATCACCATGTCGACCTGGCCGTTCATCATCAGATGGCCACCGGCATTGTCGACGATCACGGTATGCGGCACGCCGTGGCTGGCGAGTTCGAACGCGGTGAGCAGCGCGCCCTGATTGCGGGGGCGGGTTTCGTCGACCCACACATGCACGGGAATGCCGGCATCATGCGCCATATAGATGGGCGCGGTGGCGGTGCCGTAATCAACCGTGGCCAGCCAACCCGCGTTGCAATGCGTCAGAATGTTGAGCGGGCGATCAGGGGCTTTTGCGTGGAGTTCACGCAGAATTTCCAGGCCATGCGCGCCAATTGCTTCGCTCATCGCCGCGTCATCATCAGCGATCTGGTCAGCGCGGGTAAAGGCGGCGGCGGCGCGATCTTTGGCGGGTGACGGGCGAACATGATCGGCCACATCGTCCAGCGCCCAGCGCAAGTTGACGGCGGTGGGGCGGGCCTCCAGCAAAAACTGATGCGCGTTGGCCAGCCCCTCATCAGTCGGATCAGCGGCAAGTGCCAGCGCCAGTCCATAGGCCGCCGTCGCCCCGATCAGCGGCGCGCCGCGCGTCCACATCTCCCGGATGGCGCGTTCGGCGGTGGCGGCGTCGCGCAACTCTACCCAAGTCACCTTCCACGGCAAATCGCGCTGATCAAGGATGCGCGCGCCCGCGCCATCATCGGTGCGCATGATCGATCGCGTGTGGGTGCCATTGAGTTTCATCTTACGTTCCTGTTGGGCAGATTGGCCCGCCAGCTACCACCCGTCACCCCGGCACAAGCCCAGGGTGACGGATAAGGCTTTCGGTATCAGGCGAAAATAGGTCGTTACAACGCGATATCATCAAAGCTGTGAATATCCGCCTCGCCGCCTTCGCGGTCAATCAGCAGCGCGCCCATGCCTGCGGCGCGCGCGGCCTCAGTCTCTGCGTCGACATCAGACAGGAACAGGATGTGGTCCAGCGGCAGCCCGATGGCGTCGGCGATGCGTGTATAGGCGATGGCCTCCCGCTTTGGCCCGGTGGTTGTGTCGAAATAGCCGGATAGCAGCGGGCTGAGATCCCCCGCCTCGCTGAACCCGAAGATCAGTTTCTGCGCTGCAACCGAGCCGCTGGAAAACACATATAGCTTCACCCCATCTGCGTGCCAGCGCCGCATGGCCGCGACCGCATC
Source organism: Sphingomonas sp. (assembly GCA_021732465.1). Lineage (GTDB taxonomy): Bacteria > Pseudomonadota > Alphaproteobacteria > Sphingomonadales > Sphingomonadaceae > Sphingomonas. The sequence goes on from JAKFUX010000048.1 coordinate 6,851, forward strand.
AGGATAGATATGCCCTTTGAACGCGCCGTCGCGAAAGCCACCGTCCCAGATCATGCCCTGCAGCGTTTTGAGCGGGGTAATCTTGCGATCCTCGTCCATCCAGCGCGTCATCGTGGCGATGGGATCGCCCGGTTCGATTGCCTGTACTTCGGCCAATATCGATGCGGTTTGCGCCACATGCGCCGCGCAATAGCTGGCCAGCCGCTCGCGGGCATAGGGGAACAGCACGTCTGCCACAAACGAGATTGACGATGTCGTCCCCTCAATATCGGTGAGGATCGCCTTGATGGCAGTCGGCTCCCTCACGCGTGCGCAGGCTCAAGCCGGGGGAATCGTGCGGCGATGTCGTCCCCGGTAAATTGCGCGATCCAGCCATCGGGGTTCACGAACAGACGGATGACGGTGAAGTGCGGCTTTTCGCCCATGTCGAACCAGTGGCGCATGCCCGCGGGCACCGAAATCAGGTCGCCTTGCGTGCACAGCATGTTGAACACGCGGCCCTGTTCGTGGAGCGTGAACAGCCCCTCGCCCTCCACGAAAAAGCGGATTTCGTCTTCTGCATGGGTATGCTCAGATAGGAATTTGGTGCGGATCGTCGCGCGGTCAGGGTGATCTGGCTTTACGCCCATCACGTCGATTGATTGATAGCCGCCCTGCGCCGTCAACGTCGCAATTTCGGGCGCATAGACCGCCAGCACGTCATCGGCGCTGGCGACCGGGCGGGTGGGCCAGCGTTCGAACTTCACGCCGATCGTGGCCAATTGCGCGGCAATGACGCCTGCGTCCTGCGTTTCCAGCAACGCGGCTTCGGGACCGCGTTCATCGAAAATCTGCAAATGGCTCATCTCATGCTCTCCCGGAAACGCGCCTCGGCGAGTTCGGCGGCGATCATCCATTCGACGCCTTCGATCACGCGTTCAGCCTCGGCCATGTCGCGGCCCCAGCCATACAGGCCATGACTGCGGATAAGATAGGCGGGCGGCGGCGATTCGGCCAGCATCGCTGGTTCCAATGCGGCCAAAATGTCGCCCATGTCCTGGCTGTTATCGACAATCGGCAGACTGAACACGGCTTCGTGCGTGGTAAAGCCCGGGAGTACTTTCAGCATTTCATGGCCAGCCAGCTTGTAATGCGTTGCCTTGCGATAGGCCCGGCTCATCCCGACCGCTTCGGGTGAATGGCTGTGCAGCACCGCATTCACCTCGGGAAACCGCGCATAGAGCGCCATGTGCAGCGCGGTTTCGGCGGATGGTTTCTTGCCATCAAGCGACCGCCCTTCGGCATCCACCGTCATCACCCCGAAATCTGTCAGCCGCCCCTTGTGCCAGCCCGATACGGTGATGGCGAAGCGGCCATCGGCGACCCGCATCGAATAATTGCCGGCGGTGGCAGGCGCCCAGCCCTTGCCGTCAAGCCAGCGCCCGGCGGCAATAATCTGCGCCTTCGCCTCGGCCAGGGTCGATGCGGTCATTCAGGGTTCCGGTATGAAAAGTGGAGCGGGTAACGGGAATCGAACCCGTGTATTCAGCTTGGAAGGCTGCTGTACTACCATTGTACTATACCCGCATGGCCACGGCGCGCCTGCCACATCGGGGCGCTGATGGTCAACTGCTTGCGTGAAACGAAGCGGCGATCCGGTCAATCGTGGCCCTCTCCCCCGCCGGGGCCATGGCCAATGCTGGCGCGGCCGCCCGCGCTCGCCGTGCCGGCACTTTGCCACCAATAGGGTGCGCGTTTGGTGGTGCCGGTGTCGACCTCATCCATCGTCGCGGCATCATACATCCGCCCGCCCAGCATCACCCGGCTGATCTTTTCCGTGTTGCGGATATCGACGGTGGGATCGGCATCGAGCACGACCAGATCGGCCAGCTTGCCCACCTCCAGCGAGCCGACATCCTTAGCATAGCCAAGCGAGGTGGCGGGCATGATCGTGCCGGCGGCCAGTGCCTCGACGGGGCTCCACCCGCCGCGCACGAACGACCAAATCTCCCAATGCGATCCCAGGCCCGATTGTTGACCATGCGCGCCGATAGACACCTGCACGCCCTTGTCGGCCAGCTTCTTCGATTCGCGCGCGCTGGCGGCATCGACATAATCCTCCTCTGGCGCGAGGACGCGGCGGGCATTTTGCGCCGCGAGCAGGGCGGGCGGGACGTGCTTGGTGAGCAGCGGGTGCTTCCACACATCGGTATGCGCGCGCCAATAGGGGTCGCCCGCCGGGCCGCCATAGGTGACGACCAGAGTGGGCGTGTAGTTGGTTTTGGTCTGCGTCCACAGGCTGATCAGATCGGCGTAAAACACATCGAGCGGGACATTATGTTCAACCGTCGAATTGCCGTCTTGGATCAACGTCAGGTCCAAATTATACAGCGAGCCACCTTCCGGCACGACCTCCATGCCCTCCGCCTGCGCTGCCTTGACGACCATCTGGCGTTGTTCGCGGCGTGGCTGGTTATAGTTTTTCACCGAATGCGCGCCCTCTGCCTTCAGACGGCGGACATTGGCGAGCGCATCTTCATACACGCTGATATCGGCGAACACGTCGGGCGATTTCGCGCCGTAGATGATTTCGCCGGTGGAGAAGATGCGCGGGGCGAGGATTTTGCCCGCGCGCTGCATTTCGGATGCGACGAAAATCTCGGCGGCACGGGAGGAAGGGTCGTGAATCGTTGTGGTGCCAAACGCCAGATTGGCGATGGAGGACCAATTTTGCTGGGGCACCAGCTCGTCATCGCCCTGCGGCCCGTGCGCGTGCGCATCAACGAGCCCGGGGATGATCGTTTTTCCCGCAACATCAATCGTCTTTGCGCCAGCGGGAATGGCGACGGTGCCTGCCTTGCCGATCGCGGTGATGCGGTCGCCGGTGATGACGATCACGCCGTCATCAATGATGCCCCCGGCCTTGTTTGCCATCGTCACAATTCTGGCGCCGGTCAGCGCAACGGTGCCGGTTGGCTTGGCGGCGGCGATGTCCATCGACAGCGAAAGCCCAGCGGTCGGTGCGGCGAATTTGGGTGCATCGGCGCCCATCGGTGCGGTGGCGAACAGCTTGGCGGTTTCGGCGGTGAACAATGTCGCGCCCAGGCTCCAATGCACTTGCTTGCCGTCGTTCGACCAGTGGATGAAATCGGCACCGTCGCCGCTGATCCGCGTGACGGGCAGCGCGCTGCCCTTTTGGTCCGCCGCCACATCCTGTGTGCCGGGCAACAGCGGCATGACGAACGCCTGATAGTTTTGCCGGAACGCCACATACCCGCCATCGGGAGAAACGATATAGTCGTTCACCAGTTCGCCCGTGGTGTGCACCCGCTTGGCCTCGCCCGACAGGTCGGTGCTGAACAACTGGCGCTTGCCCTTGTCATTGCCGATCATGAAGATGCGATTATTGGCGGCGCCGAACTGCGGTGCGCCACCATTTTTGCTGACCAGCGATACCGCGCCGCCGCTCGTAGCAACCCGGTAGGTGCCGGGGTTTTCGCCCCAGCGGTCATCGGTTAGCCCGCCGCCGCTGCCGCGTTCGAACACGATTGTTTTGCCGTCGGGAGAGAAATGTGGCCGGGCATAATGGCCGGGCTGCGACGTCACATCGCGCGTCGCGCCGCCGGTTGCAGCGATGGTGCGGATCGTGCCCAGCTTGGCATCGGTCCAGCCAACAAACACAATGCTCCGCCCGTCGCGCGACCAGCTTGGCCATAACTCAAACCCGTCGCCCTTGTCGCTGGTCAGCCGCTTGGCCGCACCGCCTGCCATGGGTTTGGTCCACAATTTGCCCAGGGTTTCAAATACCACCGATTTGCCATCGGGCGATACCTGCGCCCAGCGCGGCATTTTGGTGGCAAAGCTGGCGGGGGCAACATCGACCACGGGATGCGTGGCGTCAATGACGACGCGGGTATCGTTGACGCGGAAGGGGATTTCCACAGCGCCCGTCCCGTCTGCGCCCACGCGGCGGATTTTGCCGCCTGCCCAGAACACCAGCCCCTTGCTGTCGGGCGTCCAAGCCATATTGGGGTACACGCCGGTGACCGCCCAGGTTTCCTGCACGTCCTGGTCGAGCGCGTCATAAATCTTGCGCTCCTCACCAGAGGTGAGGTCCTTTACATACAGCTTTGATTTTGTCCGTTCGCGGCGAACAAACGCGATCATTTTGCCATCGGGTGACGGCGTGGGGCGCACTGATCCGCCCGCCCCGCTGGCCACTGTCGTTACCTCGCCGCTGTCGAGATCATAGCGTTCGATGTGGAACAGATCGGTGTTCGAATTCTGCGCATACTCAAAGATCGGGCCGGGAGTGATGTTGCGCGTGTAGTAAATGCCCTTGCCATCGGGCGCGAAAATGGGCTCGCCCAGTTCCTTTTGCAGTTGCTCGCTGGCGCGCTTGACAAGCGGCACGCCGCCGCCGCCCGATACGTGGTACAGCCAGACTTCGCCGGTGCCGAGCGAACGCTGGGTGGTGAAATGCTTCTTGGCGGTAATGAAGCGCCCGTCGGGGCTCCAGCTTGGCTGGTTGAGCAAGCGGAAATCTTCCTTGGACAGCTGGCGCTTGTCCGATCCGTCGACATTCATCAGCCAGATGTTATCGCCGCCGGCCCGGTCAGACACGAACGCAATCCGCTTGCCATCGGGAGAAAAGCGCGGCTGTTGTTCATAGGCGAGGCCATCTGCAATGCGCGTCGGCGTGCCGCCCGCGATGAGCATGGTATAGACGTCACCCAGCAGATCAAACGCGATCATCTTGCCATCGGGCGAGACGTCAACGTTCATCCAGCTGCCCTCGGTGACGTCGATTGGCACCTGCCGTGTCGTCATGCCGGGGGGCGCGTTCACATCCCATTTCGGCTTGGCGGGCTTGGCTGCATCACCAGTAGCTGCAGGAGCAGGGGCGGACGCCGCAGTTTGTGCCATGACCGCTGTTGATGCCAACAACATGCTGACGGCCGCCATCATCCGAACCGCGTTTGCCTTTTTCACCCGAACACTCCCCACCCGTCTTGATTATGGGGAATGTCTAGCAGCTAAATGGCCGCCGGGAAGAGCGGTTTGCGATGCGCGTCGCTGCGTGCTGCAGCGGGGATTATTTAATCCGCGACCAGCGCTGTGATTTGCACCCAAGTCCAGCGATCAGGCATCCTTCGCCAATGATTGTCCGGGGGTTTTCCTGCGTGATCGTGCCCGAAACCCGCTGGCCAATATCGGCAATGAACACCGCGCCGCGCCAACGCGCTTTGCCATCTGCCACAAAATCTTCGAACAGCACCGCACCAATCAGCTTGCTGGTGCCGCCGCGTTTGGCATCTGCCTTGGCCTTGTCACTCGCCCAGATGATCGTGCCACACATGGCCTTGCCGCACGGTTTGAACGCGACATGCACGCTTTTTGACGGATTGGCCCAGGTGCCGGGCAGGATAGTCGTGGCCGCAGGCGCGCTCAGCATCGCAGCGATAGCCATGATCATTGTTATCATCGTTCGTCCTTCACCCAGAACCGATCCTGCGTTTTCCAGCCCCATAACGCGCGGCAACTCCAAATGGCACCCGGGAAGCGTTGTATTCGGGCGATATGCTTCACCGGTTGCTTACCATTCGGGGCGTATTGGATGGCGCGATGTTGCACGATCCAGCCCTAGCCCGCGCCGCCGCGACCGCGCCTGATCCGCGCCCTGTTTCTGCTGTCAGCACCGGTGTGGGGCTTGCCGGGCTGGCGGGGTTGCTGATCTGGGTCGCGATTGCGCGCTATTTTCACTTTGATGGCTCGCATGCCGCTTTGGTCAACGTGGCCGCCTGCGGCGTGCCGATGGTGGTCTGGTCGGTGGTGGTGGATAAGGTGCATCGGCGCGCCAGCACCGGCATTGATTGGGCGCAGCAAACCCCGTGGCGTGACACGATCGACATCAGCCTGACCAAGCTTGCAGGGCTATGGGCGACATGGGCGGGCATCGCGCTCATCTATGGCACGTTTCGCTTTTACTGGACGAACCAGTGGGGCGGCTATCCCTTTGCAATGTGGGTGTTTGGCGGGGTGGCGCCGATATTGTTTGTGGCGTCGATTCCGTATGTCATCTGGCTTGATCGCAAGCTGGTGGATCCGCGCGATGGCGCCTGGGCGCTCGGCACCTGGCTGATGGGCACGGGCAAGGTCGATCCCGAAGCAATCTATGCCCATTTGCGCAGCTGGGGCGTGAAGGCGTTTTTCCTCGCGTTCATGCTGGCCATCGTGCCGCCCGGCTTTGGTGAGTTCATCCGTGCTGATTGGGGGGTGGTGCTGAACAATCCGGTGGCGCTGGCGAATTGGCTGATCACCTTCATGTTTGTGATTGATGTGGGGTTTGCAACAGTGGGCTATGTCCTCACCATGCGCCCGCTCGACGCGCATATCCGCAGCGCCAATCCTTATGCCCAGGCGTGGATGGCAGCGCTGATCTGCTATCCGCCGTTTACGCTGATGGGCAATGGCGGGCCGCTCGACTATCATCCCGGCACATCGGACTGGATACATTGGTTTGCAGGGCACCCGGTATTGCTGGCGATCACGGGTGCGGTGCTGGTGGGGCTGACGGCGATTTATGCGTGGTCGACCATGGCATTCGGCCTGCGTTTTTCGAACCTCACCCACCGCGGCATCCTGACACACGGCCCCTATGCCTGGTCACGCCACCCTGCCTATCTGTCGAAAAATCTGTTCTGGTGGATTGCGACGATTCCAGTGCTCAGCACCGGCAGCCTGGCCGATGCGGCGCGCGCGACGATCCTGATGGCGCTGGTATCAGGCGTGTATTACTGGCGCGCCCTTACCGAGGAAAAGCACCTTGGGGCTGACCCGGATTACCAGGCCTATTCAGCGTGGATGGACCGCAACGGCCCGGTCCCGCGCTTCTTTGCCTGGGTGGCGGGGCGAACGCCAGCCGCCTGATTGCTTGCGCACCAGCCCCGCGCTGCATAGGCTGTGTCGGTCAGTCTCCGGGGGGCAGTATGCAGGCCGAACGATTTGTCGCGATGAGCGCCTTTGCCACGCAGCTTGGATCGATCAGCGCGTTTTTCGGCGGCGTCGCGGTTGCGTTTCTGGGCCTGCTCATCTTCGCCGCGCCGCGATCTCGGTTAATTGAGGTGACGATCGGTGCGTTCGTGACGGCGGCGGTCTGCTTCATCGTTTCGGCACTCGCAGCGACCTTCCTCGGTGTCGGGCTGCTGCCGGGTGCCGCGCGAGACATCGCCAATCGTTCCTATTTGCAGGTGACGATGCTGCTGATGAATATCGCCTTCCTGCTCGGCATCGTCAGCCTGCTCGGCGGGATTATGTCGAGCGGTTGGCTGCGCAGTCGTGGCACCGGCATCACGACAACTTTGGTGGGCGGAATCGGCTTGTTGTCAGTATTATGGCTATCGATCCGGGTGACGTGAAAGCGCGCCCAGCTTTAGAACCGCATTTCCTCGTAAATCTTGCTGACATCGCCGTTCCACGCGCCGTGATACCGGTCAAGCAGCGTTTGTGCGGGCACTTTGCCCGTCCTGACGATTTCCCGCAGCGGATCGAGGAAGCCGGTTTCGTTGCTGCCCCCGGCATCGAGCCGCGCGCGTGCCGCCAGCCCGGCGTGCGAGATATCAAGCACCTGGCCCGCAATGTCGCGTAACGTGCCGCCGCCGGGCAGCGGGGCATCCAGCGCCAGCTTGGGCACTGATGATCGCAGCAGCTCGCGCTCCTCCATCGACCAGCCCTTCACCAGATCCCAAGCCGCGTCGAGCGCACCCTGATCGTACAGCAGCCCCACCCAGAAGGCAGGCAGCGCGCAGATGCGATTCCACGGGCCGCCGTCTGCACCGCGCATTTCCAGGAAGCTTTTCAGGCGCACTTCGGGAAAGGCGGTCGACAGATGATCATTCCAGTCATCGGTCGTCGGTAATTCGCCGGGCAATGCCGATAGCTCGCCCTTCAAAAAGTCGCGAAAGCTGAAGCCGGCCGCATCGATATATTTCCCGTCACGATAGACAAAATACATCGGCACATCGAGCGCGTAATCGGCATAGCGTTCATAGCCAAAGCCATCTTCGAAAACAAAGGGCAGCATGCCGGTGCGCGCTGGATCGGTATCGGACCAGATATGGCTGCGATACGACAGCATGCCGTTGGGCTTGCCTTCGGTAAACGGCGAATTGGCAAACAGCGCGGTGGCGAGCGGCTGGAGTGCCAGGCCAACGCGGAACTTTTTCACCATATCGGCTTCGGACTGGTAGTCCAGATTAACCTGAATGGTACAGGTGCGCAGCATCATGTCCAGTCCCATGCTGCCCACGCGCGGCATGTGCCGCAGCATGATGGCATAACGGCCCTTGGGCATGGTGGGCAGCTCAGCCCGCGTTTTGTCGGGCCACATGCCCATCCCCAGAAAGCCGATGCCGAACCGCTCACCGATTTTCAGCACCTGCTCCAGATGCCGCCCGGTTTCGGCGCAGGTCTGGTGCAGGTTTTCAAGCGGTGCGCCTGACAGCTCAAACTGACCGGCGGGCTCCAGGCTGACGCTGCCGTCGCTGCCGTTCAGCGCGATCACCTTTCCGCTCTCCAGCACCGGGGTCCAGCCGAATTCAGTCAGCGCCATCAACAGGTCGCGAATGCCGCCAACTTCATCATATGAAGGCGCGCGGTGATCGTTCAGCGCATAGACGAATTTTTCGTGTTCGGTGCCGATGCGCCAGCGCTCGGGCGGCTTTTCGCCCTTGGCGAAGCTCGCGATCAGCTGGTCGCGGTGCTCAATCACCGCCGCGTTGCTCTTTAAAACGGTGTTTGTGCTCATAGATTGCGCCTTTAGCGCTGGCGGGGAAGCAGCGCTAGTGGGGCGCTTGCCAATCGCCCGCGGCCGCCATCCAAAGGCTGACGGCTGCTGCCGCTGCGGTGTCTGCGCGCAGGATGCGCGGGCCAAGGCTGATACCGACTGCACCGGGCAGCGCGCGGATCGCCGCGCGTTCATCATCGTCGAAACCGCCTTCCGGGCCGATCAGGATCGCGGCCGGCCCGGGACGTGCGCGCATCGCCGCAAACGCAGGCAGCCCGCCTGCTTCATCGGCAAAGAACAAGGCACGCTCCCCCGGCCATTCCCTCAACAGCGCAGGCAGCTTCACTGGCTCCGCCAGCGTGGGCACGGCGGTGCGTCCGCATTGCTCAGCCGCCTCAATCATATGCGCGCGCAACCGCTCAAGGTTCAGCCGGTCCACCACAGTTCGCCGGGTGAGCACGGGCACCACCCGGTCGACGCCGAGCTCACACGCCTTTTCCATCAGCCAGTCGATCCGCCCCTTTTTCAGCGGCGCAGCGCATAGCCACAGGTCGGGCACTGGCTCGCGCGGGCGCAGCTGGTCGGTGACGTCCAGTATCAGGTCGCGCTTGCCGATCGAAGCGGCGGTCGCCAGCCATTCCCCTGTCACGCCGTCAAACAGCTTCACCGGATCACCCGGCTTTATCCGCATTACCGCGATCAGATAATGCGCTTGCGGACCGTCAATGCGAACCGAACCTGGCGCAACGGGCTGATCAATAAACAGGCGGGGGGTGGACTGGGGTGGCCAGGCAGGAGTGGCGGGCATGGCGTGATTGGTAGCTTGTCGCTGCGCGCCTGTCACCAAGCTGCGCGATAATCCGCCTGTTCACCTTTGCGCACCAATCGATTAGGAGGGCCGCTTGAACAAGGGATTCATTATCGCATGTCTGTGCCTGTCACGCCGCTTTTGGACACAATCACCTTCCCCGCTGACATCCGCAAGTTATCGGCGGAGCAGTTGCCGCAATTGGCGGCTGAGTTGCGGGCGGAGGTTATCTCGGCGGTTGGGGTCACGGGGGGC
>JAKFUX010000065.1:0-14225 GCA_021732465.1 Sphingomonas sp.
CCGCCGCCGCCACCGCCGCCGCCGCTGCCGCCGAAAAAGCCGCCCGCGAAAAAGCCGCCGCCGCCGCCGCCAAAGCCGCCGCTGCCACCCACCAGAATCGGGCCGCCACCGCCGCCACTGCCGGATACCGGAAACTCGCCGCTCGACCCAAGAAAGGGCGGGGGCAATGGCACGGGTGTGCCCTGGCTTGCGACGGTAATCACTGCGGGGGGGCAGGCGCTTTGGGTGCGCGTGACGACGCGGCGAATGCGCGTGCCGGGTCGGCGCGCAACGGTGCGCACGACACGTTTTGTGTGTGCCTTCTTCACATAGGCGACGCGCGGCTTGGCCGATTCGGTAACGTGAACCGCGCCGCCCCCGATCAGGGCGCCGCCGCATGTGCAGGCGCAAAGTTTCGCCAAGGCCATCCGCACCGACATTGTGTTTCTCGCTCTTTGTACCGTGCCGATCCGGTGGATTGCAGACCAGCCACAGCAGGGAATTCGCTATCCGTCCAAAGTGCAGAACAAAATGTTAAGTTCAACGCCGTTAACCAACATATCTCCCGAAAACGACGATTGTCGGTCCGGGAACGCAATGAAGATAAGGTTAACGTGTCATGATGGTACGTATTGCGGCCTTGCTGCACGATCCGCGTTAACTAATCGATCACTGGCAAAGCAACGCCATATGACTTGTCGGCGATTGGCGGACAACGCCGGGAAGCGCGCGCTGCGTGATTCGGCATAAGGTTCGGGAAAAGCGCGTGATCACGCGCCGGGATTGCTTGTCGATTGGTTGATGCCTCGGTATAGGCCCGCCGTAGACCGTCGAAGGCACTCAATGTGCCGAAATGAAGTCCGCAGACGCATGGGGATGGCAACGGTGTTGAAACACGTGGGTGATAACGATCAATCGCAGCCGCTGCCGGGGACGGGCAGCACCGATGGCTACCGGCCCAGCGCCGATGAGCCGTTCATGAATCCCCGCCAGCTCGATTATTACAAGGCAAAGCTGATGGCGTGGAAAGATGCCATTTTGCTCGAAGCGCAGGGTACTTTGTCGCAGTTGCAAACCGAAAGCCTGCGCGAAGCAGACCTTACCGATCGCGCATCGAGCGAGACTGATTGGTCAATTGAGCTGCGCACGCGCGATCGCCAGCGCAAGCTGATCGCCAAAATCGATGCGGCAATGCGCCGGATTGAAGACGGCGAATATGGCTATTGCGAAGTCACGGGTGAACCTATTTCGCTCGCACGGCTCGACGCGCGCCCAATCGCCACGATGACCGTCGAAGCGCAGGAGCGCCACGAGCGCCACGAAAAAATCTCTCGCGAGGAATAATTCCCGGCGGCTGCGTTAAGCCTTTCGATAAGTTTTCATGGTCTATTGGCTGCCATCATCCTTTGGGAATTTTGAGCAGGCCATATGGACCAGTTCGCACACGAACCTTTCAAGGCTGCCGTCGCTGATGATGCAGCCAGCCAGCGCCACGAGGTGCGCGACAGTTTGTTTCTGGTTGCTCAGTTCCGCGTTGCGGGATCGCGCCAGGCCGAACAGGTGCGCGTCCGCAACCTTTCCGCCGGTGGATTGATGGCAGAGGTGTCCAGCCCGATCGCGCAAGGCACAGCCGTTGAGCTGGAAGTGCGCGGCGTGGGCTGGGTTACCGGCAAGATCGCCTGGTATGCTGCCGGGCGCGTCGGCATTGCCTTTGATCAGATGATCGATCCGGTGCTGGCGCGAAAGCCAGTGGGCGGTGGCACGCAAACCCCGGTTTTTGTAAAGCCGATCCTTCCACTTCGGTAAGGGCGGCACCCGGGCCCGCCTGCCAAACGGATTGATCCGAAAATCGAACTATTTGGTGGTAGCCCTGTGGGCTTTGGCCGCTGGCCTCTGGCCTCTGGCCTCTGGCCTCTGGTCTTCGGCGTGCTGGCCTTCAGATGGATGGCCTTCAGGGCGATACCGACGATGCGTCGGATCGCCCCGGGTCATGATCAGCCGATGCTGATTTCTTCCTTCAATCGCAGCTTTGCCTTTTTCAGCGCCGCGAGTGTCATCGGATCGGGCAGCGGTCGCTGCGACTCGCTGTTAATGCGACGATCGAGTTGGGCGTGTTTTGCTTCAAGTGCCGAAAGATGAGCGCTATGCATGGCAGCGAACCTCCTTGCTTGATACTCGGCCAACGTTAGCCGATTGATGAGTAAATCACGCAAGCCGTGGCTTGTCTCCCCCCTTTTTGGCCGGTCGCGGTGAATGCAGGTTTTTTGGCGACCATTGCCTTTGTCGATCCGTTTTGGCGCTCGCAGTTGCACCATGATTTGCTAGGGTCTGGTGCGAAGGGATTTGCCAAGGGGGCGGCAAGTCGCGCAAGGATAGCTGATGGACGAACGCCTGATCGCAAAGCGGATTGAATTGCTGCGGATTGAGCATCGTGACCTCGACGCAGCGATTGATGCCTTGCTGGAACACGGGTCTGCCGATCAATTGCAGGTCGCCCGGCTAAAAAAGCGAAAATTGCGGCTGCGTGACGAGATTGCCTTTCTGGCTGACCAGCTTGTGCCCGATATCATCGCTTGAACGATCCGTGACTGGCGTGATGGGCCGTAATGGGACGAATGGCGGCCAAGTTGATCATTTCCGGGATTTTATGGCCGCCAAATTTCTGGCACCCATTCGTTTGTTAGGGGAAAAGTAATCGCAACGCAGGTTCATCGTCGGCTGATTGACTCGCTTTATGGCGAATCGATGCTGCTTGCCGATGAAGCGCGCAGTTACTTTGACGATGGCGGGCGGGCTGAGCGCGAGGCGCTGGATCCAATGGCGCGCGTATCATTCTCATGCGAATCGCTGAAGGTGACGACGCGGTTGATGCATGTCATCGCCTGGTTGCTGACCCAAAAAGCGATTGATGCGGGTGAATTGACCCGGCGTGATGCGCTTGATCCATCGCGTCGCCTGGGCCCCCCTCCGGTTACCGATGCGGTTTCGCTGGCGGCGATGCCTGAACAGGCCCGGCAGTTGATTGAAGAAAGCATCGAACTGTTTCGACGCACTGCGCGGCTTGATGATCTTCAGGCAGAAGATTCGCCGAACATCAGCCCGGCGCTGTCCATGCTTCAACGGCTCGAAAGCGCGTTTTAGGCGGTTGCCGCTACGCTGACCGCGTTCAGATGGGCATAGGCTGCGCGATATTCGCGTTCCAGCCGGTCTACCCGTGCGGCAACACTTTCCACCGCGGTGACAACGCCGATACCCTGGCCCGAGCCCCAGATGTCGCGCCAGGCCTTCGCCTTTGATCCATTGTCTCCGCCAAAGTTCATCGTTTTCAGATCGCCTTCGGGCAGATTATCAGGATCAAGCCCTGCCGCCTCAATCGATCCGCGCAGATAGTTGCCGTGCACGCCGGTAAACAGGTTTGAATAGACGATGTCGGATGCTTTGCTGTCGACGATCGACTGCTTGTACGCGGCATCAGCATTGGCCTCGTCAGTCGCGATGAACGCAGAACCGATATAGGCCAGATCAGCGCCCATCGCCTGTGCCGCCAGCACGGCATTGCCATTGGCAATCGAGCCGGACAGCGCCAATGGCCCATCAAACCACTGCCGAATCTCTTGAATCAGCGCAAAGGGCGACAGCCGACCGGCATGGCCGCCGGCACCCGCCGCCACCGCGATCAAGCCATCAGCGCCTTTTTCAATCGCCTTGCGAGCAAAGCGATCGTCGATAATGTCGTGCAGCGTGATGCCGCCCCAGCCGTGGACCGCTGCGTTCAAATCTTCACGCGCGCCAAGCGAGGTAATGGTGATGGGCACCTGCCACTTGGCGCAGGTCGCCAGATCAGCCTCAAGCCGATCATTAGACCGGTGGACGATCTGGTTAACCGCATAAGGCGCGGCCGGGCGATCAGGATTGTCGCGATTCCATGCCGAAAGCTCTTCGGTAATCCGGTGCAGCCATTCATCGAGCAGCCCTTGCGGCCGGGCGTTAAGCGCCGGGAAAGAGCCGACAATGCCTGCCTTGCACTGGGCAATGACCAGATCAGGACCGGAGATGATGAAGAGCGGGGACCCGATAACGGGCAGCCGCAGGCGATCAAAAAGGGCAGGAAGGCTCATACGCATTTCATAGCGCAACTGATTTTCATGTCCAGCGTGTGGCAATTGCATCGCGGATTGAAAAGTTTAGGGTCCGCCAAACCATGTTCCCGGAGTCTATGTTATGAAGTTTTCTGCCGCCGCAACGTTATCGCTAGGTCTGATGATGGGCGTTTCGACGCCAGCGCTCGCGAGCGGCCAGTTACCCAAAACGGTCGCCCCGGTGCTCTATACCATCACTATTGAGCCAAATGCGTCGGCGAAAACCTTTATCGGCACCGAAAAAGTGACGTTGGAGGTAAAGGAAGCCACCAGCACAATCCGGCTGAATGCGGCTGACCTGGCAATCAGCGACGTGACCTTTGATGGCAAGAAGGTGCCATTCACGCTGATAGCAGAAACCCAAGAACTGTCCGTCGCGCTTCCAACCGCTGCAAAGCCCGGCAAGCATAAAATGACGTTTGCCTGGACCGGTAAAATCAGCGACGCCGCGTCTGGCCTGTTTGCGATTGACTATAAGAACCCCGACGGCAGCCCCGCGCGCATGCTCGCGACGCAGTTTGAAGCGCCCGATGCGCGCCGCTTTGCGCCAATGTGGGATGAACCGTCGTTTAAAGCGCGGTTTCGGTTGACGGCGGTTGCGCCTGCCAACGAACTGGCATTCTCAAACATGCGCGCCAAGGTGTCGACGCGTAAGGATGGCAAGAAGATATTCCGGTTCGATCAAACCCCTGTCATGTCGAGCTATTTGCTGTTCCTGGGTATGGGCGATGTTGAACGCAAGACGGTGATGGCCGGCAAGACCGAGATTGGCGTCATCACGCGGCGCGGCGTGGTTGATCAGGGTGATTACGCACTGGCATCGGCAAAGCGGCTGCTGACCTATTATAATGATTATTTTGGTCAGCCTTATCCGCTGCCGAAGCTGGACATGATCGCTGGGCCAGGCTCCAGCCAGTTTTTCGGCGCGATGGAAAATTGGGGCGCAATCTTTTACTTCGAACCCACATTGTTGTTCGATCCTGCCCGCGCAACCCAAAGCGGGCGTGAGCGCATTTTTGTCGTCGTCGCTCATGAACTGGCGCACCAATGGTTCGGCGATCTGGTGACCATGGACTGGTGGGACGACCTGTGGCTGAATGAAGGCTTTGCTTCATGGATGGAAAACAAGGCCAGCAACGATCTGAACCCCGACTGGTTCGCCAACGCTAGTGCCATTGCAAAGGACCGTGAGGGCGCGCTTGGCCTTGATGCTACCGCTGCCACCCATCCCATCATCCGCAAGGTCGCCACGGTTGAAGAGATTGGTGAGGCATTCGATTCGATCACCTACCAAAAGGGTCAGGCCGTCATCGGCATGATTGAATCGACGCTGGGCGCCGATGCGTTCCGCGCGGGCATCCGCACCTATATGGCGAAGTATAAATACAAGAACACGCAAACCGATCAGCTTTGGGCCGAGCTCGAAAAAGCATCGGGCAAGCCTGTCGTCGACAGCGCCCATGATTTTACGCTGCAGGGCGGCGTGCCGCTGATCAGCCTGGTTGGCGCGACGTGTTCGGCGGGGCAGACTCAGGTGTTAATGTCGCAGGGCCGCTATGGCCTGGATGCGCCGTCAAAGGTTGCGCAAACATGGCGCGTGCCGCTGACCCTGGGCGTGGTTGGCGGGCCGGTTTCCAGCACGATTGTATCGGGTGCGGCCCCCACCGCAGTGAATGTGCAGGGTTGTGGCACGATCGTGCTGAACCGCGACAAGGGCAGCTATCTGCGCGCGCGATATGATGATGCTGGCCACGCCGCGATCGTCAAGGATTTCACCAAGCTGGAGCTGACCGATCGATTGGGCACGCTGGGCGATGATTTTGCGCTGGCGCTCAGCGGCGATCAGGGCCTTGATCGGTATTTGCGCCTTGTCGGCGAGGTAAAGCCGGATGCCAATGCGCTGGAACTAGCCACCGTCTCCGATCAGCTCGGCACCATCATCGGCATCGTGGAAGGGACGCCGCTTGAGGCGGGGGCACGCGCAAAAACCGTGGCTTTCCTTGCTCCCGTCATGACGCGCGTCGGCTTTGAAGCGCAAACCGGCGAATCGCCGCTGATCACCAACCTGCGTGAAAATGTTGTGCGGCGACTTGGTGTGAACGGCGATGCCGCGGTGGCGGCTGCGGCGCGGCAATATGTTGGGGCACTCGCCAGCTCGGATACTGCGATTCCGCCTGCCATTCGTGGCCCGATTCTGGCGACATATGCCGTCAACGCGACACCGGCCGAATGGGATGTGATGCTGAAGTTGACGCGTGAGGCGACCAACCCGGTGGTGCGCAACGGGTATATCCAGCTGCTCGGATCGGCGCGGGACATTGCACTCGCCAACCGCGCGCTGGAGTTGTTGAAGGGCAGCGAGCTAACCGCCCCGCAGAAATCAAGCTTGCTGCGCGCCATTTCAGGCCGCCATGCTGACCTGGCGTTTGATTTCGCGGTGGCCAACCCTGATCTGATTAACGGCTTCCTTGAGGCCAGCACACGTTCCGGCTTTATCCCAAGCCTTGGTGCGGGCTCCACCGATCCCGCAATGCCGGCAAAGATCATGGCCTATGCCGAAAAGAATCTGCCCGAGGCATCACGTGGCGGCGCAAAGCGCACGGTGGCGTTGATGGCCGTCCGCCAGCAGCTCATGAATCGCACCCGCCCGGCGATTGAAGCATGGGTCAAATAGGCGCGGGCAATCCACTTCAATCCGGGATGGTTTAGACGGGTGCCGCCGGCAAATGGGCTTTGCGCAAGCGGTGTTGGTAGGTCAGCGATGCGCGGGGACCATATGGGATATTGGATGTCGCGCCTTCAGGCCGATGCTTCTGCCACTGGTCCATTCCGCGCGACCATAAATTGGCAGCATATCTTGCGCTTTGACGACGATGTGTTGGCCAGGCATCAGGCCGGGGGTCGTATCGAGCAACATCCCGGCGGACGATAGGTTGCGAACGGTTGCCGCTATCGGCGGGGCGCCGACAACAATCCGCACGCTTGCGTCATACCGGATGTGCATGCCGGGAAAATGTTGGCCCGCGTCGGGGGCACCATCGCCATCGCCAAAATCATGGCCAAAGATGGCATCGGCATTGGGCAGATCGAGTGCAAATCGTCGATCCTGCGTCCATTTTACGGTGCCCAGATGATAATATTGCTCATCAATCGTTACGTGCAGGGCCTGCCCGACCGCCAGATCGACCTCTGTCTCGCCCATCAGGGCAATCAAACCATCCGCCGATAAATCCCGGATCTGCGCGTCACAAAAAACATCGATTGGGTAGAGTGATGCGCCAATAAACACCGGGGTGCGGGGCGCGCGCGGCAGGACGACGCTGTCTTGCGGCACGATATTGCTTGTTGCCGGGCTCGTCGCGGGCAGGAAAAATTCTGAAATCCGTTCCAACAGCATTTCATGTCACCCCATGAGAATGTGAGGACCTCAGGGTAGACTGAATTAGTTAAAGCGACGTGAGTTGGCCGAGCGACCGATCCGGGCGTGTCCAATGGTGGCGTGATCACCCGCTTTTGCGAACGCACGAGGGGTTCTGGCGCGTGTCAATCGACGCGCGTCAGCCCATTGGCATAGGCGCGGCCTTTTTCGACATAGTGATCGGCTGATGCCTGCAGCATGGCTGCTGCCGCATCGTCCAGCTGACGCACCGCGCGCGCCGGGCTGCCGACGATCAGGCTGCCGGGCGGGAAGGTTTTGCCCTCCGTCACCAATGCGCCCGCGCCAACAATGCAGCCATCGCCAATCACTGCGCGGTTGAGCACAATTGAGCCCATGCCGATCAGGACACCGTCGCCGATGGTGCACCCGTGCAGAATAGCATGATGGCCAATGGTACAATTGGTCCCGATGGTCAGCGGCGCGCCGTAATCGGAATGGAGCATCGCTGATTCCTGAATGTTACTGCGCGCACCGATGATCATCGGGGTGTTATCCCCCCTGATCACCGCGCCGAACCACACGCTGGAATCAGCACCCAGATGAACATCGCCGATCACATCGGCACTGGGCGCAACCCAGGCCCCTGCCGGATCGACCACCGGGCGCTTGCCCTCAATTTCGTACAGCGGCATCGTGATCTCCTGTGGCGCGCAGTGCGCCATGGTGTGGCAATGTCAGGCGGTGGGTGCAAGCAGGTGATGCGTTGCACCTGCCAGGGAAGGATGAGCCAATGCGTATCGGATCGCTGAAGTTAAAGGCCCAGCTTTATTGCGGCGATGAAGCGGCAATGGGCCCCGGCAAGGCCGATCTGCTGGAGGCGATTGATCAATCCGGATCAATTTCGGCTGCTGGGCGAGCGCTGGGGATGAGCTATCGCCGGGCATGGTTGCTGGTGGACAGCATGAATCGCTGTTTTCGTGACAGGCTGGTTGAAACAACCGCAGGCGGCGGGCAGGCGCGTGGCGCGCGGGTGACGGGGGCAGGTCGCGACGTGCTGAGCCGATACCGCGCGCTCGAGGCCCGGCTGGCCGGTGCCGCAGCGGACGATCTTGCGGGCCTGGAGGCGATGCTGCGCGTCGTGCCAATGGCTTGAACGAACATCGCTTGCAGACCAGCATTCTCGCCGCCACACTGCCCCAATACGCATTTGGGGGAAATCAGCGATGGCCAAATATACATCATTTTTAGCGGCGTTATCGCTGGCTGCCCCAATCGCCCTGATGGCCGCGCCATCGCTTGCGGCTGGGCCAAAGCGCGGCCCCGCGCTGGAAGCTGCATTTGATGCGCAGATCAGCGCGAAGGATCAGCTTGAATGGCTGAAGCGGATGTCCGCCGAGCCAAACCATGTCGGTGCGCCCCATAACAAGGCCAATGCAGAGGCGACGCTGGCGCTTTTCAAGGCCTGGGGCTGGGATGCCAGGATTGAGCGCTTCGATGTGCTTTACCCCACGCCGTTATCAACGGTGCTTGAGATGATTACCCCCGAAAAGGTCAACTTGGGCGGGCAGGAACCGACCATCCCGCAAGACAGCAGCTCTGCAGTGATCGCCAATGCCCTGCCGCCCTATGTCGCGTTTCAGGGGGACGGCGACGTTACCGCCGATCTGGTTTATGTGAATTTTGGTCTGCCTGCGGATTATGAGGCGTTGGCCCGACGCGGCATCAGCGTGAAGGGTAAGATCGTCATTGCGCGCTATGGCGGGGGCTGGCGTGGCCTGAAGCCGAAGCTGGCCCAGGAACAGGGCGCGATTGGCTGCCTGATCTATTCTGATCCGGCGCAGGATGGGTTTGCCGTTGGTGATCCCTATCCCAAGGGCGGCACGCGCCCGCCAACCGGGGTGCAACGCGGATCAGTGGTTGATCTGGTCGTCGCACCCGGGGATCCGCTGACTCCCGGCATCGGTGCGACCGAGGGTGCTCCTCGGCTGACGCGCGAGGCGGCGACCACCATCATGAAAATCCCGACGCTACCCATTTCATATGGGGATGCGACCAAATTGCTCAGCCAGATTGGCGGGCGTCGTGCGCCTGCCAGCTTCAGAGGCGCTTTGCCGTTTACCTATCATCTTGGCGGCGACGGCGCGGTGAAAGTCCATTTGGTGGTCAAATCGGAATGGACGCAAAAGCCGATTTACAATGTCATCGCGACGCTGAAAGGCGCGAAACACCCCGATCAGTGGATCGTGCGCGGCAATCATCACGATGGCTGGGTGTTTGGCGCGCAGGACCCGTTGTCGGGCAATGTCGCCATGTTGTCGGAAGCCAAGGCAATGGGTGCGCTGCTGAAGACCGGGTGGCGGCCCGATCGCACGATCATCTATGCAAGCTGGGATGCCGAGGAACCGGGGCTGATCGGCTCGACTGAATGGGCGGAGGCGCATGCCGACGAGTTAAAGGCCAAGGCGCTGATTTACATCAATACCGATGGCAATGGGCGCGGGTTTTTGTCGGCGCAGGGCAGCCATGATTATCAGCATATGGTGAGTGAGGCTGCGCGCACCGTGATTGACCCGCAGACCGGGCGTAGCGTGCTGGAGCGGTTGCAAAAGGGCATTCAGGCGGATGCCTTTGCCGGCGGATCATTTCCGGCTGAATTACTGGCGGGGGCAGAGGCGGGCGGCGACCTGCGGATGGGCCCGCTTGGATCAGGTTCAGATTATTCGGGCTTTCTGCAACATCTGGGGCTGCCCGCGCTGAACATCAGTTTTGGCGGGGAGGATCAGAGCGACGGCGTCTATCACTCGATTTATGATAGCTATCACCACTATACGACCTTTGACGATCCGGGCCTGGTATACGGGACAGTGCTGTCGAAAACCGTCGGGCGGTTGGTGCTGCGGATGGCGGATGCGGACACACCACCGCAGCGTTTCAGTGATTTTGCCGTAACGGTGGCGGGATATCTGGGCGAGGTGAAAAAGCTGGTCGCAGACCGGCGGGCGAGCGATGAAAAGCGGCAGAAGCTGACCGAGGCTGGCGCGTTTGCGCTGGCGAACGATCCGCTCGATCCGGTCGCTGCTCCCCCTGCGGTTGAACCAACGCCGCATATTGAACTCGCGGTGCTGGAGGATGCGGTTGATCGACTCGGGAACAGTGCGGCTGCATATGACAAGGCCTATGCCGCCAAGGGCGCGAGCCTTGCCCCCGCAGCACGCGAGAAATTGAACGCGCTGCTGGCCACCATTGATCAGTTGCTGATTGATAGCCGCGGGCTGCCGGGCCGCCCCTGGTTCCAGAATTTGATCTACGCGCCGGGCAGGTTCACCGGCTATGGTGCCAAAACACTGCCCGGCGTGCGTGAAGCGATTGAGGAACGGCGCTTTGCCGATGCGGCGGAATATGCCCGGCGCACGGCCAGCGTGATCAACGCCTATGCTGCGCGGCTCGATCAGGCTCGGGCCGTGCTGCAATAGCGGCGCAGCGTCGGCCCGTTACTTTGGTTGCATCGGCATCGGCGGCATCGGCGGCATGCCCGCTCTGCTGCCAGCACCAAGGCGGGCTTGCAGCGCGCCCTGGCAGCTGGGCGACAATTTTTCGCGATTTTCGCGGATGCACGGGCCAAGCTTGCCATCGCCCGGCGTCATCCCCGCGCAAAGCTTCTGAAAATCGGCCTGGCACGCCTGCATCATCGCCCCGCGATTGGCGGAAAAACCCGGTCGTGCGAGCGGGGTGGTGGTAGCAGACGGCGCCGCCGGTGCCGTCGTGGCGGCCGGGCTGATCGGCGCCGTGACGTTCTGGGCCAGGGCGACACCGCCGAGCATGGCAGTGGCGGCGATCGATATCATTATACGCATCGGATACTCCCTTTTAGTCGCAAGCTAGCAGTCGCAGGCACGGATCAGGCTGCTGACGATATAACCCGGCTGCGCGCAAAACCCTTCGCGCCATGCGTAGGGGCTTTTGTTTGCGCAAGGCATCACGCTAAGGATGGGTAGCGCGGGTGCGCCTTTGGGGGAATTGGCATGCCGGGTGGCTTGGTCGCGTTGCTTGACGATATTGCGGCAATCGCAAAAATGGCGGCTGCCTCTGTCGATGATGTTGCCGCTGCTGCTGGCAAGGCAGGGGTAAAGGCCGCTGGCGTCGTGATTGACGATACCGCCGTTACGCCCAGCTATGTCGTGGGCCTCACGCCGGACCGTGAGTTGCCAATCATCGCCAAGATCGCCTGGGGATCAGTGAAGAACAAGCTGATCATCCTGCTCCCCGCCGCGCTCGCGCTCAGTTATTTCGCGCCATGGGCGATCACCCCGATCCTGATGATTGGCGGGGCATATCTTTGTTATGAGGGCGGCGAGAAAATCATCGCTGCGTTCACCGGCGTGAACCATGGGGAAGAGGTGACCGGCATCACCGATCCACGGGAGCTTGAGGATCGCCAGGTCAGCGGCGCCATCCGCACCGATCTGATCCTGTCGGGTGAGATTATGGCCATTTCACTGGCTGGATTGCCGCCAATGGGGATGGCCAATCAAGCGGCTGTGCTCGCGCTGATCGGGGTGGGCATTACGGTGGCGGTTTACGGCGTCGTCGCGTTTATCGTGAAAATGGATGACATCGGGCTGAACCTGTCCCGCCGGAAGCCCCGTTCGGTGCGGGCATTTGGGCGCGGTCTGGTGCTGGCGATGCCGATCCTGTTGAGCGCGCTGGCGACGATCGGCACGGCGGCGATGCTGTGGGTTGGCGGCGGGATCATCGTTCACGGGCTGGAAGAATTCCACCTCGATACCATTCCGCATCTTATCCACGACACTGCCCACCACGCCGCAGCGGCTGTCCCGATGATTGGACCGCTGATCGAATGGCTGATCGGTGCGGTGGGATCGGCGATGATCGGGTTGGTGATCGGCGGGGCGATTGTGGGGGCGCTGCACCTGATCCCCCACAAGAAAGCCGCCGCCGCGCATTAATCACGCGCCGCTCGTTACGGCCCCCTGCGATGCTGATCCGACCAGTCGTGCATATTTGGCAAAGGCACCGGTGACGATCCGCACTGGCGGGGGCGCTGCCGTGCGCGAATCCAGATCGGCGTCGGTGG
The DNA here is from genome assembly GCA_021732465.1 of Sphingomonas sp. GTDB lineage: Bacteria > Pseudomonadota > Alphaproteobacteria > Sphingomonadales > Sphingomonadaceae > Sphingomonas. The sequence continues at coordinate 12,593 of JAKFUX010000065.1, forward strand.
AAATCGTGCGCCCCTCGACATCAATCACGATTCGGTCACCCGTGCGCAGTCGCCCGATTGGCCCGCCGCGCGCCATTTCTGGTGAGATATGGCCGACCATAAAGCCATAGGTTGCGCCAGAAAACCGCCCATCGGTGACGAGCGCCACGCTGTCGCCAAGTCCGCGCCCTTGAATCGCCGCCGTCACGCCCAGCATTTCGCGCATGCCGGGTCCGCCGACCGGGCCTTCACCACGGATGACGACAACATCGCCCGGCTCAATCTCGCCGGCGGCAACGGCGGCAAAAGCGGCTTCCTCGCCGTCATAAACCTTGGCTGGGCCGTCATGGCTCAACCGTTCATGGCCGGCGAGTTTCACCACACAGCCTTCGGGCGCGATATTGCCGTAAAGAATGCCATAGCCGCCGCGCGGTTTTAACGGTTTGTCGGCGGTCAGAATCACTTCCTGCCCCGGCGTTTCGGAGGCATCGCGGAAATGGTCGAACAGGCTTTTGCCCGTCACCGTCGGCGTATCGGTGATCAGCCCGGCTTCCATCAGCCGCCGCCCAAGCAGGGCAGTGCCGCCTGCCGCCGACATATCAGGGGCCATAAAGCGTCCGCCGGGCTTCAGATCAGCGATCACGGGGGTGGTGCGTGAAATCTCGTCGAACAAATCGATGGCGAAATCGCTTTCCGGGATTCCCGCCTCGCGCGCAATTGCCAGCAAGTGCAGCACCAGATTGGTTGAGCCAGCGGTAGCCGTACCCGCAACGATGGCGTTTTTCAGGCTGGCCGGGGTGATCAGGCTACGCGCGTTGCGGCCCGCGGCGACGGCATCCATCAGCACGCGCCCAGCCTCGCGCGCAGCACCTGCCTTGTCCGGGTGGACGGCGGGTACATCGTTCAAGCCAATCGGGGAAAAGCCCAGAAAGCTCATCGCCAGCGCCAGTGTGTTGGCAGTGAACTGCCCGCCGCAAGCGCCCGCACCGGGGCAGGCGGCTTTCTCAACGGCTAGCAGTTCGGCGTCGTTGACGGTGCCCGCACCGTGCCCGCCAACCGCTTCAAAAACGTCCTGAATCGTCAATGCCTTGCTGCCCAGCTTGCCGGGCATGATCGAGCCACCGTACAAAATGACCGATGGCAGATCGAGCCGCGCGGCGGCCATGGCGGCACCCGGAATCGTTTTATCGCATCCGACGAGGAACAGCACGGCATCCAGCATATGCCCGCTGACCGCGAGTTCGGCTGAATCGGCGATGCATTCCCGGCTCATCAGCGATGCGCGCATGCCCGGCGTGCCCATAGCAATACCGTCAGTCACCACGATGGTGTTGAAATCCACCGGTGTCCCGCCAGCAGCGATGATCCCTGCGCGGGCATGATCTGCCAGTTCGCGCAGGTGCATGTTGCACGGCGTTACCGTTGACCAGGTGTTGACGATGGCCACCATTGGTTTTGCCATGGCCGCATCATCGATCCCTGCCGCGCGCAGCATTGCGCGGGCAGGTGCGCGCGCTGCGCCGTCCAGCAGTTGGCGGGAGGGGCGGGCAGGCGGGGTGGGCACGGAATCAGACATTGTATCGCTTTCAAGGGTGGGGCAGGGGAACCGCATTGAGTGGCTTGAGACGAAATTTTCCATCGCACCAACCGGCAT
>JAKFUX010000056.1:0-13740 GCA_021732465.1 Sphingomonas sp.
GGGGATGGGGGGTGTAGCCTCCCAAAAAAGGAGGATCGCAGTAGGCTGTAAACTCATAAAAGCCGGCCTGTCGGCTTTCGCCCCAATTCTGGTCATTCAGACAGGCCCCCGCTAAGCGCAAAAGCTGACATTGAGTGTACAGGGGATCAGTATGTCGGTATCAGCTGGGGTGTTGGCGGCATTCGACGCGACTGCACACGATTACAACACCGAACGCCGCAAGCTCATCCCCCACTTCGATTTGTTATACGATGCAGCCTTGGACCTCATCCGCGACTGGGGTGGACCGACCCATCCTCGAGTACTCGATCTTGGAGCGGGCACCGGTCTGCTAGCGGCCGTGATCCTTGAAGCGCGCCCGAATGCTTCCTTGCTGCTCCTTGACGGCTCGGACAAAATGTTAAGTGAGGCCAGAACGCGTTTTGCCTCCCAACCATCAGTTCGTTTTCAGGTCGCCGATATGGCAGAGGCAGAGTTGGAAAGCGGCTATGACCTCGTCGTGTCGTCGCTCGCGATCCATCACTTGGAGGACGCTGGGAAGCGACATCTTTTTGGACGGATTCGAAGGGCGTTAAGTCCCGACGGACTGTTCATTAACGTCGAACAAGTTTGTGGCCCCGATCCCACCTCCGACGCTCGCTATGCGCGGTTGTGGCACAGAGACATTCGCGAAAATGGCGCAACCGATGCACAAATTGCGGCTGCTTCAGAGCGTATGAGTTTCGACAGATGCGCTTCAGTTGAGGATCAGTTGCGGTGGATGCGCGAGGCCGGGTTCGAAAACGTCGATTGTAGCGTAAAGGCGTGGCGCTTTGCAGTTCTCAGCGGTCGGGCTGCAGCATAGCTGCAGCATCACCGCGTTTCGGCATTGCCTTCGCACGATCGAACGGCAGCTTGGGCCATTTCTCCGTCGGCAGCTTTCGGTCAGCAATCCACCAGTTTCAGTCGTCCAGCCCTCGCGCCGAAAGCGGTTGTTTGTGGGTTTACGACCTGGTTAAACTGGGTGACTGTGATCCCGCGTTCAAACCCACGCGGCCCATTCCCATTCGCCTGATATTGGCCTCGTCTCACATCCGGCGCACCGGCACGAAGCGCTTTTTCAATGCAGCCGTAATCGACGGTGCCGTTAAAGTCTTTCTCCAACGCCACGTGCACGCCCGGATCGCTCCCGGCTAGCACGGCAATCGGCCCAGCGGGGAGAACACGGGCCGTTAGTGTGGTGGAACTGAAATTCATCACATCTCTTGTCCGTCATGCTGAACTTGTTTCAGCATCCACTTCGCCGCACTGGCGGCTGGATTTGTGGCACGATGGACCCTGAAACAAGTTCAGGGTGACGGGTTTTATGTTGAGAATTTCGATTCCACCACACTAAGCCGCCTGCTCCCAGCCGCCCGTTTCCGTCTGTTTCCAGTAGCGGCGCTCCACGCCCGGTTTGTCGGCCAGCGCGCGCCATGCTGCGCGCGCTTCCGCAATCGCGTCGTCGTCGAAGAAGTGGAACGCGCGGTCGAAGCCCAGCGCTTCATCGCGCCAGCGGGCGTCGGCGATGGCGATGTTGCGCGCGCCGTTGGCCGCGAGCGCATCGCCTGCGATCAACACGGGTTGTGCGGCATCATTTGCCCCGCCCGCCTGTGCGTGCGGCAGAAAGCTGGTCGGCGCATAGCTCCACAACAGCTTGTCGAGCGCGGCGCGCCGTGCCGCCTCGTCCGCCACAATCAGCAACCGCCCCCCGGTTTCCACTACCTTTTCGGCGATTTTGGGCAGCACGCGGTCAAGCGGGCGCACGGTCAAATGATAGAAATCGACCTGCACGCCCGCCCGCTCCTGCCCGTTTCGAACTGCCTCAGCCTTCGAAGTTATCCGCCACAAATCGGTCGAGCAGCCGCACGCCATACCCCGTCGCGCCCTTGTCAAAGGTTGCGCCCGGCTTATCTGCCCAGACCATGCCGGCAATGTCGAGATGCGCCCAGCGGACGCCCTTGTCGACAAAGCGCTGGATGAACTGCGCCGCTGTGATTGATCCGCCGCCGCGCGGGCCGACATTCTTCATGTCCGCAATCGGGCTGTCGATGAGCTTGTTGTACGCATCAGATAGCGGGAAGCGCCACAGCAGGTCGCCCGATGCCTTGCCCGCCGCCAACAATTGATCGGCCAGCGCATCATCATTGGCGAACATACCGCCATGTTCATTGCCCAGCGCGATGATCATCGCGCCGGTTAGCGTCGCCAGATCGACGACCGTCTTGGGACGGTGGTTTTTCTGTACCCAGGTGATCGCGTCGCACAGCACCAGTCGCCCTTCGGCATCGGTGTTGAGGATTTCGATGGTCTGGCCCGACATCGAGGTGACGATATCGCCGGGACGCTGGGCATTGGCGTCGGGCATGTTTTCCACCAGACCGCACACGCCGACGACGTTGGCCTTGGCCTTGCGCAAGGCGAGCGCCTTCATCGCGCCTGCCACGGCACCCGCGCCGCCCATATCCCACTTCATGTCTTCCATGCCCGGTCCGGGCTTCAGCGAGATGCCGCCAGTGTCGAACGTCACACCCTTGCCGACCAGTGCGAGGTCGGGATCACCCGCCCCCTTCCCGCTCCATTTGATCACCAGCAGCTGCGCATCGCGCACCGATCCCTGGCTGACGCCGAGCAGCGCGCCCATGCCGAGTGCAGCCATCTCCGCTTCGCCGAGCACGCTGATTTCCAGCCCAAGTCCCTCAACATCGGCGCGGAACCGTTCAACAAAGCTGACCGGGTACAAGATGTTCGGTGGCAGCGCGACGAGGGTGCGGGTCAGGTTTAGCCCCATCGTCACGGCGTGCTGGGCGTGCCAAGCGGCCTCTGCCCCTTCGGGTGCGCCCACCAGCGTGATCGACGACAGCGTCGGCTTGGCTTTTTCGGCCAGCTTGGTGCGATAAATATCGATCCGCCAGCTCCGCTGCACCGCAGCCGCGGCAAAGCGCGCCACCGATGTTGCCGCAGGCGCGCCGCCCAGGCTCGAAAAATCAACCACGACTGCTTCAGTGCCAGACGTTAACAGCCGCGCGGTCAATGCACCGCCCGCCCGTTCATAATCGGTTTCAGCGCCCGGCCCGACACCCAATAACAGCAACTGAACAATGGCGTCGCCCTGCGCCACAAATGCCTCGGCAATCGCCCCTGCCTCTCCCTCAAACCGGGCTGCGCGCGCCGCACCCAGCGCCAGGCGCTGTGCGGCGGCGTCAAACGCGCCGAAATTGATCCGATCAAGGCCGTCCTTTTCAACAGCCAGGGCGAGCACGGGCATTGCCCCTGGCATGGGGGCGGGACGGGTGGCGGAAAACTGGATTTGCATCTTCATCCTTAGCATCGTCAATCAATAGGGAGCCGAAACCTCCTTAGGCTTGCGATCCGGGCCGGGTAAAGCCGATACGAGAAATGGCGAAGCAACATTGCAGCCCCGCCCCGGCAATGCGATAGGGCGCGCTAAAGGTGGCGGCGTTTCCGCCAGTCGACGACTGTTCGAGGACTGTGCCAGCGTGAAGCGTTCCGTTCTTCTTGCCTCCTGCGCGCTTATACCGGTGCTGCTTGGCGCGCTATTGGCGGCGGCACCGGCATCGGCACAGGATCTGCAAGATCGCCCGGTTGAGCTGCCACCGCCCGGCGAAACACCCCTGCCCGGCGAGGCAGACCAGATACAGTTCAGCGCCGATGGCATCGAATATGACAGCAAAGCCGATATCGTCATCGCCAATGGCGGCGTCCGCATGTTCCGCCAGGGTGATCGGCTGCGTGCAGACCGGATCGTGTGGGACCGCAAAACCGGGCTGGTAACAGCCACCGGCAATATCGTGATCACCAATCCGGGCGGCGATGCAGCGTATGGCGATACAATTGAGCTGACCGATTCGCTGAAAGACGGCGTGGTCGAAAATATGCTTGTCGTGCTGGATCAAGGCGGGCGATTGGCGGCCGATCGCGGCAGTCGAAAGGATGGCATCGTCACGCTGGACGACGCCGCCTACACCCCGTGCTCAGTGCTCGATTCGGCCAATTGCCCGAAAGAGCCATCGTGGAAAATCACTGCGCTACGGGTGGTGTACAACCCCGACAAGAAGCGCATTTATTACAAGGGCGCACGCGTCAACGTGTTCGGCATCTTCTCATTGCCGCTGCCCGCGTTTTCAAACCCTGTCGGCGACGGCACCGACAATGGATTTTTGACCCCCGACCTGAAGGTCAGCCGCGTCAACGGCGCTGAATTTGCCCTGCCCTATTATTTCAAGCTTGCGCCAAATCGCGGGCTGACAATCACGCCGCGCGTGTACAGTGCCGCCCTGCCGCTGATCCAGGCCGATTACCGCGCGCTCACGTCAACTGGCGCTTACCGTGTTCAGGGTTATGCAACGGTCAGCGATCGCACGGATACGCTGTCGACCAACCCGCAAACCGCCAACAATGTGTTTCGCGGATATATTGACGCGAGCGGCAGGTTTCAGCTGAACCCCAATTGGAGCATCAGCGGATCGCTGCGTGCCACCACTGACCGAACGTTCCTGCGCCGTTATGATATTTCGCGCGTTGATATTCTGCGCAACACGTTGAAGCTGGAACGCATTGATGCAGACAGTTATTTTTCGGTCGCTGGCTGGGCCGTGCAAACGCTGCGTGTGGGTGACCGCCAGGGCTTTCAGCCAATTGCGCTGCCCGAGATTGATTATCGCCGACGGGTCGACAATGTCGGTCTCAATGGCGGGCGGCTCGAATTGCAATTCAACTCGCTGGCGATTGGGCGATCGGCGGGACAAGATACCCAGCGTGCCTTTGCCAGCGCGAAATGGGATTTGCGCCGGATCACCCCGCTGGGCCAGGAAGTAACGCTGACCGCGATGGCGCGCGGCGACATTTATCATACCGACGATACGCTGGACACCACCGTCGTCAGCTACCGTGGGCGCGATGGCTTTCGCGGGCGCGCGATTGGCGTGGCGGCGCTCGACGTAAAATGGCCTTTGATCGGGCAGTTCCTGGGCAATGCACAGCGGCTGACCCCGCGGGTGCAATTGGTAGCCGCACCGGGCCTGAGCAATCTGGCGGTGCCGAACGAAGATTCGCGCGCCGTGGACCTGGAAGATTCCAACCTGTTCTCGCTGAACCGCTTTCCCGGCTATGACCGGTTCGAAGATTCTACCCGGCTTACCTATGGGCTCGAATGGGCATACAGCCTGCCCGATTTCTCGTTCGATGCGAACATCGGTCAAAGCTATCGCCTGACATCGGCTTTCACGCTATTTCCCGACGGCACCGGATTAAGCGACCGGGTGTCAGACATCGTTGGCCGCAACGTTTTGCGGTACAAGGACCTGGTCTCCATCACCCACCGGTATCGGCTCGACAAGGACGGCCTGGCGGTTCGCCGCAATGAAGTGGACGCAACAATCGGCACGCGCGGCACATATCTGCTGCTGGGCTATCTGCGGCTGAACCGGAACATCGCCCCCTCGCTAGAGGATTTGCGTGATCGCGAGGAAATCCGCGCAGGCGGGCGGGTGCAATTTGCGCGCTTCTGGTCGCTATTTGGATCGGCGGTCGTGAACCTGACGGGGCGCAGCGAAGACCCGACATCGCAGGCAAATGGTTTTGATCCCGTGCGCCACCGTATTGGTTTTGCGTATGAAGACGATTGTTTGCGGCTGGGCGTTACGTGGAAGCGCGATTATCAGGACACCGGGGACGCGCGGCGCGGCAACAGTTTCTTGTTGACGCTGGCATTCAAGAACCTCGGGCGCTAAGCTTGCATTCAGCTATGATGGCCGAACAGGCCCGTGCGATCCTGTATCTGATCGATTAGTGGGAATATAAAGACCGTGATGTATTCATTTGCAAAGATGCGCAGGATTGGCCGTTCCGCCTTGTTGGCCACTGGCATTGCCACTGGCATGACAATGGCGAGCGTCGCGATTGCGCAGACTGTGGCTGACAACCAGCTGCCCGATACGGGGCTGAATATCCCCGCTAATCTTCAGATTTTCGGCAAGCTTGACCCCAATGTGCGAAAGCCAACCGCCATTGTGAACGATGCCGTCATCACCGGCACTGATGTGGATCAGCGCGTCGCGTTGATCGTCGCCGCCAATAATGTGAAGCCCAGCGACGAAGACCGCGAACAGCTGCGCCGACAGGTGTTGAGCAGCCTGATTGATGAGACGCTGCAAATTCAGGAAGCGAAGGCAGCCGAAGTCACGATCACCAAGGATGAGATTGATCGCGGCTTTTCGGGCGTTGCGCGCAGCTTTAGCAAGCCGGTGCCGGAGCTGCGGGTGTATCTGCGGCAAATCGGTTCATCCGAACGATCGCTGCGCCGCCAGATTGAGGCCGAACTTGCCTGGAGCCGCTATCTGCGCCGCAAGGTTGAGCCATTCATCAATGTCGGCGATACCGAAGTTGAAGGCATTCTCAAGCGGTTGCAGGCCAATCAGGGTTCCGAAGAATTCCACGTCAAGGAAATATACCTGACCGCGACCGAAGATCGCGAGCAGCAGGTTGTTTCTGAAGCACGCGCGCTGATGGCGGTTATCCAAAAGGGCGAAAAGCCATTTGAGCAGGTTGCACAGGAACGATCGGAAGCAACGACCCGTGCGGTGGGCGGCGATCTGGGCTGGGTGCGCGCCGGGCAGCTTCCCGAAACGCTTGCACAGGCAGCCGTTGAAATGAAGGTCAACCAGCTCGCCGGGCCAGTGCCGGTGCCGGGCGGCTATTCAATCCTATATCTGGTCGACACCCGCAAAGTGGGTACAGCGGATGTGCGCGACGCCGTGCTCAACCTTCGTCAGATCAGCCTTGGCTTCAAGGCGGGGATCACCACGGCCGAAGCCACCGAGAAAGTCTCCGCCTTTGCCAAGATGACTCAGGGCATCAAGGGGTGTGGCGATGTCGCAAAAGCCGCCGCCGCATTCGGTGCCGAGGTGGTGGATAACAATGCCGTGCGCGTGCGCGACCTGCCGGCCCAGTTGCAGGATTTGATGCTCGCGCTGCAAATCGGTGAAGCAACCCCACCATTCGGATCGCCGACTGACGGGGTTCGCGCATTGGTGCTGTGCGGTCGCGACGACCCGAAATCAGCATCCATGCCGAGCATGGAGCAAGTTCGGTCGCAAATGGAGCAACGCGGCGTAAACCTTCGCGCTGACCACAAGCTCCGCGATCTTCGGCGCGACGCCGTCGTCGAATATCGCTGATCGGCCGGTGCTGGCACCGATCGCCGTCTCCATGGGCGATCCCGCCGGGATCGGCCCCGAAGTTGTCGCAAAGGCCTGGGCGCTGCGCACGCTGCACGATCTGCCGCCGTTTTTTGCGGTGGGGGACGTGCGCGCAATCGAAAAAGTGTGGGACGGCCCTGTCGAGCGGGTAGGCGCGCCCAGCGATGCGCTTGCCCTGTTCGGCACGGCGCTGCCCGTATTGTCGATTCAGGATGCGGGTGACATCAACCCCGGCCATCCCGATGTGGACGGCGCACGCTGTGCGCTGCACGCGCTGGAACTGGCCGTGGGGCTGACGCGGTCTGGCGCGGCAGGCGCGCTGGTAACGGGGCCGGTATCAAAAGCGCAGCTCTATCACATCGGCTTCACTGATCCGGGCCAGACCGAATTTGTGGCGGAACGGTGCGGCATTTCCCGCGAAAATACGGTGATGATGCTGGCAGGCCCGTCGTTGCGCGTCGTGCCAATCACGACGCATGTGCCGCTGAATGACGTATCGGCGATGCTGACGATTGACCTGATCGTTGCAAAAGCCCGAGTAACGGCGCGCGGGCTGACTCGAAATTTCGGCATTGAAAATCCCCGGCTCGCGCTGGCCGGGTTTAACCCGCATGCCGGCGAACAAGGATCAATGGGGCGTGAGGAAATCGACATCTTGATACCCGCCGTCGCGCTATTGCGCGATGAGGGGATGGACATTGTTGGGCCCCTCGCCGCCGATACGATGTTCCATCCACGCGCCCGTGCCCGCTTTGATGCGGCACTGTGCTGTTATCATGATCAGGCGCTGATCCCGTTAAAAACGCTGCATTTCGATGATGGCGTGAACATGACATTAGGCTTGCCAATCGTCCGCACATCGCCCGATCACGGCACGGCTTTTGACATCGCCGGCAAGGATTTGGCCCAGCCCGGCGCGACGATTGCCGCGATCCAGCTTGCCGCCAGCGCCGCTGCCCGCCGCGCCGAATTCGGGTGACGACGCTGCCGCCGTTGCGTGACGTGATTGCGCGGCACGGATTACAGGCGAGCAAGGCGCTGGGGCAGAATTTTCTGCTCGACGGGCAATTGCTAGGCCGGATCGCGCGCATTCCAGGTGATCTGGAGGGTGCTGCGGTGTTTGAAGTCGGCCCCGGCCCCGGCGGCCTAACCCGCGCGTTGCTGGCAGCCGGTGCAAGCGTGACGGCGGTGGAGCGCGACCGGCGCTGCATTCCGGCGCTGGACGAACTGGGCGAGGCCTATCCGGGCAGGCTGCGCGTGATTGAGGAGGATGCGATGGCGATTGACGCGCCGTCGCTGTTCACGGGGCACCCGCATATCGTGGCGAACCTGCCCTATAATATCGGCACCGCGTTGCTGGTAAACTGGCTGTCCGTGCCCTGGGCGCCGTGGTGGCAAAGCCTGACGCTGATGTTCCAAAAGGAGGTCGCGGACCGGATCGTCGCGGACGTGGATAGCGAACATTATGGTCGGCTGGCGGTGTTGGCGCAGTGGCGCACCACGGCACGGATCGCGATGCCAGTCCATCGTTCAGCCTTCACCCCGCCGCCCAAGGTGATGTCAGCCGTGGTGCATCTGACGCCGCTGGAAAGCCCCGAAGGCGTGCCGCTTGGGATGCTGGAACAAATCACCGCCGCTGCATTCGGCCAGCGCCGCAAGATGCTGCGCCAGAGCCTGAAAAGCGTGCCCGGTGCGGTCGACGCGCTGGAGGCAATGGGCATTGCCGCCACCCGGCGCGCAGAAACGGTGAGCGTGGCGGAGTTTGTGGCACTGGCAAAGCTGCTGGCGGCAGCGCGGGGATAGCCGTTGGGGTTGGCTCCGTTCGGGCTGAGCGAAGTCAAAGCCCACTCACCATCGGCGCAACGTTTGCGGCACGTCCCTCGACTTCGCTCGGGACGAACGGGTCAACGCAACCTCACTGCGCAGCAGGCACCTTGGCTGGTTGCGACGCGACCACGGTGGCCGGTGGCCCCTTTAAGATCGATGCGGCCAGCACAGTCGCCTCTGTGCAGCCCTTGACGCAAATCTTGCGGATCTTGGCCAGGTTCTGGCGGGCGCGTTCGATGGCACCCTTGCTGACATAGGACTGGCCCTGCCCCTTCAGCGCGGCAACGTCATTGGGTTCAAGCAGCAACGCCTCCCGGTAAAAGCGGATCGCCTTGCCCGATAGGCCGCGCGCTTCCGCAACATCGCCCAGCGCCACAAATGCCGCACGGTTACGCGGATCAACTGCGAGCGCCGTTTCCAGCGTGTCGGCCGCCGCGTCCAGATTGCCCGCCGCCTGTGCAGCCTTGCCCGCTGCGAGCAGCGACAGCGACCGCGCATCGATCTGGCTGTCAGGCCGTTGGCCGTGGAGCGACGTCGACAGTGAAATAATGGCAAGCGCGGCAGCAACAGACACAGTCGAGATACGCATGAACGTCTCCAACAACGACGGACTAGGTTGAACTTGTTCTTGGGCTAGCATGGCGATTGCAGTCTTGCGACAAAAAAGCCGTCCGTCGAGTCCCGCGCTGGTGTTAACCGGATGCCGCCGACATGGGGCCGCCCGGCGGGCAGCGACAGGCGCTGCGGCACCCACCACGGATTAGCCCCGGCAAAGGCGGCAATCTGGTCCGCCCCCTCCTCATCCAGCAGCGAGCAAACGATATACACAATCGCGCCGCCCGGTTTTACCAGCCCCTTGGCGATCGCCAGCAGATCGCGCTGCGCGGCCACCAGCCGGTCAATCCGTGCTTGATTCAGCCGCCAGCGCGCTTCGGGATTGCGCCGCCAGGTGCCGGTGCCAGAACAGGGCGCGTCAATCAGCACCACATCTGCCTGCCCCGCCAGATCAGCCAGCTTTTCTGCCTCCTGACCGGGATTGAGCAGGCGCGTATCGATAAAGCTGACGCCCGCCCGGGCCGCACGCGGTGCAAGCCGCGACAGCCGCTGGCGATCGATATCGCACGCAATCAGCCGCCCCTCGCCGTTCATGCCTGCCGCCAGTGCCAGCGTCTTGCCGCCTGCGCCTGCGCACAGATCAATCACCGTCATCCCCGGCGCGACACCGGCGGCCATGCCGACAATCTGGCTGCCCTCATCCTGCACCTCAATCGCGCCATCGGCCCATAGGTCGAGGGCCTCGATCTGGGTGCCCGCAGGCAAGCGCACGCCGTCTGGCGCGTGTGGAGATGGCTCTGCACCGGCAATCGCCGCGATCACCGTGGCGGGATCAGCCTTCGCGCGGTTGACGCGAATGTCGAGCGGCGCGCGATCAACCAGCGCTGGCAATTCATCATCAGATATGCCCGACGCATAGAGCTTGCCAAGCAGCCAGCCCGGGGCGACGCCCACCGCCGCTGCATGCTCGCTTGCGCCGATGGGAGCGGGTGCGTGCGTCGATCCGTCGAACAGCGCGGCCAGCGCTGGATCGCGTTTTGCCACCGCCAGCATCGCCGCCCGGCCATGCGCGGGCCGTTCCCCCACCAGCCGGATCGCCGCATATACCAGCTCGCGCACGGCCCGCCTGTCTTTGCTGCCGGCATAGCGGCGATCAGCGAAATAGCGTGCGATCAGCGTATCGGCGGCGGCACCGCCTTCGCGCGCGGCGATAATGATGCCGTCAAGCAGCTCAATGGCGGCCTGGACGCGGGCAGATGGCGTCATGGTTCAGCGCGTTGGGTAATTGGGGGCTTCCCTTGTGATGGAAACATCATGGACATGGCTTTCGGCAAGACCAGCATTCGTGATCTGCACAAAACGCGCGCGCTGCTGCAGTTCTTCAATCGTCCGCGCGCCCGTATAGCCCATCGCGGCGCGAACACCGCCGACCAGCTGGTGGATCACATCCTTGGCAGGCCCCTTGAACGGCACCTGGCCTTCAATCCCTTCAGGCACCAGTTTCAGCTGATCCTTGATATCCTGCTGGAAATAGCGATCCGCAGAGCCGCGCGCCATCGCGCCGACAGACCCCATGCCGCGATAGGATTTATACGCGCGCCCCTGATACAGAAACGTCTCGCCCGGTGCTTCCTCGGTCCCCGCCAGCAGCGATCCGATCATCACACTCGATGCGCCCGCCGCCAGCGCCTTTGCGACATCGCCCGATGTGCGGATGCCGCCATCGGCGATTACCGGTACGCCTGATTTTGCAGCCTCTGCGGCGCAATCCATGATCGCTGTCAATTGCGGCACGCCCACGCCCGCCACGACGCGGGTGGTGCAGATGGAGCCGGGGCCGATACCGACCTTGATCGCATCCGCCCCTGCATCGATCAGCGCGCGCGTTGCCTCTGCCGTCGCGACGTTGCCGGCCACCACCTGCACCGAATTCGACAGCGCCTTCACCCGCTCCACCGCGCGCGCGACATCGCGGTTATGGCCGTGGGCGGTATCGATCACGACCAGATCAAGCTCCGCCTCAACCAGCGCGCGTGTCCGTTCAAAACCCGAATCGCCCACCGTCGTCGCCGCCGCCACGCGCAACCGCCCGGTCGCGTCCTTGGTTGCGTTGGGATAGGTGACCGCCTTTTCGATATCCTTCACCGTGATCAGGCCGATGCAGTGATAGGCATCATCCACCACCAGCAGCTTTTCAATGCGCCGGTGATGCAGCAGCCGCCGCGCCTCCTCCTGGCTGACGCCGGGCGACACGGTGGCAAGGTTATCATGCGTCATCAATTCAGCGACGGGCTGGTTCGGGTTTTCCGCAAAGCGCACGTCGCGGTTGGTGACGATACCAACCAGCCGACCGCCCTTTTCCACCACTGGAATACCGCTGATCCGGTGCCGCGTCATCAGCGCCTGCGCCTGCGCCAGCGTGGCATCAGGCGCGATGGTGATGGGGTTGACGACCATACCCGATTCAAACCGCTTCACCTGGCGCACGGCGGCAACCTGCTCATCAATCGACAAATTGCGGTGGAGCACGCCAATGCCGCCCAATTGCGCCATCACAATCGCCATATCGGCCTCGGTCACGGTATCCATGGCCGACGACAGCATCGGGATGTTCAGTGAAATGGCCCGCGTCAACCGGGTACGCGGATCGGCCATGCTGGGCACGATATCGCTTTCCGCCGGATACAGCAGAACATCATCAAAAGTGAGGCCGAGGCGAATTTCCATGGATGCCCGTTCCTGAAGGCTGGGGGTGGCGGCTTGAGCGTAACGTGGCGGTCCATGTAACCAAAGCCGCCCCGACGCGCCAGAATGTTTTCACGCCAGTCGGGCGAGTATGCCCGGCCCGCTCGCTCCACCGGCTTTGGAGGAGAAAGCGGGCCCCCGGGTCAAGCCCGGGGTGACGGAGAAAAGTGGGGTGGAACGACGACAGCCCCACACACGCGTCACCCCGGGCCTGACCCGGGGTCACGCTGCCTTCTTCCTTTCCCGCGCACCCCGACAATGAAAAAACCGGCTCTTTTCACGCGGGGCTCGTAACCTTCAAACCCTTCCAAGCCCGCCGCTGCGACAATGCAGCCGTGTCGCATTCCGCTGTAAGCGCGCAGAAATAGTGGTAAGATTAAGCGTCGATATCGACAAACGGGCCGCCCCCTGGCGCGGCGCACAGGAGTTTTTCGTGATGGATGTTGTTATCGGCGTGGTCGCCGGGTTGCTGGTGCTGGTGATCGGCTATCTGCTGGCGAGCGTGAAAATGGTTCGCCAAGGGTATCAGTATACGATTGAACATTTCGGGCGCTTCACCACGGTTGCGCGGCCGGGGCTGAATTTCTACCCCGCGTTTTTCTATGGCGTCGGCCAGCGCATCAACATGATGGAGCAGGTGCTGGATGTGCCGCAGCAGGAGATCATCACCAAGGACAACGCGATGGTCGCGGTCGACGGGGTGGTGTTCTTTCAGGTGCTCGATGCCGCCAAGGCCGCCTATGAAGTCAGCGACTTGTTCGTCGCGATCATGCAGCTGGCGACCACCAATCTGCGCACCGTGATGGGATCGATGGAACTCGATGAGCTGCTGTCGAAGCGCGACGAAATCAATGCCCGGCTGTTGAGCGTGGTTGATCACGCGACCAACCCCTGGGGCGTGAAAATCACCCGCGTTGAGATTAAGGACATCCGCCCGCCGGTCGACATCGTCAACGCGATGGCGCGCCAGATGAAGGCCGAGCGCGAGAAACGCGCCAACATCCTTGACGCCGAAGGGGCAAGCGCCTCCGAAATCCTGCGTGCCGAAGGGCAGAAACAGGCGCGTATTCTTGAAGCAGAGGGCCGCAAGGAATCGGCCTTTCGCGATTCAGAAGCACGCGAGCGCGCCGCCCAGGCCGAAGCAAAGGCAACCGAGCTGGTGTCGATCGCCATCGAACAGGGCAGCGCGCAGGCGATCAACTATTTCATCGCGCAGAAATATGTTGAGGCGGTCGGCAAGTTCGCCACATCGCCCAATGCCAAGACGATCCTTTTCCCGGTAGAGGCGACGCAATTGATCGGCACGCTGGGTGGCATTGGCGCGCTGGCACGCGAAGCGATGGGCGACCATGTGGAGAACCCACATGCCCAAACC
>JAKFUX010000058.1:0-12722 GCA_021732465.1 Sphingomonas sp.
GGCCCCCGGCTCAGGCGCGGGGTGACGGGTTTGTGGTGGCTGGCTGCGGCTTCATCTGGTGGTCAAGACCTGACGCTTTGTTCCCTTTTTGAAGGGTGTGTGAAAGGCGGGAACTGAGTGGGAAGCGGTCACTTCAACTTCGGTTGTGTCCCCGCGAAGGCGGGGACCCAGACTGGGCTCCCGCCTTCGCGGGAGCACAATGTTAACGTCCGAAACTGGGCGAAAGCTGCCTTTGCCGCAATGGGCACCAGGCGTCAGATTTTGACCACTAGCCACGCGCGATCGACTGGAGGGGCAATGCAGACTGAAACCCGCTTGCGGGTGGACGCGGGAGAGCCGCAGGTCGATCATGCCCCCGGCATGATCTAAATGATGCGGGGCATCGTTTCCCTGCTGCTCCCGCGTCTTCGTCGGACGGGTTCGCGCTGGCGCGACCCGCCGGCCGGTCTCCGCCGTCTCAGGATTAGCTTTGCTAATCCTGTGCGGATGTAAAATAACCGCGATGCGGTTATTTTACGCGTTCGACTTGCTCGAAATCGAGTTCCACTGGCGTCGCGCGGCCGAAGATCGATACCGAGACCTTGACCTTCGACTTGTCGAAATCGAGTTCTTCGACCGTGCCGTTGAAGCTGGCGAACGGGCCGTCGAGCACCTTCACCGCATCGCCGATTTCGTAATCGACCTTTACCTGCTGCTTCACATTGGCAGCCGCTGCCTCTTCCTTGGTGGAGAGCATGCGCGCGGCTTCGGTTTCGCTGATCGGCTGGGGCTTGCCCATTGATCCCAGAAAGCCCGTTACCTTCGGCGTGTTCTTCACCAGGTGATACACGTCGTCATTCATGTCGAGCTTGGCCAGCACATAGCCGGGCATAAATTTGCGCTCGACCTGAATTTTCTTGCCCCGGCGCGCCTCCGTTACCGTTTCGGTTGGCACTTCGACAGCTTCTACCAGCCGCTCGAGGCCCATGCGGGTCGCCTCCGCCATGATTGAATCGCGAACCTTGCCCTCGAAACCCGAATAGGCGTGAATAATGTACCAGCGTGCCATGCGTTCGTGCGTCCTTGCTTCCACGCTTATTTTGCCAACGACAGGAGCAGTTTGACGATCCCGGCGAAAATCGAATCAATCGTGAAGAAGAAAACGCCGAGCATCAGCGTCATGATCATCACCATCACCCCGGTCATGATCGTTTCGCGCCGCGTGGGCCAGACGACCTTCTTGGTCTCGGTCTGCACCTGGCGGATGAATTCCATCGGAGTCGTTTTTGCCACGTCGTTTGAACCTGTTCAAATGCCCGCTTCCGGGCAAAGAGCCGCCGCCCGGTCCTTGGTGGAACCGGCCGCGCTCATCCCCATGTTCGGAATGGAAACAGCATCTAGCGAGCGACCTGTGAAAACGCAAGGCCAACGGTCAGGCGGACGATTTCGGGAAAGTGGCAGGGGAGCTCGGACTCGAACCGAGGGCCTTCGGTTTTGGAGACCGACGCTCTAACCAACTGAGCTACACCCCTGTACCAGACCGGGCTTTAGCGAGCAGGGGCGGGTGAGGCAAGATGGGTTGGCGGTTGGTGCACGCAGCGCGCTGCATTCACGCAGCAGCTGCCGCATCAGGGCGGGCGCGGGCGGCGACGGCGCGGGCTTCCTCTACCGGCAGCGGCCGACCGAAATAATAGCCCTGCACCTTGGTACAGCCCAGTTCATACACCATCCGGTGCTCCTCCTCGGTCTCGACACCTTCTGCCGTCGTGGCCATGCCCAGCGACTGCGCCATGGCGACCACCGCGCGGATAATCGCGATGGCTTCGGGCACTTTTTTGGAGGCGCCCTGCACGAAACTGCGATCAATCTTGATCGAGGAAAAACGCGTGCGCGTAAGATAGCCGAGCGAGGAATAGCCCGTGCCGAAATCATCCAGTGACAGCTTTACGCCCAGATCAAGGATCCGTTCGAGCACCTTGGTCGCGCCACCCCCTTCGCGCATGAACACGCTTTCTGTGACTTCGAGCTCCAGCCGATCGGGTGGCAGGCCGCTATTGGTGAGCGCAGAGGCCACGACGGCGACGAAGCTGGGGTTGTTGAGCTGTTCTGGCGACACATTCACGGCAACGCGCACCGGGCTTTCCCAGCGCGCAGCCTCTGTGCAGGCGGTGCGCAGCACCCATTCGCCGATCGGGCCGATCAGCCTTGTATCTTCTGCCAGCGGGATGAATTTTACCGGCGAGATAGCCCCAAGTTCGGGGTGGTGCCAGCGCAGCAGCGCTTCGAATCCGGTCAGCGTGCCGGTCTGCGCGTTGACCACGGGCTGATAGTTTAACAGCATTTCGCCATTGGCGAGCGCCTTGCGCAGCGCCATTTCGAGCACGCGCCGCTCCTCTGCCACGGCATGAAGCTGCGGCTCATAGACGTGATGGGTGCCGCCGCCCGCGTCTTTTGAACGGTAAAGCGCAAGATCAGCTGATCGCACCAGTGTTTCGGCCGTCCGCCCATCGCGCGGGCCAATGGCGATGCCCAGGCTGGCACCGATATACAGCGTGTTGTGTTCGATTTCATAGGGTTGAGAGATCGCATCGATAATCGACCGGGCGATGCGATCAACCCGGCCGCTGTCGCTGGCATCGCGGATGACGAGCGCGAATTCGTCGCCGCCCAGCCGGCCGACGACATCGCCATTGGCTATCAAGCTGCGCAGCCGATCACCAACGTGCATCAACACCCGGTCTCCCACCGGATGGCCCAGCGTGTCGTTGATTGCCTTGAACCGATCCAGATCGATCATCACAAACGCGCAGCGCGAGTTCCATTGTTCGGCATCGGCCATCGCCCGCGCCAGGGTTTCGTTGATCAGCAGCCGATTGGGCAGCCCGGTCAGCGTGTCATATCGCGCCATGCGGCTGATCTTTTCGGCGGAAAGCCGTGCCTCTGTCACGTCTGATCCCACACCGCGAAAGCCGGTAAATGCGCCGGTTTCGTCAAACCGCGGCGTTGCGGTGATCTCCCAATATCGGTCGCCGTCACCAAATTGTACGGGCAACAGCACATCGCGAAACGCTTCGCGGGCCTTCAGCTTTTCGGCCAGGCTGCGTAGCGCGGGGGAGAAATTGCCGGTTTCCCAGTCGGCCCCCGCGAGAATCTGCAAAAAGGGCAGGTTGTTGATGCGCACCGGATCAAGCCCGACGGCATAGGCAAAGCGCGGTGATGCACGCACCACGCGGCGGGCGGCATCAATCTCCCACAGCCAGTCGGCGCTTTGGTCTTCATCGTCGTTCAGCAACAGGCTGACCGTTTCATCACGTTCGGACAGCGCGATTTCATTGGCGCGGATGATGACCAGCGATTTCGCCCGGCCAAAACAGCCGAGCATCAGCAGGAAGGTGAACAGCAAGGCGGCGACCGCGAGCAACGGGGCAGACACGATGAACAGCATCACGCCAACAGTGGTGCCGAGAATTCCCAGAAAGCTCATCGTCGCCATCGGCAACGCGGCCATGGCGACCGACGATGCCGTCATCAGCACCGACAGGATAATCCATAGCCCCAGCGATGTTGGCATGTCGCTTTGCGCGCCCAGCGCGATGGGGGGTACAGACCAGACGACGCCCAGCGCAATCCCCTCCAGCACAGTAGCGCGCACCGCTTCAATCGGGGCGGTGGGGGCATTGCGATACGCGCCACCTAGTCGGCGGAATGCGGTGGTGGCGCTGATGGCGACAACGGCTGCGCCCCACAAGAACTTTGCCCAAACTGGCGCCATATCGGCCACCAGCATGATCATCATCGCCGCACCGATCACATTGGCGGCCAGCATGAACAAGGCGAGCTGGCGCCCGGCGTTTAGCTGTGCCGCCCGGATCGGCCCCCAATCGGTTGAATCCGCCGGATCATACAGCCCGAGCAAGGCACGGGCATCTATCTTCGGTTGAGCGAATTGCGAGGCTGCGGCGCTGGACACAGCGCCCTTTTACGCCGCACTGGTTAGCGGATCGTTAGAGCATCGTGCTTGAAATATGAATTGTCATTGCGACCCCGGCTCAGGGCCGAGGTCGCAATGACGGGTGATCCTGAATTACGGCACAATGCCCTAGTGGGGTGGAACTGAAATTCATCGCATCTCTTATCCGTCATGCTGAACTTGTTTCAGCATCCACCGTGCCCCATTGGCGACCGGAAAGGTGGAATGGTGGACCCTGAAACAAGTTCAGGGTGACGACAACTTTATGAAACGGACTTCGATTCCACCACCCTAGAACGACACAGAAATTCCGTGTGCGCATCGCGGGCGATGCGCCACAGGTGAAGCCGCGATTCAGGCGGCGATCCCGTAGGGCTTGATCTCTCCGGCCAGATACAGGTTCCGCGCCTTTGCCCGGCTAAGCTTGCCAGAGCTGGTGCGCGGCAGCGTGCGGGGCGGGATAAGTTCAATCACGCAATTCATGCCGGTGACCGAGCGGACCTTTTCCCGGATTTCTTCGCGCAGGCGAACCCGCTCATTCTCATCAGAGCTGCGGCATTGCACGAGCACGGCGGGGGTTTCCTCCCCGCCTGGCGTGGTGATCGCAAAGGCGGCAATGTCACCCGCCTTGAAACCGGGCAGTTGTTCAACCGCCCATTCAATGTCCTGCGGCCAATGGTTCTTGCCGTTGACGATGATCATGTCCTTGGCGCGACCAACGATGTAGATGTACCCATCGGACATATAGCCCATGTCGCCGGTATCCAGCCAGCCATCCACCATGCACGCGGTGGTTGATTCGGGATCGCGGAAATAGCCTTCCATGATCGACGGGCCCTTGCACCATACTTTGCCGATGGCACGATCGGGCAGGGGGGTGCCATCTTCTTCACGCACTTCGATTGCCATGTCGCGCACGGGTTTGCCGCAATTGACGATCGCGCGGTAACGCTGGGGGCGATCCTGCTTTGCAGCAGCGCCGGATAATTGCGTTTCCTCAACCAGCTCGACGCGGATGCCTTCGCCCGGCGGCATGATCGATACGGCCAAGGTGGCTTCAGCGAGGCCATAGCTGGGCAGGAAGGCAGATGCCTTGAAGCCCGCACACTGGAACGCATCAACAAAGTTTTGCATCACATCGGGGCGGATCATGTCTGCGCCATTGCCGGCAATGCGCCAGCGCGACAGATCGAACCGGCCCGATGCCTTGGTCTGGCTCGACATGCGGCGGGCGCAGATGTCATAGCCAAAGGTTGGCGAGTAGCTGACGGTAGTGCCGGGGTTGCGGGTGACGAGATCAAGCCAGGCAAGCGGGCGCCGCGCGAAATCCTCTGTCTTCAGATAATCGACCGACAGCTGGTTCGCGACGGGCGACAGGAAGCAGCCGACCAACCCCATGTCATGATACCAGGGCAGCCACGACACGCAGCGATCATCCTGGGCCAGGTCCATGCCGTGGCTGTGCGCGGCCAGATTGTTCAGCAAGGCGCGGTGGGTGACGGCAACGCCGTGCGGAAAGCGGGTCGATCCGCTGGAATATTGCAGATAGCCGATATCGTCGGGCTTGGCCTGGGGCAGCGGCGCCGCAAGCGCGGGGCGCATTGCCAGTTCATCCCAATCGACGCCCGCCACGCCTGCAAGCCGCGCGGCTTCGCCGGCCATTTCACCCAGCGAGGGGGGATAGATGAGCATCGACGGATCGCAGCTCCCAAGCTGCACGCGGATTTGCTCAATATAGGAATCCCGCCCGCCAAACGATGTTGGCAGCGGCAGCGGCACTGGCCATGCACCCGCATACACCACGCCAAAAAACAGCGCGGCAAATTCAGGGCCGGTTTCAGCGACCAGCGCGATACGATCGAGCGGCTTTACGCCCATCGCGATCAGCCGCAGGGCCGAATCAATGGCATCAGTGCGCATTTCCGAAAAAGGATAAGCGCGCGCCAGATTGCCGCGTGCATCATGGAAATTCAGGCCGCGATGTCCGGCGGCAGCATAATCAAGCGCTTCGCCCAATGTGTCGAAATCAGCAAAACGGCGGGGCAGATCATCATGCGTCGCGGTGGGCACCAGGCTGGCGGGCGCATCAATTGCCCGTGCCGTATCAATCTGCCCCGTTTCCATACCCATATTTGATGCCCTTGATGACGCCATGACGCGCGGCCATTGATCTGAAGCCCGCTTTATCCCCCAGGCAAGCGTTCAAAATCGGCTTGGAGTGTGGCACAATGATGGCATGCGCCCCGCCAAACGCCCGCTGCCACCGCTCGACGGCCCCAGTTTGGAACGATTGGCGCTACGCTATGTCGAACGATTTGCGACGACGCGGGTGAAATTGGCAACCTATTTGAACGGCAAAATCCGGTTGCGGGGTTTTGACGGGCCAGTGCCGGATACGCTGTTGATCGCTGATCGCTTCGTGGCCGCCGGGTATATTGATGATCGATCATTTGGGGAGGCGCGCGCGCGGGCTTTGGCGCGCCGTGGCCTTGGCGCGCGGCGGGTGGCGGGCGCGCTGCACCATGCCGGCATTGGCGAGGAAGATAGCGCCGCACTGGCCCCGGCGATCGCTGATCGCGCGGTTGAATCCGCCCTTATTTTTGCGCGCAAGCGCCGAATCGGCCCCTTTGCCATGGCATTGGCTGATCGGCCGACGCGGGAGAAACACATCGCTGCAATGATCCGGGGGGGGCATGATGTTGGCCTGGCGCGGCGAATAGCGACAATGGCGCCGGGGGATGATGTCGACGCGTTGATCGAGCCAGCATGACCGGCGGCTTGACGGACCGCTTGGGGGGCTGGTTTGGCTGGCGATAGCGCCACCATTAGCGTCACAAAACTGTAGTGAAATCCATGAATGCTTGACATTTTCCCCGGCGAACTTGTGTGCTACCGATTGTTACGGGGGGAGACTGTATCTTGGTACCTTTGCAGCCGGAAACAGACGATGCGTCGAGTACGATGCTCGTTCGCGACACACCACAGGCTATTGGCGATGCAGACCGCAATTCTGGTGAGCACCGGGTTTCGGGTGCGCTGAAATGGTTTGATGTCACCCGCGGTTTTGGCTTCATCGTTGCTGACGACCCTGCTTATGGTGATGTGCTGGTCCATTTCTCTGCGTTGCAGGCGCATGGCCGCCGCAGCCTGCCCGAAGGGGCGCGGATCGATTGTGTTGCCGTCCGGCGCGATCGCGGTTTTCAGGCGAGTGAAATCCTGTCCATTGATCTTACCCACGCGATCGAAGCATTGCCGCGCGCACGATCAGCCGATGAGCGCGTCGACCCCGCCGCGCTGATCGATCAGGCGGGCGATTTTGAACCGGTGACCGTAAAATGGTTTAATCGGTTGAAGGGTTATGGATTTCTGGTGCGCGATTCCGATTCGGCGGATATATTCGTGCACATGGAAACGCTGCGCCGCGCCGATATTGACGAGGTGGAGCCGGATCAGCCGTTGCTCGCCCGGATCGTTCATGGACGCAAAGGGCCGTTGGCGGTTGTGGTCGAACAGGAAGGCTGACGGCGCATGGTATTGGTAAGGTTGTTGGGGGCAGCGGCGGCGCTCGCGCTCGTTGGTGGGCTGCCCGCTTGTTCAGGCGGGACTGCCGCTGCATCAGCGTCTGCCGAGGCGCGGACGGCGACGATCGCGGTGTCCGTAAAAAGTGCCAATGGCATCCACCGGTTTCAGGTCGAAACCGCCAAGACCGAAGCCCAGCAACAGCGCGGCCTGATGTTCCGCACGGATATTCCGCTTGATGGCGGCATGTTGTTCGCCCCTTATCCGCCCAGCGGCCCGCCGAGGGAGGCGAGTTTCTGGATGAAGAACACGCCAAGTCCGCTCGACATCATCTTCATTCGCGCAGACGGATCAATTGCGCATATTGCTGAAAACACCACGCCTTTTTCCGAAGCCCCGGTGTCATCGGGCGAGCCGGTGGCCGCCGTGCTGGAGCTGCGCGGCGGGCGCTCGGCGGAACTTGGCATTGCCGAAGACGACATCGTCAGCTGGCCGGGCGGTCCGAAAAACTAAGCCAGTTGCCGCGGCTCGTTTATTGATATCAATATTATTGGCCGGGGCGATGCCATGGGTGGATTCGAAACGATAGCGCGGGCGGTTTTGCTGGGCGTTGCCGGCATGGCGACGCTGGCGGCGACACCGGGCTTGGCGCAAGGCCAGTCGGCCGGGCGGGCAAGCGAGATCGAGACGCCAGGGCCGCTTGGCCCATTGCGCGGCACGTTGCTGGTTCCGCCCGGCAGGCCGCAATACCCAGTGATCCTGATGCTGCCAGGATCCGGCCCCACCGATCGCGATGGCGATAATGGCGGCGTGGTAAAGGGCGCGGTGTACCGTCAGTTGGCAGAGGGTCTGGCGGTGCGCGGCATCGCCACTGTCCGCATCGACAAGCGTGGCCTGTTTGGCAGCACCGGTGCCGTTGCCGACCCCAACGCCGTGACGATCGGTGATTATGCGGACGATACGGCGCAGTGGGTGAAAACCATCCGTCGCCAAACCGGTGCCAAATGCATATGGCTGATGGGCCATAGCGAAGGCGGGCTGATCGCGCTGAAGGCGGCGCAGGTGCCGCCAAAACAATCGGGCATTTGCGGGGTGGTGCTGGTATCGGCTCCGGGTCGGCGGCTGAGTGATGTGATCCGTGAACAGCTAAAGGCAAATCCCGCTAACGCGCCCGTGCTGCCACAGGCGATGGCCGCGCTTGAATCACTGGATGCGGGTAAGGCAGTGGACGTCAGCGGCATTCATCCCGGGTTGCGCGCGATGTTTAACCCGGGCGTCCAGCCCTATCTGATTGATCTGTTCAGCTATGATCCGGCGGTGCTTGCCGGGCGTTATGCCGGGCCGATGCTGATTGTGCAGGGCGCCCGCGATATTCAGGTGAGCACGGCGGACGCCAGGCGATTAAGCGCTGCTCAGCCAAAGGCAGTCCTGGCGATCATCCCTGACGTCAATCATGTGTTCAAGACGGTTGCGAGCGATGATCGCGCGGCCAATATCGCAACCTATGGCAACGCCGCCTTGCCCATTGACGCACGCGTTACCGGAGCGATTGCGGATTTCGTGATTACAAAAGCGGCGCGCTGACCAACCCGGCTGTTGCTGCCCGCGCCAGCAGCGGCTAAGCGGCGGCTATGGGTGTTCTCGCGTCGATCTTCACATGGTGGAATGGTGCCACTATCGGCACCAACTGGGCGTTGCGTGGTAAATCGCGCATGGGCGCCGATTCGCTCGGCAATGTCTATTATGAAGGCGGCGTCGATATGAATGGCATCGCGCGCCGCTGGGTTATCTATTCTGGCGCCAATGATGCCAGCCGGGTGCCGCCGGAATGGTTTGGCTGGCTGCACCATCAGGTTGATGCGCTGCCCGATCAGGCGCTGCCGCCGCCGCGCCGCTGGCAAAAAGCCGCATTGCCCAATCAGACGGGTACTGCGCTTGCCTATCGCCCGGCGGGCGCACTTGAAAAAGGCGGCGTGCGCGCTGCTGCTACTGGTGATTATGAAGCATGGACGCCGGGCGAATAAGACCCTGGCTGTTGGCTGGCGGCGGGGCGATTCTGCTTGGCCTGCTGGTATGGGCGGGCATCAGCTATTTTGGCGGCGGCAGTAACGACGATGCATCGGTGCAATCAGCCGGAACGACCGTGCTTGATCAGGTGCAGGCGGCGTCCGACGTGGTCACCGTCGACGTCGCTCCCGATCTGGATCAAACCCGCGGTGCGACCCCGATGGCGCAGCGCGTCGCAGTGCTGGGGCTGTTGAATAAGCGCAACGGCGTATCGCGCGATCTGACGCTGAAGCCGGGCCAGGCCGTGCGCGTTGGCGATGTGATTGTGCGGCTACGCGCCTGCGAACACACCGCGCCGTGGGAGCAGGAAGAATTTACCGGCAGCTTTGTGCAAGTTGATGTGCAGCAACCCGACAAGGCCTGGCGGCGTTATTTCTCCGGCTGGCTGTACAAGGAACGCCCGGCGCTGAACGTGGTGCAGCATCCGGTTTACGACGTGTGGACCAAAAGCTGTGCGATGAGCTTTCCCGGCGGCGGTGAAGCGGTGGCCGGGGCGGGCGGCGACAATAGCCGGTCGAGCGCGAAGAAATCCCCGGCAGGGTCACCGGAGACGGATGCCGCGCCCGCGCCGCCTAGCGCGCCAGCAACAGCCCCATCCACCGCGACCGATAGCCCCGCGAGATAATCACGACGGCTGATCTCAATCGCGCCCAGCGAGGCGAGATGATCGGTTTGAAACTGGCAATCGAGCAGCGTGAACCCCCCCACGCGCAGCCGCGCCACCAGCCAGCCCAGCGCCACTTTTGATGCATCGCGCGCACGGCTGACCATGCTTTCGCCAAAAAACGCGCGGCCCAGTGCCAGCCCATATAGCCCGCCGACCAGCCGGTCCCCCTCCCAGCATTCGACCGAATGGGCGTATCCCATGCGGTGCAGATCGATGAAAACCCGCTCAATCGCGGTGTTAATCCAGGTGTCCGGCCGGTCCGCGGCTGATTGCGCACACAGCGTGATGACCTGTTCGAATGCCGCATCGGCAGTGACGCGAAAGCGATTGCCCGAAATGGTTTTCTTCAGCGATTGCGAGAGGTGAAAGCCATTCAGCGGCATGATCGCGCGTCGTTTTGGTTCGACCCAGTAGATTGAGTCCGCCGTGCGATGATCCGACATGGGAAAAACGCCAACCGCATAGGCACCCAGCACGAGCTTTGGATCAAGCATCGTCATGTGGCCGGGTTGCTCAGCGCGACTTTTCCGAACGCGCCAGCCGCATTTCGATCGTCTGCCATAACTGGACAAAGGCCCGGCCAGCGACGGTTTTGTTCGCAAAGCTGCCCACCGGCGCGCGTCTCACCGTCATCGATTCGATCACGCTCGCCATGGGGATGACGGGCCAATCGGGGTGCCGCGCCAGCGCCTCGCTGTGGAGTTTGCGGCGCTTGTCGACCATTGAATGCACCGGCATCAACTGTGCCCGCGTCCCCAATTGCTCGGCCACCGCCGCAAAGGCGCGTTCAGACAGGG
Source organism: Sphingomonas sp. (assembly GCA_021732465.1). GTDB lineage: Bacteria > Pseudomonadota > Alphaproteobacteria > Sphingomonadales > Sphingomonadaceae > Sphingomonas. The sequence goes on from JAKFUX010000058.1 coordinate 11,000, forward strand.
GGGAGGGGATGACGGGCACCACAATCAGATCAGCAGCGCGCATTACCTGATCGCTCGTCTCGGTCAGTCCCGGCGGGCAATCGAGCAGCACCCGATCATAATCTTTGCCCACCGAGGCCAGCAATTTGGTCAGCAGCTTTTTCTTGTCCAGTTCATGAAACAGCACGTCGAGACCACGCAGCGATGAATCCGCCCCAATCAGGTCGAGCCGGTCAATGCCGGTTTTGCGCACCAGTTTTTCGGGATCGACATCCTTGGTGAAAATCGACTGGGCCTGATCCCTGGTCTTGCGATCGGTGAGCATAAATGTGCTCGCGGCCTGTGGATCAAGATCCCACAACAGCGTCCGGCGCGCAGAGTGCATTGCCGCACACCATGCCAAATTCACGGCCAGCGTGGTTTTGCCAACGCCGCCCTTCAAGCTGTAGATTGCAATGGTTGCCAAGGGTCGGATGTCCTGCGTTACTGGCACGCTATCGTGCCGAAGCTGGCGGGGTGGTGCAAGTTAAAGCTTTCGTGCGGGGGGGCTGGAGGCTGCGGCGTGGGCATTAGAGCTGCTTGCGATCAAACCAACTCACCCCTCCCCTTCAGGAGTGTCGGGTGAACCGCGCCCCGCGCGGTTCAGGTCAAGCCGGGGGCTTGACCGACCCGACACTGGGCCGGGGGTGGGGGCTATCAGTCTCACCGAGACCAACGCGCATTGGGAGAGCCCCCACCCCAACCCAGTGCAGGGTGAAATTGCCCCCGGCAATTTCAGTTTGTGCTGGGAGCACAAACGGTCCTGCACTCCTGAAGGGGAGGGGCTTAAAAGTGCTGCCATGTGATTACAAACGGCTCCAGAGCGGGGATAGGAACGGGCAAAAGAAAAGGGCCGGTGGTTCAGCGAACCCCGGCCCGGTTTGTCATTTTGCGATCAAGGATGATCAGGCTTTGCAGGTCTGGCTTGGCTTGCCCGGCTGGGTAAGCGTTACCGATTTCGGCGTGCCGGTCATCGAATAGCCATCAGCAACCATCGGCTCGCCAGCCGCTGGCGCCGTCAGCACCACAGGCGCGCCTTCTTTTTCGGCGCGCAGGTTGACCATTTTGTCGCCGGACAGAAAATCGATGTACACCAGGCTGTTATCCTTGCAGCGCAAGGTAACGGTTGCCTTGATAGACGGTGGCAGTGCCACCGGCGGGGCCTTGGCAAGCTCGGCAGCCTGTGGATCGGGTGCCTGAGTCGATATGTTTTCGGCCTTTTGGTCACAGGCAGCGAGCGGCAGAATCAGCAGCGCTGCGGCGGCGATAAGCGTGTTTTTTGTCATGGTGCCTTAACGCTTCGCGCATGCTGCAAGTTTCGTCAAGTGGGCAGATATCACGTCATGTGATTGTTTTATGATGCAATATTTCTGTCATCAATCGTCGGTGATCGTCCGCGTGACGGCTCCTGCGTTGGGGTGGACCGGTTTATTCATGAAATTCATGCAGTTCGGGGATCCGCCCAAACGCAATCTTGGTGCCCACGCGATCAATCCGGTCGCCGTGAATGGGGCCAACCGACACGGCATGACGGCCGAATTTCTCGTTGATGGCGTCCATCGCCCGGCTGAGCGCCAGCCCGCGTGTTTCGCGCGCCAGGGGATCATCGGGATCAAGATGCGCGAACAGCGTTTCTTGTTCGCCCGCCACCGGTTCAATCTCACACAAGGTGACACCCACCTGGCGCAACTGGAACCCGCCCGCC
>JAKFUX010000063.1:0-10482 GCA_021732465.1 Sphingomonas sp.
CCCGCTTTGGTTTTGACGCAGCGACCCGCCCCGTCGAGCCGGGGGAGGTATTTGTCCGGCTGACCCAGGCATCGACCAATTATGTCGCCATGGGCGAACGCGGATTTGACGCGCTGACCGGATTGGTGGGGCAGGTGCCATCGGTGGCGATCGATTATCCCGATACCGAAGCCGCCATCGGCCAGGTTGAAGCCTTGTGGCGCGCGCTGTGACTGGCACGCCTGACGGTTGGCTGCTCGCCACGGTGCTGCGTGATCCGGCGACCTGCAGCGCGCTGCGTGCTGATGGGTGGACTGCGTTGCTGGCGATTGCCCGCGCCGAACAGTTGATGGGGTCGCTCGCCCACCGTCTGGAGGGTTTGCCAATGCCGGGTGCGGTTGCGCGCATTCTTGGCGATGCGCGGGCCTCTGCCGATCAGGGGCGCGTGGCCGCTTTATGGGAAGCGGAAATGGCGCGCCGGGTGCTTGCGCCCATTGGCTGCCCGGTCGTGCTGCTGAAGGGCACGGCGTTTGTTGCCGCAGGGCTGGCTGCGGGGCAGGGGCGATCGATTGGCGATCTCGACATTCTGGTCCCGCAGGGCGCGCTGGCGGATGTGGAGGCAGCGCTGATCGCGGGCGGATGGGAATGGGTGAAGCCTGATCCCTATGACGATCAATATTACCGGCGCTGGATGCATGAGCTGCCCCCGTTGATCCACCGGGATCGTGACCGGATGATCGACGTTCACCATACGATATTGCCGCTGACCGCACGGATTACGCCCGATCCCGGCGCGATCATTGCGGACAGCATGATGCTGGAAAACGGCCTGCGCGTGCCTGGCGTGACCGACATGCTGGCGCACGCCGCAGCGCATCTGCTGGCCGATGGCGATCTGGCAGGCGGGATGCGCAATCTGTGGGATATCCACCGATTGATCGAGGAATTCGGGCTGGACGGCGTTGTAAACCGGGCCGCGCACCACGGCCTGGCGCGCGAAATGGCGCGTGCGGTGCGGCTGTCTGCTGCGCTTTACGGGACAAAAGTTGCAACCGATTATCAGCAGCTTACCCGCGCAGACCGGCTCTATCTGCGCCGCATCACGGCACGCGATGGATGGGGCAGGGCGGTGCGCCCGGCCACGCGCCTGGGCTTTTATGTTCGCTCGCATTGGCTGCGCATGCCGCCGCTGATGCTGGCCCGCCATTTATGGACCAAATGGTGCGGCAACGGGGCACCGCGCTGATACTTGCGCGCGGTAATTGCCATCGGTATAGGCCCGCTTCCAAGCTTTTCCGGACGCTATATGAGCAACGCGCCGGTCTCCGTCGGGGAGTAGCTCAGCCTGGTAGAGCACTGCCTTCGGGAGGCAGGGGCCGGAGGTTCGAATCCTCTCTTCCCGACCATATCTCCGCTCGGACAACACCTACTGAAAGTATCGGTTTAGCCGGGCTGTGTGCACTTGTACGGCGTCAATGACTAAGCCCTGATATCCGCTCAACACAAATCAATCACAGCGGGATGGAAAATGGCAACGGCCGGGCGATGCACGTCTCAACGGCTGCAACTATCAGGGGCGTGCCCCAATGTTAACGGAACCCCGCATCCCGGGCCAGCATCGCGGCATGGGTGCGGTTGCGGGCGCCAAGCTTGCGGCAGACCAGCTTGACGTGCAATTTCACCGTTGGCTCGCGCAGCTCCAGGTCGCGGGCAATTTCCTTATTGGCTTTTCCTTCGCACAATGCGCGAAGCACTTGCTGTTCGCGCGGTGACAATCGGTCATCGAACGGCGTCGCCTCAGCTTCCTTCTGCATCGCCTGAAGCAGGCCAATCGGGAGGTAGCGTTCGCCCGCCGCCATGAAGCGGATGGCATTGACGAGTGACTTGGCCGGCAGGGTCTTGGGCAGAAAGCCGGCCGCACCGCATTCAATCGCCTGTTCTGCAATGCTGGCCACAGCACTTCCCGAAATGATCGCGACGGGCGTGTCGCCAACGGCAGCCTTAATCCGCCTCAGCCCTTCGAGACCGTCCATGCCGGGCATCGTGTAATCGAGCAGAATGATGGCAAACGGCCCAACTGCCGTAATTGCTGCGGCTGCTTCCTCGATATTCGACGCGAGTTCGACGTCAAAGCCACCTTCGGCTTCAAGATAGGACCGTAAAACGTCGCGGAGCAGGTCATGGTCATCGGCAATAAGGATCTTCATCGGGCTATCCTTGCTGCACAGGCTTCGATTGCCGCTTCGGCACCGGCAAGCAGGCTGTCGAGTGAAACCGGCTTGCCAATGATGGCATCGAAGCTGTGCAACGCCGAATTCTGCCGACCATATTGTTCCGGCAGCGCGGTGCAGAGCAGGACCGGCAAATCGGCTTTCAGCCGGCGAGCTTGTGAAGCCAGTTCGGCACCGTTCGTTCCCGGCATGTCGAAATCGGTGATCAACAAGGCCCAGGCGTCGGGATCCTCGTCGATTGCCGCCAGCGCATCGCGCGCTTCGAGACATGGGCCAACTTCGGCACCCGCGCCTTCAAGCAGTTCGGTGAGTACATCAACGACCGCTGGATTATCATCGACGACGAGCACGGCGCGGCCCTTAAGGATATTGTTGGAGAGGGGAATCGACCGCATCGTTGGCAGCCGCGATTGTTCGGGTGGATCGAGCGGCCAGAATATGTCGAAACGAGAGCCATTGTCTGGTTGTGAATCGACGGCGACCCCCCCGCCGGCAGCTTCGACAATGCTCTTGACGACCGCCAGTCCAAGCCCCGAGCCATTGCGCCCCTTGCCCGACCGAAAGGGTTCGAAAATGCCGGCCAGTGCCTGTTCGGCGATGCCGCTCCCGGTGTCTTCCACGCGCACCAGCGCGGCCGGGCCGACGGGCCGCAGGCCGATGACCGGTCGGGCCGCTGGATCGCCGGGCAACAACCTTTCAAGCCCCACCGTGATCCGGCCGGGCTGGTCAGGGTCCATCGCATCGCGGGCATTGATGAGCAGATTGAGCAGCACCTGCATGACTTCGGTACTGTCGGCGATAAGGGTAATCGGTTCTTCCGGCAGACGCAGGACAATGCTGTGCTGGGGCGCAAGGCTGGCCCTGAGCAATTCGACGACGTTGCGGATCTTGGCGGCCAGGTCGATCTCGCGGTTGTCAGGCGTCCGTTGGCCGAGCGACAACATTTTGGCGACCAGCGATGCGGCGTTTGCCGCAGCCTTCTCTATCCGTTCCGCCTGCCGCCGGGCGCCATTGGCAGGATCAGCGACGATCAACGCCGCCGACCCGGAGATGGCAGCGATCAGATTGTTGAAATCATGGGCGATGCCCGATGCAATCTGGCCGACGATCTCCTGCCGCTGCGACACCAGCAACTGTTCGCGTAGCCGCGCCATTTCGCGGTCGCTGCGGTGGCGTTCGCCGACATCGCGGGTAACGCACACAAGGCCGCCGTCCGACCGTAGCGATAGTGAAATCTCTTGCCGGATCGCCGAACCGTCGCGCCGAACGCCGATCGATTCGCCGCGCCAACGGCCCTTTGCGTTCAGAATGGGAAAGGCTTCGGCTTCAAGTCGTTCTCGCGCCTCCGGTGTATAGAGGTTTGACCAGTGCGTACCGACCAAGTCGGCGGCATCGGCATAGCCGAACATTTCGGCATGGCTGCGGTTCATAAAGATGAATTGGCCCACCGTGTCGGTGATGGCGACGCCGTCATTCGATACTTCGATGGCGGCGACCTGTTCGGCCAATCGCTCGCGGGTCGTATCGCGATCGGCCTCAAGGAGTTTGCGTTGGCTGGCGTCACGGATGATGGCGGCAAAACCTGTCGGATGCACGTCATCGCCTGCGTTCCACATGCCAAGCGAAAGCTCGATTGGAAATTCGCGGCCGTCACGGCGCAGTGCAGGCACCTCCACCATGCGGCCGACCAGGCGCGATTGTCCGGTCGCGCGGACATGCGACATGCCGCCATGATGCGCGCGGCGGTGACGATCTGGAATAATGATATCGAGGCTGCTGCCCAGCACCTCGCTGGCAGTCCAGCCAAACATGCGTTCCGCCGCCCGGTTCCAATAGATGACCCGGCTGTCGCCGTCGGTGCAGACAAAGGCATCGGACGCCGTTTCGCTGATGATCTGCGAAATCTGCTGCGAGTGACGCAGCCGTCGCAATTCAAGCAAATCCACAACTTGTTGCGCCATCAATTTGAGTACCCGGCGTTCCCGCGCGTCTAGGCCACGGCGGCGGCGATCGATAATGCATAACGTCCCGATCCGCCGTCCCGAAGCCAGGACCAGGGGGGCTCCGGCATAAAAGCGCATATGCGGTTCGCCGAGGACTAGGGGGTTATCGGCAAAACGCGGGTCTTTTGTCGCATCGGGCACCACCATGACATCGTCGCCTTCGATGGCATGGGCGCAGAATGAAACGTCGCGCGCTGTTTCCGAGATATCAAGGCCGACACGCGCCTTGAACCACTGTCGGTCGGCGGCAATCAGGCTGACAAGCGCGATCGGCGTATTGAAACGGTCGGCCGCCAGTTCGGCGATTATGTCGAACTCACGCTCCGCCGGGGTGTCCAGGACGTCGAGCGCCGCCAGCGCGGCAAGCCGCGCCAGTTCTCCTTCGTTCTGGCGGTCGCTGCTGTCGGGATCATTGCTCAAGCTCTTCGGCTCCGTGGATTGGTCGCTATCCTTTCGGATAGGATGTCATGGCGACGAAGGGTGGGGAATGGCAAGCTCCCGTCCGCAGGGGCGCGCTATACTTTCGGATAGCGGTCCTATCCGAAAAGTCGGTTTTGCCCGCTGGCCATCCAGATACGTTCGCCTTTTGAGCGTTGAAGACGGCGAAATAGCGACGATCGCGCCGATTAGCGCGGACGCCTATACTGTTCCGTCATTTTCGACCCGGATGCCGACGCGACAGCGCCGCCGATCCTAGCGCATCTAATTGCCAGCAGCGGTCCTCGCCACTGCTCGAAGCCAATATGTAAAGGAAATGACCATGAAGAAAATTTTTGCTGTTGCCTCGCTTACCGCACTCTCACTTGCCGGTTCTGCCCAGGCTGCCCCGGTTACCGCCGAAGCCGGCGCAGGTGCCAAGATCATCGCACCATTGCAGATTGATAACAGCACGCCGTTGTATTTCGGCACCATTGCCCCGTCGTTGACCCAGGGTGACGTGGTTTTCGTCTCGCCGTCCGGCGACAAGAAGTGCGGCGCGGCGCTGACCTGCCTGACGTCCGATCACACCGCCGCTGCCTTCGAAGTCAAGGGTGAAGCAGATGCCGTCTACACCATCTCGCTTCCCGGCGGCATCGAGATCACCAACGACAATGGCAATGCCATGAAGGTGTTCAACTTCACGGGTTCGAAGGACGCCGGCCGTCTCGTCAAGGGTGAAGACACGTTCACCGTCGGCGGCACGCTCGACGTTGGCGTCCGCCAGGCAGCCGGCAAGTACACCGGCCGTTTCGTCGTCGCTGTGGAATATCAGTAATCGACTCTGGCAGGGGAAGGAGCCCGGATCGCCCCCTCGCGATCCGGGCTCCAACCCTGTCCATCCCCAATCCCTTTTTTTTAAGGAAAGCCCCTGCCATGCGCTTTTCACCTCAACGCCTTTTGCGCCTTGCGCCGCTGCTTGCGGCGATCGTCATCCCCGCGCTGCCCAGCCCGGCTGCTGCCCAATTGATGATCGCCCCGACCCGCGTCGTCCTTGCCGGGACCGAACGCAGCACTGAACTGATCCTCGTCAACAAGGGCGATGAACAGACCGCGTTCCGCATCGATGTCGAAAACCGCCGAATGCGCGCGGATGGCGCGCTCGAAACCGTCACCGATACGCGGCCTGGCGAGCTTTTCGCGGCCGACATGATCCGCTTCTCGCCGCGCCGTGTCGTCCTCGATCCCGGCGCCCGCCAGTCGGTTCGCGTTTCAGTAACGGTGCCGGCCGGTCTCGCGCCCGGGGAATATCGCAGCCATTTGCGGCTGATGTCGGCGCCGACCAGCGCGGGCGCCGCCACGCCGACCGCCAGCGATGCCAATGACGGCGCTCTGTCGATCCAGTTGATCGCGGTGCGGTCGATCACCATTCCAGTCATCGTCCGAGTGGGGGCACTCGATGCCAGTGCCAGCGTCGATTCCGCCGCCCTGACCAACAAGGCCGACAATCTGATGGTCATCAAGCTGACCCGCGCGGGTACGCGATCGACCTATGGCGATCTGCGGTTGACCATCGCGGGTGAGGCAAACCCGGTCTACAATGTGCGCGGCATCGCCATCTATACACCCAATACCGATCGCGACGTGCTCTTGCCGTTACCAGCCGACATCAAGGCCAAGCTGGTCGGCCGCGACGTCCGGATCGATTATGTCTCGTCCGATCCCAAGGCACCCGGCCTGATCGCGTCGCGGCGCGTCCAGCTCTAACCGGCGGGACACGGGGCGGCTGTGCCGGGTCATGCGAATATTTCTGCTTATGCTGGCAATGTTGTTGCTGGCCGCCCCGGCGCACGCCCAGTCGCGCGATAACGACAGGGATTTCGACAGCCTGTTCGGTACCGAGCGGGCGCGCATCAACAGCAGCCGCACGCCGCGCGCAGGGCGTGACGATCTTAGCATCGTCGCGCTCTACCTTGGGCGCTTTCAGCTGCTTGAATCGATGCCTGCCTATACGACCGCAGCGGGGCTGTGCCTGCCGCTAGGGCCGGTGCTCGACGCGCTGGAAATCGGGCGCAGCGAAGCCAATGGCCAGCAGGTGATCGACCTCCACGCACCGGAACGCCGGGTGCTGGTCGACCCTGCCGAGCTGACGCCATCACCCGAAGGCCCCTGCATGGCGCTGGCGGCCTTTGCCAGGTTTTTGCCGGTGACGCTTCGTTACGACGAAGCCAATCTGCGTATCATCATCGACAGCGCCGAGCCCTTGCCCGTTGCGGCGCGGCTTGATCGTGTCGAACGCCGCCGCCAGGCACTTTCGGGTGCCGAACCGGCTCGGCCACATTTTCCGCGCATCGCCAATCCCTGGGGGGCAATTGGTTGGCCGACGCTCGACATGGCGCTGGGTTTGGGTTCGGGCGGCAGCGGCAATATTCTGGCCGGCCAGGCCGAACTGGTCGCCGATCTTGCCGGCATGACAGCGCGTGGGCGTTTCGCCGCGGGCAGCGGCGGCCCACCCAGCGTCCGCCTGGCGCTGGGCCGTGAAAGCGAGGCCAGCGACCAGCTTGGCCCGCTTCATGCCCGCAGCTTTGCCATCGGCGATATCAATGTTCCAGCGCAGCCGCTGATCGGCGTCGCCAGCAGTGGGCGTGGCATGGTGATTTCCAACCGGCCGCAGTGGCGCGCTGACCTGTTCGACCAGATCGAACTGCGGGGGCCATTGCCGCGCGGCTGGGACGCCGAACTCCACCGTGATGACCGGCTGGTGGCGGTGTGCGACAAGCCCGACGCGGCCGGCGATTATGTGTTTGCCGATGTGCCGCTGCGCGCCGGCGCCAACAATTACATCGTGCGGTTGTTCGGTCCGCATGGCGAGGTCGAGGAACGCGCCTTTACCCGCTTTGTCGGCAACGAACTCAACCCGGAAAACGAATTCGGCTATTCGGCCGGTATCGTCGACAGCGGCGTGCCGATACTCGGGCCGCCCGCGCCGACCCAGAAGGCGATGGGTCGTTTTGCTTTTGCGACCCTGGACCATGGCATTGCGGGCGGTGTCTCGATGCGGGTGGATATCCGCGCGCCGCTGACTGGCGGCAGTCCGGCGATGGCCGCTGGCGTTCACGCGGCGATGTTCGGCGGGTTTGGCAGCTTGCTGGTGGCGGGCGATGGCGTCGGGCGACCGGCGGTGGCGCTGCGCGGCGTCCGGCAATGGGGCATCACCAACATCAAGGTCGATGCCGTCGATTATGGCGGAATGACCAGGCCGTCGCGGCCCGGCGCGGTCGGCAGCCTTGCCCGCGAATTCGGCTTTTCCGCAGCGACGCGGGTCGGCCTGGGGCGGCGCAGCCTGCCCCTGCTGGTCGGTTGGCGGCGCACGATTGAACGCGGTGGCAGCGCCATCGACCGGCTTGATTCCAGTTTGGCGCTGGCGATGGGCGAATGGCGTTTCAGCCAGGGCGCCAGCGTCGAGCGGCGCGATGCAGCGGCGCCGACATTGCTGGGAAATATTGCCCTCGCGCGCGGCATCGGCGGCTGGCGGCTGCGCGGCGGGGTCGATTATGGCGTCGCCGGCGGGTTCAGGCTTTATCAGATCGGTGCATCGGCGGCGCGCGCGACGGCCCGCGGTAGCATGGGGATCGATTTTGGCTGGGATGCGCGGCGCGGCACCGCCACCGTTGCCGCCACTGCCCAAAGGCATTTCGGCGCGATCTCGGTTGGCGCCGGCGCTGGCGTCGGACCGAATGGCTGGCGCCTCGGGCTCAATCTGTCGGCTGCCCTGTTTCACGATTCCCGAGCCGGATATCGACTAGCCGCCGCTGGCATTGGCCGCACCGGCGTGCTGCAACCGCATGTTTTCGAAGACATTGATGGCAACGGCGCGCAAGGGGCTGGCGAGCCCGACATCGGTGGCGCCAGCTTTATGGTGGATAGCAGCATTCGCCGCGAAACAACCGCCAAAGATGGCAAGGCGCGCATTGGCGGTCTGATTCCCGGCAGCCGCGTTGATATGGAAGTCCAGCTCGCATCGCTGCCCGACCTGCGCCTGCGGCCGGTCGATCCTGGCGTCAGCGCCGTGGTGCGCCCCGGACAGGTTCTCGACGTGCCAGTGCCGCTGCGCCAGACCGGCGAGATCGAGGCGCTCGTCGAAACGATTAATGGCGATTTACACCGGCCTTTGCCCGGGATTGAGGTTTCACTGGTCGATGCCAACGGCAAACGTGTTGCCGTTACGCGCAGCGATTTTGAGGGTCTCGCCTATTTCGATGGCGTGCCCCAAGGCAATTGGCGGCTCGAGGCGGCGCATGCAGCGCCCGTGACGGCAACGCTGCGCCAAGACGCCCTGCTGGTCACGGGTCTCCGGCTGGTGATCGGGCAATGATGGCGCGGGCACGAACGCTGGCAGAATTGGCGGTGAAACATTGCCAATTGGCGTCCTCATTCCTCACCGGGTTTGCGGCGCGAATCTTCCGAATGGATAATCGCAAGCAATTCCGGGAGCCGTGATGCGAGATCCCGAAATTCGACGACATCGAGGCGCAAGAGCCGCGCCCGACCTGCGGCGACGACGGTTGCATTGCGCGGTGCGCTGGCGATGAGCGCGGCTTCGCCAAAAAATTGTCCTGCCTTCAGGATGATTCGCTGGTCACCGACCAGGACGGCGACTTCTCCCTCGGCGATGAAGTACATGCTGTCGCCCGGCTGGCCAGCCCGGACAATTGGCGCTTCCGCGGCAAAATTCTCAACCTTTAACAGCCGTGCAATCTCGGCGAGCGCTGCTGATCCAAGCCCGCGAAACAGCGGCAACCGAACGACAACATCCCAGCTTTCAAGGAAGTCCCGGCGCTTCAATTCAGCAGAAAAGCTGCTTGCCAAGATGCCTGCCCACAGCGCGAACAAGCCGATACCGGCGATCATGACCGATCCGCCGACAACGCGACCGAAAAAGGAGATCGGGGTTTTGTCCCCATAGCCGGTTGTGGTGATCGTCGTCACCGTCCACCACAGCGCGGCAGGAATGCTGTTAAACGCTTCGGGTTGGGCTTGGCGTTCGGCGAGATAGGCAAGCGTCGATGCGAACAGGGTAATCACCAGAAAGGCGGTAGCGACACTCAGCAGCGGCTGACGTTCGCTGCGCAACACCCGCAAAACAAGGGCGAAGGCGGGGTTTTGCCTGATCAACTTTAGCGCCCAGAGAATCCCTAAAAGCCGGGCATCAGCGGCGGACACACCCACGGCCAACGCCAATGGGATGGGGGCGGCTGCAAGCAGATCAACAATCGCGGCTGGCGAGCGGACGGCCGTTTCACGGTGTTCCGCGCTCCAGATGCGGGCGGCGTAGAGGATGGCGAAAGCGACGGAAATGGCGAGGCAAATGCCTGTCAAAATCAGGGCATAGGGACCGGACACTTCTGGCAATGTGCCCAGAACCATGATGGCGATTCCCAGCATCACCAAAGGACGCTCAAGGCGCGGATGAGCGGCAAGCGCGGCAAGGCGCTCCTTAAATGTCGATCCTGTTGCCATACCCAACGAAGCCCCCCTTCGTTCCTCACTGCATCAACATGGATTCGTCCGCACAGTGCAAGCAAATAAACGCCCGCACGGGGTGACCGGTCAATTGCCGATCAATGCGGGCATATGCCCGGTGTTGCGCTATCAAAATGGCCGTGTGATTGTGAGGCGATCTGACCTGGTGGGGGTAAGGGATGAACAATCAGCAGGGGCAGGGGTGTCCCCCGTCAGCACCAATGGCACAGATTTGAGGTTGTGATTTAAGGAGGGTTGGGGCTTCGTCGTAGTGACGAAGGAACGAAGATGAAGACCCAACCCTCCGTGAAAAAATCCCCTCCCAAGAA
>JAKFUX010000004.1:0-8743 GCA_021732465.1 Sphingomonas sp.
GTGGGAATGACGATCAGCTCGGCCACGGCGATAACGCTTTGGATCGCCATGGTGATGGCGGGTGGCGTATCGATCATTGCCAGACGAAAGCCCTGCTGGCGCAGCACTTCCAGATCGGCGGCAAGTCGGGCGACCGTGGTTTGGGCAAAGGCGGGAAATTCGCTTTCGCGTTCATTCCACCAGTCAGACAGCGATCCTTGCGGATCGATATCAATCAGCACGACGGGACCACCGCCAGAGCGCTGCGCCTGCACGGCGAGATGCCCAGACAATGTGGTCTTTCCCGAACCACCTTTTTGAGAAGCCATCGCGAGAACGCGCATTATTTCCCCGGTCTTACCTGTTTCAGCGGGTAAAATGCCATGCCGAGTAATAAGAAGCGGTTAACGCCCGAAACGCTGCGGGGACGGCTGCGTTTGCTATGCACGCCCAGCACGCGACCGCCCCGAAATGGCCCGAAATGGAGCGTGTGGGACATATGGTTTACCAATTGTTACCGAATTTTCGCTTAAACGGCCCTATTCGGATAACAGGTTGAGTATTGGGACCGACGACATGATCAAGCAACGAGCGATATTCAGCGCCGTAGCAATGGCGGGCGCTGCTGCGGCGATGGCAATGGCCAGCACCCCGGCGCGGGCCGATGTGAAGTCTGGCGTCGATGCCTGGAGCCGGGGCGAATATAAAAAGGCCGTTGAAAACTGGCGCCCGATGGCGATTGCCGGTGATGCCGATGCGCAGTTCAACCTTGCCCAGGCCTATAAACTGGGGCGCGGCGTGCCCGTTGATCTGGGGCTGGCAGAGGAATGGTATCGCAAGGCGGCGGTCCAGGGACATACCCAAGCCGAAGATGCTTATGGACTGACGCTGTTCCAGAACAATAAGCGCGACGAAGCGGTCCGGTGGCTCGAACGATCGGCTAGTCGGGCAGAGCCGCGCGCGCAGCTGGTGCTGGGGACGATGTTGTTCAACGGCGATGCCGTGAAGAAGGATTGGGTGCGCGCCTATGCGCTGGTGTGCCGCGCCGCTGCATCCGGGTTGCCGCAGGGCGGACAGACACAGGGACAGATGGACCAGTATATCCCGGCGGACATCCGCCAAAAGGGCATTGCGCTTGCCCGCGAATATGAAGCCGCCGCAGAACGCTCGCAAACCATGCCGGAGGTTGCATCGCAATCACCAGTTGGGATGCGCAGCACCGATCTGCCAGCATCGGCCTATGCCGAGGGTAATGAGGTGCGGCCCACGCCCGTTGCGACGCCTGCTGCGACCAAAGCGCCGGTAAAAACCCCGCCTGCCAAGCCGATCAAGGCCCCGCCTGCGAGCATGGCCGCCGCGCCTGCCAGCCCTGCGCCTTCCAGCCCTGCGCCCGCCGTTCCGCGTCCGGTGGCGGGCAAGGGCTGGCGCGTCCAGTTTGGTGCGTTTCGTGACGAAGGCAATGCCCGCGGCCTGTGGCAGCAACTAACGGCCCGCGTCGGTGGCCTCGGCGCGCTTCAGCCAGTATTCGCAAAGAGCGGCGCGCTGACCAAGCTGCAGGCCGGTCCATTGGCATCAAGCGCCGATGCGGCCCAGCTTTGCCGGGCGGTGAGTGCGAAAGTGCCGGGAACGCCTTGCGTGGCGGTTGCGCCCTAATTCGTTACCCATTCGCTTGCGGCAATTCCCTGCGCGTACAGTAATGCGCTCAGGTCATTATGGTCGATCCGAACTGCGGCTGCGGCTGCAACCACCGGTTTGGCGTGATAGGCATAGCCCAGCCCTGCCCGCCTGATCATGGCGAGATCATTGGCGCCGTCGCCCACGGCCATTGTCGCCTCTGGCGGAATGGCGAGGTCGTTGATCGCAGCGAGCAACGTTGCTTCCTTCGTGCCTGAATCGACGATTGGCTTCGCAACGGTGCCGTCGAGCATGCCGGCGGCAATGCCAAGCCGATTGGCGACCACCCGGTTGAATCCGATGGCGCTGCCCACTGGCTCTGCAAAGCGCGTGAAGCCGCCCGACACCAATATCGCCGTGCCGCCGCGCGCCCGCATTGTCCGTACCAGCGCAATGGCGCCGGGCATGATCGTGACCCGTTCGGCCAGGCAACGTTCTATCGCCGCCTCGTCCAGCCCGGCGAGCAGTGCAACGCGCGCGTCCAGCGCTTCTTCAAAATCGAGTTCACCGCGCATCGCCGCTTCGGTCACGGCCGCGATCTGGGGCTTGATGCCCGCGTAATCTGCCAGCTCGTCGATACATTCGACGGTGATCATCGTTGAATCCATATCGGCGATCAGCAGCGATTTGGGCCGCGCCATCATCGCCTGCACGACAATATCGACGCGGTCGAAGGCCCCTTCCAGCGCGGTGCGCGCAACATCTGGCGACTGGCCAAACATCACGTCCGCCGCGCGGCCTTGATCAATCCAGCCCGATCCGATCACGGCGCAGCCAGCCGCGTTCAACCGATCAAGGCTTTCCGAAATTTGGCCTGCATCCAGCCGGTCTGCTGCTATCAGCGTTGCAATGAACATCGCTTCATCCCCTTTGCGCCCACGCGTCGCGCTCATCGCAGGGCCAACCGCCAGCGGCAAGTCTGCGTTGGCGATGGCGCTTGCACAAAATAGGGGCGGAACGGTGATTAACGCCGATTCAGCGCAAGTTTATGCAGGTTTGCGGGTGCTCTCCGCCCGGCCCAGTCTGGACGACGAGGCGCGAGTGCTACACCGGCTGTTCGGGCATGTGGGGGCAGATGAAGTCTATTCGGCTGCGCGCTGGGCGGATGAAGCACGTGCCGCAATCGATGCCGCGCATGCCGGGGCAAGTTTGCCGATCCTGGTGGGCGGCACGGGGCTGTACGTGCGCACCCTGCTAGACGGGATTGCGCCGGTGCCCGATATCGACCCGGCGATACGCGCAGCGGTGCGCGCACTGCCCGTGGCAGCGGCGTACCAGCAGCTCCAGCAGCTTGACCCCGAAGCTGCCAATCGGCTCGCCCCTGCTGATTCCACCCGCGTCGCGCGCGCGCTGGAAGTGGTGCGTGCAACCGGCCAAACGCTGTCGCAGTGGCAACAGCAGCTATCGGGCGGCATTGGCGAACGTATCACGCTGATGCCGCTGGTGCTGCTGCCCGATCGCGACTGGCTGATCGATCGCTGCGACGCACGGCTGGCTGCGATGTTTGATGCCGGTGCAGATGCAGAGGTTGCAGCGTTGCTGGCCCAGCCAGGCATTCCCGCAAACGCGCCCATCATGCGCGCCATCGGTGTGCGCGAGGTGGCAGGCTGGCTGGACGGCACGCATGACCGTGCAACCGCGCTCGCCCAGGCGCAGCTCGCCACGCGGCGCTATGCCAAGCGCCAATATACATGGTTTCGCAACCAGCCCCCCGCAGACTGGCCACGCACCGACCTGCGCGATACAGACGCGCTGCTGGCGCAGTTCAGCGCGCTTTACCCCGGCTGATCAAGCGCCGCTTCGCTGACGGTCGATCTCACAGCCAACCGCTGCATCGGGATAAACATCCGGCTTCGATGATCGCACCCGCACCCGCTGCACGCGCGGATCGACCAGCGCAATCGCCGCAATCGCCTCACAAAGCGTTTCCTGCAGGTTGAAATGGCGGCTGGCGGCCAGCGCCAGGATCTCATGGCGCAGGAAATCATAATCGACCACGGCATCAATTTCATCGGGCAAATTACCCGCATCATAGCGGCAATGGAGCCAGACCGATATTGTCACACGCTGCGGTGCCGCCAGTTCTTCCGGGTGGATGCCAATCCGCATCGGCAGCGACAGACCGTCAAGAATAGTCATGAATTCAGCCATGTACGGACCTTCTGGTGGAAAACATCACATCATTGGCCAGCGGGATGAACCGTTGCCCTGCGTCGACATAGATCGTCTGCCCGGTAACCCCGCGTGCAGTGAGCAGGAACGCCACTGCATCTGCCACCTGATCGGCTCCCACCGGGTGCTGCAGCAGATTAGCCGATGCCACTGCGGCAAACTCTTCCTCGGTCTGGTCCAGACTTGGCAATGTAAGGCCGGGGGCGACGGCGTTCACGATAATCAGACCGCCCAAAGCCTGAGCCAGCATCTGCGTTGCCCCGGCCAGCGCGAGCTTGCTGCAGGTATAGGAAAAGAAATCGGGGTTGAGGTTGACCAGTTTTTGATCGAGCAAGTTCACAACGGCCCCTGCTGCCAGGTCGCGCTGTTCAGCCATCGCGCTGGCGAGCAACACTGGTGCGGTGAGGTTGACGTGCATATGATCATCAATCTGCGCACCGTCGGCGATTGGCGGCGTGTCATAGGCGAACAGCGATGCATTGTTCACCAGCCCCGTCACCGGCACGCCAAGGGCCGCGCGGGCGGCCGCGATCAAGGTCGTTGCGGCACCTTCCGCCGCCAGATCCTGCTCTATGGCCACCGCCAGCGGCCCCAGCGCAGCCACCAGTGCATCAGCCTCTGGATGTGATTGGCGGTGGTGGATGATGACGCGCAGGCCATCACGCACCAGGCGGTGTGCAATCGCCTTCCCCATGCGCCGCGCACCGCCGGTGATGATGATGCACCCATTCCCAATCGTCACAAATCATCCTGCGCCGGCGTTTGCACCGTCATCATCGCCCTTCCCTAAACGCCCATCAGCGCCAGCACTTCCTTGCGGCTGCGCTCATCATCGCGGAACACGCCCATCATTCGGCTGGTTGTCATCGTGACGCCGGTTGTTCGCACCCCGCGCGCGCTCATACAGGCATGGCTCGCCTCAATCACCACGGCCACGCCCAGCGGTTTCAGATTATCCCAGATACAGTTCGCCACTTCTGCCGTCAGCCGTTCCTGAACCTGCAGCCGACGGGCATAGGTGTGGAGCACGCGGGCCAGCTTGGAAATGCCCACCACCCAGTTGCTCGGCAGATAGGCGATGTGCGCCTTCCCGATAATCGGAGCCATGTGGTGCTCGCAATGCGACTGGAACGGAATGTCCTTTAACAGGACGATTTCGTCATAACCGCCGACTTCTTCAAAAATGCGGGACAGATGATAGGCCGGATCGTCGCTGTAACCGGCGCAATATTCCTTCCACGCGCGGGCGACGCGGTGCGGCGTATCAACCAATCCTTCGCGTGCCGGATCGTCCCCGGCCCAGCGAATCAAGGTGCGGACAGCGTCTGCAACCTCTTCAGGAACCGGAATTTTCGCTGCTGGGGGACTAAATTTGCTAGTTCCCGCCACGCCATTATCGTCAATCATTCGTCCTCCATGCCGACTGATTCGAAAAAAACGCTACGTCAACCGCGATAGCGTGCCGAACCAGTTCGTATTTGAAACTGTCTCATTTAGGCAACATTGACGCAAGAGCGCAGTTTTCCGCGGATAACCGATTGACGGCATGATTTGATCGCCGCTATTTTAATTGGGTGTTTGTAAATCCGCCGCGGAAACCGACAACGATTCGGCAGCGGCCTGGGAGGGGAATTAGAATGAAGAAATTTGAACTGCTCGCAGCATCCGCTTTGGTGATGTTCTGCGCTACACCGGCTTTCGCACAAAGCACCGCGCCAGCACCAGCTGCGCAGCAGGATGACGAAGCATCCGATGCCGATTCCGACATCGTCGTCACCGCCAGCAAGCGCGAAAAGACGCTGCTTGATACCCCGATCGCCGTTACGGTAACATCGGGCAAGACGATCCAAGACGCCCAGATCCGCGATCTTCTCGATCTGCAGACGGTTGTTCCTTCGCTCCGCGTGTCGCAGCTCCAGTCTTCAGCTAACACCAACTTCATCATCCGCGGCTTCGGCAACGGCGCCAACAATGCCGGCATCGAGCCTTCGGTCGGCGTGTTCATCGACGGTGTGTATCGTTCGCGCTCGGCCGCAGCGATCGCCGATCTGCCCAACCTGAAGCGCGTTGAAGTGCTGCGTGGCCCACAGTCAACGCTGTTCGGCAAAAACGCATCGGCTGGTATCATCAGCATCGTGACTGCAGAGCCTTCGTTCAAGTTCGGTGGCTCCGCTGAATTGTCCTACGGCAATTATAACGCCGTTGTTGCAAAGGCAGACATTACCGGGCCGATCACTGAAACGGTCGCCTTCTCGCTGGCCGGCAATTATAACCGCCGCGACGGGTATGTCTTTGATGCTGGTCTCAACATCGACTCAAGCGACCGCAACCGTTATGGTTTCCGTGGTCAATTGCTCTGGCAGCCAAGTGCTGACCTGAAGATCCGCCTGATTGGCGATTATGACCAGATTGACGAAAATTGCTGCGCCATTGCCAACATTGTCGCTGGTCCAACCACGGCAATCGTGAACGCCCTGGCACCCGGTGGCCGTGGCCTCGATGCCAATAACCCGTTCTCCTATGTCACCTTCAGCAACTTCCCATCGTCCAACGACATCAAGAACTATGGCGGTTCGTTGCAGGCTGATTACACGTTGGGCCAGATCGCGCTGACGTCGATCACCGCCTATCGCAAGGTGGATTCGCTGACGAACCAGGATTCGGATTTCACCAGCGCCGATCTGATCGGGAATAACAGCCAGGATCTGAAGATTGACACCTTCACCCAGGAACTTCGCCTGGCGACAAATTTTGAAGGGCGGTTAAACTTCCTGGTCGGTGGTTTTTACTTCAATGAAAAGATCAACCAGCAAAACGACATCAACTTCGGCACGGGTTTCCGCCCCTATGGCGACCAGCTGATCCGGGGTGCCACCGGTAACGCGCTGAACGTCGCGTTGCTCGAAAGCACCTTTGGTGCGCTTGAAGGTGCGCCGACGCGGTACACCAACGCGTTCTTCCGCACCGGCAATGGTCTGGACGAAGCCTATCGCCTGGCCAATGAATCCTACTCGATCTTTGGTACTGCCGATTTTGAGATTACCGACCGGCTGACGCTGACCGGTGGCATCAACTACACCGACGATCGCAAGAATTTCAGAACCAATGTGATCAGCAGCGATGTGTTTGCCGGCATCGATTTCAACGATCCGCGCTATGCACCGTTCCGCAATTCGTTGCTGTTTGGTGGTGCGCTTGCATCAGGGGTTGGCACCGCAGCCGGCCTTGGTCGTTCGGCAACACAGGCTGAAATTGGGGCATTTGCTGCCGGTAACATGGCTGCATTTGGCGCAATTTCAGCTGGATCACAGGCGTTTGCCAATGCCAACCAGAACGTAGCAGCGGCCAACCCGCTGAACGGGCTGCGCGGCCTGCAGTTCCTGCCGCCGTTCCTGAACGTGCCAAACGCAGTGGAAAATGGCCGGACCAGCGACAACAACGTGTCGTACACCGCTCGCCTTTCCTACAAGTTGAACGACAACCTCAGCGCCTATGTAACCTATGCAACAGGTTTCAAGGCTAGCTCGGTTAACTTGGGGCGTGACAGCCGTCCGAGTGTTGCTGATCTGGCGACCATCAACGCTCGTGGCCTGGGTGTCGTTAACCTGACTTCGGGTTCGCGTTTGGCCGGGCCGGAAACTGCCACTTCCTATGAAGGCGGCATCAAGGGCAAGTTCTCCACCGTTGCGTTCAACCTCGCGGTATTCAACCAGGAGATCAAAGGGTTCCAGGGTAACATTTTTACGGGTACCGGCTTTGTGTTGAACAACGCGGGTGCCCAGTCGACGTTCGGTATCGAATTCGACGGCACCTACTCACCAACCCGGACACTGACGCTGAACGCGGCAGTGACCTATCTCGATCCGACATTTAACTCGTTCGTCAACGGATCGGTTTTCAATGCAACATTTGGTGTTGTTCCCGCCAACCTGACCGGTCGTCGTCCTGCTGGTATCCCGGAATTCTCGGTTTCGGGCGGGGCGACCTTCACGCATGAATTCAGCGCTGACTTCAAGGCGTTCCTGCGCGGCGATTACCAGTATAACAGCCCGGTAATCATCTCCGACGGCCTGCCGCAGTTCACGCGCAGCGTTCAGTCGTTGAACATGTCGCTGACCGGCCAGTTCCGCAAGAACCTGGAAGTATCGGTCTGGGGCCGGAACATGTTGAACGCTCAGTATCTGACGACCATTTTCCCATCGGTCGCACAGGCAGGCAGCCTTTCGGGTTACCCAAGCCAGCCAGTCACCTATGGTGGCACGGTACGGTTCAAGTTCTGATCGTCCGGGGCCGGCTTGCCCGGTTCCACCAAATACCGAAAAGGGGCTCGCGGCAGATTGTCGCGGGCCCTTTTTCTTTGCGAATATAAGGTCTAACGTCTGGTCTCCGACAGTTTGTGGCACTGCGGCTGCCACGGCTATCGAGACGTCAAGGGAGTATTTGGCATGCCCGTCCGGCAGATTATGGTCGCCCTCCCCCTCACCCTCGCTTTCCTCGGTGTGCCCGCCATGGCGCAAACAGCGGCACCGCGTTCCGCCGTGCCCGTGCTCGTGCCCGTGCCTGCGAAAGTGCAACTGCTCGGCCTAACTGCAGATGAGGCTATGTCGCTCGTTGCCATATTGCAGGATGCCCAACGGCAGCTAAGGGCCGGGGAGTTCCAGCATTTCGCGCTGCTTTCGGGGGCGGCCGCCTCCTATGACGAGACCAGGATGCCACCGCGTGATGCTTTCCTGCGTCTGCCATTCGACCGGGTGTGGCGCATTGAACGCCTGCGGCACGAAAACCGTGCTTCGCAGACCCACCGTCTCGCTTATGCGCCCAACGGCCTGGGGCAGCTTTACTGGGATATTGAGGTGATGTCGGGATTGGAGGGCCGGCTTGAGCGGGTGGTGATGACCTATAAAGCCACAGCCACATT
>JAKFUX010000042.1:0-8257 GCA_021732465.1 Sphingomonas sp.
ATGATCGCAGCGGGCACCAGATCGGGCAGCCGCGACCAGTGCATTGCCAGCCCGTCCACCCCCAGCCGGTGCTGGCTCAAATCGCGGAAATCCTGCCCGGCCAGCCAGTCACGAATTTGTTGCAGGCGCATCACATCATCGGTGTCGGGCAAATGCAGTTGGGTTAGCATCGCCCAGTCGCGCCACGCCCAGCCGATCGTCAAAATCGCGGCAATGACGAACGCCAATGCCGCGTCGCCGATAACTGCCCGCCAATATCCCCGCCTTGCCATGCCCCGGTGATAGGGCATCAGCGTTAAGGGGGGCTTAGCGGGGGCGCGGGAATGCGCGCCTTATGGCTGGTCGCGCCGCCCCAGCAACCGCAGGCGCAGCGCGTTCAACTTGATAAAGCCCGCAGCGTCGCGCTGATCATAGGCCCCCTGATCATCCTCAAAGGTGACAACCTTTTCAGAATAAAGCGAATAGGGCGATTTGCGGCCGATCACATAGACGCCGCCCTTGTACAGTTTCAGCCGCACGGTGCCCGTTACCTTGGCCTGGCTATGGTCGATCGCGGCCTGCAGCATCTCGCGTTCGGGGCTGAACCAGAAGCCATTATAGACCAGTTCGGCATAACGCGGGGCCAGTTCGTCCTTCAGATGGGCCGCCCCCCGATCAAGCGTCAACTGCTCAATGCCCCGGTGTGCGAGGTGATAGATGGTGCCGCCCGGCGTTTCATACATGCCGCGCGATTTCATCCCCACGAACCGGTTCTCGACCAGATCGAGCCGACCGATGCCGTGCTCGCGCCCCAGATCGTTCAGCTTCGCCAACAGCGTCGCGGGTGACATTGGTTCGCCATTTATGGCCACGCCGTCACCCTTTTCGAACTCAATTGTGATGATTTCGGGGGTATTTGGCGCGTTTTCGGGGCTATTTGTGCGCGAATAGACATAGTCTGGCACTTCTTGCCACGGATCTTCCAGCACCTTGCCCTCTGAACTGGTGTGCAGAATATTTGCATCGGTGGAAAAGGGTGCCTCGCCGCGCTTGTCCTTGGCGACGGGAATCTGGTGCTGCTCGGCAAACTCGATCAGCCGGGTCCGGCTCGTCAAATCCCATTCGCGCCACGGGGCAATCACCTTTATGTCGGGAGCCAGCGCATAATAGCCCAGCTCAAACCGCACCTGATCATTGCCCTTGCCGGTCGCGCCGTGGCTGACGGCATCGGCGTTGAGCATCTGCGCAATCTCGATCTGACGCTTCGCGATCAGCGGGCGGGCAATGCTGGTGCCGAGCAGGTACAGCCCCTCATACAGCGCATTGGCGCGCATCATCGGGAACACATAATCGCGCACGAATTCCTCGCGCAGATCATCGATGAAAATGTGTTCGGGCTTTACCCCGGCCGCTTCGGCCTTGCGCCGCGCGGGTTCCAGCTCCTCACCCTGGCCCAGATCGGCGGTGAAGGTGACGACTTCGCAGCCATAGGTTTGCTGCAACCACTTCAGGATCACGCTGGTATCCAGCCCGCCCGAATAGGCAAGCACGACGCGGTTGACTTGATCGGTCATTGGGGATCTCCACGGCAGGGTCTGGGCGCGGCTTGCGCTCTATGGTGCCGTGGCGGTTGGCGCAAGCGGCGCGGGCGTTTGCGGCTCGGGGGCCGGTGATAAGGTTCCTGACCCGCCCGCCCTTGCGCCGTATCATCTATCATTATCGCCATTTCTGCGGCGATGCGGCTGGCCGGCAATGGCCGCGCACCGCGCGACGAGCCTGGCGTGCAACCCCTTATCGGGCAAGATCTGGAGCGGCTTGATCGACCGTCGATTTTACGGCGATTATGGCTATACCTCTGCCGGGCTCAAGATCAGGAAGGCAGCGCCGCTTCCTCTCAGCATCATGCGTTTCACCTATGTATCGGCTGGTGATAACATCAGTCGGCCATGGCTGAGCCAGCGGGCAGCGACAGCGTATTGCGCGGTAAGGGGGAAGAGGGGAATCATGAGCAAGGTCAACCAGACGCAGCCAGGGCAATTCCCGCTTGATGCGTTTCTTGCCCAGATAGAGCCGGAACAGCGCCGGGCGGATGCGGCCATCCTGATGGACCTGTTCGGCAGAATCTCGGGCCAACCGCCCGTGCTTTGGGGCCCGTCGATTATCGGCTTTGGCAGCCATCACTATGTTTATGAAAGCGGCCGCGAGGGGGATTCGCCCCGCATCGCCTTTTCGCCGCGCAAGCCGCAGCTGGTGCTTTATGTCGGTGCCAGCGAGCCTGAAACCGCGGCGTTGCTGCCCGGGCTGGGCAAGCACAGCACCGGCAAGGGCTGTCTTTATATCAAGAAAATCGCCGATATCGATCTGGACCTGCTCGAGCAGATCGTCAAACTCGCCTGGGATCGCCGCGAGTAAACCCTATTCCGCCGCGTGCAGCCGCGCGGATACCTATGCCGCGCGATAGTCGCGCTCGCGTTCCCCCATATAATCCCGCGTGATCGGCAGGGCGTGGCGGCCCTTGGCGAATTGCACCTGGTAATTCACCAGCCCGCCATATTTGAACGCGCAGAGCGCGCCTGCGAGATAAAATTGCCACATCCGGAAAAAACGCGCGTCGTACAGCGCGATGATTTCTGCGCGGGCGGCGGTCGTCCGGTTGTACCAGGCTTGCAGCGTGTGGGCGTAATGCAGCCGCAGCACTTCGACATCGCTCACATGCATGCGCAGGCCTTCGCTGGCGCGGATTATTTCCGACAAGGCGGGGTTATAGCCGCCGGGAAAGATATACTTGACCGTCCATTTGTCCGTCACGCCCGGCGCGCCTGCGCGACCGATGGTGTGGAGCAGCATCACACCCTGCGGCCCCAGCAAATTATAGCATTGGCGAAAAAAGGCCCGGTAATTGGGCGGCCCGACATGTTCGAACATGCCGACAGAAACAATCCGGTCAAAACGGCCCCGCACATCGCGATAATCAATCAGGGCGAACTTTACCTTGTCGGCCACGCCTGCCGCATCAGCGCGCGCACGCGCCACCTTGATCTGTGCTTCAGACAGCGTCACCCCCAGCACCTCGGCACCGGTCTTTTTGTGCAGGTACAGCGCCAGCCCACCCCAGCCACAGCCAATATCCAGCACCGTCATCCCCGGCTTGGTCGCCAGTTTGGCCGCGATATGCGCCATTTTGTCGGATTGCGCCTGTTCCAGCGTGTTCGCGGGATCGGTAAAATAGGCGCAGCTATATTGCCGATCTGCATCGAGGAAGAGATCGTAAAGCCGGTCGTTCAGATCATAATGATGCGCGACATTGCGTTTGGCGCGGCGGGCCATGTTGATGCGGCCCAGCCGGTGGGTGATCGCCTGCAGCGCGCGGACCGGCGCAGCGGCGGCGAGCGCATTGGCGCCATCCTCCCACAGATCATTTGCCGTCAGCAGCGTAACCAGCCCCAGCACATCGTCGTTATCGATTGTCAGGCGGCCGTTCATATAGGCCTCACCCGCGCCAAGGCCTGGATCACGGATAATCGCCCCGGCAACATCCTTGTCGGTAAAGCGAATGGTGACATTGGGCATCGCCGGATCAGCGTGGCCAAAGTGCTGAACGCCGCCATCAAAATTGACAAGCGTCAGTACGCCCCGGCGGACCCGCCGGGACAGGAAAAGATCAATAATCGCCATACTGAAATCGCTAACGCTTACTGGCCCGGATTAGATCCCGGCATAACTGTCATACTCGACATTATCTTCCCAATAGCCGCCCTGGCCCTGGCCAAAACCCTCAAGCGAGGCGACGGCTTCTACGCCCATCACATATTTCGCCTGTTTATATCCCAGCAGCCGTTCTGCGCGTAGGCGGATGGGGGCACCGTGGGGAACGGTGATCGGCGCATCATTCATCGCCCAGGCGAGAATCGTCTGCGGATGGAACGCATCGAACAGGTCGACCGATTCATAGTAATTCTTGCCGCGGTACAAATCGGCGCAGTGGAACACGATATAGCGCGCATTATCCTTCAACCCGGCGGTTTTCAGGATATCGCCCAGCACCGGCCCATGCCATTTGCCGATCGCGCTCCAGCCCTCGACGCAATCATGGCGGGTGATCTGGGTGCGCGCGGGCATCGTCTTCAGTTGCGCGAGCGAGATATCAAGCGGACGGTTGACCAGCCCGGTCACCTTCAGCCGCCAATTGGCAAACTTGTCTGCCACCATCGCGGTAAATTCAGGCGTGCCGGGGTTGATCGTGCCATTGGCGCGGAACACCGGCGACATCTGATCAGGCCGAAATTCCTTGGCCAGCGAATTGCGGTTCGACAGCGCCTGTTGCGTCCAGCGGTGGACGTTGTCGGCAGAGAACAGCACTTTCCTGAAGCTCTCATTCTGGACGATCTTGTCGCAGCCTGAGAGCAGCAACCCGGCCCCAGCCGCGGCACCGCCAACCAAAGCCCGTCGCGAAATCATGGTCGACATCAGTGATTATCCTTTGGAACGCGCCAGTAACCGGTGATCATCGATCGCACCTCGTCAATCGGCCCGGCCAGAATGACCAGCGCCAAATGGACGACGATGAAGCCGATCAACGCCACCATCGCGATAAAGTGAATCGAGCGCGCCGATGAGCGTCCACCAAACAGGTCAATCAGCCATGGCCAGGCCGCATCCATGCCCGGCGACATTGCCAGCCCGGTAAAGATGATCGCGGGGATCATGATGAAAATCGCGCTGGCATAAGCGATTTTCTGCAGCACGTTGAATGCACCCGGATCCTTTGGATCGTGAAAGCGCAGCGCGGCGTGTTCCTTGATATCATACCAAAGATGCGCCGGGGTCAGCTCTGCTGCCTTGATTCGCAATTGCTGTTGGAAATGCCGGTTGATCAGGCTGGAAATCATGAACCCCAGCAGCGCAAACCCCAGCACCAGCGCGAAAAACAGATGCCAGCGACGCGACAGCGCGAGGTTATAGCCGCCTGGAATCGTCATCCAGCTTGGCCAATGCGGCAAGTGAATCCAGGCCGGATCGGGATTGGCGCCAAACTGCCCCCAATAAAGGTGCGGATGCGCGTTCAAAATGCCCAGCCCGCTGCCAATCATGATGAAAACGGTGATGACGTTCAGCCAATGCCACACCCGGGTCGACAGGTTGTGCTTGTAAATCCACTGCATCGCCGGTTCGCCGGGTGCCGACGCCACCAGTGGCGCGGGCGCTGCGCTGCCGGGCAGCGGCGCCGCATGGGGATCAGTCGTTGTGTCCATATCGCACCCTTCAAAACACTGGTCATCCGCCTTGAAGGCGACATAGCATGTCCCAGCTTACGGTGCAGGATCGCGAATGGAGACAGCTATCATGAACGACGGGACGATAGGGCACCATTTCTACAATCCAGCGCACGGTCACGGCCTGAAACATGACCCGCTGAACGCGATCATCGCGCCGCGCCCGATTGGCTGGATCAGCACGGTCAGCGCCGCCGGGGTGCGCAATCTGGCCCCGTACAGCTTTTTCAACATGTATAATTATACGCCACCGATCATCGGCTTCACCTCGGTCGAATGGAAAGACAGCGCGGAAAATGCGACCGTGACGGGCGAATTTGTGTGGAATCTGGTTACCCGCCCGCTGGCAGACGCGATGAATGCATCCTCCGCCACGGTGGCGCCCGGGGTTGATGAGTTCGCGCTGGCCGGCCTGGAAAGCGCGCCCTGCCGCATCGTCAACGCCCCGCGCGTCGCGGCCAGCCCGGTCAGCTTCGAATGCCGCACCAGCCAGACGGTCCGGCTTACCAGCGCTGCAGGTGCTGAGGTGGAAAGCTGGCTGATCCTGGGGGAAGTGGTGGGCGTCCATATCGATCCGGCGATGATCGAAGACGGCGTTTATCAAACCGCCCGCGCCGCCCCCATCATGCGCGGCGGCGGCTGGGGCGATTACTTCACGGTGGAAGAAAGCGCGCTGTTCCGCATGATGCGGCCGGGGTGAGGGGGCGGTGTGAGGCGGCTGGGAATTCGCTAACCCCTATCCCAAGGCCACCTGTTTTTCCTCGGCCAGCCGGTCAAGGTCCGCGCGGCTGAGGCGTTCGCTTGCGGTTTTCAGCTGGCCGCAGGCCGCGTCGATGTCGCGGCCGCGCGGTGTGCGGACGGGGGCAGAGATGCCGGATTGGAAAACGATGCTGGAGAATGACCGGATTCGTTCGGGGGTCGAGCATTCGTAATTGGCGCCGGGCCAGGGGTTGAACGGAATCAGATTCACCTTGGCGGGCAGTTTATAGTGTTTGATCAGCCGAACGAGCTCATGTGCATCGGCATCGCTGTCATTCTTGTCGCGCAGCATCACATACTCAAACGTGATCCGCCGGGCATTATTGGCACCGGGATAATCGGCGCAGGCCTGGAGCAGTTCTTCGATGCCGTATTTGCGGTTGATCGGGACGATTTCGTCGCGCACTTCCTTGGTAACGCCGTGCAGCGACACCGCCAGGTTGACGCCAATTTCGGCGCCCGCACGCGCCATCATCGGCACCACGCCCGACGTGGACAGCGTAATCCGCCGCTTGCTGAGCGACAGGCCGTCGCCGTCCATGATCAGCTTCAGCGCATCGCGCACCGCATCGAAATTATACAGCGGCTCACCCATGCCCATCATTACGATGTTGGTCAGCAGCCGCCCCTCGGGCTGGCTGGGCCATTCGCCCAAGCCGTCGCGCGCGAGCATTACCTGTCCCACAATCTCCCCCGCGGTCAGGTTGCGCACCAGCCGCATCGTGCCGGTATGGCAGAACCGACAATTGAGCGTGCAGCCGACCTGCGATGATACGCATAGCGTGCCCCGATCAGCATCGGGGATGAACACCATTTCATAATCCTGCGCGCCCTGGCCATCATTCGCATCGGACCGGAGCAGCCATTTGCGCGTGCCATCGCTGGAGACCTGCGCCTCCACCACCTCTGGCCGGCTGATCACGAAACGCTGTTCGAGCCAGGGCTGCATGGTTTTGGAAATATCAGTCATCACCGAAAAGTCGGTGGCCCCGCGGTTGTACATCCAGTGCCACAACTGCTTGGCGCGCAATTTTGCCTGTTTGGGCTCAAGCTGCGCGGTCTCCAGCGCCATCCGCAGATCGGCCTTGGACAAGCCGATCAGGTCAATCCGCCCATCGGTGCGCGGCGTAAAGGTGCGCGGCACGGGAACGGGATCGATATGGCCGGGGATGGCCATGGTGAGGATGTCGGTGGATTGCATCGCGGGCACATAGGGGAATTCCCGGCGATTTTCCAGCTTGGCCGCTCGGTCACCCGCTACCCGCTTGACCAGCCGATTCGTTCTTTTTATGTTCCAGCCATGATGGGGAGGCGTGGATGATCCGGGGAAGTTGTCTGTGTGGCGCGGTCGCGTTCGAAATCACCGGCACGCCGCGGTCGCTCAGCTACTGCCATTGCAGCCGGTGCCGCAAGGCGGAGGGCGTGTTTGCCGCCGTTCTGATCGGCGCTGCAGCGGACTTCCGCCTCGTGCGCGGCGAAGATGACATTGCCCGGCTCGCGCCTGCACCGCCCTGGACGCATGCTCGCGCCTTTTGCCGACATTGCGGGTCGGCGCTTGGGGAAATGCAGACCGGCGGCATCTATGTGGTCGCGGCGTCGGCGCTGGATGACGATCCCGGGCTGCGACCGACCGCGCATCTGAACGTCGCCTCGAAACCGGCATGGTACGAGATCAACGACGATCTGAAGAAATTCGACGGCAACTACGTGCCACCGGTGGCTTAGCGCCCCACGCACCCCAATGCCGCTGCATCAATCGCGGTTGCGGCACCGCGCAAAGCATAGACGTCGACAAAGGGGCGGCCCCCTTTGCCGAGTGCCTCGACGCTCAATGAGCGGCCCGCGCGGATTGCCGCGACGATGGCGGCGTCGGTGCGCGCGTCGGGGGCCCAGGCGTCGGCATTCCCGGCGACCAGTTCGAACCGGCGATCGCCCACGCTGATCGTCACACGCGCGCGGGGATCGCGTTCATGGCTGAGGCGCAGGTGCAGCTGCGCGCGGGCATTTTGGCCGGGCCAGGTTGCGATGCTGGCAAAGGGACGCCAGTTGCCACCGCCTGCGCTGCGCTCAACCGGGGTGGAGATGGCGAAGCATTTGAGCGGCGAAGGATCACGAAACGCCCCCCAGCGATCAAAAATGCCCAGCGGTTCGCGCGCCGCCGCCGGGGCGGCAGCGAGGCCCAGCGCGACGAACAGCGCAATCCCCCTCATGCTGGCCCCCTCATGCCGACCCCCTCATGCGGGCGC
>JAKFUX010000057.1:0-8239 GCA_021732465.1 Sphingomonas sp.
GCAGCTTCGTGTCCTTGGGCCAAACCGACGGATCGTTCAGCGCAGCCGCGTTCGACGTCGCCAATTTCGGTGCCAACCAGGGCTGGACATCCAACAACATCCTCCCCCGCGACCTCGCCGACCTCAACAACGATGGCAGGGCCGATATCATCGGGTTCGGACTCAGCGGCGTGTTCGCGAGCACGGCGTTCGCGGGGTAATACTAAGCGCCATCGACCGTCACCCATGTACCCATTGGCGCAGCCCGGTGGAGATGATTCGCCAATGCTGCGCGAACGCTGGAAGATTAGCTTTTTTGTGACCGAATGACCGGTTTCGAGAGGAGCGACCATTCACGCGCTGGCCAGGGAATGGCGTGAGCTAGGTCGTCAACCGCCGGCAGGAGCACAGCGCGATCGAAGCGCAGCTATCGCCTCTTAGCTCCTCGTAAGCTGTCGGACAGAAAACCACCCAGTTTCAGTCGTCTAGCCCTCGCGCCGAAAGCAGTCGTTTATGGGTTTACGACCTAATAATTGCGTCGTTCACACCGACCAAGCCAGGGAATCGCCGATGCTTTATCGGGTGTTAACCTATCCAAGTTACCGCTGATGGGGCATGGTTTTTGGCAATCTTAGGTCCAAGCTGACCCCTGATCGAGCGGCACCCGCCGCTGCGGTGGACGCTGCTGTGCCCGTTACGCCGCAGTACCCGATGGTTGAGCAGACGATTGAGCTGCTGCCCATTCCCGCCGCCGTGGTGATCGTCGACAACGGTCGGATCAGCTTTGCATCGATGAATAGCGCGTTTGAGGCGGTGAATCAGGGGCGTTCGGCGGAGCGCTCACCCATTGCCCGGCTGCTCAGCGCGCGGATCTGCGCCTTTCTGGAATCGGTGGACAGCCGGGACAGTTTCGAATGGGAACACGGCGAATCAGTCGATTGCCGTTATTACCGCGTGCATCTGGCGCGCGCATCGGGGCCGGGCACGTATCGCTGCCTGTTGACGCTGGTTGACCATACATCGGTGTTGCGCACGGAAAAAAATCTCCGCCGGGAAATGATGACGGACAGTCTTACCGGCCTGCCCAATCGCGCCGGTTTCAGCGAACTGCTTGAAGAGGTGATCGGCGACGACCCGGCGCAGCAGGCGCGTTACGCCGTGCTCATCATCAACCTTAATCGTTTCAGCCGGATCAACGCCTGTATGGGTTCAATGGCCGGCGATGAATTGTTGATGACGGTGGCGCGGCGTTTGAAGGGGGCATTGCGCGGGCGCGATGTGCTGGCCCGCACCGGGGGTGATGAATTCGGCATCCTGATGAGCCTGGATGAAGGGCGCGGCGATGCCGATCATGTCGCCAAGCGCATACAGGGGGCATTGGCTACACCCTTTCGCCTTTCCGCATTTGAAATTCGCGTATCCTGCTCGATCGGCATCGCATTTGGATCGGATATGATCGACGATTCAGAAGACCTGATCCGCCACGCGCAATTCGCGGTAAAGCGATCCAAGGCAAGCGGCGATGTGGAGGCATATCAGACCCAGGCATTTGATATTGTTCGCGAACAATTCGGCATGGAAACCGCGCTGCGCCGGGCGATTGACGGCAATCAACTCCGCCTGACCTTCCAGCCCCTGTGCGATTTGACGACTGGCAGGGTCGTCTCGTTTGAAGCACTGGCGCGCTGGCTGGATGATGATGGGAACGAGGTTTCGCCGACGGACTTTATCCCGGTGGCCGAGGAATCAGGGCTGATCGTGCCGCTGGGGCGTTGGGCGATGAATGAGGCTGCGGCGACACTCGCGGCGTGGGATGTGCGGGCCGGCGGCAATTGCGGCACCCGCTTTGCGGTCAACCTGTCGGCCATTCAGCTTCAGCGCGATAACATTCCGCTGATGGTGGAACGCGCATTGGTGGCATCGGGGTTGCCCGGCGAACGGTTTACCCTGGAGCTGACGGAAAGTGCGCTGATCGCTGATCCAGACCGCGTGACACAGATTATGCATGCGCTGAAGGGCTTGGGGACGACCCTGGCAATGGATGATTTCGGCACCGGCTATTCCAACCTGGCGCATCTGCAAAAACTGCCCATCGACGTGCTGAAAATGGACCGTAGTTTTGTAACAGGCATGCTGGCGGATCGGGACAAGATATCGATTGTGCGGGCGATTTTGTCGCTCGCCCAGGCGCTGGGGATGAAGACCACCGCCGAGGGGATCGAATCGCATGAACTGGCGCAAACGCTGGCCGCGCTGGGCTGCACCTATGGCCAAGGTTTCCATTATGCCCGCCCGCTTGAGGCAGACGCCGCGTTTCACTTCCTGATGGAACGTAACGCCTGATCGACCGCTGCATCCACAATCGCCGCGAACCGCGGCTCGCCCGGAAAATCTTCCTCAACCCATTGGTCCTCAATCACGCGCAGGGTGCGCGCGACATCAGGGCCGCGACCGATTCCGCGGTCGACCAGAACGCCGCCGCCGATCGGCAGGCGCGGCACCTCCCAATCCACAATCTGCCCTAGCAATGCTGGGATCGTCTCAGCGGTGCCGTGCAGCAGCAGCCGATCCATCGCGCCCACCAGACCAAGCCGATAGGCGAGCGCGCGGGGCGGGGGTAGAGCGCCTGCATCAAGCGCCACCGCCAGCCGTCTGCGCTGCGCGATCGACATTTTCAGCCGCGCCCCAATCACCTCTCCTGTCTTGGGGTCATCGGGCAACAAGGCGGCCAGGCGCCGGATCGGATCGGGCGCAATGCCCGTTTCGCCTTCAAGCGCCGCCACCCGCGCCAGCCGCGGAGTATTTTGCAGTTCAGGAAGCACGGGGCGAAGGATGGCATTTGCCAGCATCACCGGCAAAACCGCAGGAGCATTGCGGGCGCACAACAGCTTCAGCAGTTCATCAGCAATGCGTTCGCGCGACAGCGCCATCAGGTCGTTTGCGCGGGCGGTGCAGGCTACCAGCCCTGCTGTGTCCGAAACGTCCAAAATGTCGCCAAACCGCGCCAAAAACCGGAAAAAACGCAAAATTCGTAGGTGATCTTCGGCAATTCGCTGCAAAGGATCGCCAATAAAGCGCACAATATACCGCGCCAGATCATCCTGACCGCCGAAATAATCGAATATTTCCCCCGTCGACGGATCGGCATAGAGGGCATTGATCGTGAAATCCCGCCGCGCCGCGTCTTCGCGCCAATCGTCTGTAAAGGCGACCGTGGCGTGGCGGCCATCGGTGGAAACGTCGCGGCGCAATGTCGTCACTTCGACATGGCCGCCCGGCAGCAGCGCGGTGATTGTGCCATGCGCAATGCCCGTCGGGATCGCCTTGATATGCGCGGCCCTCAACCGATCGAGCACCTCGGTTGGTGCTAGCCGGGTCGCGATGTCGATATCGTTCACGGGCAGCCCGAGCAGCGTATCGCGCACGGCCCCGCCAACAAATCGCGATTCGCCTTGATCGCCGCCCAGCACGACGCATAGCTGGGCCAGCCCGGGCCGTGTTCGCCACGGTGCGTCGGGCAGGATCAGCGCGGCCATTGCAGCCGGCGTGACAGGTTGACGATCATTGCAGCGGTTGCGCCCCAGATGCGGTGCCCGTCCCAGTTAATCTCGTAATAATGGCGCTGCTGACCCTGCCATTCGGCACTGGCGCGAATGTGATTGGCGGAATCAAGAATGAAATCGAGAGGCACTTCAAATACTTGAGCTACTTCCGCTTCGCTTGGCACCAACACCAGATCGGGCGGAACGACGGCGACGATCGGGGTCACGTCATACCCGGTGACGGTGCGATAGCGGTCCGCCGCGCCGATGATCGTCACGTGGCGGCGCGGCAGGGCGATTTCCTCCTCCGCCTCACGCAGTGCGGCATCCACAGGGCCGTCATCTTCGGGATCAATTCTGCCGCCTGGAAAGGCAACCTGACCGGGGTGCCGCCGCATCGTATTGGTCCGCCGGGTCAGGATGACGCCCGGATTTGCACGATCAGTGATCGGCACCAGCACAGCGGCGGCGAGCAGCGTGTCGCCAGCTGCCAGCGCCAGATCGACATGGTCGCCTGCCAGCAGCGGCGTGCCCTGCGGCAGCGCCGTTTCGAGCGCGCGGCGCAGGCGATCTACGAGCATCACGACCCCGGCTCGCCTAAGGTCGGCTCATCTAAGGGTGGCTGCACCGGCGTTGGCTGGACAGGGAAAAACGCCCCATTGCTCCAAACCCCCGGCGGTTGCTCTTCGCCGTCAAGCGCGAGTGCTATCAGATCATAGTATAGCGAGCGTGCCACCAAGGCTTCCAATCCGCCACGCACATGGAGGTAGGGACGGGGGCCGTTTTCGGTATCGGTAAAGCGTAACGGGTGGTCGGCATCCGCCGAAATCAGCTCGCCCGTGTTCAGCCTGAACGCCAGCTTCGTCGCCGCGCCGCTGCCCTCGGCCTTCATCTCCACGGCGACAAACGGGGCATCCTCCACCGTTATATCGAGCTTTTCACCGGGGGTAACAAGCACATAGCCGCCACCTGGTTCGCGCCGCAGGATGGTGGAAAACAACCGCACCATCGCTTGTCGCCCGATGGGCGATCCCTGGTGGAACCAGGTGCCGTCACGCGCGATTCGCATCTCGCTGTCCCCGCAATGACTGGGGTTCCACAACTCGACCGGGGGCAACCGCTTTTCCTGGGCGAGCCGGGCGATGTCAGCAAGCGACAGCGTGGCAAGATCGGGTAGCGGTTCCATGGGCATCGCCCGTCGGTAAGCCAGCACGCCGCCCGGGTAAAGCGATGCGATCAGGCGACTACGGCGATGCGTGGCCCCAGCATGCCGGGTGCCGATGGCACATCCGGCCCGCGTGCGAGGAGCCGGTGCTGCTCGACCGGGCCTGGCGCGCGCCAGTTGGCGGTTTTGTCGGCTGAAAACCCAAAAAAACGGCCATAATATTCGGGGTCGCCAATCAACATCAGCGCGCGGTCAGCGCCCGATGCTGCTGCCGCCGCCAGCATATGCGCCATCAGCACGCGACCGATTCCGTCACGTTGGCGCGCGGGCGAAACTGCGACTGGCCCGACCATGAGCAGCGGCGAAGTGTCGCCACTGTCCGCCGCCAATGCAATCGGCCAGCATTGAATCACCCCCACCAACGTCGCGCCATCAAGCGCCGCAAAGCTGTGTGCGGGATCAAATGCGGTGCCCGTCCTGATCCGATAGGCCGTCCGCAAATGGCGATCTGCGCCGAACGCAGAATCGAGCAAAGCCTCGATTTCCTTGGGCAAAATCGTCACGAGGGGAAACAGAGAAATCACCGAGAATCAGCCTATAAATCAGCCATCCGGCAATGGACGCCGCAGGCAGCGCGCAGTAGCCTTGATCGCGCTGAACACAAGCCGAACAGGTAGGTTCCATGAAACTTTATGATTCGACGTGGGCACCCAGCCCCAGGCGCGTGCGCATTTTTCTGGCGGAAAAGCGCATAGAGGTGGAGCGCGTGATGGTCGATTTGCGCCGTGATGAACAGTTGGCGCCAGCCTATCTGGCGATCAATCCGCGCGGTACAGTGCCCGCATTGGTGCTCGAAAATGGTCAGATAATTACCGAATCTGCCTCGATTTGCCGGTATTTTGAGGCAGAATGCCCGGATCCGCCCCTTTTTGGCACAGATTCGCTGCATATGGCGCAGATCGATTCCTGGACCCGCCGGATTGAAGCGGATGGCTATGCCGCTGCGGTCTATGCGTTCCGCAATTCAAAGCCGCAGATGCAGGGCAGGGGGCAGCCGGGGCTTTGGCCGCCGATGCCGATCATCCCCGAGCTTGTCGACCGGGCGCATATCATGTGGGGCGTGTTTACCCGGCAGCTGGACGAGCGGTTGGGCCAATCGCCCTGGATTGTGGGCGACGCGATCAGCTTTGCCGATATCACCGCGCTGATGACGGTGGATTTCGCCGCGCGGGCGGGGCTGAGCGTTGGCGATGACCTGCATCATCTGGGCAGATGGCATCAGATGATGTCCGCCCGGCCAAGCGCTGCCGCCTGACCGCCAGAATCGGCCATGACGGGCAAAGGATGGGCCAGGGATAGGCGCGGCATCGCCCGCCGTGCTTCCCCCCGGCGCGCAACCTGCTATGGCGCGCGCCGGATGGCGTGGCCAATATCAATGGGAACAGCAGGTTGAACGATCGACTAGAATTAGAAGTGCATGGGTTCGAAGTATCTGTTCTGACAGGCATTTATTCCGAAGAAACCCACTTGCCGCAGCCGCTGCTGATTTCGATGACTGTCGAACTGGAATGCCCCGCGCATTTTGCGCCTGACACACCGTTGTCGGCATCAAAAAACTATCTGGACCTGAAGCGCGCGGCGACGACGGCGTTGCCGGAGGGTGTTCACTTCACCCTGATCGAGGGCGTGGCCGACCATATCGCGCAAACTTTGCTGGAGGAGGATTCGCGCGTGCAGCGCGTGCAGGTAAAGATCGTCAAGCTTGCGATTTCGGAAGCGGGCGAGGCGATTGGGATGACGTTGGTGCGCCACCGGCGATGACCGCGGCTGTGGTTGAGGGCACGGGCGATCTTGCAACGGCGTTGCGGGCGCTGTTGGCGGGGATGGACGGTGCGGATGGCGGCGCTTTGCCTGGCCTCATCCTGATCCCCTCCGGTGACATTAACGCCGTGTTGGACCGGATGCGCGCGGTGCCATCGCTGGCGACCGTGGTTGTCGTGGATGGGGCGGCCACGCCACCGTTTGACGCCCATCTGTTGCTCGCCGCAATTGAGCCATTGGCGATTGAGGCTGCGCCACAGCGGCGCATATCGGCTGTGCACGCCGCGCCAAATGCCGATCCCGCCGATGTCGCTGCGGCGACCGCGTTCTTGCTGAGGGCGATTTCGGTGACCGGGCAGATTATTCGAATCGATCCGCGCATCACCGACGCAGGCTTGCACGGCTAGGTCTGGCACGGCTAGCTGCGCGTGCATTGCCCCAGCGACTGAATGACGAAAGCATAGTCCTCGATCGCGGTCGCTGCGTCACCCTCGCTCATTTTTTCAACGGCGGCGCTGGGCAGTTGTGCCGGAAGGGCACAGGCCAGCCGATACCATAACAGCGTGTCCCGCTGCGGCGGGGCAGCTGATTCATCGACAATCTCGGTCAGCGACACCGCCCAGCTGGGTTGCTGGCCCGGGCGCCGCAGGATGCTGATCGATACCGGCCTGGTGTCCCGCGTTGTCAGGAAAATCTGGGTTTCCCCCTCGCCCGGTAACGACCCTGATACATGGAAGGCATTGCCAATGCCCGTCACCACCGGCGGCGCATCTGCAGCCAGCGCTTCAGTGGCGATCCGACGGCTAAGCGCGTCAAGCGCGGGCGTCCAGCGGCGCTGCGAATCCGGCCCGGTTAATTGAATTTGATTGGCCAGACGCGGCACGGGGCGTCCATAAAGCAGCACCCTCAACTTACCCAGTTTTGGCAACTTTCCGCGCGAATCAGGCAGAACATCAAGGATGTAGCCAATCCGCGCTGGCACCGAATCATTGCCGCGAATCAGGGCCAGAACATCGGCCTGAACATATAGCCGGGCATAGCCAGTGGGCGCCCCAACCGCTTCTGGACCCTTTAGTTTTTCGGCGCTGCGAATCGTCGAATCGATGATCACGGGTGACCGTAAAACCAGGTCTGCAACCGCGGCATAAGGGGGAGCTGGTTCGGCAATGGCGACAGGTTTTTGCGCAGGGCGGCGCTGCGCATTCGCGGCCGCAAAACCGCCCGTGCTGAGCGTTGCGGCCACCGCCAGGGCAGCGCCAAACATTGATCGTCGCACGGTTTTCATCATGATATTCGGCACAGCCTTTGGAACGTATGACATCACGTTTTCGTTAGTGGATTGACGTGGTTTTAAACAGAAATAATTCTGTCGCGAGCTGGTTGTATGATTGTTACGTCTGACAAAGAGTTTGCGTCGGTGTGGCGGGGGCGATAGAGATATCGCCTCGGTGAAGGATATAACGGCTCATAGCAGCCCTTCGGCAATCCGATATACGGATGGCGCGGGGAGATACTGCTGGTGCAATGGGAGTTTCGTACCTGAATGGCTTATGCAGATCGGACTGAAGGTAGCAGCAGGGTGGTGGCGATTATTATCGTTGCCCTCATTCACGCTGTCATCGGCTATGCTTTCGTCACCGGACTTGCTTATAAATATGTAAAGCAAGTGGCGGAGAAGCTTGATACTTTTGACGTGGCGCCACCACCGCCACCCCCACCACCGGAAGAGCCG
>JAKFUX010000023.1:0-8113 GCA_021732465.1 Sphingomonas sp.
CCAAATCTGCTGCACATGCGAACACCCCTCGCGCAAAACCGCAAGCCGTGGTACGCGCCCCGCCATGCTCAATATCAACGGCATTACGGTGCGGCTTGGCGGTCGCACGATATTGGAACGTGCAAGTGCTACCTTGCCGGCGAAAAGCCGTGTCGGGCTGATCGGGCGCAATGGCGCGGGCAAATCGACGCTGATGAAGGTGATGATCGGCGCGCTCGACGCTGATGACGGCGAGATTGAAATGCCGCGCAAGACGCGGATCGGCTATCTGCAACAAGAAGCACCGCACGGCACCAAGACGCCGATTGAGACGGTGCTGGAGGCCGATACAGAGCGTGCCGCGCTGTTTGCAGAGGCCGAACACTGCGTCGATCCCGACCGGGTGGCAGAGCTGTATGAGCGGCTTGAGGCGATTGATGCCTATACCGCAGAGGCGCGGGCGGCGCGGATACTGGTGGGCCTGGGCTTTGATGAAGAAATGCAGCAGCGCCCGCTCGACAGCTATTCGGGCGGCTGGAAAATGCGCGTCGCGCTCGCCGCATTGTTGTTTTCCGAACCCGATCTGCTGCTGCTGGATGAGCCGTCAAACCATCTCGATCTGGAAGCGACCTTGTGGCTGGAAAGCTTCCTGAAGGCCTATCCGGGCATGATGGTGGTGATCAGCCATGAACGCGATCTGCTGAACAATGTCGTCGACAATATCCTGCATCTGGAGGGCGGCAAGGTAACGCTCTACGCCGGTGGCTATGATGCGTTTGAGCGCCAGCGGGCGGAACGTGCGGCGCAGATTGCGGCCGCGCGGGCAAGCCAGGATGCCCAGCGCAGCAAGCTGCAGGAATATATCGCCAAGAACTCCGCCCGCGCCTCCACCGCCAAACAGGCGCAGTCGCGGCAGAAAATGCTGGCGAAGATGCAGCCCATCGCGGCGATGGCTGAAGACCCGACGCTCAGCTTTGATTTTCCCAGCCCCGATGAGCTGAAGCCGCCGCTCGTCACGCTGGATATGGCCACCGTCGGTTACGGCGAAAAGCCGATCCTGCAGCGGCTGAACCTGCGTCTTGATCCTGATGACCGGATCGCGCTGCTCGGCCGCAACGGCAATGGCAAAACCACGCTGGCCCGGCTGCTCGCGGCGCAATTGGCGCCGATGGACGGCGCGATGACCAAATCGGGTAAGATGCGGGTGGGCTATTTCACCCAGTATCAGGTGGAAGAACTCGACGGCGATGATACCCCGCTGGAGCATATGTCGCGGCTGATGGGGGATAAGTCGCCCGCGGCGGTGCGCGGGCAGCTGGGGCGATTCGGTTTTTCGGGGCAAAAGGCGACCACCAAGGTCGGCAAGCTTTCCGGCGGCGAGCGCGCGCGACTGGCGCTGGCGCTCATCACTCGCGATGCGCCGCATATGCTGATCCTTGACGAGCCGACCAACCATCTGGATGTCGATGCGCGCGAGGCTTTGGTGCAGGCGCTGAACGCCTATGACGGCGCGGTCGTGGTCGTCAGCCATGATCGCCACATGATTGAGCTGACTGCGGACCGGTTGGTGCTGGTCGATGCCGGCACCGCGCAGGAATATGGCGGCTCGCTGGACGATTATACCGACATGATCCTCGGCAAGAACCAGCCCAAGGGCGATGGCGGTTCGGCCAAGGGCGGCAGCAAGAAGGACAAAAAGGCCGCAGCGCAAGAGCGCGAGCGCGCGGTGGCCCTGAAAAAAGCGGCGCATGAGGCTGAGGCGCTGGTCGTCAAACTCACTGCGCAACGCAGCGCAATTGACCGGGCAATGTTCGATCCGTCTGGCGCGGAACCCTGGCTCGCCAAGCTATCAATGGGGGAACTCAGCCAGCGCCGGGGTGAAGTGGAAGCCAAGCTGGAAGTCGCCGAAGCCGCCTGGCTGGAGGCAAGCGAGGCGCTGGAGTCGGTGCCAGCTTGAGCCTGAAGCAGCAGTGCACGTCACCGCGAATCGGGGATGGGGTGCCGTGGTGGGGCGAATTCACCAGGCAAATACGGCCTTGCCGGTTGACAAAATAGGTAACTTATCCGCGTTCCAACGTCCTGTTTGCGGGTGAGGCGCTGGGAAATGCGACGAAATATCGGCGCGGCTGCACTTTTTCCTATCAATCGTGTATGGATTGCGACAAAGGGATTTTGGACACCGAGGGGGTCGGGTGCTGGGGCATATGGTGTGTCCGGGGAACGACCAATTTTTATAGATGGAGGTAAGTCCATGAAGAAGATCATTACGACGTCGCTGATCGCTGTTGCCGCACTCGGCCTTGCTGCTTGCACGCCTGCTGCAACCAACACCACCGACGCAAACGCCATGGAAGCAAACGCCATGGAAGCACCTGCAATGGAAGCAAACGCCATGGACGCAAACGCCATGGAAGCAAACGCCATGGAAGCGCCTGCGATGGAAGCAAACGCGATGGACGCGATGGCTCCTGAAGGCAACACGACCAAGTAATCTTTCCGTCGGGCCCGGACGGTTTCGTTCGGCCCGATACGAGAGTCTGGTTTCGGGGAGCCGCGCTGTTCACAAGATGGTGCGGCTCCCTTTTATTTTGTGATGACGCAAGGGAAGCTCCTAGCGACGTCAAACTCGGCCTGGCAGCAATTGCCGGGCCGTTTTTTTGTCGGCAGGGGTAAGGGGTGGCGGTGCGCTAAACCGCGATGCCCGCCGCATGGCCGCTGGCCCAGGCCCATTGGAAGTTATATCCCCCCAACCAGCCGGTAACGTCCACCGCCTCGCCAATGGCATATAGGCCGGGCACGGTGCGCGCCGCCATTGTTTGCGATGACAGGCCATCGGTGGCGATGCCGCCCACGGTTACCTCTGCCTTGGCAAAGCCTTCGCTGCCGTTGGGCACAAACTGCCAGTCGGCCAGCCGCGCGGCGATATCGCCCAGTTCGCGGTCGGTATAGGTTACCAGTTCACCCCCATGCGGCAATCGTTCGGCCAGCGTATCGGCCAGCCGCGTGGGCAGCGCGGCCGCAAGCGTGTTGCGCAATGTTACCCTTGGTCCCGCGCGCTTTGCAGCCACCAGCCAATTGGCCGCGCGGCCGGGCGCAAAATCGATGCCGATTGGCTGGCCGTGCCGCCAATAGCTCGACACCTGCAGGATCGCCGGCCCTGATAATCCGCGATGCGTGAACAGCGCAGCCTCGCGAAATGCCGCCTTGCCGCAGCGCGCGACAACATCGGTCGCAACGCCTGACAGCGACTGGAACAACGCCTCGTCCCCGCCCAGCGTCAGCGGCACCAGCGCGGGGCGGGGTTCCACCACTTTCAGCCCGAATTGCCGGGCAAGATCATAGGCAAAGCCTGTCGCCCCCATTTTGGGGATTGATGGCCCGCCAGTGGCGATCACCAGTGCGGGTGCCACCTCGGTTCGCGTGCCAAAGCTTACCCGGAACACCCCATCGCTGTGGCTAACCGCAGTGATCGGCGCACCGATGGCGAGATCGACAGCGCCGCGTGCGCATTCATCCAGCAACAGGTTGACGATCTGTTTGGCCGATCCGTCACAGAATAACTGCCCCAGCGTTTTTTCGTGCCAGGCAATGCCGTGCGCCTCCACCAGTTCAATGAAATCAGCGGGCGTGTACCGGCTGAGCGCTGATTTGGCGAAATGCGGATTGGCGGACAGGAACCGATCGGGCGCGGTGGCGATATTGGTGAAATTGCACCGCCCGCCGCCCGAAATCAGGATTTTTTTGCCCGGCGCATCGGCATGGTCGATCACCAGCACCCGCCGCCCGCGCTGCCCCGCTACTTGCGCGCAAAACAACCCGGCGGCGCCCGCTCCCAGGATGATGGCGTCATAAGGGGTGGCGGGTTTTATTCGACCGACCCTATTCGACCGAGCCGGTATACCACATGCGCTGCAACTGGCGCTGCTTGTCGACATATTGGTGCTTCAGCGCGCCCGCCACATGCAGGAACACCAGCCCGTAAATCGCATAGGCGATATATTCATGCGCCTCGCCAAAGCTGTCGTGGATCGTCTTTTTGGTGGCAGGATCCATCGCCATGATGAAGCCGATCCGCGGCCATTCGAACGCGCCAAACAGGAACATCGGGTTCTCTGCGGCCTTGTCCCATGCCGAATCCATAATCCACCCGGTCACCGGCATGGCAAAGATAATCACATAGAGCAGGATGTGGGTCAGGTGGCTCAGCCGCACTTCCCATTGCTGGTTGGTGTCGGGCAAAGCAGGCGGGCGGTGGGTAAGCCGCCACAACAGCCGCATAATCGCGAGGCCCAGCACGGTGATGCCCACCGATTTGTGCAGGTTAATCGCGGGCCGAACCGATTCGTCCGGATAAAAATCCCATGTCAGCGCCAGGAACACATTCAGGACGATGGCGACAGCGACGATCCAGTGGAGCGAGATCGCGATGCTGGTATAGCGATGATTGTCCATGCAAGATTCCCATTCCATGTTGCACTGCGGCACTGGCCGTTTCTGGCCACTATCCCTATCTGGTTGCAAGCCTGTGTTCATCACAAATCGGAAAATATGCGGCGCATGACCCCAATGAGCCAATCGCTCGTCGCCCAATCGCCGCGACTGACGCCCAGACCTGTGCCTTTTGCCAGCTATGCGATCATGGCATCGGTGGTGCTGTTGTTCATCGCGCTGGTGGCGCAGGCGTTTTTTCGCACCGGGCTGGCCAGCTGGTCAGTCGGCATTGTCTATATCATATATGATACCGCGCTGCTGGCGTTCACCGCCAGCAAGACGCGCAAGCTGATACAATCGCCGCCGCTACCAGCAACTGACGGTGTGCGGCCAACGCTGGGCGTGATCATTGCCGCGCACAATGAAGCAGGCGTGCTGGGAATCACCATCGACACGCTGATCGCACAGGCCGATCCGCCAGATCTGATCCTGATCGCCGATGATGGATCGAGTGACGATACCCCGGCAGAACTCAAGCGGCTTTACGGGCTGGAAATGCCCGCGCTTGGCGCGATCAGCGAGGCGGCACCCGGCCTGCCCAGCTTATGCTGGTTGCGCGTGCCGCATGGCGGCAAGGCGCGCGCGCTTAATCAGGCGATCCAGCAGGTTGATACCGATGTGGTGCTGACGGTTGATGCCGATACGCTGCTTGATGCAGGCGCGCTGGCGGCGATGCGCGGGGCCTTTGCGGCTGAACCAGCCCTGGTCGCGGCCACGGGCGTGCTGACGCCGATCTGCGGGCCATCGCTGTCGGGGCGGATTTTTCAGTGGTTCCAAACCTATGAATATGTTCGCAACTTCCTGTCGCGCTATGCGTGGATGCGGGTCGACAGCCTGTTGCTGATATCGGGCGCGTTCGCGGCATTCCGGCGCGATGCGTTGATCACGGTCGGCGGTTTTGATCCGGCGTGCCTGGTGGAGGATTATGAACTGATCCACCGGCTGCACCGGCATTCGGCAGATGCCGGGCTGGGCTGGACGATCCGGGTGATTGGCGGCGCCACCGCGCGCACCGATGCGCCAGCATCGCTGATGACGTTCCTGCGCCAGCGGCGGCGCTGGTTCGGCGGCTATCTGCAGACGCAATATTGGAACCGCGACATGATCGGCAATCCGCATTTCGGGTCGCTGGGCACGGCGCAGATGCCGGTCAAGACGCTCGATACGGTGCAGCCGATCTACGGCATCGCCGCGTTCATCATTCTCACCGTGCTGGTCGTGACGGGCAAGTTCATGCTCGCCTGGCCCATTCTGGTCGTGATGATCATCAAGATCGTGGTTGATCTGGCCTATCACCTTTGGTCGCTGCGGCTTTATGCGCGCTGGACGGGCAAGACCGATGGGCTGGGCATGGGCTGGGCAATCGTCGCAGCGGTGCTGGAACCCTTCACCTTCCAGCTGCTCCGCCATATCGGCGCGACCTGGGGCTGGTACAGTTTCATCACCGGTCGCGAGACCTGGGGGCTGCAACGGCGGACTGCGATTGAGGGCGCGGGGCGCTAGGTTCGGTCAGAAAATCGATAGACGTGGAACGACTGGAAATGGGTGGCCTGCGGACCGGCGGCTCTCGGGATTGCGTCTGGGGTGAGCGGACCTTGATTCGCACAATTGATAGCAGCGGCTTTGCGGCTTAATTCTGATACTGTGGCCCTCTCCTCCCAAGTTAGCTTACGCCCTGCGACCGTTGCCGATGCGCCTACGCTGGCGGCGTGGGATCGTGAGCCGCATGTCATTGCCTGTTCCAGCGACGACCCGGAGGAAGAG
Source organism: Sphingomonas sp. (assembly GCA_021732465.1). GTDB lineage: Bacteria > Pseudomonadota > Alphaproteobacteria > Sphingomonadales > Sphingomonadaceae > Sphingomonas. Next base: position 6,235 of record JAKFUX010000023.1, read on the forward strand.
GTCGCCTTCGGCGGAATCGCATGGGCCGAGGAGATCGCGGATTCGGCCTATGACAGCTACTATCTGATCGCCGAGGTCGCGGGTGTGCCGGTCGGGGTTATGCAGGTCTGCGATCCCCATATGGAGCGGACGCACTATTGGGGCGAGATTGAGCGGGGGCTGAGGGCCATCGACATCTGGATCGGCCCGGCCGAATGGCTGGGTCGGGGGGTGGGCACGCAGATGATGACCCAGATCATCGACCGCTGCTTTGCTGAGCCGGACGTCACTGGCATCGTCATCGATCCCCTAAACTCCAATACAGGCGCGCACAGATTCTATCGGAGGCTGGGGTTCACAGTAGTGGGACGACGGATGTTCGATGACGACGACTGCCTGGTCATGCGGCTGGAGAAGGCAGATTGGCCGGCGAACGGCAGGTTTCAAGCAACCTAAAATTCGGGCTGACCGCTCTTGTTGGGGCGGTAGCCGATAGGCCGCTTTTAATGAGTCTACGGCCTGGCTTAAGCGATCGGGCTAAGGCCCCGGCTTAAACCCTATCTCAGCAACGCCGCCCCCAGCAGCAGCAGCAGCTTCACATCCATCGCTACCCCCTCGGCGCGTTTCGCGTCGATAAACGCTGGCAGCGCGCCAACTTCCACCCGGTGCACGGTAATGTCTTCGCCCGCGTCGCCGCCGCCTGGGCCAACCTTGGTCAACCCGTGCGCGCGGACCAGGGTGAATCCTTCGGAGACCATGCCGGGGGAGGAGTGGAAATAGCCAATGGGGTCGATGCGGGCGGCGGCAAAGCCGGTTTCTTCCTCCAGCTCGCGCGCGGCGGCAATCTCTACAGGCTCGCCGCTGGTTTCGTCCCCGACCAGCCCGGCGGGGAGCTCAAGGCAGCGCTTGCCCAGCGGCACGCGGTATTGCTCGACCAGGATGACATGGCCGTCGTCAATCGCCACGATCACCGCTGCCTGAATGCCGCGCGCGCGCGACACATATTCCCATGTCCCGTCCCGCTTTACGGACAGGAAACGGCCTTCCCAAACCGTCTCGACGCTCAAAGCTCGATCAACCTATCGGGCAGTTCGTTCGCATCATCATCGGCGCGCGGCAGGTGCTGTGCCAGCAATGTGCCGACATGGCCCACGGCGGCGATCATGCCTGCTGCAATCCGGTCCTGCCCCACTTCGGCGACCAGCGCGGCCATCGCCTCGCCCCATTCGCTATCGGGCACGCGGGTGTGAATCGCCTCATCAGCGATAATCTCCGCCATATGCTCGCCCAGCGAGAGATAGATCAAAATGCCGGTGCGCCCTGCCGTGCGTGCTTCGGTGCCCACTTTGAACAGATCAATCGCACGGCGGCGCACGCGGCGGCGGCGGGTGGCCTTGGGCGTCAACTTCAGGCGCAGCGGCCTATAGGCCAGCGCGTATCGCACGATCAGGAACAGCGCGGTCATCACCGCAAAGGCGATCAGCATCAGGTCGCGCGTTTCCGCACCCCCCCAGCCGCCGGACAGGCGATCAACAACGCCCTGCAACAGCCCCGGCCAGCCAGCGAAAACCAATGGCACCAGCAGCGCCGACAGCACCGCATAATGCAACGCAACGTCATGATAACTATCGGAATCGTCCGCGATAATCGTCACGATTTCGCCGGATGTGCCTGCTTCGGCGGCATGGACGGCCGCTGCAATCGCGGTGCGTTCTTCAGTTGTGGGTTTGCGCATCACCAACTCCCCGACGATCCGCCGCCGCCGAACGATCCGCCGCCGCCGCCCCAGCCAGAGGAGCGCCCACCGCCGTTCGACAGGCTGTTAAGCGCAGACCACAAGATCACCTCACCCACTGCGCCCGCGACATTATTGCTGCGGTAGCGCCGCCCGCGTGACGCG
>JAKFUX010000062.1:0-7535 GCA_021732465.1 Sphingomonas sp.
CAGGGGGGCGGGGATAGCAGCCGTCACCCGCGCCCGGTGCGCCGGTGACGGCTGCTATCCCCGCCCCCATCGAAACGCGGCTGGCCAACGGCCTACGGGTCATCGTCGTGGAAAAGCACGATCTGCCGCTGATTTCGGCGAGCGTGGTGGTAACTCCGGGCGGCGGCGCTGCTGACCCGGCTGACCGCGCCGGGCTGAACAGCCTGGCCGCTGGCCTGCTGACCAAGGGCACCACCACCCGCTCTGCCACCGACATCGCCCGCCAGATCGAATCGCTGGGCGGCTCCATCAGCAGCGATGCCGATTGGGACGGGGCATCGGTAAGCATCGGCGTGAAGTCCGACCAAGTGGTACCTGCACTCGCAATCCTCGCCGACGTCGCAACACACCCAGCCTTCGCGCAAGACGAGATTGACCGCGCCCGCACCCAGACGATCGACGGCATCGGCGTTGATTTGAAAGACCCCGGCCGGCTTGCTGGCATTGTTGCCGCACGCGCTGTGTTCGGCGGATCGGCTTACGGACATTTGCTCGCCGGCACGCCAGAGTCGCTGAAGGCGATCACACGCAGCGATGTAACCAGCAGCTATGCCGCCGGCTGGCGACCCGAACGCGCGGCCTTGGTATTGGTGGGGGATATCACGCTGGCTCAGGCGCGCGCGCTCGCTGAGCAAAACTTTGCTGGGTGGAAGGCGCCGGCGGGTTCGACCCCGGCTGTGGTGGGCGGCTCGACAAGCTACCCCGCGCCCCGCGTGATTGTGATCGATTTCCCTGGGGCGGGCCAAGCGGGCGTCGTCATATCGCGGGTGGGGATCGTGCGCAAGGATGCAGGCTATTATCCCGCTGCGGTTGCCAATGCGACGCTTGGCGTTGGCTTCTCATCCCGGTTGAACCAAGAAATCCGGATCAAGCGTGGCTTGGCTTACGGTGCTGGAAGTTCAGTCGCGGCGCGCCGCCAGCCCGGCCCAATCAGCGCGAGCACCCAGACCAAGAACCCGTCCGCCGCGCAGGTCGTATCTCTGATCGTTGCCGAGATGAAGCGGCTCGGCACCGAACCTGCCCCGGCGGCGGAGCTTGACACGCGCAAGGCCGTGCTGATCGGCGGCTTCGGTCGATCAGCGGAAACGACCGGCGGCATTGCCGGGTTGATCGGCGGCTATGTGATTGATGATGTGCCGCTCAGCGAGCTGAAAGACTATGCTGCCCGGATCGAGGGTGTCGACCCTGCGGCGGTGCAGGCCGCCGCGGCCAAGCTGCTCGACCCCGCCACTGCCAGCATCGTGGTGGTGGGCGATTCAAAACTGTTCATCGACGATCTGCGCAAAGCCTATCCAACCCTTGAATTGATCCCAGCAAGCGCGCTGAAACTGGACTCGCCAACGCTGAAGTAAACGAAAAATTGCGTTAACCATCAAGTGTTTCGCGCTGGGACGGGGCCAAATCACCCCGCGCTAAACCTCTCAAAACACGCTATGGCGCGGTGCGCCGTGGTGGTTTTGCCCGGCGCGAAGGCAAAGGGCGAACGGCGCGTGTTTTGGCAACGATGGGCAGGGCGACAGATGCGCGTGGCGGGGGCCGTTGCCCTGCTCGCGGTCGTGTGCCTTGGCTATTCAGCGCAAGCCGCGATCCGCGCGATCATCGCCAGCCAGCAGCGCCAGATGTCGGTAGCCGTCAAACCCGTCGGCTATGAAGCGACCGATCATTTTCCCGGCGCAGCGTTGCTCTATCTCGCTGATGACGAGGCAGCGCCTGCCACCGGGGTAACGGGCACCACCGCGCTGCCCGATCTGCCGATTCCCGCCGATGCGCTGGCAAGTGCCGCTGACGGCACCGTCCGCGCAGCGGCACCTTTTTCGATGGGGCGCGCAAGCCCGACTGACCGTGATCGCGCGCTGCAATGCCTGACGGCGGCGATCTATTACGAAGCGGCGAATGAACCGGATGCCGGGCAGCGCGCAGTGGCGCAGGTGATCCTGAACCGCGTGCGCCACCCCGCCTTCCCCGCCACGGTGTGCGGCGTCATCTATCAGGGATCAGAACGCGGCACTGGTTGCCAGTTCAGTTATGCGTGTGACGGATCGATGGCGCGCATCCCCAACCGGGCCAGCTGGCTGCGCGCAATGCGCGTGGCAGCCGTGATGCTCGCAGGCAGCGTGGAGGCGCGCGTTGGCACCGCGACACATTACCATACCTATGCCGTCACCCCATCCTGGAACCGGCAATTGGTGATGACGGCGGCAATCGGCGCGCATTTCTTCCACCGCTGGCAGGGATATTGGGGCACGCCCGCCGCGTTTAGACAGGGCTATGCCGGCGGCGAACCCTTCCCCGGCCCACACGCCCGACCAATCACGCCGATGGCCATTCCGGCGCTGATCGCAAGCGCTGTGCTACCCCCGCCAAAACTGCGTACATCCCCAGCGGTGATCCAGCCCGCTTACGCGCAAAGCGGCATGCCCATGCCCGGCTACTCCCCCAAGCCGGAAACGCCGCAATCGCTGCCGGAATCGACCATCCTCGACAAGTGGAAGGACACGGGCAAACCGCTGCGGTAAAGGGTCGAAACGCTGCAATCCCCGCTATTTGCCCGCCGCCAAATACTTGTCAAACCACCCGATCGTCCGCTTGCGCAGGTCCGCTGCGTTGGCGGGGCTGCGGATGCCGTGGCCTTCTTCGGCGTAGATCACCAGGCTGGTCGGCACGCCCATGTCCTTCAGCGCATGCCAATATTCGACTGACTGGGTGGGCGGCACTTCAATGTCGCGTTCGCCCACATAGATGAAGGTCGGTGTTTTGGCCGTTTTCATGAAATAGATTGCCGATGGCGCCTTGTACGCGTCATAATCATCATACAGCGTTTTGCCGAAGAACGGCAGCATCCACTGATCAATGCCATTCGTGCCGTAATAGCTGATCCAGTTGGATAGTCCTGCGCCCGCAACAATAGCCTTGAACCGGTTGGTCTGGGTGTTTGCCCACATTGACATGAAGCCGCCGTAACTGCCGCCCATCATGCCCAGCCGCGCATCATCCACCGGCGCGACCTTTTCCACTGCATCGATGCCGGTCAGGATATCGCGCAAGTCGCCGCCGCCGAAATCGCGGCGGTTGGCCTGCACAAACGCCTCCCCCTGACCAAAACTGCCGCGCGGATTGGGGTAAAACAAATAATATCCCGCCGCGATCAGATCAGCATTTGTGCCGCGTTCCATGAAGTTAGGGGTACTGGCGGATGATGGCCCGCCGTGCACCACGGTGATCATCGGCGCCTTTTTTGCAGGGTCTGCATTGAGCGGCGCAAGCAACCAGCCCTGCACATCATAGCCCTCATTCTGCCAATTTATGCTGCGAACGGCGACAATTGGCACGGAATTGTCATTTTCGTGCGTGATTTGGCGCGGTTTTTCAACATTTCCGGCGTAAATGGCGGGTGCTGTCGTGAAATCCTGCACCACGGTGGCCACCCGCTTGCCATCGGCGCTGAAAACGGCACGGCCATCGCCTGCGCCAAAGCTTGCCGGGCGGCTGAACTGTGCGGACGAAAAGCCCGATATTGGGCTGACCGACACGATCTGCGCCTGATCGCCCTTCAGCACCACCGCCCGCAAGCCCCCCATCGTCCAGTCGAGCGAGGTCGCCGTGGCCTTTGCGCCCGCGGTGATGTTCACGGGCGCGCCGCCGTCGATCGGCACGGTCCACACATCGCCGCCCACCGCGCCGAAATCGCTCATCAGCCCGCCGATATAGGCCACCATTTTACCATCGGGCGAGACGCGCGGAAAGTTGAGCTGCGTCGCTGGCTTGGCGATCTGCCGCACCGCGCCGGTTTGCGCATCGACCGCGTCAAGTGTGGCGACCCACCAGTTCGCATCGCCATTGCCCAAGGCGCTCGTCACCACAAAACCGCGACTGTCGGGCGTCCAATCATATTCGTAGATATAGCGGCCGGCGGGCGACAGCGGCTTTACCACGGCTGCCGCGCTTGGCCCCAGCCCCAGATCGAACACCGCGAGCCGCTGTTCGTCATTCTTTTCGCCAATCTCCCCCACTTGCCGCACGCCGGCCTGCGCCGCGCCTGCTTCTTTGGCAGCACCAATCGTCACCAGCAGCGCAATCCGCTTGCCATCCGGCGAAAAGCGCGGGGTCTGCGCGATGCCGCTGATCATCGCCACCAGTTGCGGCGCGGCACCAGGCCGCACGACCTGCAGCATCACGCCCCCCGCCGTGCGGTTCCGCGCCAGAAACGCCAGCGTGCCATCGCCCGAAAATGTCAGCCCCGAATAGCTGCACGTCGCGCACGGATCGATCGTCGACAGGATTTTGCCCGTGTTGGTCGCGCGCAGGGTGATCTTGGGGCGCCCGCCCTCTGCGGCTTCAATCGTGGCGATCTGGCTGCCCGATGCGTTGATCGCCAGCGCGCCATATTGCTTGGTGGCGGCCATTGCAGGTGAGCTGACGGTTGCAAACAGGGCGATAGTGGCAAGGGTGATACGCATCAGGCTGAACTCTCCGACAATTTTCATCCGGATAGCACAGCATCGCCCCGCCGCAAGCCGATCGGGGCGGCCATTGCTGGCCGACCCCGATCTCTACCCGCAATCTTTACCGCAGCATCGCGATTAGCGGCAGCGCGCGTCGTTGCGCTGGCCATCCTTGTCGATGGCATTGCCGGCCAGCGCTCCGCCGCCAGCACCCAGGATCGTGCCCAGCACCTTGGAGCCGCCCGGCGCGATCAGATTGCCCAGCAACCCGCCGACCGCTGCACCGACCACCAAGCCGGTCGTGCCATCAGGGCGGCGGCAATAATAGCGCCCGTCCTGCCCCCGATAGACGCGGTCTCTCGATCCCAGCTGACGTTCGCGGTAACGCTGATTGTCTTCGCGATAATATTTGTCGGCATAATAGCCGCCATATTGGGGATCCGGATTGTTATAATCATATTGGCGATAGCTGTTGTAACGCGGGTCGCCACCAGTATCGCCATAGGTCTCGCAGCCCGCGAGCAGGGTTGAAGCGGCCAACAGGCCGAGCATTATCGTGCGCATCCAGTTTCTCCTCTGTCGTGATGAGGGGGAAATGATTGGGCGGCGCGTTGGTTGCATGATCACGCAAATGCCCGCCGACTTAGGGGAGTCGACGCGCACGAATTTCCGGGCGACGGGACGGCGGCGGAATGATTGCCGCAATTGTACACCAGGCGTGCAGCCCGCGCGCTAGCCCCGCACCACCGGCGCCACCCGCAGCGACCCCGCTGGCGCAGGCGTGATGAGATCGGCAGAGGGCACCGTGCCGCCAATCCAATCCGCCCAGTGTGCGCGCGGCATCAGCACGATCTGGCGGCTGTGATAGGGCGCGAGATCGGGGTTGGGGGTGGTGGTGAGCATGGTGAACGCTTCGCCTACCTGTTGGTCGGCATGCCATAGCCCGGCGACGCAGAAGAACGCCGACCCGAGGGGGTTGGCATCGCCGGGGGAGAGCGAAAAGCACCATTTATCCTTCTTCGCGGATTTGGGCGCGCCGGGCGGGGGGGCGGTGAATTCATAAAAGCCATCAATGGGGATCAGGCACCGCCCGCCGGTGGCGCTGTTGCCAAAGCGGCGGCCCTCGCTGCGGAAATTATAGAGCGGGCGCCCATTGGACATCGGCCAGCTCCACCGCCGCATGACGCCCTCTGCAATGGGGGTATGGGGGTCGGCGGGCGCACCCGTGGCGTGCGCGGCGCGGATGATGAGCGTGGGATCAGTAATGCGGATCGACGCCACCGCCTGAAGATTGGGCAGCCCTTCAGGAAAGACGAGCGGCACCTTCAACTGCGACCAATCCTCGCGGATGATCCCAAGCGCGATACGGCGAGCGGCTTCATTGCACATGGCCGGGCGGCCTAACGGTTTTGCAGGGCAAAATCGAGGCTCAAGCTGGGCCCGGCCGGCGTCGCCCAAGCGACGACCGACGGCCGGGGTCCCCACAAAGTATTACTTTGTGGGGTGCCCCGACGCGGCCCTTCGACTGCCTGCAAGGCAGGCGCTCAGGACATGCTTTGCCGCGGCGCTTCCCGCCTCCACCCGCCAATTGACAACCGCAATTCAGTAGTTACATAATCCCATGCGTGGAGATCAGCTTCGACCCCGCCAAGCGCCAAAAGACGCTAATCGAGCGTGGACTCGATTTCGCCGATGCGCCGAGGCTGTTTGCCGGACTGACCTATACGCGACCTGACGACCGCTATGATTATGCAGAAGCCCGGTTCCAGACCTTCGGCCTGCTCGACGAGCGATTGGTAATGGTGGTTTGGGCGGAGGTGGAGAATGGCCGCCGCATCATTTCGATGAGGAAGTGCAATGAGCGAGAACAAGGCTGGTTCGGCCAGCACCTGGGTTGATCCCGACGACGCGCCCGAATGGACGCAGGCGATGTTCGAGGGCGCCGAAGTGCGCGTGGGTGAACAGGTCATCCGCCCCGGCGCCTGGCGCACAGCGGGTCGTCCCCCGGTGCGCGGGGTGGCGAAGCAGCAGGTGACGCTGCGGATTGATCCTGATGTGATCGCGAAGTTTCGTGAGGACGGGCCGGGCTGGCAGGGGCGGATGAATGAGGCGCTGCGGAAGGCGGTGGGGTTGTAGCGCGTGAGGCGAGATTTAGCGGCAGCTAAATCAAGCCCGGCGCGCACACGCCGAGCCCGCTCGACCGGCGTTGCCCAAGCGACGACCGACGACGCGGCTTTGCCGCGGCGCTTGACAAGACAGCAAAGCTAGATTATCCGGATTATGCGTTCGCCCCCGAGGACTATGATGACCAACCAATTACTTGAGGTTTCGGCAAAGCAGGTAGCGAGCAAGTTCGGCTATTATACCGACGAAGCAATGCTGCGTCCGGTAGGTATCCAGCGGCACGGGCAAACACGCATCGTGATGCTGTCGCTGAACGAATATGAGCGCCTTCTTCGTCGCGACCGTCAGGTAATTCGAACGGAAGACCTCGATGACGAAACGCTCAACGCCATTCTCACCGCCGAAATCCCCGAAGAGGCCGAGCGGCTCAATTACCTCATGGACAATACCACAGCCGACTGACGTCCTTTCCTACGTTTATCTTTGGGCGCGCGAGGCCGATGCCGGGCGTGACGAGGGAAGCAAGGAACGGCCGGTCGTGGTGGTGCTGTCGACGCAAGCCGTTGGTGCCCGAACGCGCGTGATCGTCGCGCCAGTGACGACCAAAGCGCCGCAGCCGGGCGATGCGGCGATAGAGATGCCGGGTGCGGTGCGACGGCAACTGGGATTGGGCGATGACCGCTGCTGGATCATCGCATCGGAGACGAACAGCTTCCTGTGGCCAGGGCCGGACTTGCGGCCGGTACGGCGCGAGGGTGACGGTTCGCCTTATTACGGCAAGGTGCCGGGTAATCTGGTACGGCAGGTGCGGGAGCTGTTTCAGCAGATTGGGGCGGCGAAGCTGCGGGTGACGCCACGGAGCGAGTGAGTTTTGTATTGTGTCCCCGGATTATCCGGAGGCGGTAGTCGGGGGGCGGCGGTTCGAGGTGC
>JAKFUX010000025.1:0-7408 GCA_021732465.1 Sphingomonas sp.
CCTATATGGTGGGGGAGCGCGGGCCTGAACTCTTCGTGCCCACCAGCAGCGGGCGGGTGGATAGCGGGATGGGCGGCGGCGGCGCGCGCGATGTGCGGATCGCGATCACCATCAATACGGGCAATGCCGGCCAGGCCGGCGGCAGCGATGCACCGCAAGCGCTCGCCCGCTCAAGCCGGCAGGTCGCGCGTGCGGTGCGCGCGGCGATTTTGGCGGCAGAAAGCTGATGGGCTATTGGCTGGCGACCGAGCGGACGGTGCAGGAAGAAGGCGTTATCTCGCGCTTTGATCCGCGTTTCTGGACGGTCAATTTCCCGCGCCCGATGATGGCCAGTGTGGTGACGACGGCGCCAGATGCGCTGCGTGTCGATGCGGTGTTTTACCGCGCCGATGATCTGGCCGGGCTGATCTGGGCAAGCGCGGATGAGATTGATCATCCCTTGCTGCGGTATGAAACCGCGCGCGATTATCGCGGGTGCAGCTTGCGGTTTCGCTGGCAATCAGCCGGTGTGATGCCGCTGGATGCGGTGAACGGCCCCACGCTGACGATTGAGGGGCGCGATGCAGCGGGCAACCCGCGCGCCTGGTTTGTGCGGTTGTGGAACTATGCCAGCGGCACCCCCGATGATGCGGTGATCGCGATTGATTTTGCCGCATTGGACGGTGGGTTTTTGTTGCCGGAAGAGGCCGATCCGGTGTGGGCAGGCGATGTCGACCGGATGTTCGTGTCGATTGTGCCGCCTTCCTATAGCGGGGCGGCGGCGATGCTGGCGGCACCGGCTGAGGCATCGGTCATCGTGAGCGACATCGTGTGCGATGGCTCCGGTGCGGTGCTGGCGATTGGTGATGTGATCGTGCCCGAACACGGCCTGGGCATCGCCAGCGGCTATGACGATAGTTACAACGTCACGCCCGCCCGGCTGCTGCGGGCCGCGCTGATGCTCGGCTATCGCGGCGATATCGTCCATTATGTCGGGATGAGCCATTATCTGCGGCTCGAAGCCAATTCGGGCGGGCTTTATGCCAGCCTGGCGGGTGGCGCGATCAACGTTGCGGCGGCGGCGTGGCACCGCGATTTTGCCGCGCGGGCAAAGGCGCTGGGCTTTGGTGTCATCTGGTCGCTCAGCTATGAATTATTTTACGCGCATTGCTGGGGCGACTGGAAACAGCGCACCGCCGGTGGCAGCCCGGCGCTGACCGGCTGGGTGCCGCCGTCCACCTTGTTATCGCCAGCGCATGCAGGCGCGATGGGGTATCTGCACCAGGTGGCGCAGGCCTTTATCGCGATCGGGGTGGCAGCGGGGCTGGTGCCCAAATTTCAAGTCGGTGAGCCGTGGTGGTGGGTGATGCCCGATGGCCGCCCCTGCCTTTATGATGATGCAGCGCGCGCTGCCTTTGGGGGATCACCGCCAGTGATCGCCGATGTGCGGGGGGCAAAGTCTGCCGCCGAAATCGCGTTGATGGATCAAGCGGGGCACATACTGGCGGCATCAACCGCGGCGTTAATTGGGGCGGTGAAGGCGGTGGCACCGGCCTGTGAGAGCCTGTTGCTCGCCTATCTGCCCAGTATCCTGGATGCCGCTGCCCCCGATGTGCAGCGCATGAACCTGCCGATCGGTTGGGCGCGCCCGGCATTCGATGTGTTGCAGCTGGAGGATTATGATTGGGCGGCCACCGGCAACAGCGCGGCGACCAATCGCGCGCTGGCGCTGGCGACGGCGCGGCTTGGTTATCCGCCGGGGGAGCAGCATTATCTGGCGGGGTTTGTGCTTCGCCCCGAACAAGCGGCTGCCTGGCGCGCGATTGATGCAGCCGCGGCGGCAGCGCGCGCGCGCGGCACCGCGCAGACCTTTATCTGGGCGCTGCCCCAGGTGCTGCGAGACGGCTTTGTCCATTTTGATGAGGGAGAGGCGGATATGGCGCCGTTTGATGATGTGCTGTTTCCGCTTGCGCTGGGCCGCGAGGCAGAGGTGACGCCCGAATTTTCAACCGCGATTGTGACGAGCGCAGGCGGCGCCGAAATGCGCAATGCCAGTTGGAGCAGCGCGCGGACCCGGTATGATGTTGGCCCCGGCATTCGTTCGGAAAGCGATATTGCCGCCTTGCTGGCGTTTTTTCGGGCGCGGATGGGGCCCGCGCGGGGATTTCGCCTGCGCGATCCGTTCGACCATCAATCGGCACCGGCCAGTATTGCGCCGGGCGACCAGCGGATCGGCACGGGCGATGGCACCAACAGCCGCTTTGCGCTGATCAAGCATTATGAGGCGAGCGAGCGCCGGATTACCCGGCCTGTTGCGGGCAGCGTGCGGGTCGCGGTGGGCGGTGTGGAGACGGCTGCGTTCACGCTGGCAGAGGGCGGATGGGTGGTGCTTGATACCGCCCCTGCCGCCGGGCTGGCAGTGACGGCGGGCTATGTGTTCGATGTCGCGGTGCGGTTTGCGGACGATAGTCTGAGCGTCAACCGCGCCACCTTTCTGGCCGGTGCTGCCCCCAGCGTGGCGCTGATCGAAATTCGGGAGGGTTGAATGACCGATTTTCTGTCGGGCGCCCTGACCACCATCGCGCTGTGCTGGCGGATTGAGCGGCGCGACGGCATTGCCATCGGGCTGACCGATCACGACCGTGATCTGGTGATCGATGGCATCATCCACCGCGCCGCGCCGGGCATGACGCCGTCTGCCATTACGCGCACCGACACGCTGGAACCCGATACGATGGACGTGGCCGGGGCGCTATCAAGCACGGCGATTACCGAGGCTGATCTGCTCGCCGGGCGGTGGGATGGCGCGCGGGTGACGATTTTTGCGGTCGACTGGAGTGGCAGCGAAGGGACTGGCGGCGAAGGCCGGGTGGATCTGGGGGAGGGCCAGATTGGCGCGGTGGACATGCGCGATGGCGGCTTTACCGCTGAACTGCGCGGGGCGGGCGCGGCGCTGGATGGCCCGGTGGTGGAGGAAACATCGCCCGAATGCCGCGCCGATCTGGGCGACAAAAGGTGCCGGGTGCCGATGGCGGGACGCCGCCAGTTGGCGCGTGTCGTCGCGATTAATGGCCAGCGGGTAACGCTGGACGTGCCAGAGCGGGCGGCGGGGGCCAATGCGCTGGGGCTGCTGCGCTGGATTACCGGCCATAATAGCGGGCTGAGCAGCGCGGTTGCGGCGTCGGACGGTGATGTCGTCACGTTGCGGTCGGTGCCGGTGCTGCCGGTCGAGCCGGGGGTGATGGTTGAGCTGACTGAGGGGTGCGACAAAAGCCTGGCGACCTGCGCAGCGCGCTTTGCCAATGCGGCCAATTTTCGGGGTGAACCCTATTTGCCGGGCATCGACCTGCTGACCCGCTATCCCGGGGCATGAGCAGCGCAGTGGTGGCGGCAGCGCGCCGGGCGATCGGCGTGCGATTCCGCCTTCATGGTCGCGACCCGGCTTACGGGCTTGATTGCGTGGGGCTGGCCGCGCTGGCGATCAGGGCCGGGGGCGGACTGACAATCATCCCCACCGGCTATGCCTTGCGCAGCGGTGACAGCGATGCCACCGCTGCGATGATCGACGCGGCAGGGTTGATCCGCGCAGACCATTGCCGACTCGGCCCGCAACCCGGCGATCTGCTGTTGTGCCGGGCCGGGCCGGGCCAATTGCACCTGGTGATCGACAGCGGCGCGCCGGGCGGCGGCTTTATCCATGCCGATGCGCAGCTTCGCCGGGTGGTGGAACGACCCGGCCCGCTACCCTGGCCCATAATCGGCCGGTGGCGGCTGGCGCAGACAGAGGAATAATCCATGGCAACATTGATCCTGACCGCGGTTGGCACCGTGCTGGGTGGACCGATTGGCGCGGCGATTGGCGCGATTGCGGGCCAGGTGATCGACCAGAATATCGTGTTCAAGCCGCGTGGTCGGCAGGGGCCGCGCCTGACCGAGCTGGCCGTGCAGACATCATCCTATGGCACGCCTGTTCCGCACCTCTTTGGCGCGATGCGGGTGGCGGGCACGGTGATCTGGTCGACCGACCTGATCGAATCCAAGAAAAAGAGCAGCGGTGGCAAGGGCCAGCCGGGCACCACCAGTTTCAGCTATGCCGCGTCATTCGCGGTACTCTTGTCGGCACGCGCGATCACCGATGTTGGTCGCATCTGGGCGGACGGCAAGCTGTTGCGCGGGGCGGGCGGCGATTGGAAGGCCAGCACCGGCTTTCGCGTGCACCGCGGCGGCGAGGACCAGCCTCCCGATCCGTTGATTGCAGCAGCGGAAGGGGCAGGATTGGCACCGGCGCACCGCGGCTATGCCTATGTCGTCTTCGAAATGCTGCAGCTGGCGGATTACGGCAATCGTATCCCCTCGCTCACCTTTGAGGTGATCGCTGATCCTGGCCCGGTGGCGCTGGGTGCGATTGCCGGGTCGATCAGCGATGGCCGAATTGATGGCGGCGCGGTGACGATGCCCGTCACCGGCTTTTCGGCCTATGGGGATAGTATTCGCGGCGTTGCGGAAATGCTGGCCAGCGCTGGCGGTGCCTGGTTTTCGCCGCAAGGCAACCGCCTGGCGATGCGGGGTGCGGGTGATGGCGCGATAGCGATCAGCGATAGCGGCGCATCGGCCGGGCGGGTGCGGGGCCAGCGTGGCCAGCGCTCGATTGCGGCCATCGGCACCGTGCCGCAAACAATCACCGTCGCGCATTATGATCCGGCACGCGATTACCAAACCGGGCTGCAGCGGGCGCGGCGGCCGGGTGCGGGCAGGCGCAGCGACCGGATCGAACTGCCCGCCGCGATTGAGGCCGGGATGGCCAAGGCGATTGCAGGACGCGCCTTGGCGCGCGCCGAGGCGGGCCGGGAGCGGCGCGGGGTGGCGCTTGATTGGCGCGCGCTGCGAATCGTGCCGGGCGATGTCGTGTCGTTCGCAGGTGATGGGGCAGGCGATGGGGGTGCGGGCAGCGCGGGGCGCTGGCGGGTGACGCGCTGGTCGCTGGAGGCGATGGTGGTGATGCTGGAGCTGATCCGGCTGGACGATGCGGATGCTGCTTCCCCGTCGCCGCTGTCGGCCAGCGCCGGTCGCGTTCTGGCCGATGCTGATTCGGTGCACGGTCCGACGATCATGCACCTGTTCGAACTGCCAGCACTGGACGACCGCATTTTCGAGGCGCCGCGCCTGTTGGTCGCCGCTGCGGGAACCGAACCGGGCTGGCGGCGGGCGGCATTGCTGTTGAGCACTGATGGCGGCATGCGCTGGGTATCGGCGGGCAGCACGGCGGCCCCTGCAACGTTGGGCGTGCTGGCATCAGCCGCCCCGGCCGCCCCGGCCACGCTGCGCGATCTTTCCACCGTGATCGACATCGACTTGCTGCATGGCGGCATGGCCTTGGCATCGGCAGATGATGCAGCGCTCGATTCGGGGGCCAATTTGGCGCTGCTGGGTAATGAGTTGATCCAGTTCGGCCTGGCGACCCAAATAGGGGCCACGCGCTGGCAATTAAGCCGCCTGCTGCGCGGGCGGCGCGGGACCGAGGCGGCAATCGCTGGTCACGCCGTGGGTGATCGATTCGTCTTGATCGACCCCGATGATCTGGCGGCAATTGAGTTGCCGCTGACCGCGACCGGATCGACCGTGCAGATGCTGGCATCGGGCGTCGGCGACACTGTCGGCCCGGTTGCCGCGGCAATCATGCCCAGCGGCGTTTCCGTGCGCCCGCCGTCACCTGTGCATGTAAAGGCCCGGATTGCCGGGGGCGATCTGGCGATCAGCTGGGTTCGGCGCAGCCGCGCGGGCTGGCGGTGGATTGACGGTGCCGATGCGCCGCTGGCCGAGGAAGCCGAAGCCTATGCCATCACGATTGCTTCGCCGGGCGGTCCCGAACGCCGCATCGATACGACCGCACCCGGCATAGTCGTTCAGGGCTTAGTCGTTGCTGATTATCTGCACGCCAGCGGCACAACCATTGCCGTCTGCCAACGCGGATCCAACGGCGAATCACCCCGCGTCACGCTGACCTTGCCATAATGATCTGGAGAACCCGATGACTGACGATCAGACCGCCAGATTCGCGCTGCCCATGCTGCAACCGGGCCAGGCGCAAAAGGAATTGTACCATAATGAAGCATTGGCGCTGCTCGATATCGCCGTGCAGGCCAGCGTGGTTGCCATCGGTCAAAATAATCCACCACCCAGCCCGGCACTGGGGGCATGCTGGGTTGTCGGGGCTGCTCCAACCGGTGGCTGGGCGGGCGAAGCGCACCGGCTCGCCGGCTGGACTGGCGGCGGTTGGCGCTTCGTCGCGCCGGTTGACGGGATGACAGTGTGGAGCGTCGCTGACGCCCTGGAAGCACAATTTATCGCCGGATCATGGGTGGTTGGCCAGACCAGGTCGGCACGGCTATTGATTGCCGGCACGCCAGTTGTTGGGCCGCAACGCGCCGCAATCGCCCCTCCCCTTGGCGGAACCACCGTTGATAGCGAGGCGCGGGCAGCACTGAGCGCGATTTTATCAGCACTGGCAGGCCATGGATTGATCGCCAGCTAGCGAGATCGTCCCGCTTTTGTGGCCTTTTCGTCACAGTGCGCGGTATTTGCGCGCTTGCGTGGAAACCAACCTTTGATTAGGGAGTTGGTGCTGTCCGTAGTGACACTCAAGAAAGGGGATTTATGATGCGGAAGCTCGCCGTTTCACTGGCACTTGCCTCCACCGCACTCGCCACACCTGCCATGGCCCGCGATGACACGTGGTACGTTGGTGTGGATGCTGGTGGTGTGCTGGTCGAAGATATTAGGTTCGACATTGGTACCGTACCGAATGCTGCAAACATCGATAGCCACTATGGCTATGATTTTGACGGCAACATCGGCTATGATTTCGGCGCGTTCCGCGTTGAAGCAGAAGTTGGCTATCGTCGTGCGAACGTTGACACCTACTCGTCGACGGTTGGTACACCATTGTTCACGTCGACCGGCGCGCTCAGCACTCAGCCAGCAGGCTTTCGTAGAGGCGTTGGTGGGTCGACCTCAGCTCTCAGCTTCATGCTGAATGGCTTGCTCGACTTTGGTGATGATGACGGATTGCAGGGCTTTGTCGGCGGCGGTGTTGGTATCGCTCGTGTCAAGGCTGAGAATGTTTCGCTCAGCCCATTTGGCAGCTTTTTGGATGATTCCGACACGGTGTTCGCCTATCAGGGCATCGCCGGTGTTCGTACGCCGATCACCAACCACATCGATGCGTCGCTCAAGTATCGCTTCTTCACCGCGCCGAACGTCCAGTTCGTCGACGTGCGTGGCAGCCGGTATGAAACCACCTATCGTTCGCACAGCATTCTCGCTGGTCTGACGTACAACTTCGGTGAACCGGCTGCACCGCCACCACCGCCACCACCACCGCCGGTTGAAGTGGTTTGCTCGCCTGGTCCGTTCATCGTGTTCTTTGAAT
>JAKFUX010000070.1:0-7343 GCA_021732465.1 Sphingomonas sp.
CTCCCCGCCATAGCCAAGTCACCCCCAACCCGGTCTTCAACGCCCTCTACCGCGCCATCCTCGCCTCAAGCCATTTCGCCGCCTCTTCCGGGCTGGCCTTGTTGGTGTCGCGATCGACCATGTAGTTTGCCTCGCGCATCAGCGCGACGGGGATGTGGCCGACCAGTGGGCGGACGGCGTTGAGGAAGCGGTCGTCCTTCGCATGGGCGGGGTCGACCAGCAGGATCGCGTCATACCCCGGAATTGCGCCTTTGGGGTCAGCCAGTACCGTCAGTTTCTGCGCGGCGATCCGCCCGTCGGATGAAAAGGCGGAGATCACGTCTGCCCGCCCGCTGTCGATCGCGCGGTACATGAAGGTGGGGTTATACGCTTGCGCAGATTTGAAACTGAGCGGATAGGCGCGCTTTACCGCCGCCCATTCGGGCCGCTCCAGAAACTCCAGGTCCGATCCAAAGGTCAGCGCGGGGGCCTGCGCGACCAAATCATCCAGCGTCGCAATACCGAGTTTCTTCGCCTGCTCACCACGCATCGCAAAGGCATAAGCATTTTCAAATCCCAGCGCGCCCAGCATGGTAATGCCATGGGTTTTCTCGCCCCACGCGGCGATGCCCTGCACGATCGCGGCGCGCGGCGGCACATCGGTGCGCTTCATCTCGTTGGTCCAGATCGTGCCCGAATAATCGACGTACACATCGATATCGCCGCTCACCAGCGCGCCGAACACCACGGCAGACCCCAGCCCCTCTCGGTACGTGACCCGGAACCCTGCGCGTTCCAGCCGGTGGCCGATCAGCCGGGCGAGGATATATTGTTCCGAAAATCCTTTCGCCCCCACCACGACGCTTTTCTGCCCCGTCGGCAGCATCGGCGTCAGCGCCGCCAGAATGCCGACTCCCAAGACGCCCAGTGCCACAAAGGCGCGCACCCGCTTGCGGTGGGCGATGGCATGTTCCACCACGCCCAACAGCGCATCGACCACCAGCGCCAGCGTCGCCGCCGTCAGGCACCCGGCGAGCACCAGCGCCCAGTTCTGCGTTTGCAGCCCGGCAAAGATCATGTCGCCCAGGCTCGGCTGGCCGACGGTGGTTGACAGGGTCGCCGCACCGATGGTCCAAACAGCGGCGGTGCGGATGCCCGCCATCAGCACGGGCGAGACAAGCGGCGCCTCCACCAGCAGCAGCTTTTGCCATGCGGTCATCCCTACGCCGTCCGCTGCCTCGATCACGGCGGGGTCGATGCTGGTCAGGCCCGTCACGCCGTTGCGCAAAATGGGCAGCAGCGCATAGAGCGTCAGCGCGAGGAGCGAGGGCAGGAAACCGAGCGCCGGAATGCCGCCGCCCACCAGCGCCGACAGCGACAGCAGCAACGGATAGAATAATGCGAGCAGCGCCAGGCTGGGGATCGTCTGCACCAGGCTGGCAAAACCAAGCGCGGCGCGCGCCACCATCGGCCGCCGGGCAGACCAGATCGCCAGCGGCAGGCTGATCACCAGCCCCAGCACCAGCGCCGATGCCGCCAGCAACAAATGCGCCGCCAGCAGATCAGGCACGCGCGCCATCGCATCGAGGAATGGGCTTTTCACGCGTTATCCTCCAGCGCGCGCAATCGCCGCGCCTGCTCGCGCGGCACCGCCACCAGCGCATCGGCCTGCGCCCCGCCCTCGCCCGCAACCAGCGCGTGCGGGGTGCAATCCGCGACGATCCGCCCGGCATCCATCACCAGCACCCGGTCTGCCAGCAGCAACGCTTCTGCCATGTCGTGCGTCACCATAATCGTCGTCAGGCCCAGCCGGTCGTGCAGCCCCCGGATGGAGGTGCCGAGCTGATCGCGCGTTACCGGATCGAGCGCGCCAAACGGCTCATCCATGATCAGCAGCCCCGGCTCGGTCGCCAGCGCGCGCGCCACGCCCACCCGCTGGCGCTGCCCGCCGGAAAGCGCATCGGGGGTGCGGGTGGCGAAATCGCGGGGCAGATCAACCAGATCGAGCAGATCGTCGACCCGAGCCACATTATCCTTGTTGCCACCCAATCGCAGCCCGATCGCGATGTTTTCCGCCACCGTCAGATGCGGGAACAGGCCAACATTCTGAAATATATAGCCGATCCGGCGGCGCAGCAGATGCGCGTCTTCATCGCGCACCGCCGCGCCGTTTACGGTCACCCGCCCAGCGCTGGGTTCAACCAGCCGGTTGATCATTTTCAGCAGCGTGGATTTTCCGGATCCTGAGCTACCCACCAGCGCAACAAAGCTGCCCGCCGCAATCGCGACCGACACCGCATCAACCGCCGTTGCGCCGCCCGGATAGTGCTTCGACACGCCTTCAAAGGTGACGGATGGGCCAGATTTACGCGATTCTTGTAGCATCGCCGCCGGTGATGCGGGATGGAGCCTTGAAGGTCAAACCTGGGGGGTATCATGAGCAGCACAAAGGCAATTTTCATCACCGGTGGTGGTTCCGGCATTGGCCGTGCGGTGGCGGTGTTGTTCGCCAGCCGGGGTTGGCATGTCGGGTTGGCCGACGTAAACGCAGCCGCGCTGGCTGAAGCCGCCGCGATCCTCCCCGCCGGGCGCGCGACGACGCATGTCATGGACGTGCGAGACCGCGATGCCTGGCGTGATGCGCTCGACGCGTTTGTCGCCACCAGCGGCGGGCGGGTGGACGTGTTGTTCAACAATGCCGGCATCGCTGCAGGCGGCACCCTGGCGGACAACAGCTTTGACGAGATTGACCGGGTGGTCGGCATCAACCTGATGGGCGTTATCAACGGCGCGAAGATCGGGCACGCTTATCTGAAGGCGACCCCTGGATCGTGCCTGCTCAACACCGCATCAGCAGCCGGGATCTATGGCGGGCCGGGGATCGGCATTTACGCCGTCACGAAATTCGGGGTACGGGCGTTGACCGAGTCACTGGACAGCGAATGGGCGGCCGACGGCATCAAGGTGCGCTCGCTGATGCCCAGTTTCATCGATACGCCGCTGTTGCAGGCCGGGATCACCGGATCAAACCGATCGGTGAAGGAAGCAGTGATCGAAGGAGGCATGGAAATTACGCCCGTCGCCGATGTTGCCCAGGCGGCTTGGGATGCCGTCCACGGCGAAAAGCTCCATACGCTGGTCGGTAAAACAGCGAAGCGGTTGGCGTTTGCAGCGCGCTGGATGCCGGGTGGCTTGCGCAAGCAAATGAAGACACGGCAGGCCCTGCGGTAAGGTGCACCCGGCAACACCGGCACGGCGGCAACGCGCATCACGCAATAGCCGGCGGTGACAAACAATACTGGGCGCTGCGCCCCCCGACTGGCCGAATGATGCGGGCCGGGGCGCGGACCGGGCAGTTGGCCGCGCGCCGGGTTTGCCTATCGTTGCCTCACAGTGCGCGTTGGCGGGCGTGGTTGGTGAAAGTGGCAAACCGCCTCCCATCAGGAAGCGGATTGCCCGGGCGGTGTGAACCGCACCGGGATTGTCGGAGGCTCCAACTCCTGAGAAGGCGGAGCCTGTATGAGCAAGACAACGAACAAGTTTTCACCCGAGATACGCGCCCGTGCGGTGCGGATGATATTGGATCACGAAGGCGATTATCCGTCGCGCTGGTCGGCCGTGGTGTCGGTTGCCGACAAGATCGGCTGCGCACCTCAGACGCTTCACGAGTGGGTGAAGAAGGCCGAGGTTGACAGCGGCAAGCGTGCTGGCGTGCCGACCGATACGGCAGACAAGCTGAAGGCGCTGGAACGCGAGAACCGCGAGCTGCGGCAAGCCAACGAGATTCTTCGTAAGGCGTCAGCATATTTTGCGCAGGCGGAGCTCGACCGCCCGTTCAAGCGATGATCGCGTTTATCGATGATCAGCGTGCCGTTCATGGGGTCGAGCCGATCTGCAACGTCCTGCCGATCGCCCCTTCCACCTACCACAAGCATGTCGCGCAGCGACTGGATCCATTGCGCCTGTCGGCGCGGGCAAGGCGCGACGTGGCGCTCAAGCCAGAGATCGCGCGGGTGTTCGCCGAGAACTTCGCGGTCTACGGCGTGCGCAAGGTCTGGCGGCAGATGAACCGTGAAGGGTTCGCCATAGCCCGCTGCACCGTCGAGCGGCTGATGCGCGATATGGGCTTGGCAGGGGTGATCCGTGGCAAGCCGGTGCGCACGACGATCAGCGACAAAGCAGCCCCTTGCCCGCTGGATCACGTCAACCGCCAGTTCCACGCACCGGCACCGAACCGGCTGTGGGTCTCGGATTTTACCTACGTCTCGACCTGGGCCGGGTTCGTCTATGTCGCGTTCGTGATCGACGTCTACGCACGCTATATCGTGGGCTGGCGCGTGAGCCGAACGGCGCATGCCAGCTTCGTGCTGGATGGGCTCGAGCAGGCGCTTCACGATCGTCGGCCAGTCCATCGTGGCGGCCTGGTTCATCACAGCGACCGTGGATCGCAATACGTATCCATAAAATACACCGAACGCCTTGCCGAAGCCGGCATCGAACCGTCGGTGGGCAGTGTCGGTGACAGCTATGACAACGCTTTGGCCGAGACGATCAATGGCCTTTACAAGGCCGAGGTGATCCACCGGCGGGGACCGTGGCGCAACTTTGAAGCCGTCGAGTTCGCCACGCTGGAGTGGGTCGACTGGTTCAACCACCGGCGATTGCTGGAGCCGATCGGCAACATCCCGCCAGCAGAAGCCGAACAACGATACTATGCCATGCTGGACGACATCCCCATGGCCGCGTAACTTAAACCAAACGGCCTCCGGTGATCCCGGTGCGGTTCAGTGATCCTGATTTGCGTTGATCGGCGTGGCCAGCCACGCGCTTTCCGCAGACGAGCTCTATCAATCAGCATCGGATCATGCCGACGGGTCGGCGTTTTCGGTTTACTCGAAGCCAACTAGCCTGATGCGCCTGTCAAACGCCGCCTTGTCGACTGCCCACCGCGTAATTCGGCAGGCTGAATTGCCCATGTGCTGCGGACGCAAAAAATCGCCCTGACAAACGTCAAGGCGATTGGGTAATATATATGGTGGTTGCGGGGACATGCAGCCATCTTGGCTTGTTGACCTCGTCGAACTGGTCAACTCTACCGCGCGATTGACAACGGAAACTGTCGGCCACCGGGTGCGTGCAATCATGGTTCGCAGATTTGGGTGGGAATGATGCCCTATAGCCGACAAAACTGTGCACTCAATCCGTTGGAAGAGTTCGGTGCCACGCGATTAAAACTGATGGATAGCCGGACTCACTCTTTTTCGTTTGGAAGCAGGACAAATGCAGACCCTCAGCCACGTGCCAATAGGGCATGAGAAAAATCTGAGGCGGATAGCACCCAAGAACCGTCGTCCAAGGTGGTAATGAACGCCCTATCAGATGCTGACAGTCTGCGCTCTGGGGCCTGCACGTCCTGAGCCGACCAGAAGCTGTCCCAACGCTTTACGCCCCAAAGAGTAGTATATTTTCGCGAACGGACGGCTACAATATTTGAATAGGCGATTACCTCGAACCTCGTCCCCCTGCCGTTATGCCAAAACATGATAACGTTGCCAGGAATTGGCGGGAACGTATCGTGCTCCGCGTTCAAGACCAAGGAACGCCTCTTCGGTTCGAACTGCCCCGCCTGCTCGGCGGCGTCATAACGAACACGCTCTCTTTCCTCGTCCTTGGGATCGATCCGCTCGTGCTCCGCCATAAAGAGAACCGAAGCAAAATGATCAGGATAGCTTCTCACGCGTTGAAGTAGCGAAGGATCCCGTTGACCCGCCGCACTGATCCGCTTCCCAGGGTCCGACGTAATCTTTGGTGCTCGTGCAAGCTGCACCTTGTCGATCACAGGCGAGCGCCAAAGCTCTTCGAACAATCGCCCGGCCTCGCAAAAGCCTGCCGTGTTGGGTGCGAAGAATACACCCGCCTCCATGTTGCCAGCCGGCCGGCCCGGAAGCCCAACGCCATTCAGGGATGCATTCGCCGATGCAACGATGGCTCCCGCCGTGCTGATGTAGATTTTCGCATGGAGACCATCGCGAACCCTCAAATTGTCATTTTTGGGCGCGCCATAGGCCTTGAGCGTAGATCGCGAATTGCAGCTCATGGATATATCGCAGACGATCCTCACTGTCTGATTTTCCCATTTTGGGAAAAGACTATCGCGCACCGCATCACTCAAGAATGCAACGGCGCAGTCCACGTTACCCTCCGCGCAGATCAATCGAATCCGATCGGATAATGCTTGTCCATGCAAAAGCTCACAGTTGTTCATTAAATATCTCTCCACAACGTTGCGGATCAAATAAACGGCACCATTACAGCGGCCGACCACCGTCTCGCTAATGTCCTTGCTACCGGCGGAATATTAAACACCCGCGCCTATCAAGTTCCCCATAAATCCACGTTCGTATAGCACGCGCGCACCAAGCGCGTCTTGAAATCATCGCTGCGCGCGAGATCGATCGAGAAAAGTTCAAGACGATCTTGGCTGGAATTGACAGCATACTCGCCGATTAGCCCTTCATCGCATCCAGCTTCGCGGTGGTGCGGATAGAGCAGGGTCAGCTTGCTGCATTTATAGAGGCGTCCATAGCCCATCATTTGATACACATCGGCTTGTGACACGCCGCGCTTTGGATCATCGATCCGCGCTGCGATCCGCTTCCACTTGGTATCTACAACCTGCAGAACGGCATCACCGCGTTTGATGAGGATGTCCGGCCGGGTCTGGAAGACCTGCCGCTGGTCCTGGGTTTCGAGGCAATAGAGCCGTCCGCCCTGACTGACGACACGGAGGTCGGTGTCGGCTAGCGCGCGCTTCAGCATGCGCGCGATGTATTCCTCGAACAGCATATTCATTTCGAACAGCAGCGAGAAGCCGTCGCTGCCGCCGGCGGAGGTCGTCTGGAACCGTTCACCCAGCAGTAGGCGGGCGAGATTCAGCAGTTCACGCCAGAGCCCATTGGTGCGATCCAAAACTACATCGTCCCACCGCAACGCCGGGACCGGCACGTCTGCGATATCGGCATAAGCGAAGGCCAACTCGCGCAAGCGACGCTGGTTGTCGGTGGTGCGGGCAACGCGCGAGAGCCGCATGACCGCCGCCTTCATGATCCGATTGAGGGCGATGTCCGGGGTTAGCGCATCGTAGGAACATGCCAGCCGCGATGGCTCGACAGCCAACGTCGTAAACTGGCGTGTGACATTCAGCCGCCCCCGCAGGGCGGGAAGGTCGTCGGCATGTTCGACATAGCGGCGGGGCATTCCCTGCCGCACAGCATCGACCAGCTTCTCTGAGAAAAGACGGATCAGGATCTCCAGCAGTGTCTCGCGCTGCCAGTCGAGCGCGGTTACCTGCCCCGCGTCGATTT
>JAKFUX010000069.1:0-6208 GCA_021732465.1 Sphingomonas sp.
GGAGTGGCTCCTCCAACTGTCTATTAATTCGGGGCAGCGCGCTAAGCGAGACATCGCGCGCCCGCCTCGCGCTGATGCGCGAAACCAATGACGGTTTCCGCATCGCCGAGGAGGATTTACGGCTGCGCGGCGCGGGCGAGTTGCTCGGCACGCGCCAGTCTGGCGAAGCGCAGTTCCGGCTCGCGACGCCTGAATTGCTGAACGAGCTGCTCCCCATTGCGCATGATGACACACGCCTGCTCATCGACCGCGACGGCGGGTTAAGCGGTGCGCGGGGGCAGGCGGCCCGGGTGGCGCTATATTTGTTTGAGCGTGATGCCGGGGTGGCGCTGTTGCGTTCTGGCTAATCAGCGCGCCCGCAGCATGACCGCCAGCAGCGCGTAATAATCCGCCCGATCAATCGTCCGGTCAAGCTCACACCCTATCCGTCCGCCGAGCGACCAGCGGATATGCGCCACGATCGCACCGACAATGGGCAGGCTGATCGTGATCCGGTCGCCGGCTTGATAAGGGGTTTCGCAGCGCGCCATCAGGCCCATGGCGGACATATTGACGATCACTAGCGCCAGCGGCTTGGCATCTGGCCCGAACGCTTTGGCGCGGTAGTGCACTTCGTCCCGGCCGACCGATCGGTCGTCTTGAAATGCCAAGGATGCCATCGTCATCAGCCCCCGTCGGTTACGCAACTTACCCTACGGAAACTAAGCGTCACGAATGAATCGGATCGGTACGGATGTACTGAACGGGAATTTAACGCAACATTATGCGTCGCTTACGATGGTCCCGTGGAGCTTTTTCCCCGCTGACAGGCGGATCGTTTCGCGGCCAACGGCAATTGAAAAACTTTCGTCGGCAATTTTTTCGCCATTCACTCGCGCGCCGCCGCCCTTGATCAGGCGACGTGCATCGCCCTTTGACGTCGCGAATCCCAGCGCGATCAACGCGTCGACCAGCAGGATATTCGGCTCGGTAACGGTAATGCCCGGCAGCGATCCGCCCGAATCGCCCTCCTCAAATGTGCGGCGCGCGGTTTCGGCGGCTTCGATGGCGGCGGCTTCTCCCCGGCACATCGCGGTGGCGGCATTCGCCAGCACGATCTTGGCCTCGTTGATCGCCGCACCCTCCAGCGCTTCCAGCCGGGCAATCTCATCCAGCGGCAGATCGGTAAACAGGCGCAGAAACCGGCCAACATCGCGGTCATCGGTGTTCCGCCAGAATTGCCAGTAATCATAATGGGGTAGCTGTTCTTCGTTCAGCCACACCGCGCCGGACACTGATTTGCCCATCTTCGTGCCATCGGCCTTTGTGATCAGCGGTGTGGTAACGCCGAACACCTCGGTGCCGTCGATCCGGCGGGTAAGCTCCACACCGTTGACAATATTGCCCCATTGGTCCGATCCGCCCATCTGAACGCGGCAGCCGTATCGGCGCGAAAGCTCCAGAAAATCATAGGCCTGGAGGATCATGTAGTTGAATTCGAGGAACGTCAGCGGTTGTTCACGGTCAAGCCGCAGCTTCACCGAATCAAAGGTCAGCATGCGGTTGATCGTGAAATGCCGACCGACATCGCGCAGCAGCTCGATATACCCCAGCTTGCTCAGCCATTCGTCATTATTGACCATGACAGCATCGGTCGGCCCGTCCCCGAAGGTCAGCAGACGTTCAAACGCGCGGCGGATCGATGCAATGTTGGCATTGATACCATCATCATCGAGCAGCTTGCGTACCTCGTCCTTGCCAGAAGGATCGCCAATTTTGGTGGTGCCGCCGCCCATGATGACGATTGGCTTGTGCCCAGCCTGCTGAACACGGCGGAGCAGCATGATCGAGACCAGATTGCCGACATGGAGCGAAGCTGCGGTGGCGTCGAACCCAACATAGACCGGCACAATCTGCGTGCTCGCCAGCGCATCAAGGCCGTGCGCGTCGGTCAACTGGTGGATATAGCCGCGTGACGACAGCAGGCGGAGCAGATCGGATGCGTATTCGGTCATGCCAGCGCCCTTACGGCAAGTCGCGCGCCGGGCGCAATCTTACCGCCGCGGCAATTGCCCCAGCGGATCAACGGGGGAGCGACCATTACGCAACTCGAAATGTAGTTCAGGCCGATCAGCAAACCCGGTATCGCCGGAAAGGGCAATCGCCTGGCCGCGCTTTACCGATTGGCCGCGCTGCACCAGCACCTGCCGGGTATGGCCGTACACGCTGGTCCAGCCATCGCCGTGTTTCAGCATCACCAGCCCCCCAAGGCCCGCCACACCGTCGCCGGTATAGGCCACCACGCCGTCAGCAGAGGCCAGGACTGGCGTGTCGATGGGGACCGCGATCTTGATGCCATCATTGCGTTCGCCGCTCGCGCCGGGGCCGAATTTGCGGACGACACTGCCGTTGACCGGCCAGCTAAATCCTCCCGTGCGGCGGGTGGGGCTGGCCACGACCGCAGTGGGCGGCAGGATGCGATCGGGTGAGGGGCTGGCGCGAACCGGGCGATCATTGCTGGTCAGCGCGGGTTCGCCGCCGGTGACAATATCCTCAATATCAAGGCGGAAAGCGCGGGCGCGCTCTGCGGCAGACACCGGGCCGCTGCCGGGAATCAAGATCCGCTGGCCAGCGCGCAGGATATAGGGATCGACCAAATCATTGGCGGATACAACCCGCAACCATTCAACCCCATAGGCGCGCGCTATGGCAATCCCCGTCTCACCGGGGCGGACAAGGTGATATCGCCCGCCGGGGATCGACAACCGCTGCCCGGCAAAGATTGTGTAGGGGGCAAGCAGGCCGTTTGCGCGGGCGATTGCTTCTGATCCGGCACCCGTTCGGTTGCCGATACCGCGCAATGTATCACCGGGTTCGACGATGTAATCGCCCTCTGCAACGTCCTGCGCGTCAGGGGTTACGGGGCGGGCCTCCCACGCGGGCTGGCGCGGCGGTTGGGCGCGTTCGCCGGCCGGACCATAGTTTTGCGGGCCATCATCCAGCCGACCATCATCCAGTCGACCGGGATCGATGCGGGGCGGTGCGCGATCCTGATCAATTTCGTAATTGCCGCCCTGGGGGATGCAGGCTGGCAGCATCGCCGCCAGCAGCATCGCGAGCATTCCTCGTCCGGCGCTGCGCATCATTCCCCCCAATATAGTCTCAGCGTTACCGATATGCCTTGGCCAGCATATCGAGCGATTCGTGATGTGTCAGGTCAAGATGCAGGGGCGTGACGGCGATATAACCATCGGCCACCGCCTCAACATCTGTCGCATGGGCGGGGGTTTCAATCGATGGCCCGAGCCCGAACCAGAAATATTCATAACCGCGCGGATCGCGGTTGCCGATGATCTGAAGTCGCCCATAATCGCGCAAGCCCTGCGCCACCACGCGCACCCCCATCACCTGATTAGCGGCGCGGGCGGGGAAGTTGATGTTGATCAGCGTGCGGGGAGCCAGCGGCGCGTCAATCAACGGGCGCAGCACCTGTTCGCCCCACGCGGTCGCCGCTTCGAACGGCACGACATCGCCCATCCCCTCACGCGCATAAGCCTGGCTCAGCGCGATGGAGCGTACGCCCGCCAGCGCCCCCTCCATCGCTGCAGAAACCGTGCCCGAATAGGTAACGTCCTCAGCCAGATTGGCCCCGCGATTGACGCCCGACAGGATCAGATCCGGCGGGCAGTCTTTCATGATTTTCGCCAGCGCCATCATCACCGCATCGGTGGGGGTGCCCGCCACTGCGTAGCGCTTGTCACCATGCTGGCGCACGCGAATCGGGCGCGACAGGGTGAGCGAATGGCCCGCCCCCGATTGTTCATCGGCAGGGGCCACGATCCACACATCATCGGAAAATTTGGCGGCGATTGCCTCCAATATCTTCAGGCCGGGGGCGTGATAGCCATCGTCATTGGTGAGGAGGATACGCATCAGGCTTTTGGTTCCAGACGGCTGATGCCGCCCATATAGGGCAACAGCGCCTCGGGGACGGTGACGCTGCCGTCTTCATTTTGATAATTCTCAATCACCGCCACCAAGGTGCGACCGACCGCGAGGCCGGAACCGTTCAGCGTGTGGACGAACTCGTTCTTTTTCTCAGCCGCCACGCGGTAGCGGGTGTTCATCCGCCGCGCCTGGAAATCGCCGGTGTTCGAACAGGAGGATATCTCGCGGTAAGCGCCCTGTCCGGGGAGCCAGACTTCCAGATCATAGGTCTTGCGCGCGCCGAAGCCCATGTCACCGGTGCACAGCAGCAGCTTGCGATAGGGCAGGTTCAGGCGCTCGAGGATCGTCTCGGCCGCGCGGGTCATTTTCTTGTGCTCTTCTTCGCTGTCTTCGGGGCGGACGATGCTGACGAGCTCGCATTTCTCGAACTGGTGCTGGCGGATGAACCCACGCGTATCGCGCCCTGCCGCGCCGGCCTCGGAGCGGAAGCAGAGGGTGAGCGCGGTGAGGCGCATGGGGAGCGCGCTTTCATCGAGTAGCTCGCCCATGACGCTGGCGGTTAGGGAGACTTCGCTGGTGGGGATGAGCCAGCGATCATCTGTGGTGCGAAAACTGTCCTCGGCAAACTTCGGCAGTTTATCCGTGCCGTACATCGCCTCGTCCTTGACGAGCACCGGCGGGTTGCATTCTTCATAGCCGTGCTCGCGGGTCTGTACATCGAGCATGAACTGGCCGAGCGCACGGTGGAGCCGGGCCATATCGCCGCGCAGGAAGGTGAAGCGCGCGCCCGAAAGCCGCGCGCCGGTTTCGAAATCCATGCCCAGCGCAGGCGCCAAGTCAGCGTGTTCCTTCGGCGCAAAATCGAACGCGCGCGGCGTGCCCCAGCGGGCAACCTCGACATTGTCTTCCTCGCTTGCGCCATCGGGCACATCGGCGGCGGGCAGGTTCGGAATGATCGCCAGCGCTGCCTGCAATTGCTCGCCGAGCAGCTTTTCCTCGGCCTCAATCGCGGGCATCCGTTCCTTCAGGGCAGCAACTTCGGCCTTCATCGCTTCGGCCACATCTTTGTCACCCTTGGCCATCGCCGCGCCGATTGCTTTGGATGCTTCATTGCGGCGCGCCTGGCCTAGCTGCGCTTCGGTCATCAACGCGCGCCGCCGCTCGTCGAGCGACAGCAGTTCGGCAGATTGCTTTGGAAGGCCGCGCCGGGCGAGTGCCGCGTCAAACGCGTCCGGATTCTCTCTGATCAGGCGGATATCATGCATGGCCGCAGGCTATGGCGAGCCGGTGCGGGGTGCGCAAGCGGGCAGGTGAGCCGACCCGATTGTGCCGGCCGGATCAGGCGGGGGCGTCAGCCTTTTTGGCGAACCGCTTGCGCGCCACCAGCGCTGCCGCCGCTGCGCCGAACAACAACACCATTGGCGGCGCTGGCACCGGCGTAGGCGTGCCGCTTGATCCGTTTGTACCGCTGGAGGTCATGCCGTTGCTGCCGCTGGTGCTGCCGCTCGTGCTGCTGCTGCTCGTCGTGCTCGTGCTGAAGCCGGTGCTGCTCGACCCAAAGCTGCTCGAGCTTGTGCTGGTCGACGAGCTGACGTCGCCGCTGGACGATGCCGACGACGTGACATTGCCGCTGGACGAGGTGGAGGTCGACACGTTGCC
This sequence comes from Sphingomonas sp., assembly GCA_021732465.1. GTDB lineage: Bacteria > Pseudomonadota > Alphaproteobacteria > Sphingomonadales > Sphingomonadaceae > Sphingomonas. The sequence continues at coordinate 5,587 of JAKFUX010000069.1, forward strand.
GCTGGATGAAGACGACACGTCGCCACTCGACGACGACGACACGTTGCCGCTGCTTGACGATCCGCCAGTGGAGGATGTGCTGGTGGTGGAAAGGCCGCCCGTGCTGGTCGAACTGCTGGTGGATGATCCGCCCGAGCCGCCCGAGCCGCCCGAGCCGCCCGAGCCGCCCGATCCACCGCTCGATGTGCTGGTCGACGACCCGCCGGTGCTCGTGGAAGAACCGCCGGTGCTCGTGGAGGAACCGCCGGTGCTGGTGGAGGATCCGCCCGTGGAGGAACCCCCGGTGCTCGTGGAGGATCCGCCCGTCGACGACCCGCCGGTGCTGGTGGACGTGCCGCCAGATCCGCCGCTGGACGATGTGGAGCTGATGTTGATGATGACGCCGCTCGATCCGGTCGTACCGGATGATGTCGTCCCGGACGATGTCGTGCCTGATGACGTCGCGCCGGACGAAGTCGTGCCGGACGACGAAATACCCGAGGATCCGCTTGATCCGGTGCTGGTGCTTGATGTCGACGAAATGACAATCCCGCCGCCGCCACCGCCGCCGCCGCTGCCGCCGAAAAAGCCGCCAGCGAAAAAGCCGCCGCCGCCGCCGCCAAAGCCGCCTCTGCCACCCACC
>JAKFUX010000022.1:0-5199 GCA_021732465.1 Sphingomonas sp.
GCAGAGCGGGTGGCTTTAGGGGGTGATGGGGCGGGTGGAAAGGGGGGATGCGCCACTTATCTCCCGCTCCGTCACGATTTTCAGTCGATCCGGTCCACCCAGCCATAAGGATCGGGCGCAAGACCGCGCTGAATCTCGACCAGCGACTGGCCGATGCTCTGGGTAATCTGGCCTGGGCCGCCGCTGCCGATGGTGAAGGTGACGTCGCCCAGCGCCATCTTGCCGATCGGCGTCACCACAGCGGCGGTGCCACAGGCAAACGCCTCCACCAGGCGACCGCTTTCGGCATCGGCGCGGCAATCATCGATCGCATAGGGGCGTTCGTCCACCACCAGCCCGCGATCACGCGCCAGGGTGATGATCGAATCGCGCGTGATGCCCGCCAAAATCGTGCCGCCCAGCGGGGGCGTGCGCAGGGATCCATCATCGAACACGAAGAATATGTTCATGCCGCCCAGTTCCTCAATCCAGCGGCGTTCCACCGCGTCAAGGAACAGCACCTGATCATGCCCGCGCCGCGTTGCATCTGCCTGCGCCATCAGGCCCGCGGCGTAATTACCGCCGCATTTGGCCGCGCCGGTGCCGCCGGGTGCTGCGCGCGAATAATCCTGCGATACCCACAAGGACACGGCGGGCGCGCCGCCCTTAAAATAGGCCCCCGCCGATGATGCGATCACCGCAAAAACATATTCGGTGGACGGTTTTACCCCCAAAAACACCTCGGTCGCGATCATGAAGGGGCGCAGATATAGCGACCCGCCGTCAATCATGGGGATCCACTCGCGATCACACTTCACCAGGCGGCGCACCGCTTCAAGGAACAGCGCCTCGGGCAGCGGCTGCATCGCCATGCGCTCAGCCGAGGCACGAAACCGGCGGGCATTGGCATCGGGCCGAAACAGCGCGGTGCCGCCATCGGGCAGGCGATATGCCTTCAGCCCTTCAAAAATTTCCTGCGCGTAATGCAGCACGCCTGCCGCCGGATCGATCTGAAACGGGGTGCGCGGGCCAATCTGCGCGTCATGCCAGCCCTTGGCTTCGCTGTAGCGGATCATTGCCATATTGTCGCTGAACACCCGGCCAAAACCGGGGTTGGCAATCAAGGCAGTGCGCGCCGCCGCACTGGTGGGGGCGGGATGCGCGTGGGTCGCGAATGCAACATCCCCCTGAAGGTCAAGGCCATCCTTTGCGCCGCTGGTCATCTGGTCGAGCATCACTGTCACCGCATAAGGATTTTTCTAAGGGCTTGACCCCTCTATGGAAGGCGGCAAAGTCGGTCAACATGGCTGCCCCACCATCATCAGCATCGCCGCTGTTCCTGCGGGAATCCGAAGTCCGGCGCGGCATCGAATTATTGTATTTCGGCTATAGCAACCTGACGCGCAGCGTTGATCAGGGTCTGGCAGCGCAGGGGCTGGGGCGCGCGCATCACCGGGTGCTGTATTTCGTCGCCCGCCAGCCCGATCTTACCGTCAGCGAGCTGCTGGGCCTGCTGGCGATCACCAAGCAATCGCTGGGCCGGGTGCTGGGTGACCTGACCGAGCGCGGGCTGGTGGAGATGCGCGCCGGCGAGCGTGATCGCCGCCAGCGGTTGCTGCGGCTTACCCCGGCGGGCCAAGCGCTGGAGGCCGAGTTGTTCGACACGATCCGCACCCGGCTGTCAGCAGCCTATGCCAGCGCTGGCCAGAATGCGGTGGGCGGGTTCTGGGCGGTGCTGGAAGGGTTGATCCCGGACGATGACAAGGCCCGGATTGCAGCGCTGCGGGATTAACGCGCGGCGGCAGCCATTTCGGCATTGCGCCGCTCCGATGCCGCGAGCGTTTCTCGCAGCAGCGTGACGAGGGCTGCATTGGCATCGAGAACGTCAAGCCCCTTGCGGGTCGATCCGCCCGGACTGGCCACACGGTCTGCCAGCATTCCGGGCGGTTCGCTTGCCGCCGCCGCCAGCATCGCCGCCCCCTCCACCGTCGCCATCGCCAGCCGCGCTGCCTGATCCGCAGGCAGCCCTAGCGTCGCCCCTGCCGCCGCCAGTGAATCGATGAAGCGGTAAAGAAACGCCGGCCCGCTCCCGGCGAGCGCGGTGACGAGATCGAAGCGTTTGGCATCGACCCATTCGACCAGTCCAAGCGGGGCCATCAGCGCCGCAACCCCGTCACGCGCCGCTGCGCCCGCGCTGGCGCTGTGCAGCGCCACCACGCCCTTGCCGATGCCGACGGGTAAATTGGGCATCGCCCGTACAATCGCCCCGGCACTGAACCGGCGGGCGATCGCCGCTTCCTCAACCCCAGCCAGGATCGATACGATCAGCGGCACGCCCGCGATCTGCGCCGATATCTGATCGGCAACGTCGTCAATCTGCTGCGGTTTCATGGCCAGCATCACGATATCGGGCAATGGCCCGTCAGGCAGCGCCCGCGCCTGGCGCACACCGGGTGGCAAATCGCGATCAACCCGGTTGACAACATCCACCTGCCCGGCGGCAACAACGCCGCTTGCGATCCATTGGCGCAGCATTGCCCCGCCCATATTGCCGCAGCCGATCATCCAGAGCCGCCCGGGAATCGCGCCTTGCCGCGTCACGCCTCGCCCTGAGTCTCGGTGAGCGCGGCGGCCAGTGCCTCTTTAGGGCTTTTGCCGCCCCACATCACGAACTGGAATACCGGGTAAAACCGCTCGCATTCGTCAATAGCGGATTCGATCAGCAATTCGGCAGCCGCCAGTGATAATGTGCCACCATCGCTTGCATCAACCATCGCCGCATGGCGATACAACAGGATGCCGCTCGACGACCAAAGTTCGAAATGGCCCACCCAAAGCTGTTCGTTGACCAGCCCGATTGCCTCGTAAATCGCCACGCGGCGTTCATCGGTTACGCGGATATCGGGGAACGCCAAAAACTGGAGAACGCTGTCTTCTTCGCGCCACAGCGCGCGCAGCTCATATTCGGTCCAGCTGCCCTTCACATGGGCCACCACCTCGTCATCCTGGCGCTCATGCGTCCAGCCATGCGCGGCGAAATAGCTTTCAAGCATGTCAATGGGCGCGGCATCATCGCGCTCGTCATCGGCTTCGTGCGGCCTTACCAACTCAGTTCCTGCCCATCATCATTCGCTGCCCCGGCGTGCCAAGATGACAGCGACGGGGCAAGACCAGCCGACCGCCGGACCCCAAAAAACTGTGGACAACGCCGAAAGGCGCAATCGCGGTCAATCAATCAGGCCCAATCGTTCAGGCCCAACCATTTAGGCAGCACCCGACGATTTCTTGCCTTTTGCAGGGGCGGCAGGCGCTGGCGTGGCTGCCGCCTCCAGCTTCTCGATCCGGGCGCGCAGCGCATCAGCCTCATCACGAGCGGCTGCGGCCATTGCCTTCACCGCGTCAAATTCTTCGCGTGAGACAAATTCCAGCCCGCCAATCCATTCCTTGGCACGCGCACGGGCGCCCTGTTCAGCCTCACGACCCACCCCGGCAAGCGTGCCAGCAGCGCCGTTGATGAACTTGGCGAAATCATCGAACAGGCGGTTTTCGGATTGCATGGTCAAATTCCCGGTTGTTTCAACTGATGATCTGGGTGCTCGATGACGATGGCACAAGGGTTTCGGCGCCCGGATTTAACTCACCGATCATATAGGTCAGATAGCCCGCAAATAAAATCCAGCCCAGATACGGCACCATCAGCACCGCCGCCCCCACGCGCATCCGCCCAAACGCAATCGTCGTCGCCAGCGTCAGCGTGAACATGACCGCCAGCGTCACCAGCGACCAGAAAATCTGGTGCGCGCCGAAAAACAGCGGCGTCCAGATCAAGTTGGAGACCATTTGCGCGGTAAACAGCGCGATCGCCGGGCCCCGCATCGTCGATCCACGGGCATGGATCACCATGGCCAGCGCCAGCCCGATCAGCACATAAATCGCAATCCACGCCACCGGAAACGCCCAATCAGGCGGCGTTTCGACAGGCTTGATCAGCGCTGCATACCAGCGATTGGCCGACCCGGTCGGCACGCTGCGTGCCGAGGTGAACCCCAGCAGCAGAATAAACGGCACCGTCACCACGGCCCACCTTAAAAACGCCAGTCGAAGCTGTTGCTTCGATGCAATCTCTCTCACGAACACCCTTTCAAGAACACGCGGTGCAAGACCCCATGGGCCAGATCCGACAAATAGGCACGCCAAGTGACATTTTGTGCCGCCATTTCAGGGAATCGGCAAGCACCCAAAACACAGTAATAGCGTAAAATGACATTCAATCGACAATCGGTTCGTCCGCCAAACGTGCGGCGAGCAAGAATTCGACATTGCCCTCCGGCCCGGTAATCGGGCTGGGCGATACGCCGTCGATGCGCCAGCCCTGCTTTTCGAACCACGCCGCTACATCATCGCAAACCCGTGCGTGCACCGCCGGATCGCGCACCACGCCGCCCTTGCCCACCTCGTCGCGCCCCGCCTCAAACTGCGGTTTCACCAGCACCAGCGCGCGTGCACCCGGCCGGGCAAAGCCCAGCGGCACCGCCAGCACCTTGGAAAGCGCAATGAAGCTGGCATCGCACACGATCAGATCAACGGGCTCGGGGATGTGCGCCGCTGTCAAAATGCGCGCGCTGGTTTGTTCATGCACAATCACCCGCGGGTCTTGCCGCAGCTTCCACGCGAGCTGATTGGTGCCGCTATCGACCGCATAGACCCGCGCAGCGCCGCGGCTCAGCAGCACATCAGTGAAGCCGCCCGTCGATGATCCGACATCAATCGCCACGGCGCCGTCAACCGCCCAGCCAAAATGATCAAGCCCGTGGGCGAGCTTCACCCCGCCGCGCGACACCCACGGGTGATCGCGGCCCTTCACCTCGATCTCGGCATCGTCGGGCACGGTCTGGCCGGGCTTGTCGATCTTGCGCGTGCCGACAAACACCAGCCCGGCCATGATCAGCGCCTGCGCCCGCGTGCGGCTTTCGGCGAGGCCACGGTCGACGATCAACTGGTCGATACGGATTTTGGGCATGGCAGGGGCGCCTTACGCCCGCGCGTCCCCGGCCACGACTTCTTCGTTCCAGCGCAGTGCCTTCAGGACGCTGTCGATGATGGCGTCGGCGTCGAGGCCGGCCTGGGCGTATTGGATTTCGGGTTTTTCATGGTCCTGGAAGATATCGGGCAGGCGCAAGGTGCGCAGTTTCAGCCCGGCGTCGATCAGCCCGGTGTCGC
>JAKFUX010000066.1:0-5065 GCA_021732465.1 Sphingomonas sp.
TGTAGACCCCGGTCGACCAGTCGAGCACGCCCGGAACCTTCCAGCGTGTGTCGCCGGTGCCGTTGCCAGCGATCTTCTGCACCGCTTCGACAAGCTCATGGTCGTAGATCCGGCCGTAGTCGGGGCCGGTCACGGCGCGCAGTTCGAGGCGGCCATTGTCGGTTTCGAGCGTCTTGATCTGCTCGGCTCGGTTGGAGGTCAGCCCGTATTGCAGATTGATCGCGGCGAGCGGCGCCGGAAGTTGGCGCAGATAGGTAGCAGGAGCGCCTACCTGGCTGGCCAGTTGCCCAAAGCTCCAGTGGGTTGGCGTCACCGGTGCCTCGGCACCCGGCAACATGAGAGCCAGGCGTTCCGGATCATTGCGGTTTGCTTCGACATGGATCAGCGCCGTCTCGACCACGCGCGTCCGGCTCCGGTCAGACCGACCGCGCACTGATCGGGCCAAATCGCCCAGTGACAGAAACCGCTCATCATCTGGGCGCGAGAACCACTCCGACGACACCCGACCCACGCGCGAGCCGCGCGAGACATCCACCTTATAGCCGCCGCTTGAGTCGCGGCGCGTATCGAGAACCTGCATATCCATGGGAAATCTCCATGACGGCTGGCCGGGAGCCTCTCTCTCGACCCTCATCCCGTCACGGCGAAGCCCGCCAGACTCTCACTCTCCCCCTCAACGCTTACAACCGCGCGAGCGGCCAGCGAAATCGCCAAAGCAAGAAACTGCACCCTGAACGAGGCGGAGCATCGCGTCATCGCTCGCGCAGGCGGAAAGGCGGGGCCTGTCGGCTTTCCCAGCCTGCGCTTCGTTTCATGTCCGCCGGTTCAGAGTGCGTGCGGGGCCCCATGCATCAGACACCGCGCCCTCAGGAGCAGGGCAGGCAGCCCTACGGGACAGAGCGCGTCAGCAGCCCCGCTCCTCGTTTCGGGGCGTTGCGGGGTGTCCCCGCTGAGGTGGGTGTGAAGAAGACGCACAGCGGCTTCGACCAGGGAGGAAACCTCCTCCCGCACATCGAAAATCAAGCCACTACGCCAGCCTACGAAACACGTTGATTACGTGGCGATTACGTGGCCCTCGACAGCCCCTTCGAAGGGGTGTATATTTGCACCTAAGTCATTGAGAAGTTTGGTGGACGCACTAGGGCTCGAACCTAGGACCCGCTGATTAAGAGTCAGCTGCTCTACCAACTGAGCTATGCGTCCATGCCGGGCAAGGGGGGTGCGCCATGGTGGGCGCGCTTGCGATCGGAAGGGGGGCGGTTAGCACCGGCTTTCGCCGAATGCAAACCCGATTATCACAGGTTTGTTACCAGCGAACGACCTGGCGGTTCTGACGATCAATCGACATCAGGATGCCCAGACAAATCATCGTCGTCATCTGCGCCGATCCGCCATTGCTGACCAGCGGCAGCGGGATGCCGACGACCGGGGCCAGGCCCATCACCATCAGCAGGTTAATCGCGACGTAAATGAAGATCGTCGTTGCCAATCCCGCCGCTGTCAGCCGGGCGAACCGCGTCTGGGCGCGCATGGCCACCCTGAGGCCCCAATTGATCAGCAGGAAGAACGCGGCGATCAACAGCAAGCCGCCAATCAGGCCCCATTCTTCCGCCATCGTGGCAAAGATGAAATCGGTATGCCCTTCTGGCAGGTAATCGAGATGGCTTTGGGTGCCGTTCATGAACCCCTTGCCAAAAATACCCCCTGATCCGATCGCGATTTTGGACTGGCTGATATGATAGCCGGTCCCAAGTGGATCGCTTTCAGGGTTGAGGAATACCAGAATGCGATTGCGCTGATAATCATGGAGCAGAAAATTCACCGCAAGCGGGATTACCGCGGCCAGTGCCAGCGCACCGCCAATGAACAGCCGTAGCGGCACCCCCGCCAGGAACATGACCGTCACACCGCCGCCGACAATCATCAACGCGGTGCCCAGATCAGGCTGCTTCATCACCAGCAGCGCCGGGACCATGATCAGCGCGGCAGCAGGCCAGATTGCCCCGAAACGCCGGGTTTCATTGGGGGGCAGCAGATCATAAAATTTGGCTACGGCCAGCACGATGCACGGTTTCATCAGCTCGGATGGCTGGATGCGGATGCCGATGCCGGTATCAAGCCAGCGCTGTCCGCCGCCGCGCACCGCGCCAACCAGCTCGACCAGCAGCAGCAGAACAACCAGCACACCGTAAGCGGGCAGGGCGATGGACCCCCACACATTTTCGCGCACACGCGACAACAATACGGCCAGGGCGAGCAGGCCAAACAAGCGAATGCCCTGCGGCAGTGCCCAGGGCCGCAGCGATCCGCCGGCAGCCGAAAACAGGATGATCAGCCCGAACCCGCCAATCGCCAGCACCAGAAAAATGACCTTCCAGGGAAGTTGGGCTAGCGGTTCGGGGACGAATTCATATCGCGTGCTCATTGGTCGGGCGACTCCGTCGATCCTTCAGCGGCAACGCCGCCGCCGCTGGTATTGCCGACAATGGCAGCGGTTTTGCTGCTCGCGGCGGTCGCTGCGGCAACGGCCGCTGCCTCGGTAGGGGCGCTGGCGTTCAGCTCGGTTGCAGCGGCGGCGGCGGCCGCGGCGGGCGCTTTACCGGTCGATGCAAGGCGATATGCCTCTGCCGTGGCCGCCATTCGCGTCCTGATGTCGCCGCCCCATGTCGGTTCGACCTCCGCCAGCGATGCCATGGCCCGGTCGCGATCGAACAGGTACGTCATGATGTCGCGCCCGATCAGCGGCGTATCAAGGTTGCGGATGGTATGGCCGTTATGCTCCAGCACGATGGCGGCGGCATAGCGCGGGTTATCGGCAGGCGCAAAACACACAAACAGCGCGTGATCGCGTAGCTTGAACGGCAATTGGCCATTTTTCAGCACGCCTGATGCCCGTTCGGCGCCAGTGATGCGGCGCACCTGGGCCGTGCCGGTTTTTGCCGCCAAGCTGATGCCGGGCACGAGCAGGCGAGAGGCGCCGCCGGTGCCGCCTTCGTTGACAACGCCGTACATCGCATCGCGCACCCGGGCGAGATGGGCAGGATCAATGCCAAGCGGGGGGGCATTGCGCTCGACCTGGCTGGCGAGGATGCTTGGCTTTAACTGGCGGCCAGAGGCGATGCGCGATGCCATCACTGCCAGCTGGAGGGGGTTTGCAAGCACATAGCCTTGGCCAATCGACGCGTTCAGCGAATCGGCAACCGTCCAGTCTTCTTTATATTTGGCCATTTTCCAGGCCGGATCGGGCATTGTGCCATAACGCTGCGATGGGAAGGGCAGGTCAAACCGTTCGCCCAGCCCGGTCAGCCGCGCGACCGGGGCAATTTTGTCATAGCCCAGCCGCCGGACCATCTCGTAAAAATAGATGTCGCAGCTTTGCATCACGGCGGTTTTCATGTCGACCGCGCCGTGGCCCTGCCGTTTATGGCAGTGGAAGACGCCGTTGCCGACGCGCATTGCGCCCGAACAGCCGATCCGCTCCGCCGGATTAACCCCGGCCGCCAGCAGGGCCAGCGCATTCATTGGCTTTACCGTTGAACCCGGCGGGTACAGGCCCTGCAGCACCTTGTTCATCAAGGGAACATGATCGTCGTTTGACAGCATTTCCCATTCGAGATGGCTGATGCCATCGGAAAAGCTGTTCGGATCATAGGCCGGCATGGAAACCATCGCGAGCATTTCGCCGGTCTTGCAATCGATCACCACGGCAGAGCCCGAATTGGTCCCCAGCCGACGCGCGGCATATTCCTGCAAGCCCACGTCGATCGTCAGGCGACCGGTCTGGCCGGGCGTATCGGGGCGGGTCGCGAGTTCGCGCACCAGCTTGCCGCGCGCCGTTACCTCGATCCGCTTTGCGCCGGGCACGCCGCGCAGTTCGGATTCCAGTGACTTTTCAAGGCCATCCTTGCCCAGTTTAAATCCGGGTGTCACCAATAATGGATCGCGCACCTTGCGATATTGCTCGGCAGATGCGGCGCCGACATAGCCGGTTAAATGCGCAACCGCCGCGCCGCCCGGATAATTGCGTGAAAAACCGCGCGTCGGTGCGACACCGGGCAATTCGGGCAGTCGCACGCCAATCGCCGCAAACCGCTCCCAATCCAGATTTTCGGCAACCTGCACGGGTTGAAACCCGGCGGCGCGCTTCAGATCAATTTTAATCCGTTCGATATCTTCGGGCTTCAGCCCCAGAATCTCTTGCAGCAGGCCAAGCACGCGATCCTTGTCCTGCAGCCGATCAGGGATAATGTCGACGCGGAAATCGGTGCGGTTATTGGCGATGGGCACGCCGTGGCGATCAACAATCCAGCCCCGACGCGGCGGCATCAGCGTCATGTTGACGCGGTTGCTTTCGGCCATCATCTGGTAATGTTCGTTCTCGGCAATGGACAACCAGCCCATCCGAACCGCCAGCAGCGCGCCGACCCCAGCTTGCAACCCGCCCAACGCAATCGCGCGGCGTGAAAAGCTGTAGGACTGGTTCGCTTCGGTAACGATGCGGGTCGGTCGGTTCATGCAGGGGTCCGTTTGCGGTCAAGCCAGGCGATCAGCCTGATGACAACTGGATATAACATGATTGAGACAATCGTCTGAAGCAACAACACTGTATCGACATGCGCCCCGATCGGGGACGCAACCAGCCTGCCCAAAATCAGGCACGTCGCAATGCCGCCTGATGCCAGCAGCCAATCCTGCCAGAAATCATGCCACACCAGCCGCTGGTCCAGCAGATCGACAACCAGGAAGCTGACGGTCCACAATAGCATCGCACTGCCAAAGGGCTGACCGCTGACCAAATCGTCGAACAGGCCCAGCAGCAATGGTGCCCAAACGGGCAGCGAATCAGGCCGGCTCAGCCGCCATCCGAACAACATGATGAGGCCGAACGGCGGCAGGATCGGGAAAGTGAAGATCACTGGCAGCAGGGTGAGCGAGGACCCTGCCAGTACCGTTATCGCCGGGATCACCCATTTGCGCTCGCCGGCCTCTTTTGCATCGAACGCGCCAATGATTGGATCGCTCACGGTGCGCTGCCCTGTACCTTGCGTGGCTTGTTGACGGGGGC
>JAKFUX010000050.1:0-4770 GCA_021732465.1 Sphingomonas sp.
TCGCCACGCCGCATACCAATGCGCGCGGCATGGCGCATGGCGGGCTGATCGCGGCACTGGCGGACAATGCGATGGGGCTAGCCTGCGTGCTGAGCGAGGCAGGGGCTGCCGTGGGGGTGGGCGGTATCGTAACGGTCAGCCTGACTTGCGACTTCACCGGCACCGCACGGATTGGCGACTGGCTGGAGATTCGCGCACAGCCCGTCCGTGTGGGTCGCACGCTGGCCTTTGGCGAGGCGAGGGTGACGGCGGGCGATCGCCTGATTGCGCGGGCAAGCGCGGTTTTCAGCGTGCCGCCCAAGCCCTCAAGCCCGCCCGCGGATGCAGCGTCGGCCCCGCCCGTCGGGTAACGCTTGCATCGCGGCGCACACACGCATAATGCCGCCCCCTCGGTCGGGGCGTAGCGCAGCCTGGTAGCGCATCACACTGGGGGTGTGGGGGTCGCAGGTTCGAATCCTGTCGCCCCGACCAAGATTTCAATGACTTAGCGACAGCTACCCCGGCAGAAATGGCGCAAGGGTAGCATATGGGTAGCAAGAGCGCCCAAGGTATCGCGTTAACGATCGCGAAGCCCGACGACATTGTTTGCCAGCGTTCGAACGGGGGAAACGATGCCAAGCGAGAAACTTACGCGCATCCTGAGATCATAAAGCTCGTTTTCGGAAGACGAAATAACGGCGCTTTCGGAAGCGCAAGGATTGGATTGGGTTTACGCCAACGAACCGGCCAAGGACCGTGGCGAGCAAATATGCTTCACCGGCTTCGGCGCGGTTGAGTGCGCCGAAGTGGAAGGCTTAGCTGCGAAGTCGGGATGGCCTAAGGTCGTTGGTTCGGTGACGAGCAAGCTGGCGTTCTTGTGCGTGGGCGATAATCCGGGTCCGGCGAAACTCGAAAAAGCCAAGTGCCAAGGCGTTACGATCATTGATCGCGATCAGTTTGCGAAGCGGCTAGCCGATGGCGAGTTGCCGACACTTTGATAGATCGGCGCGAAGGCATCGCCTAGCTAACTAGCTTCGGCGACGCCCACCACGTATTGACCGGGCCGTATTGGCCTTCGATAATTTTCTTTGCCTGAAACCCATCGTTTGCCGGAACGGTCACTTCGATGGAAGAACCTCCCGACGCTGGCGTGATCTTCGCGACGAACATTTTTTGCGCCATTTTCTATTTCCTTTTTAGCAACCGCGATCGAACTTACGGTTCCAATGGCGCAACATCTTCGTCCTTCATGACGGTCACGACTTCGTTTCCGAAGCCAATCACAAGCCCCGCTTCAATACCGGCCTGATAGATGGTTTCGGCGGCGCTATCGGTCCAATGCTTCCGGTCGCACAACTCGTACCAATTAGCCCACGGTATCGTGAACGCCGCGTTCTTTCGCTTCTTCATGAACTTTTTGAGTTCGGCGGCTACGTCTTCGGCGGCTTTCGGCATCGCAAATCCCCACGCAAAACATTCACCACAGTTTCACCATATTTACGAAACGAAATCTACTCCCAAGTGCGCTCATAAAGATAGCTCCGGCGGGCACTACACGCCGGGGCTATTCTTCGGCATGCATTGCTGGGCGGGTCCGCCCGCGACGAAGCTGTTAAGGCCAAATCTCCCGCGCTTCCCCAAAGCGGGGTTGCTGGTCGCTAAGGTGAGCCCCCAACTGCCTGGCTGCGCTGCCAATGGCGCGATTGCGTTCGGGGAATCCGCAATCAGATCAGCCCGATACAATCCCGCTATAGAGTCCGCGTCCAAAATCGCCCATGGGGCTGGAAAGAAAACCAGCAGGAGATGATGATGGCGACGCACGATCACACAGGGTTGCAGCTCTTTTCGACAGTGACGGAGGCCGGGAGGCTGGAACTTTCCCTGCGCGCGGTGCCCGTGGCGGCATTGGGCGACGGTGATGTCCTGATCCGTGTGGAGGCAACGCCGATCAACCCGTCCGATCTTGGCCTGTTGCTGGGCGTCGCGGATACGTCGCAGCTCATGGTCGAGGGCGACGTTACATCGGCACCCATCCCGCCACGGCTGTTGCGCATGGTTGCTGCGCGTTCGGGCAAGCCGATGCCGGTCGGCAATGAGGGGGCCGGCACCGTTATCGCGGCGGGGGAGTCTGCGGCGGCACAGGCGCTGCTCGGCAAGACGGTCAGCCTTGCCGGTGGCCAGATGTACGCACAGTTCAAAATCGCCAAGGCGCGCGATTGCATGTTGCTGCCCGACGGAACGACGGCGGAGGAAGGCGCGTCCAGCTTCGTTAACCCGCTAACCACGCTTGGCATGATTGGCACGATGCGTCGCGAGGGCTTCACGGCGCTCATTCACACGGCCGCTGCATCAAACCTTGGGCAGATGCTCGTCAAGCTGACACAGGCTGAGGGCATTGAACTGGTCAATATCGTGCGAAATGCTGATCAGGCTGCCATGCTCCGCGCGATTGGCGCGACGCATGTGGTTGATTCCACTGCGCCCGATTTCGTTGCTAACCTGACAGCGGCCATCACCGCGACCGGCGCATTCCTGGCGTTTGACGCGATTGGCGGCGGGCGGCTCGCCAGCCAGATTCTGCAGGCGATGGAAGCGGCTGCGGTCGCGCGTGATCCGGCATTCAGCGTTTATGGTTCGACGCAGAAAAAGCAGGTCTATATTTATGGCGGCCTGGACACCGCACCGACCGAGCTGACGCGCGGCTTTGGTATGTCCTGGAACGTCGGCGGCTGGTTGCTGACGCCGTATCTGCAGAGCGCTGGCGCGCAAGAGGTGGCGCGGATTAGGCAATATGTGGTTGATCACCTGAAGGATATTTTTGCGAGCCATTACACCGCGCGCATCACGCTCCAGCAGGTGCTGGAGCCCGAGATGATCGCGCGCTTCAATAAACGGGCGACCGGTGAGAAATACCTGATCGTGCCGAACCAGTGAGACCCGGCTTTGCTCACCAGATGGCCGTCGCCTGAAACGGGCGCGATGGTGGGTGATGCGAAAGGCGCGTTGTCGCGCAAAACGGCCTGCATTCAGGGTAAACAAAAATTTACCCTGAATGCAGTAACCACAATGATGACCGTCGCCCAACCCAGCCCGCAGCTGGCGCGGGATGATGGTCATCGACGCCGACATCATGTCAAAGGAGGGTGGACCATGACCGCAGCACAACGCAGCCGCCGCTTGCGCCAGATCGACGCACGGTGCGACGCATTGCGGGCAGAACTGCGCGAGCTGGAAGCAGCAGCGCATGCGCTTGAAAATGAACAAAGCCGTTTAATGGGCTACCGTATGCCCCTGCGCGGCAAGATGATGATCGCGGCACTGGACCGGGCGGTCGCATAACCGCGCCAGCGGTCCGCTGGCAGGCGGAACGGTGGCGTCGGGCAACTTACAAAGCTGCCCGGCCGTTACAGGATGAACCGGCTCAAATCGGTGTTCCGCGCAATTTCTTGCAGCTGGCTTTCGACATAGGCTGCATCAATCACCAGCGTTTCACCCACCCGGTCTTCGGCTTCATAGCTGACTGATTCCAGAAGCTTTTCCATCACCGTCTGCAGCCGCCTCGCGCCGATATTCTCAATCTCGGCGTTCACTTCGGCAGCGATACGGGCAACGGCGCGGATGCCGTCTTCGGTAAAGTTGATCGTCACGCCCTCGGTCGCGATCAGCGCCTTGTACTGCGCGGGCAGTGATGCCTTGGTGTCGCTCAAAATCGCGACAAAATCGGCCTCGGTCAGCGCTTTCAGTTCTACGCGGATCGGCAGCCGCCCCTGAAGTTCGGGCAGCAGGTCGCTGGGCTTGGCGACATGGAATGCGCCGCTGGCGATGAACAGGATATGGTCGGTTTTCATCGGGCCATATTTGGTGGCCACGGTTGTGCCCTCGATCAGCGGCAGCAGATCGCGCTGCACACCTTCACGGCTGACAGAGCCGCCGCGCACATCGCTGACGGCAATCTTGTCGATCTCGTCAAGGAAGACGATCCCGTTCGCTTCTGCATCGGCCAGCGCGGTGCGGCTCACCTCTTCTTGATCGAGCCGTTTGTCGGCCTCTTCCTCGACGAGCTTTTCCCAGGCAGCGGGGACGATGAGTTTGCGGCGCTTCAGCTGATTGCCGCCCATCGCCTTGCTCATCATTTCGCTCAGATTGATCATGCCCATCTGCCCCGGCACTTCGAACGGCGCCTTGGGTGCGTCCTCAATCTCGATCTCGATCTCGGTGGTGTTGAGATGCCCGTCGCGGAATCGCTGGCGGAAAGCCTCGCGGGTCGCCTCGCTTGCGCCCTTGCCGGTTAGCGCATCAAGCAGGCGCGTCATCGCGGCGTCCTCCGCCTTGTCCTTTACAGCGATACGCCGGCGTTCCTTTTCCAGCCGAACGGCTTCTTCCACCAGATCGCGGGCAATTTGTTCGACATCGCGCCCGACATAGCCAACTTCGGTAAACTTGGTCGCCTCCACCTTGATGAATGGCGCATCGGCGAGCTTTGCCAGGCGGCGCGAAATCTCGGTTTTGCCGCAGCCGGTGGGCCCGATCATCAAGATGTTCTTGGGGCTAACCTCGTCGCGCAGATCAGCGCCCAGCCGCTGGCGACGCCAGCGATTGCGCATGGCCACCGCGACCGCCTTTTTCGCGTCAGTCTGGCCAATGATATGCGCATCAAGCGCGGCAACGATGGACTTGGGGGTAAGGGCGTCGTTCATTTTTCACTTCTTACTCCCCTCCCGCTTGCGAGTGATCGCTCCCGGCAGGGTAATTATGCTCCCAGCATAATTAGGAGCTGCCGGGGGCAGCTCC
>JAKFUX010000049.1:0-4577 GCA_021732465.1 Sphingomonas sp.
GCCCCGCACCCCGCCGCCCAGCAGCATTGCCGACGAAGCCGTGCCATGATCCGTGCCACCGGTACCGTTCACCGCGACCGTGCGGCCAAATTCAGTCGCGACCAGCACCATCGTATCCGCCCATAATGGCCCCAGTTCGTCCTTCAGCGCGGCAATCATCGCATCCAGCCCGCCCAGTTGCAGCCCCAGTCGCCCGCGCTGGGCGGCATGCGTATCCCACCCGCCCGTCTCGATCATCGCGATCCGCGCGCCGTCTGCCGGGGCGAGCAATTTGGCCGCCAGCGTGCCGGTGGCAGCGGCATTGCGCACGCCATTCTGCGCGCCGTTCGCGCCGCCGTCCGTCCCCATCGTGCTGGTGAGCGCCCGCGTGTTCATCGCGTCGCTCCACAGCGCGTGAAGCTGCTGATCACCATCATACAGCATCGCCACGCGCTGGAGCAGATCTTCACTCGCCTGTGGCAAGGCTGACGGGGCATAGGATGACACTTCATACGCACCGCGCAGCGCCATCGGCACGGTAATCGCCACCGCAATCGCCTTGGCGCTCTCCGCCGGTAATTGCCCCAGCAACCGGTTCAGCCAGCCGTCTTTCACCTGATAAGCACCCGCCCCGCCCGTCTCCAACACATTCTGCCCGTCAAAATGGGATCGGTCCCGGTATGGCGAGGCGATGGCATGGGCGAACAACGCCTGTTTCTGGGCATAAAGCGCGCCGACGTTTTTCAGATTGGGGTGCAGCGCAAACATCGAATCGAGCGCGGGCACCCCGGCAAAATCAGCCGCCAGCACCCCGCGCGCGCCAGCAAAGGCCGGATCCCCCACGGGCGCAACCGTGCCCAGCCCATCGGCGGCACCGCGTTGGATGATGAACACGAAACGCTTGCCGGTCGCCGCTTTGGCGAACACCAGCCGGGGCGCAAAGCCAAGGGCAACCGCGCTCGCGGCCCCTGCACCGATAAACAAACGGCGATCAATCATGACATTATCTCCGCAAAAATTCGGGGGAAACCAGCATCAGCGCCAGCGCCTGGCCGAGGCTGTCGGCATTGGCGATTGCGGCCTGGGTTGCGCTGCTCAGCGCGCCTGGAAACAGCCGCGGGGCGAGCATGCGCGCGTCGATATTACCACCCGCCCGGCCGCCAAAGCGTTCTGCTGCTTCCACCCGGCGCACCACGGCATCGGCCCCCGCCCATGTTGCATTCAGATCATCAAATCCGGCGGGTGATCCGGGTCGCCAGGTCGGCTGACCAAGCTGGTTGGTCAGTCCTGTCACCTGCTGCGCGGGCACATCGCGCGCGCCCATTGCCCGCAGCGCCGCGATTGACCAATCCCAAGGCGAGCGAAACTTGGTCGGCGCATCGCCCCATAGTTCGGGTGAGGCAATCAGCGCACGGTACAGCGTCGGCAGATCGCCACCCGATTGCAGAAACGCTGCCTTTAACCGCGCCACCAACGCCGGTGGCGGCGTATCGCCTACAAAATGCCGCGCCAGTTTCGTCGCGATATGTGCGGCCGTGGCGGGGTGCACCGCCAGATCGTTCAGCACCGCCTGCGCTTGCGCCTCGCCATCTTGCGGGTATCGTTTGCCCATGATCGTCCGGGGGCCGGGTTCGTGGATGGCATTGGCGAACACAAATTCGCCCGGCGTTCCGTTCGTTCCCGCAAAGCGCGCAATCGGCCCGCGATTGATGCCGGCAACCGTCCACCCCGTCATCGCCCGGGCAAATTCGGTGACATCGCCCTGGCCATAGCCGGTGCGCACACCCAGCGTGTGCAGTTCCATAATCTCGCGCGCCAGATTTTCATTGATGCCCAGCTTGCGCCCGCCCCGCGCCGCCACACGCGCCCCAATCGGACTGGCCGGGCCAATCGACTGCGCTTGATCCAGATAGAGCAGCATCGCCGGGTGCCGCTCTACCGCATTCAGCATATCGCTGAACCGGCCCAGCACATGCGGCCTGATCGCCTCCAGCTCCAGATACCCGGCCAGCCCGATCACCGTCAGCTTGTCCGCCGACACCGCAAAATGATTGGCCCAGAAATGCACCATCCGTTCAATGAAGGGCGCGGGCGACACCAACGCGGCATTGGCACGCGCGCCGACACAGGCGACATAGTTTTCGCGCCCCTGCGTGCGCAGGAAAGCGCGGGCGCGCTTGATGACGTCTGGCTCGTCCGGGTTTTCGGCCGCGCCCGGCGGCACGGTGGCGGCGGGCATTTGCATCATTGCCTGCCGATTCCCCATCGGGCGCGGCCCGGCGAGATAATCGGCAAGCTGTCCCGCAATCACCCCGCGCCCCGGCAGTGCTGCGATTTGGGTTGGCCGCGGATCAAATCGGTCGAATTGCGCGATCAGCGCGCGCCGTGCGCCATCCACCCCGGCGGCGGGCGGCATGTCATCAGGCCGCGCGCCCAGACCAAATCGATTCAGCGCGATGCTGGGGGCAGACATAAACCCGTCTCCGATCCTGTGCCGGGCACCATGCTGCCCGCCTTCTGCACCGTCAACGCACGCGCCCTCAAAACCCTTCCGGCAAATCGATTGGCCCCACCGCCTGTTGATACCGGGTGATCGCATAACGATCCGTCATGCCGGCGATGAAATCGGCAATATGGCGGCTGCGCTGCGGCTCTGCCTCGGGCAAGCGCGCGGCCCAGTCAGCAGGCATCAACGCCGGATCAGCGCGGTAAGCAGCAAACAACCCACCCACAATTCCCTCTGCGATGCCCGCTGCTGCGCGCTGGCTGGGATGGTGATACAGGCTGGCATACATAAAGCGTTTCAACGCCCGCTCATCATCGCGCATGGCGGGCGAAAATCCCACCAGGCATTCCCCCGCCGCGCGGACATCATCCGCACATGCCACGCCCGATGCCGTTATCCGCGCCCGCGTTTCGGTAATCAGGTCCGTCACCATCTCGCCAATCTGGGTGCGGATCAACTCGCCCACCAGCCGTTCAGGCGGCACATCGCCAAAGCGCGCGCGCACCTGCGCCCAGATGCGGGCGACCATTGGCACGTCAAGCACCTGATCCAGCGTCAGCAATCCGGCGCGCAGCCCATCATCAATATCGTGATTGTCATAGGCGATATCGTCGGCAATCGCCGCCACCTGCGCCTCAAGCGATGACCATTGCGCCAGATCAAGCGGAAACGCCGCATCGGCCTGCGCCAGCGCCCAGCCGGGATTGGCAATTGGCCCATTATGCTTGGCCAGCCCCTCCAGCATTTCCCAGGTCAAATTCAGCCCACGCCAGCGTGGATACGGCGCTTCAATCTCCATCAGCGCGCGCAGCGTATGGCCATTATGGTCAAACCCGCCCTGCCCGGCCATTGCGGTTGTCAGCGCCGCTTCCCCGGCATGGCCAAAGGGCGGGTGGCCAATATCATGCGCCAGGCACAATGCCTCGGTCAGATCCTCGTTCAGCCCCAGCGCGCGCGCAATCGTCCGGCCGATCTGCGCAACCTCCAGACTATGCGTCAGCCGGACGCGGAAATGGTCGCCGTCCGGGGCCATGAACACCTGCGTCTTGTGGCGCAGCCGCCGAAAGCTGATCGAATGGATAATCCGGTCGCGGTCGCGCTGGAACGCGTCACGCGGGCCCCGGACGATCACGGGCGCGGTCGCGTTTTGTTCTTCGTGAAGGCGACCTTTGCTGCGCGCTGGGTCTGATGCCCAGGGCGCATGGACGCTCACTTGGCCGGTAACTTGGTGATTTTTTGCCCAGCCTCACTGGTGAACACAAAACCGGTCAGCCCCGATTTTGCGATCTGGTTGACGAAGGACTGCGCATCATCATCGGTCTTGAACGGCCCGGCGAGCAGCCGGTTTGTAAAGCGTAGCGGCGTGGTAAAGGCGCTGCGGGCCTTGAAAGGCACCGGCGCCTTGTCGCGCAGCCGCGCCCATTCCTTTGGCAGATCACGCACGCTGGAACCACCCGCCACCTGCACCCAGATGCGCGATGGATCGGCCTTATCAGCCTTCAGCTTGGCCGCTTTTTCATCGGCAAGTTTCTTATCGGCCAGCTTCTTTTGGGCAGCGGCCTTATCCGCCAGCGCCTTTTTCTCCAGCGCCTTCTTGTCGAGCAAAGGCGGCTTGTTGGGATCGATCGTTGCCGCTGCACCCCCGGCGAGCGCCGCAGCGGCGGGTGCCGCTGCCAATTCGGTTTCGGGCACACCGATGGTCGCAATGATGCGGGCAAGGATCGATTCCTCGCTCGCGACAGGCTTCAGCTGCGCCTTCGCCGGTGCGGGCGCTGAAACAAGCGCTGGAACAGGCTCCGGCGCGGGTGCTGCCGGTTGTGGCGCAATAACCGCTGGTGCCGGGGTGTTGCTGGCGGTTGCTGTCACGACAGGGTCGTTAACAATACTATCCCCGCGCACCGCCTCCGGCGCAGGCCGGGTCAGGCTGGGCTGAACGGGGGCGGCAATACCCGGCTGATCGATCAGCGGACCGCTAACCGGCCTTGGCAGCGACAGCGCGGCAACGGTTACTGGCGGCGTCGCCTCGGTTTTGGCGGGCATCGGCGGCGCAGCCGCGACGATCGGCGGGGCGGCAAGTGGAGCGGCAGGCGGG
>JAKFUX010000060.1:0-4352 GCA_021732465.1 Sphingomonas sp.
CGCCCGCGATCAGCGCGATCATTGGCACGCCCAGCGACAGGCACCGTTCGGTGCTGCGCGCAATTGCCTCTGCCTGGCCGCGTTCTTCTGCATCCATCCCCGGAAAAGCGCCAGGGGTGTCGACCAGCGTAATCACCGGCAGGCCAAACCGGTCCGCCAAATCCATCAGCCTGATCGCCTTGCGATAGCCCTCTGGCTTGGCCATGCCGAAGTTATGGCGAAGCCGCGACGCGGTATCATCGCCCTTCACATGCCCCATCACCACCACGCGCTTGTCCTGAAACCGGGCAAGCCCGCCCAGCACGGCCTGATCATCGGCAAAGGCACGATCGCCGCCCAGCGGCATGAAATCATCGAAAAGCCCGGTGACATAGTGATTGAAATGCGGCCGCGCCGGATGGCGCGCCACCATCGCGCGCTGCCACGGGGTCAGTTTGCTATACAGGAACGCGAGTTGCCGCTGCGAGCGTTCCTCCAGCTGCGCCGCCTCATCAAGCCGCTCCCCCGCCCGCCGCAATTCGGCAGCACTTTGATCGAGCGCTTCGATCCCCTTTTCGAAGGCCAGATACTCGCTCACCCAACGTCCTTCATACGGTCATCGCCATGCCGCGATAGATGCGCGAGCGGTAGCGCGAATCCTCCGCATCGGGCAACGGCGCGCCGACCAACAGCACCGCACGGGCAAAACGCTTCACTTCTTCCAGATGCTCGTCCAGATCGCGCGGCTCTTCGGATTGTACACGGCGCGTCAGGTTGATCTGGTTGACAGGCACATCGTGTACCAGCCGCTCATTCTCCACAGCCAGTGTGGCGGTGAACGCGTGCAACGTGGTCTTGATGAAATTCGCCAGTGCAAAGGCTGGGCTCTTATCGCCCATCGCCACGTCAGGCGAAGCGAGCACAAGCTGACAATCATCATAGAGCGATGCCTTGCGCGACACGCGGAAGTGATTGGTCAGATTGTTGGCCACCAGGTCGCGAAACTCCTCAGGGCTCAGCGGCGCATCAAGCGCAAACAGCCGCTGAGGCAGCGCCTCAAACGGTGTCGACAGGATCGTCATCGGGCGGCCCCATTTCACCAGCGCCTCATCCATCGCGGCCTCCACCGATCCATCGCACACGATCGATTCCAGGCAGCCGGACGGCAAATCGCCGATCGCGCTATTCAGCGCTGCCAAGCCCTCTGCCGTGCGCGTGACCAGCACGACACGCGCGACATGGCATTCGCTTACAAACTGGCGGACCGTTTCGGCAATGTAATCAACCAGATGTTCGCCGATGATCCACACCGTCTTGCCGCGCATCTGATCGAGCCGTTCCTGCTTCGGGCTGCCAAACAATTCGCGCTCAGTGGTAGACCGCTCAACGCTAAGGCCGCCTGACGGCATGAACGTTTCGCCGCTGACAGCCCGGTCAGCCAGGAAAAACACCGTCGCCTGCGCGACATCGGTTTCGGTCGGCATCTTGCCCAGGTGGAGTTTCGACAGCACGCCGCCGCCAACCTTCTTTGCCTCAATCGCGATCTTCTCAGCGGGCAGAAACGGGACATCGTCGGGCGGAATCCGCATGAGCCAGTCGCTATTCGCCTCTGGCGTGTCAGGCCGGTCAGCCCATTCGGGCGCATCCAGAAAATAGCCTGCCTGCCGCAACCGCGAGACGAGCGCGGCGGCAATCGGCTGGGTCAGCAGATACTGATCCCACGTACACACCCCGTCGCCCTCCCGCGCGCATGCAAGCGCCAAGTCACGGATTTCGCGCGGATTGTTGGTATCATGAGACATCCGGACGGTATCATTGCGGGCCAGCCGCTTCAGCAGCGCCTCCACCCGCACGCCGCGCCGCAGCGCCTTTACAGCCGCCGCATGGATCGCATTCAGCCGCTTGTTTTCCAGGATCAGCTTGCCGCGCCGCTCGAACAGGCCAGGCTTGCCCCCCGTGCCCGCCAGCCGATCGCCATCAACCGGGCCGGGTGCGATTGCGTTAAACTGAACCTCTGGCCCCAGATAGCGGGCCATCGATTCAACCATCGCACGCTGCCCCGATTTCGACACCGCATAATCGGCGCGATTGGGATAGGCGACCGCGAGATACTTCTCACCGCCGAAATAGGATGAAACGTTCAGGATATAGCCCGATCCCTGTTTCTTCATCATCGGCACAACATGGTGCATCAGGAAATAATTGGAGATCAGATTGGCATCGAGCGTATAGTTCCAGGCGTCGACGCTCATGTCGACCACCATGTCTTCAGCGCCGGCGACGCCGGCATTGTTGATCAGATAATCGATCCGCCCAAACGCCTTCAGCGTGGCATCGACCGCCCCCTTCAACGAGTCAAAATCGCTGACGTCGACATTGGCGAGCGTCTGCACCCGGCGTTCGACCCCGGCAAAACCAATATCTTCCAACTCGCTCACAATCCGCGCCCGGGCCACTGCCAGCTCGCTTTCGCGGCGCGCGACGATCATCACCCGCGCGCCCGCCAGCGCCAGCAGCCGTGCCACCTGCCCGCCAATGCCCGCCGACCCGCCGGTGATCAGCGCCACCTTGCCCAAATGCAGCCCGGTGATGTTCTCGCTGAACCCCGGCATCGCCTTGCGCGCGCCCGTCGCCTCGCCAATGCTTTGCGGAACGTACAGCGTCACTTCGCGGATCTTGCTTTCCTTCAGCAGCACGCGCGCGGCATGGCCTGCGGTGAAGCGGGTATTCTCGGCCTCGGCATTGCCGAAGCGGACGATCTGATTGCCCCATTCCGCCTGTCGACGGCGGCCATGTGTCACGTCAATTTCGGATTCATCGCGCCAGATGCGCACCAGCTGCTCCACAGCCGCGCGCAGCATATTTGCGTATACGTCGCCCTTGCCGTCGCTCGGGTTGGTCAGGAAAACAAAGCGCGGTTCCTGCAGCAGATTGTCGTTGCGCTTCCAGTACCGGCTGAGCGTGCGGGCCAGCGCAATGCTGCCCGCCAACTCGACATCCATGAAGCTGGCGACGTCCTCATCGGTTGCGTCGACAAGATCACCGACCAGTTCGCCAGCGCCCAACACCGGCATGAAGATAGCGCCGGTAATCGCGGTATTCTCCTCGGTATAGGCGTCGAGTGCAGCCTGCATCGCGGCAGGTTCGCCACGGTTGAAGCGGATGATCGTCAGTCGATCGTCAGCGCCTTCCGCCTTGGCGCGGGCCTGGGCGATCGCAACGTCTGCCTGCCGCGTCAGCCCCAGCAGCACGCGCGCGCCGCACGCGATTTGGATGTTGGCGATCTCCAGCGCTTCCTGCCAGCCATCGCCCGCCGCGATCAGCACCGCCAGCCCCGCCCCGTCCATTGACCGCATTGTCGGCCGCGACAAATAGGTGGAGCGTGCTTCCTTGCGCACCGTCATCCCGTGCGTCACTTCAAAATCATGGCCGTTATAAGCGGCGGAATCGTCGCTGCCCAGGAACACGCAGGTCGTCGCGATGTCCGTTGGCGTCGGAAACGTCTTGGCCTTTTTTTTGCCGCCGGTGGCGCGTTCCAGCGACATCATGTCGAAAAACTGGTTGGCGGTCGTGCCCGCATCGTCACCGCGCATTGTATCCATCGTCGCAAACACGCTGCGAATGCGCTCGCTCTCAATCGGACCGGGGAACACCAGGTTCACGCGAATCCCGCGCGGCCCCAATTCCAGCGACAATTCGCGGGAAAACGCATTCATCGCGGCCTTGGGAACCACATAAGCGGTGCGGGCATAATAGGGCGTGCGCGAGAAAATCGTCGAGACGTTGATGATGGAGCCACCCTCCCCCATCGCCGTTGCCGCCGCACGCGACACATTCCACGCGACACCAAAGATGTTGCGGATCGCCGCGCCCACGGTTTCGCTATCAGTCGATCCCGCTTTTCGCAGCACCGCCAATTCGGCATCGCTCAACGGCAATTGCTCCAGCGGCTGTTTGGGGCCGGCAGAACCCGCATTGTTGACCAGAATATCAATCCGGCCAAAACGCTTCACTACATCGGCCACGGCGTCCCGCACCGATTGCGGATCGCCGCCGTCAAGCGCCACGGTGCCCAGCCGATCGGCATCAACGCCCATTTCCCCGCGGATCGCCTCTGCTGCCGCATCGGTGCGCGCAGGCGTTCGCCCCGTCATCACCACGGTAGCGCCTTCGGCCAGGTAATGCCGAACGATATGCCCGCCCAGATTGCCCGCGGCACCCGTTACCACGGCGATCTTGCCTGCCAGCCTGCCGCCGGTGGTTGGAGCTGGTGTGGTCTTCGCCTTGGCCATCTTACTCTCCGGTGTTTGGTCTTATGTTCTTACAACTAAAGCCCCTCCCCTTCAGGGGAGGGGTTGGGGTGGGGGCTGTCA
>JAKFUX010000059.1:0-3135 GCA_021732465.1 Sphingomonas sp.
GTGTAGGAGTTGGAGTGGGTATAGGCGTTGGGGTGGGTGTAGGAGTTGGAGTGGGCGTCGGTGTCGGTGTCGGTGTCGGTGTCGGTGCGGGGGGGATGGGTGTAATAACGCCGCCGCCGCTTCCCGATGAGCAAGCGCCCGTCGCCACGAAAGTGATCAGCATTGCTGACTGGAGCAGGCGCCTGGACGATATCATTCGCATCGCGTTTCCCCATTTCCCAAAGTCGGCCGCCCTGGCCTGTTTATACGGCCCGATATTCGCCTGATACTCACCTGATACCCAATTGTCGTCGCTGCCTTGCCCCCTCCACCGCTGGTGCGTAGAGAGCCGTGCTATGCTCGCGCGTCTCGGCCACATCCGCAACTGGATTTTCGATCTGGATAACACGCTATATCCGGCGAATATTAACCTTTTTTCCCAAGTCGATCAGCGCATTACCGATTATATAGCCGACCGCTTCGGGCTCGATCCGGTGGCGGCGCGCGCCAAGCAAAAGGCCTATTTCCACGCGCGCGGCACCACGCTGGCCGGGCTGATGGATGATCACGATACCGATCCGCACGACTATCTGGATTATGTCCATGATGTTGAGATGGATGTGCTCGAACATAACGCGCCGCTGGTCGCCGCGATTGCGCGCCTGCCGGGGCGCAAGCTGATCTTCACCAACGGTGATGCCCCCTATGCGCGCAAGGTGCTTGACCGGATTGGCCTGTCGGAAAGCTTTGAAGCGATCCACGATATCCACGCTACCAGCTATGTGCCCAAGCCCGAACCCGCTGTTTATGCCGGGCTTTGTGCGGCGTATGACATTGATCCGCACGCCAGCATTTTCTTTGAAGACATGGCCCGCAATCTGCGCCCGGCCAAGGCGATTGGCATGACGACGGTGTGGATCGACAATGGTTCTGAACAACATGCCGATCAGGATCGCGGCTTTATCGACTTTACGATCACCGACATTACCGGCTGGCTACACGAGATATTGGAGGACGCATGAGCGAGGAATTGCAGGGCTTGATTGAGGGCGCATGGGAAGCGCGCGACACGATCAACAGCGCAACCAAGGGTGCGGTCCGCGATGCTGTCGATGCCGCGCTGACGTTGCTCGATACCGGTCAGGCGCGCGTTGCAGAACCAGACGGCACGGGGTGGCGCGTTAACCAATGGCTGAAAAAAGCTGTGCTGCTGTCGTTCCGATTGAACGACAATGCGCTCGTCAAAGCCGATTCTGACTTTACCGGCAACGGCCCGAGTCTGGGTACGTGGTGGGACAAGGTGCCGCTGAAATTCGATCGCTGGACGGAAGATGATTTCCGCAGCGGCGGTTTCCGCGTGGTGCCCGGCAGCGTGGTGCGGCGCGGCGCGTTCATTGGCAAGGGCGCGGTGCTGATGCCCAGCTTCGTCAATATCGGCGCGCATGTGGGCGAGGGGACGATGGTCGATACCTGGGCCACCGTCGGCAGTTGCGCGCAGATCGGCAAGAACGTTCACTTGTCGGGCGGGGCCGGCATTGGCGGGGTGCTTGAACCACTTCAGGCCGATCCGGTGATCATCGGCGATGGCGCGTTCATCGGCGCGCGCGCTGAAGTCGCAGAGGGTGTGCGCGTGGGTGAGGGCGCTGTGCTCTCCATGGGTGTCTATCTGGGCGCATCCACCAAGATCATCGATCGCGCCACCGGCGAAGTCCATCGCGGCGTGGTGCCACCCTATGCGGTCGTGGTGCCGGGTAGCATCGGCGGCGGCGACGGCAAGCCAGCGCTGTATTGCGCCGTGATCGTCAAGCAGGTTGATGCACAGACCCGGTCGAAGACGAGCATCAACGAGTTGCTGCGCGACTGATCCCGCCTCGACAACACAGCCCCGGCGGCCTACCCGACATCCCAAGCAATTCAAAGGAAGCCCGACAATGCCCAAAGCCAGCAAGGTCCTGGACCGCGTTCTCGTGCTCGAAATGGTGCGCGTTACCGAAGCCGCCGCGGTGGCCGCTGCCAAGCTGGTCGGGCGCGGCGATGAGAAGGCCGCGGATGCCGCCGCGGTCGAGGCAATGCGCGCGGCGCTGAACGAGCTGTACATGGACGGCACCGTGGTGATTGGTGAGGGCGAGCGTGATGAAGCGCCCATGCTCTATATCGGTGAAAAGGTCGGCTCGGCGATCGGCAAGGGCCCCAAGATCGATATCGCGCTCGATCCGCTGGAGGGCACGACGATCACCGCCAAGGCTGGCCCCAATTCGCTCGCCGTGCTGGCGATTGCGGAGGAAGGCTGCCTGCTCAACGCGCCTGACGTGTATATGGACAAAATCGCGGTCGGCCCCGGCTACCCCAAGGATATCATCGACCTCGACAAGACCCCGACTGAAAATGTGAAGGCAATTGCCAAGGCCAAGGGCGTCAAGCCGCGCGATATCGTCGCCTGTGTGCTCGATCGCCCCCGCCACGAAAAGCTGATCGCTGAGCTGCGCAAAATCGGCTGCGGCATCATGCTGATCCCGGACGGCGACGTCGCAGGCGTGATTGCGACAACCAACCCCGACACCCAGATCGATATCTATATCGGCCAGGGCGGCGCGCCAGAAGGTGTGCTGGCGGCAGCGGCTTTGCGCTGCGTTGGCGGGCAGTTCAAAGGGCGGCTGGTGTTCCGCAACGATGATGAGCGCGCCCGCGCCGCCAAATGGGGCATCAAGGATCTCGACAAGCAGTATGACCTGAAGGAACTGGCCAAGGGCGATTGCATCTTTGCCGCAACCGGCGTGACCGATGGATCGCTGCTTGCAGGCGTAAAGCGCATGAAGGGCAAGATGACCACCGACAGCGTCGTGATGCGTTCAAGCAGCGGCACCGTGCGCTGGGTAAAGGGCGAGCACCGGATCGATTGACGGCGTTGCGCCAGTCCTGACGGACCGATAGCATCGGCCAAACCGGTTAGGGGAATGGCACATGCGCGGAACGATTTGGGTAACGGGGTTAACGCTGGCGGCGCTGGCCCCGGTCGCTCTTCAGGCCCGCCCGCAGAGCGCGCCCGCCCCGGCGGTTGCCCCCGCCGAAGCGCCCTTCACTTTTGAAAAGCTGATGGTGCCGATGCGCGACGGCGCGAAGATGGAAACCGTGGTGATCCGTCCGCGCGAGCAGAAG